>CAWCJX010000022.1:0-100143 GCA_963795865.1 uncultured Alphaproteobacteria bacterium
ACCATCCGCTTTCCGCATGAAGTAAACCCGCCCTTCCGCCGGCATGAACCCGAACCAGCACCGCGGCGTCACATGCGCCGCGAAGTCGGCGATATTGCCTTTGCCTATCCCACAGACGAACCCGCCCGCCCGTTGCGAGTTCGCGACGCTCGGCGAGCGCCTGATCAAGATCGCGGCGCGCGTGACCAGCCGTTGCATCACGGTGCCGATATGGTGCCGACATGGCACTCCGTGCCGACAACGGGCGACTTCGTCAGAAGCAATTATATTTTCAATATCAACATCTTGAATGGAGCGGGCGATCGGGATCGAACCGACGACATACAGCTTGGGAAGCTGTCGTTCTACCACTGAACTACGCCCGCGTTATCAATAAGTTAGCTTGTTCTTGTCTGAGGATATTATTCTTATTTTGCTCTCTCGAAAAAACCCCCACCGAAGTGAGGGAAGTTTGCCTGCCGCAACGGGTGCCATGGACTCGAGCGAGAAAATCGGGTCGGCTTGAGGGAAATTCGCCGGGTCTCGCGACGTGAGATCAGTCAGGCTGGCCGAGACGCTCTCGCCTTGGCACGTCTCAGCTTCTTGGACCATCCAACAGGATCGCGCAAGTATGGCGGCGGGTCGTGCAATCCGTCGGTGCTGCGCTCGTACTTTGCGCCGGCCTGACGCGCTTCGGCCGACGCGGTGAGGCAGCCTGGTGCAGTCAGGAGGACACGGGGGGCACGCGCGCCGCATTCCGGGCAGGCGGACGGCAGCTCGCATTCCGCCATCGCTCGCTGCTGTGTGAACGGCCCGCACTTCTTGCACATATATTCGTACGTCGGCATCGACCACCTGCCTCCGGCCTAAACGCATCCTGCGGCGGACCAGTCCGTCGCGATCATGGGAAACTATACCAGTTGACAGCCGGGCTGTGAACGTCAATTGGTCGTCGATGCGGTGAAGGGCCTCCAAGCCCTGCCGGCTCACCGAATAGCAGAACAACGTATCGAGGGCCATATCGCGTCGCCGGGTTGGGCCGCGTCGGTCCGGCGAGCCGAACCGGCCCCCTACCCCCACAGCGCCTTGCTGGCGAGGCGGGCGCCTTCGACCAGGCTTGCGAGCTTGGCCCACACGATCTCCGGCTCGATCTCCGGCGGCTCCGTCGCCGACAGGGTGGAGGCGAATCCGCAGTCGGTGCTCGCCATCACGCGCTCGCGCCCGACGACGCCGGCGAGGCGGACGATGCGTTCGGCGACCAGTTCCGGATGCTCGACCACCACGGCCGCCTGGGTGACGCATCCCGGCACCAGCACCTTGCCTTCGGGCAGCTTCACGGTCTCCCACACCCGCCATTCGTGCTCGTGGCGCGGGTTGGCCATCTCGAACGAATAGTAGCCGGCGCGGATGGTGACGATGAGGTCGGCGAGATGTTTGAGCTCGAGGTCGCTGGTGCGCGGCCCCATGTTGATGCCGTAGCAGGTGTGATGGCGCACCCGCTCCGGCGCGATGCCGCGCAGCGCATGGTTGAGCGCCTCGATGCGCCGCCGCGCCCAGGCGCGCGCCTGCTCCACCGTCTCGTCCGGGCGACAGCATGTAATGCATGGCGAGGCGCGGATCGTCGATCTGCAGCATGAAGCCGGCCTCGACGATGGCGAGATATTCCTGCCGCAGCGCCTCGGCCACGGCGTAGAGGTGCTCCTCGTCGCTCCCATAATGGCGGTTTTCCATCAGGCCGACGCAGCTCGACGGCGACACCGACGGCATGAAGGCGTCGACATGCGCCGCGCCGGCGAGGCCGGCCTTGAAGTTCGCGATATCCGCCGCAAGCCGGGCATGGCCGACATAGGCGACCGGCCCGGTGCAGGCGTAGCGCGTGGCCTGGGTGCCCGAATGGGCGCCGTCCTTGTAGAAGCCGGGAAACGCCCGGTTCTCGCGGGTGGCCCGCACGCCCGGCTCAGGCGTGATCGGCGCGAGGCCGCTGAGGCGGTCGGTCACGTAATACTGGAAGCTGGTCTTGGAGAATTCGCCGTCGCTGACGACATCGATGGCGAGTTCGGCCTGCTTGGCGACGATCGCGATCGACGGCCTCGCGGTGCAGCTCGTCCGCCAGCGCCTCGGGGTCGTAGGGCTGCCCGGTCATGCGCGCGAGCAGCTTCGCCGACAGTGACGGCGGGCGCGGAAGGCTGCCGACATGGGTGGTGACGATGCGGCGCTGGCGTTCGAAGATCAAGGGTCCATGATTCGTGCCGCTCGAGGGTGCATCGCGCGCAGCCGCAGCGCGGCGCGCGTCACGCCGCCGGCGGCGCCACCGCGGCTTCGCCCTGGCCGCTGATCTGCAATTCGCGGGCGACGAAGCCGGAGGCCTTCATCTCCTCGATGAAGGCACGCAGGAACGGCGCGCCTCGCCTCGCGGCCCCTGGGCGTGCCCATTGCCTGCTCGATCGCCATGAAGCGCCCGGGAATGAGCCGCATGTCGGCGCGCGATTGCGCGAAGGCGGCGATCGGCTGGCGCACCCCGGCGGCGGCTTCGAGCTTGTCGGCCACGAACATGTCGAGGCATTCCGGTCCGCTCGGCCGCCGCAGCAGGGTGGCGCGCGCGAGGGCGCGGGTGAGGTAGAGGTCGTAGGCGCTGCCCCGCGCCACTGCGACGCGGACGCCGTCGCGGTCGACATCCTCGACGCTGCGCAGCGCCGAGTCCCGCGGCACGACATAGATGCCTTCGATCACCACGTAAGGCGGCGGTGAAGGAAATTCCCTCGGCGCGCACGGGATCGATGGCGAGGAAGCAGATGTCCAGCGCGCCGGTCTTGACCGCATCGGTCACCTTGCCGGCGGCGTCGAAGCCGACGAAGGAGATCGGCACGCCGAGCCGCTTGGCGAGCTCGCGCGCCAAGGCCGCCGAGACGCCGCGCGGCTCGCCGGTCGCGGGGTCCTTCTGGGCCAGCACGGTATTGCCGAAATTGATCGCGACACGCAGCGTACCGGTCGGCGCGAGCGTCGGTTACGATGTCTCGTGAAACGTCAGCCATGATGCCACCGATGCGGGATGTGAGGGGACAGGCGAGCGAGCACCGCGGCCACCGAAGGCCTTCTGCGCGGAACCCGGAGGCGAGAATAGTGCAGCGGGTCGGCGGGTACAATCGCGGCCGCAGCGCGTAGGGCGTGCGGATGATCCAGCGCGGAGTCTTCCGACGTTTTAATCCCATTATTGTCGTCGCCCGGCTTGACCGGGCGATCCAGTAACCACGTGACTGCGATTTGGGCAGGGCATCAGTTCTGCCGATGGCACTGGGGTTACTGGATGCCCCGCTTTCGCGGGGCATGACACTGAACCTGAATGAACCACCACAACGCTAGCTGCGGAAATGCTTCGACAGCTTGAGGCTCTGCGCCTGGTAGTTGGAGCCGATGCCTTCGCCGTAGAGCGTGTCGGGGCGCGCCAGCATCTTCTCGTAGACGAGGCGGCCGACGATCTGGCCGTGCTCGAGGATGAACGGCACCTCGCGCGAGCGCACTTCGAGCACGGCGCGGGCGCCGCGCCCGCCGGCCCCGGCATAGCCGAAGCCGGGATCGAAGAAGCCGGCATAGTGCACGCGGAACTCGCCGACCAGCGGATCGAACGGCACCATCTCGGCGGCATAGTCGGGCGGCACCTGCACCGCCTCCCGCGAGGCCAGGATGTAGAACTCGTCGGGGTCGAGGATCAGGCTCTCGTCGCGCCGCGCCCGGATCGGCTCCCAGAACTCAGCCGACGTCGTAGCTGGCGCGGCGGTCGACGTCGATCAGGCCGGTGTGGCGCTTGGCGCGATAGCCGATGAAACGCTCGGCGCCGAAGCCGCGGAGATCGACGCCGACCGGCACGCCGTCGGACAGGTCGGGCACCGCGGTATCGACCAGCCGCTCCTGCTCATGCAGCGCGGCGAGCGCGGCACCGGCGAGCACCGCGTGGCCGTGGCGAAACCTGATCTGCGACAGGCGCGAGCCCTCGCGCACCAGCACCGGAAAGGTGCGCGGGCTGATCTCGGCATAGAGCGGCCCGTGATAGCCGGGCCTGATGCGGTCGAAGCCGCGGGTGGCGTCGGCGATCACGCGGGTGAAGACGTCGAGCCGGCCGGTCGAGCTTTTGGGATTGGCGGCGCCGGCGATGTCGGCCGGCAAGGCGAGGCTTTCCAGCAGCGGCACGATGTAGACGCAGCCGGTCTCCAGCACGGCGCCGTCGCCGAGCGGGATTTCGTGCAGCTTCAAGTCGTCGATGCGCTCGGCGACGGTCGAATCCGGCCCCGGCAGGAAGCTCGCCCGCACCCGATAGGCGACCTCGCCGAGCCGCAGGTCGATGCTCGCGGGCTGGATCTGGTCCTCGACCGGCTCGGCGGCGGGGATGATCGCGCCGATCTCGATGAGGGTCGAGATCATGCGATCGGGCAGGATGCCCTTGTCGTCGGCGCGCAAGCTCAGCGACACGTTGTCCTCGTCCCGCCGCGGCATCCTGGCTGAAATGCCGGTGCGTCCACCGATCCGGCGTTCGGTCAGCACTAGCCGATGGCCGGCTTGACGGAAAGGCGGCGCGGCCGTAAGAGCTTCGTTATCCCGTGGTCATTTGAGCCGGCCGGCTTGCAGCCACGTTAAACAAGTCGCTAAAAGGCCGGGGACGCGTGTGCCCGGCCCATGGGGATTGTCCCCCGGCCGGGTTTTTTGTTGGCCGAAGGAGGCCGTCATGTCCGCGTCCCTGGACTCCGCAATCCCAGCCCAAGACCCTGCATCCCGAGACCCGCCTGATCCACGCCGGCACGCTGCGCTCGCAGTTCGGCGAAACGTCGGAGGCGCTGTTTCTCACCCAGGGCTTCGTCTACGACAGCGCCGAGCAGTGCGAGGCGCGCTTCATCGGCACCGAGCCGGGCTATCTGTATTCGCGCTTCTCCAATCCGACCGTCAACATGTTCGAAACCCGCATGGCCGCGTTCGAAGGCGCCGAGTCCGCGCGCGCCACCGCGAGCGGCATGGCGGCGGTGCACAATGCGGTGATCGGGCAGGTCAAGGCCGGCGATCACGTCGTCGCCGCCAAGGCGCTGTTCGGCTCGTGCCGCTGGGTGGTGGAGGACTTCCTGCCGCGGTTCGGCGTCGCCTCGACCCTCGTCAACGGGCTCGATCTCGACGACTGGCGTCGCGCGGTGCGGCCCAACACCAAGGTGTTCTTCCTGGAAAGCCCGACCAATCCGACCCTGGAGGTGCTCGACATCGCCGCCATCGCCGCCATCGCCCACGACGCCGGGGCCAAGCTCGTGGTCGACAACGTGTTCGCGACGCCGATCTTCCAGTCGCCGCTCGCGCTCGGCGCCGATTGCGTCGTCTATTCCGCGACCAAGCACATCGACGGCCAGGGCCGCTGTCTCGGCGGCATCATTCTCGCCGTCGGAGAAGTTCATCCAGGACCACATCCACAATCTGCTGCGCCAGAGCGGGCCGGCGATGTCGCCGTTCAACGCCTGGGTGCTGCTCAAGGGCCTGGAGACGCTGCCGCTGCGGGTCGAGCGCCAGACCGCCAATGCCGGCAAGATCGCCGACCTGCTCGCCGGCCATCCCAAGATCACCCGGCTGATCTATCCGGGCCGCGCCGACCACCCGCAGGCCGCGACCATCAAGAAGCAGATGCGCGGCGGCTCGAACCTGATCGCCTTCGAGATCAAGGGCGGCAAGGCCGCCGCCTTCCGCTTCCTCAATGCCCTGAAGCTGGTGCGCATCACCAACAATCTCGGCGACGCCAAGAGCCTCGTCACCCATCCCGCGACGACGACCCACCAGCGCCTGACGCCGCCGGCGCGTGCCGAGCTCGGCATCACCGACGGGCTGGTGCGGCTCTCGGTCGGGCTCGAACATCCCGACGACATCGCCGCCGACCTCGCCGCCGCGCTGGAAAAGGCCTAGGGTGCGATCGTTTCGAGCCCAATCGGATGGCGCTCGAAGGGCCCCCTCCCCAACCCGCCCCCGGGGAGGGTTGTTTGGGGAGGGGGTGCACCATGCGTTTTTACCCGCTTTTAAGCCTGTCGGCGGCCAAACGACGCTCCTTCGCACTAACTTAATTCCTCGCAACCATCTTCCCGAGCGCCCGGACAAGCACTAAATTCGCGGCATCCGGGTCATGCGGCCCGTCGGCCGCTGCCCCCTGGCGCCCCAGGTCCATGTCGGGCGAACGAAAGGATCATCCAATGTCGGATTTCGACCGGAACTATGCCACCCTGCGCGGCGTAGGGACCGATCGTGCGGTCGCCTACGATATGGGTCTGCGCGCCCATATGATCCGCGTCTACAATTACATGGCGAGCGGCGTCGCCCTCACCGGCGTGGTCGCCTGGTTCACCTACCAGATGGCCGTGGTGACCAACGCGGCCGGGTCGATCACCGGATTGACGCCGTTCGGGCAGGCGCTGTTCGGCAGCCCGCTGATGTGGGTGCTGGTCCTTGCCCCGCTCGGCCTGGTGTTCTTCCTGAGCTTCCGCATCCAGCACTTGGAGGCTTCGACGGCGCGGCTGTTGTTCTTCGTCTATGCCGGGCTGCTCGGGGTGTCGCTCGCGACCATCTTCATGGTCTACACCCATGCCTCGATCACCCGGGTGTTCTTCATCTCGGCGGCCTCGTTCGGCGCGCTGAGCCTTTATGGCTACACCACCACGCGCAGCCTCAATGCCATGGGCTCGTTCCTGATCATGGGCCTGTTCGGGCTCATCATCGCGAGCCTCGTCAACATCTTCCTCAAGTCGAGCGGCCTCGACTGGGCGCTGTCGGTGATCGGCGTCCTGATCTTCGCCGGCCTGACCGCCTGGGACACCCAGAAGATCAAGGAAATGTACGATGTCCAGGATGACGGCACCGTCGCCGGCCGCAAGGCGGTGATGGGCGCGCTGTCGCTCTATCTCGACTTCATCAACATGTTCATGATGCTGCTGCGGCTGTTCGGCGACCGCCGCTGAAGTCCGGACCATCTCGAACCGATCGACGCGCGCCCCGGCAATCCGGGGCGCGTTTTTTTGACCGGCCTATCCCGATCGGCCCCCGATTTTTGATTTGGCCTCCGGCGCCAGCCGCACCGTGCTGATGCAGCGCGCGCTCGGCGCAGGCGCGACATCTCGATAGGCCTGCAGCCTTTCCGAAGCCTAATTCGCCACCACCCAAAGCGAGCGGTCGATGGCGCGCAGCACGCGTTCCAGCTCGGGTCCGCGCCGCACGATCAGGCCGGTCGCGGAAATCACGCTGTAGGCGCCTTGCCGGCGCGCCAGGCGGGGATTTTTCTCGATACGGTAGATCGGCTGCTCCGAGGCGCGGCGGAACACCGAGAAGACGGCGCGGTCCTTGAGAAAATCGATCGCGTAGTCGCGCCATTCGCCGGCGGCGACCTGACGTCCGTAGAGACCGAAGATGCGGTTGAGCTCCCATCGGTCGAAGGTGACGCGGGCGGTGGCGGGGGGCGGCGCGAAGCCCGCAAGCTCGCCGCCCAGGTGCTGGCTCGGATCGATTTCGCCGGGACCCATCATGCGGCGCCTCCTTTCATGGGAATGTCATGATCGCCCCGAAACCATGCCTGCGGCAAGGGCCTCGTTTGCGCGCCCGTCAAATAAATCGCGACGTTGCTGCGGTGCCGCGCCGATCCCGCGTTTCGTCAGGCAGTCCATGATGATGCCGAACTCGAGCCGCCGGCCGGACTGGCCGTTTGCAATGTCGGCCCCCGTCCGAGAGCCGCTTCCCCAACCCTCCCCTGCCCGCAGGGGAGCGGAGTAAGAAAGCCCTCGATCAGACCATTTTAGGCGAAGACGCGCGCACAGCCCCGACTGCAACGGTTCAGTGCAACGCCGCGAGCGACGCGCCGAGCATCGGGCCCGGCTTGTCGGCACTGCCGCCCTGGACGATGACCGCGACGGCGTCGACGCCGGCGGATTTGATGGCGTCGACCGGCACGCTGAAGCTGTCGCCCTTGCCCGACCACGGGCCGAGCCTGATCCAGCGCCGCACCACATTGGTGTAGGTGATCGTGCGGCCGCGGTTCTCGCCGCGGCCGATGCCGACCGGCACCGCGCGGCTGAGCGCACAGAGCCAGATGTCGCCTGCCGACGGCTTCGCCTTCGGCCTTGGGGACGGTGACCGTCACGCGATCCTCGTCGACCGCAAGCCGGACCGGCACCGACAATATCTGCGGCTCCCGGCGGCTCTGCGTGACCGATTTTTCGATGTCGGCACGGTTGCTGCCGAGCGCCTGCAGGAGACCGTTGACGACGACCTGGGGCGTGTAGACCTCGCGGTCGCCGCGCATGGTGGAATAGGCCTTCTGACGGGCGGTGTGGGCGGGGCTCGCCAGGGTGTCCTTCCAGCCGAGATAATCCCAATAATCGATCGGGAGGCTGAGCGTGATCAGCGACGGATCGTTCTTCAGTTCGGAAAGAAGCTTGTCGGCCGCCGGGCAGGACGAGCAGCCCTGGCTGGTGAACAGCTCGATGACCGCGCGCGGCTCGGCCTGCACGGTCGTGCCGGCGGCGCCGACGAGCAGCGTCGCGGCGCCCGAGCAACGCCGCATCGAGCGCGCCAAACAGCATCCTGGTCATGCCGATCTCCCTGATGCCAGCCCCCTGAGCCGTGATCGCGAAGAGTTGCAGACTTTTCGGATCAGGCCATGCTTTAGATCAAAGACTTCTGCGCGCTGCCCGACTTGATCGGAGGGCCGCTCCAGCCTTCCATTACGTCGCGGCGCGCTCACCTGCCACTCACTTCGCGGTGAGCGCAGCCGCTCATGACAACGCCGCCGCGATTTTCGCGGCGGCGCAGCATGGCGGAATGATCGCGGCCTCAGGCGGCCAGATGGCGCAGCACGTACTGCAATATGCCGCCGTTCTTGAAGTATTCGAGTTCGTCCAGGGTGTCGATGCGGCAGATCAGCGGCACGCGCTTGAGGGTGCCGTCGCCGCCGACGATCTCGGCGATCATGCGCTGGTGCGGCTTCAGGTCGCCATGCAGGCCGCGGATCGTCACCATTTCATTGCCCTTGAGGCCGAGGGACTGCCATGAGGCGCCCTCTTCGAACACCAGCGGAATGACGCCCATGCCGATCAGATTGGAGCGGTGGATGCGCTCGAAGGACTGACACACCACCGCGCGAATGCCGAGCAGGATGGTGCCCTTGGCGGCCCAGTCGCGCGACGAGCCGGTGCCGTATTCCTTGCCGGCAAAGACCACCAGCGGTACGCGTTCGGTCTTGTATCGCATCGCGGCATCGTAGATCGGCATCTGCTCGCGGGACGGATAATGGATCGTCACGCCGCCCTCGACGCCCGGGACCATCTGGTTCTTGATGCGGATATTGGCGAAGGTGCCGCGCATCATCACCTCGTGATTGCCGCGCCTGGTGCCGTATTGATTGAAATCGGCCGGCTTGACCTTGTGATCGATCAGGTACTTGCCCGCCGGGGATGCGGCCTTGATCGATCCCGCCGGCGAGATGTGATCGGTGGTGATCGAGTCGAGGAACAGGCCGAGCACGCGCGCATCGACGATGTCGGTGAGCGGCGCCGGCGCGCGCGGCATGCCGGTGAAATAGGGCGGGTTCTGCACATAGGTGGATTTGCGATCCCACGCATAGGTCAGGCCGCCCTTGACCGCGATCTTGCTCCAGCTCGCATCGCCCTTGAACACGTTGGCGTATTTGCGGGCGAACATCTGCTTGGTGACGGTCTTCTTGATGACCGCCGCGATGTCGCGGCTCGACGGCCAGATGTCCTTGAGGAAGACCTTCTTGCCGGCCTTGTCGACCCCGAGCGGGGTCTTGGCGAAATCGAAATTCATCGTGCCGGCGATGGCATAGGCGACCACCAGCGGCGGCGAGGCGAGATAGTTGGCGCGGACGTCCTGGTTGACGCGGCCTTCGAAATTGCGATTGCCCGACAGCACCGCCGCGGCGACGAGATCATGGTCGTTGATGGTCTTGGAAATCTCCGGCGGCAGCGGCCCGGAATTGCCGATGCAGGTGGTGCAGCCATAACCGACCAGGTTGAAGCCGAGCTTGTCGAGATCCTTCTGCAGGCCGGACTTGGCGAGATACTCGCCGACCACCTGGGAGCCGGGCGCGAGCGACGTCTTGACCCACGGCTTGACGGTGAGGCCCTTGGCGACGGCGTTGCGGGCGAGCAGGCCCGCGCCCACCATGACCGTCGGGTTCGAGGTATTGGTGCATGACGTGATCGCCGCGATCACCACGTCGCCATGGCCGAGATCGTGCTTGCGGCCTTCGACCGGCACCCGTTTTTCAGCGGAAGCGGCCTTGCCGAACTCCTTGTCCATCGCGACGGCGAACCCGGCCTTGACGTCCTTCAACGCGACGCGGTCCTGCGGGCGCTTGGGGCCGGCCAGCGACGGCTCGACCGAAGACGAGTTCGAGCTTGAGCACGTCGGTGAAGACGGGGTCCGGGGTGTTCTTGGTGCGATACATGCCCTGCGCCTTGGCATAGGCCGCGACCAGGGCGACGCGGGCCTCCGGCCGCGCCGTGTTGCGCAGATAGTCGATGCGTGTCGTCGTCGACCGGGAAGAACCCGCAGGTCGCGCCATATTCAGGCGACATGTTGCCGAGGGTGGCGCGATCGGCGATCGTCAGCCCGGCGAGGCCGGGGCCGAAGAACTCGACGAACTTGCCGACGACGCCGCGCTTGCGCAGCATCTGGGTGACGGTGAGCACGAGATCGGTCGCGGTGACGCCTTCCTTGAGCTTGCCGGCGAGCTTGACGCCGATCACCTCCGGCAAGCACCATCGAATAGGGCTGGCCGAGCATGGCGGCCTCCGCCTCGATGCCGCCGACGCCCCAGCCGAGCACGGCGAGGCCGTTGACCATGGTGGTGTGGGAGTCGGTGCCGACCACGGTGTCGGGATAGGCGATTTCCCCGGTCACCGGCTTGCCTTCGACCTTCACCGTGCCCTTGTTGGTGAACACGGTCTGCGACAGATATTCGAGATTGACCTGGTGGCAGATGCCGGTGCCGGGCGGCACCACCCGGAAGGCGTCGAACGAGCCCTGGGCCCATTTGAGGAAGCGGTAGCGCTCCGCGTTCTGCTTATATTCCTCCGCGACGTTCTTTCCGAACGCCGCCTTGTCGCCGAAGAAGGTGATGGCGACGGAATGGTCGATGACGAGATCGACCGGCACCAGCGGGTTGATCCGCTTGGGATCGCCGCCGAGGTGTTTCATCGCATCCCGCATCGCAGCAAGGTCGACGACGGCGGGAACGCCGGTGAAATCCTGCATCAGCACGCGAGCCGGGCGAAACGCGATCTCGCGCTCCGAGGTCTTGGTCTTGAGCCATTGGGTGAAGGCCTGGAGATCCTCCTTGGTGACGCTGCGGCCGTCTTCGTTGCGCAACAGATTTTCGAGCAGAACCTTCATCGAGAACGGCAGGCGGGAAATTCCCTTGAGGCCATTTTTCTCTGCCGCCGGAAGGCTGTAATAGATATATGACTTGGTGCCGACCTTGAGGGTGCGGGCGCATTTGAAACTGTCGAGCGAGGTCATCTGGGAGGTTCCATTCCGGCGGGCGGGGAAGGCGGTTGCAGCGGCCGATCTGACGGGATCGCGGATCGTGCGTAGCGCGCAACTGCGCGCGAGTTCGCCCGAACCGCGTCTAACCGCTGCGTTATAAGGACTTTTCACGGATTCTACCACATGCACCAAAGTTTTAAACAAGGGATGGCCGGGATGACGGCCGGATCTCTGCCGGGATACCCGGCATGATGCTTGTGCAGGAGGCAGGCATCGTGCCCGGCTCCGTCCGCGGAAATGTCGTGATGGAGCTCAAGGGCACCGACCTCTGCTGCGTCCGCGGCGGACGGCGCGTCTTCGCGGGGGTCAATTTCGCCGTTGCAGTCGAGGAAATCCGCTGATGCTGACCGGAGCCAATGGGGCCGGCAAGAGCTCGCTGCTGCGCCTCATCGCCGGACTGATTCGCCCGGCCGAGGGCGCCGTCGCGCTGACCGGAGGCGACGGCGAACTCAGCGTCGGCGAGCAGGCCCATTATGTCGGCCATCTCGACCCGCTGAAACCGGCGCTTACCGTCATGGAAAACCTCACCTTCTGGGCGCGTTTCCTCAACGGCGGAGCGGGACCCGGACAGGACGGGGCAGCGCAGCGCAGCCTCGACAGCCGTCGGTCTCGGCGAACTCGGCCGATCTGCCGGCCGGTTACCTCTCGGCCGGGCAAAGGCGGCGGCTGTCGCTGGCGCGGATGCTGGCGGTACCGCGGCCGATCTGGCTGCTCGACGAGCCGACCACCGCGCTCGACGCCGCCTCCCAGGAGCGCCTCGGACGGCTCATGCAGGACGCATCTCGGCGGCGGCGGGATCATCGTCGCCGCGACCCACGGGCCGCTCGGGCTCGACGGATGCGCAGGAATTGCGGCTGGGAACCAGGCGCTGGCGAGCCCATGACGGCGTTCGCCGCCCTGTTCGCGCGCGATGCCCGGATTGCCATTCGCATCGGCGGCGGCGCCATGATCGGGGTGCTGTTCTTCCTCACCGTGGTCACCCTGGTGCCGTTCGCGATCGGGCCCGACCTCGCCTTGCTGCGCCGCATCGGGCCGGCCATCCTGTGGCTCGGCGCGCTGCTCGCCTCGCTGCTCACCCTCGACCGGCTGTTCGCCAGCGACCACGACGACGGCTCGCTCGACCTCATCCTGATGGGGCGGGTGCCGCTGGAGATCGTGGTCGTGACCAAGGCGCTCTGGCGCATTGGGTGACGACCGGCCTGCCGCTGGTCATCGCGTCGCCCGTTCTCGGCCTGTTCCTCAACCTGGAACCGGCGGCGCTCGGCGCCACGGCGCTGACCCTGCTGGTCGGAACGCCGGCGCTGACCTTCATCGGCGTCATCGGTGCGGCGCTCGCGGTCGCGCTGCGGCGCGGCGGCCTGCTGCTGCCGGTGATGGTGCTGCCGATGACGATCCCGGTGCTGATCTTCGGGGTCGCCGCCACCAATGCCGCGGTGGGCGGGCCGGTGCCGTTCGCGACCCCGTTCACGATCCTGTGCGCGCTCACGCTGATGAGCGCCGTGATCGGGCCGTTCGCCGCGGCAGCGACGCTGCGCCACGGCATGGAGTGACGGCGCGAACACGCCCCGGCCGACACGCCGCATTGCGTGGGCGCCGCCCGCGGATTAAGACTGCGGCATGGCTCTCATCGACCTCGCCAATCCCGACCCGCTTCCTCGCGCTCGTCGAGCGGGTGCTGCCGTGGCTGATCGCCGCGACGGTGCTCGCCTTCGCGATCGGGCTGCGCGGCGCGTACTCTTGCTCCGGACGATTACCAGCAGGGCGCGACGGTCAAGATCATGTACATCCACGTGCCGAACGCCTGGCTGAGCTCGTTCGTGTGGGGGGTGATGAGCCTGGCCGCGCTCGGCACCCTGGTGTGGCGGCATCCGCTCGCCGACGTCGCCGCCAAATGCGCGGCGCCGCTGGGCGCCGCCTTCACCTTCCTCGCCCTGGTCACCGGCTCGCTGTGGGGCCGCCCGATGTGGGGGACCTATTGGGTGTGGGACGCGCGGCTCACCTCGGTGCTGGTGCTGTTCCTGATGTATCTCGGCCTGATCGCGCTGTGGCGCACCATCGACGATCCCGCCCGCGCCGGCCGTGCCGCCGCGATCCTGACGCTGGTCGGCGCCGTCAACCTGCCCATCATCAAGTTCTCGGTGGACTGGTGGAACACGTTGCACCAGCCGGCCTCGGTGTTCCGCATGGGCCGGCCGACCATCGACCCCAGCCTGCTGGTTCCGCTGTTCGTCATGGCCGCTCGCCTTCACGCTCTTGTTCGTCACCCTGCATCTCGCCGCCATGCGCAACGAGATCATGCGCCGGCGGGTCCGCACTTTGCTGCTGACTCAGGCCGAACGCGCCTAGAGGCTGTCCCCATGGATCTCGGACCGCACGCCGGCTTCATCATCGTCGCCTATGCTCGTCGCCGTCGCGGTGGTCGGCCTGCTCGTCGCCTGGGTGGCCGGCGACTATCTCGCGCAAAGGCGCGCGCTGGCCGATCTCGAGCGCCGCGGCATCACCCGGCGGTCGGCCGAGCCACGGCCGTCCGGCGTCAAGGAGCCGGCATGACCGTCGATCGAGAACCCTCCCGTCCGCAAACGCCGCCTGCTGGTGCTGCTGCCGCTGTTGCATGTTCCTGGCGCTGGCGGCGCTGTTCTTCTTCCGGCTCGGCGCCGGCGATCCCTCGCGCATTCCCTCGGCGCTGATCGGCCACGAGGCGCCCGCGACCGATCTGCCCGCCGTGGCGGGGCTCGAGCGCAATGGCGAGCCGGTGCCCGGCATCGTGCCGGCGGACTTCAAGAGCGCGGTGACCGTCCTCAATGTCTGGGCGTCCTGGTGCGTGCCCTGTCGCGACGAGGCGCCGCTGCTGGTGAGGCTCGCCGGCGACAAGCGCATCCGCATCGTCGGCATCAACTACAAGGACCAGGCCGACAATGCGCGGCGCTTCCTCGGCCGCTACGGCAATCCGTTTGCCGCCTCCGGCGCCGACACCAGCGGCCGCGCCGCGATCGAATGGGGCGTCTACGGCGTGCCGGAGACCTTCATCATCGGCCGCGACGGCAGGATCGCCTACAAGCTGGTCGGACCGCTCACGCCGGACAATCTCGAGCGGGTGGTGAAGCCCGAGATCGAGAAGGCGCTCGCGGCCTCGTGACGATCCGAAACGACCGGCATTTCCTTAGATCATGAATCCTTGGCGGGCGCCGCCGGCTCCGGCTCGATGGCGTATTTCATCAGCAGCGGGACCTGCAGCGCGCCGAACAGGAAGGTGAGCGGCGTGAAGCCGAACACCTTGGCATTGACCCAGAAATCGGTCGACTGGGTGCGCCAGATCGCCTCGTTGAGCACGGCCAGCACGAAGAAGAACGCGGCCCAGCGCAGCGTCAGCTTGCGCCAGCCCTCGTCGGTGATGTGGAACACCGAATCGAACACGATCTCCAGCAGCGGCTTGTCGAACAGATAGCCGCCGAGCAGCGCGCCGCCGAACAGCGTGTAGATGATGGTCGGCTTGAGCTTGATGAAGGTCTCGTCGTGCAACCACAGCGGCGAGGCCGCCGAACACGAGCACGATGACCGCCGACACCACCGTCATCACCGGCAGGCGCCGCGTCAGCGCATAGGAAATGGCGAGCGCGACCAGGACCGCCACCATGAACACCGCCGTGGCGCCGAAGATGCCGAACCGCGAATTGCCGGCGAAGAACAGCAGCAGCGGCCCGATGTCGAGGGCGAGCTTGAGGAAGGGATTGAGCTTCGGCTTGTCTGTCATGGGATGGATTTAGCCCAGCACGATCGTCGTGTCTCGTGTCATTCCGCCTCGTAAAGGCCCTCGCGCCGTCTCACGAAGCGCCGTCCCCGCCCGAACCGGCCAATGCGCGGGCGAAGTCGCGCGCCGCGAACGGCGCGAGATCGTCGATGCCCTCGCCGACCCCGATGAAATGCACCGGCAGGCCGGTACTTGGCGGCGATCGCGGCGAGAATGCCGCCGCGCGCGGTGCCGTCGAGCTTGGTCATGACGAGCCCGGTCACGCCGGCGACCTTGGAGAATTCCTCGACCTGCGACAGCGCGTTCTGCCCGACGGTGGCGTCGAGCACGAGCAGCACCGCATGGGGCGCCGCCGGATCGAGCTTCTTCATGACGCGGACGATCTTGTGCAGCTCGTCCATCAGCCCGGCCTTGTTCTGCAGGCGGCCGGCGGTGTCGACGATCAGCACGTCGATCGCCTGCGCGCGCGCCGCGGCCAGCGCCTCGTAGGCGAGGCCCGGCGGCATCGGCGCCCTGGGCGCCGGCGATCACCGGGCTTCCGGTCCGCTCGCCCCAGATCTTGAGCTGCTCGATGGCGGCGGCGCGGAAGGTGTCGCCCGCCGCCAGCATGACGCGGCGGCCTTCGCGCGAGAACCGCGCCGCGAGCTTGCCGATGGTCGTGGTCTTGCCGGACCCGTTGACGCCGGCGACCAGGATGACGAACGGCTTGCAGGCGGCATCGATCGCCAGCGGCTGGCGACGGGGACGAGAATCTTCTCGATCTCGGCGGCGAGGATCGCCTTGACCTCGTCGGCGCTCACGGTCTTGTCGTAGCGGCCCTCGCCGACCGCGGCGGCGATGCGGGCGGCCGCGCCGACGCCGAGATCGGCGCGGATCAGCACCTCCTCGAGTTCTTCGAGCACGCCGGCATCGAGCTTGCGCTTGGAGACGAGGTCGGAGATCGCGGTGGCGATCGAGGCCGAGGTGCGCGCGAGCCCGCCGCGCAGCCGCCGCCACCAGCTTTGCCGGGCTTCGCCCGTTCCCGATTCGCCCGGCTGCGAGATGCTGTCATTCATGTCGGCTGCCGTGATACCCGTTTCGTCATGTCACTTAAAGGCACCTCGCTTGAAGACACCTCGCTTGAAGCCTTGCCGCCCGGAGCGATGAGCCCGGAAGCGATGCTGGCCCGCGTGCTCTACCGCGACGGCCTGATGCTGGTCATCGACAAGCCCGCAGGCCTGCCGGTGCATCGCGGGCCGAAGGGCGGCGGCAGCCTCGAGGACCATTTCGACGCCCTGCGCTACGGCCTGCCGCGCCCGCCCGCGCTCGCCCACCGGCTCGACAAGGACACCTCGGGATGCCTGGTGCTCGGACGGCACCGCAAGGCGCTCGCTCATCTGGGGCTTCTGTTCAAGCACGGCAAGGTCGCCAAGACCTATTGGGCCGTGGTCGACGGCCGCCCCGACGGGGACGAAGGCGTCATCGACCTGGCGCTGGGCCGGCTCGACGAGACCCGGGGCTGGTGGATGAAGCCCGACCCCAAGGGCCTGCCGTCGGTGACCACCTGGAAGGTGCTGGGGCGGAGCGGCGCAGCGGGGGAAGGCGCGGGCCAAGGCGTGGGCGAAGGCGCCACGGCAACGGCCGGTCGCGGGCCGCTCGCCTGGCTGGCGCTCACGCCGGTGACCGGGCGCACCCATCAGCTCCGGGTGCATTGCGCGGCGAGCGGATGGCCGATCGTCGGCGACAACATCTACGGCACCGCGCCGCGCTTCGGCGGCCCCGTCATGCAGCTCCATGCCCGCGAGATCAGCGTGCCGATCTCCAAGAACAAGGCCGCCGGTGCGGGTCATCGCCCCGGTGCCGGCCCACATGCGGGAGCGGCTCGCGGCCTGCGGATGGAACGGCGCCGAATGACGGCCCGGACGTCCGCGACGACGCCCTCCATGCGACGTCATGACCGGCCCTGATGCGCGAGTCGGATCATTTTCTTGTCTCGTTCGGCCGACAATTTGCCGATCTCACACCGATCCCGCTGATTGGCTCGACGACCAACCTGTTCCCGGTGAAGGTCGACCGAGTTTCGAACGCCACGTTACGGGAGAGCGCCAGTCAGTTGCCGATAGAGTCGCCGAATGACCGTTGGCCTCTGGGATTCATAGCCGCGCAGCTTTTCATACTGCGGCCATTGGATCGTGGCGACAGCCTGGTCCTCCGTTACGCCGCGTGTAATCGCTTGCTGAACGGAGTCACGGACATCCACCAGCATTTGCCGATAACGGAGAAACTCTTCCCGGGTTTGCTTGGGGTCCGCGGGAAGGGGACTATGTCCCGGCACGAAGATATCTGCATCGAGGCCTGCCGCCGTCTCCACGGTCTTCAGCCAGTCGAGGCCGTAGCCATCGTTCATGAATAGAAATTGGCCCGCGGAAAAGACCTCGCTCAAATAAACAATCCGGTCCTGCGGAACATAGATGATGCTGTCGCCCCGTGTGTGCGCACGGCCCAGATAGAGAACCTGGATTTCCTTGCCACCGAGGTAGAGCGTGATCCGGTCCCGGAAAGTCTGATTGGGGAGCCTCGCTTTCTGCTCCTCCGGCGATGCTTTGTCCCTCTCCATTTGTCGAACGAGGTCGGTTCGATAGAGCTCGTGTCCAATCTTCCATACGTCCGCGTAGGCAGCGTTCCCCTTTGAATATGGGTTATGGTAGGGCGAAGAGACCAAGAAACGAACTGGCAGTCGAATCGTATCGGCAATCGCTTCTCGTTCAGCCCGCGCTACGGCCTCGGAATCCAGGGCATCGAATACAACCACTCCCTCGCTGGTCGCGATGATCCCGCTGTTCAAATCGCCGGAACTGAAGATGTAATGGCCGGGAATGATCTCGCGTATGCTGCTGGTCTGGCCGCGCTGCGCCGGCTGGGAGTACGCAGAAGCGCAACACAGGAGCACGACAACCAGTCCTATCGTTGATTTCAGCACTGCCGTTTCCTCCGGATTTGAAAGCTCCGGGGAGAATAGGTAGGCCAGCCACAATGTCCAGCGGCGGCAATGGGCGATTTTCTCGAGCGTCAAAAAAGGCGCTCAAGCGAGAGGCCCGGCGCGATGTGATGTCCGGGTCAAAGGCAGCGGTGCGGACCACGCCGAGAGCGCGTCAGGTCAACCTACGGTAGGAATCGGTCGCGGCAGGAGCGGCTGTTGCCAGCCGCCCCTCCGCTGCGCTCTTCAGCATCAGCGGGCTGCCATGCAGCCGTTGCCCGACTCGATGTCGGCAAAATTTGCGCTACAATGGCGGCACGATGGTTGCCTTGCTTGCACGGAGGTTTGCTATGATGTCTGCAGCGCGATCCGGTATGGTCTTTCTCGCCGGGATGCTCATGGCCGGCCTGGCAACGGCTGCATGCGCCCAGCAGCCGCAATATCCCAAGCCGACCGACCTCCCCAATCCCTATCGCCTTGCCGAGGACTGGCCGACCTTGCCCCCGAGCATGAATGGCGGCCGCTGGGGCGAAGTCATCCGTGTGCATGTCCACAGCGACGGCAACATCTGGATTTTCCATCGCTGTTTCAACACCGTGCCGCCCGGCAGCGCCACCTGCATCGGTCGCGGCGAGGCGAACCCGCCGATCTTGCAGTTCGATCCCTCCGGCAAGCTGCTCAAGGCTTTCGGCGCCGGCATGTTCGGCTATCCGCACGGCTTTACGGTGGACCGGGACGGCAATCTGTGGGTCAGCGATGTCAATGACAGTGACACCGTGCTCGGCATGCCGGCACGCAATGCCGCCGGCGTCGTGCTCGGCCAGGAAGTCCTCAAGCTCGACCAGAACGGCAAGGTCCTGATGATGCTCGGCAAGATGGGCGTCGGCGGCAGCGGCACGGATACTTTCGATCGTCCGACCGGTGTCGCGGTGGCGCCCAATGGAGATATTTTCGTCTCCGATGGCCATTCGCCGAACAAGTCAAATAACGGCCGTGTCCTCAAGTTTTCCAAGGATGGCCGGTTCATCAAGACCTGGGGTCATAAAGGATCGGCTCCCGGCGATTTCGATGATCCGCACGACATTTTCGTCGGCGGCTCGCTCGGCCGTGTCTATGTTGCCGATCGTCGCAACAGCCGCATCCAGATTTTCGATCAGGACGGCAATTTCATCACCGCCTGGCATCAATTCGGCCAGCCGAGCTCGATCTTCGTCGGGCCGGACGATACGCTTTATGTCGGCGCCGCATTCCGGGACGAGTCGACCCGTCGCAACGACTCCGCGCGACCGCAGCCCGGCGAGCTGCGCGGCATCGTGGTCGGCAGCGCCATTGACGGTTCGCTGCGCGCCTTTATTCCCGATCCGACCGATCTGAACACTGTCGACCGCGGCACTTCGGCATCGGGGATCGCGGCTGACGCCATGGGTAATATCTATGCCGCCGATGTCGGCGCCCATAAGATTCGGAAATATGTCCGGCTGCGCTAGGGCTCGCAGGGGCTCGATTCCCGAAAATTCGCCGTGCCGCCCGATCGGAGCGAACGTGCGAGCGGCCTCGGTGATCTCGCGGAAAGCTATGAAAGGCAGGTCGGCATGAACGGACACCGGAATTTCCTCGCATTCGTCATATTGGCGACGGCGGCTGCGACAACCGCCCTGGCGCAAGCGCCAGCGGCCGCGCCGGCCGGCAGCGCAACGCAAGGCGCCGCATCGATCCCGGACTTTACCCGCGTCTGGATGCACCCGGCCTTTCCCTGGTTCGAGCCGCCGGCATCGGGTCCCGGCCCGGTGACGAACAGGTCGCGCTGGCCGCAGCAGCGCGGCGACGATTCCGGCACGCTGGCGCTTCCTCCCCTTCCTCCGGGCGTGGAAGGGGTGAGCGACTACGACCGGCTGGTGGGCGAGTACACCAATCCGATCCTGCAGCCCTGGGCGGCGGAGGTGGTGAAGAAGTTCGGCGAAATGTCGATCGCGGGCATCGTCTACGGGAACCCTTCGAACCAATGTTGGCCCATGCCGATGCCGTTCATCTACAAGCAATTCCTGGTGCAGATCATTCAGCAGCCGGACACGGTCCTGCTCATCTACACCGCCCCGAGCACGGACGTGCGCCGCGTGCGCCTGAACGGCCGTCATCCCGAGCCGGTCACTCCGTCCTGGTACGGGGATTCGGTCGGCCACTATGAGGGCGACACGCTGGTGATCGACACCGTCGGCGTCAAGACCGATCGGCCCTATGCGATGATCGACCTTTTCGGCACGCCCTATACAAAAGCGTTGCACATCGTCGAACGCTATCGGCTGCGCGAATACGACGACGTGAAGGACGCGATCGAGAGGAACAAAAAAGAGAATTGGCTGTTCAACGGCGATGTCTTCAGCAACCACCGCGGCAAGTTCCTGCAGCTCCACCTGACGGTCGAAGACGCGGGCGCCTTCACGACACCGTGGACCGCGACCCTGACCTATGTGCCGGGACCTGACGTTTTGCCGGAAAACGTCTGTGCCGAAAACATCCATCAATATTACTACGACCGCAGCGACACCGACGTACCGCGCGCCGGGAAGCCGGACTTCTGAAGGTGAAAATCGGGTGAAGGGTGACGGCGACAGGTCGCCGCCGATGCACGCGTTCATTCCGGGGCGCCGCGCAAACGACAGTATGTCTTCCGGTGCCGTCGATTCCAGCCTGTTCGAGCATCTGTGGGCTTTCGGCAGAGTGCACACCGCTCCAGTACATCGTGCCCGAGGTTCGAAATCATGTTGATATCGGCAACCTCGTCCAGAGGAGCGCGCTCTTGCGCGCGTCTCGAAGGACGGCCACAGGCGAGATCGTGCCAGCATCCATCCTTCGAGACGCCGCGCTTCGCGCGGCTCCTCTGGATGAGGTCGGCGGGCTGATTACACTCCCGCCGATCCAATCGGTTTGATGGAATCAATTCGCTAGCGTTCCGGAGCCGAGGCGCTGGGAAGATTATACTTCCGCGAGCGCGCGTTGAGTTCTTCAACTCGCTCGACCTTCTCCACGGTCGCCCGGCCCAGAGCCCCTTTTTGAGCTTCGGTCATTCGTCCGGTGGCTTGCAATTCGGCCAAGGCTTTGTCGATGGCGCCCAATGCAATGTTCACCACAGGTGGGGTCTGGCCCACGGCGACTCGGGCTGCCTTCATGGCGGCTGGAGTTGCCGGGAAATTCGGGCCGCCGATCACGGCAAAGAGCGGCTTCTTGATCATTTCGGCCGCCTTTACGTAGTCCTGCGCGGTCGGCAACCCGATCCACACGCAGTCGGCACCGGCTTCGGCGTAGGCGGCCGCCCGATCCAGCATCTCGGCGTAGGAATTGTTCGGAGTCGGGGCAAGACAGCGGGCGATAAGAACCATATCCGTGCGCGCGTCGGCCGCGGCATGAATGTTGTCGATCATCCGAGCCTTGGGAAGGACGCCCGGAACCGAATAGGCGGTGGCGCGGTTGAGCGGCATTCGGTCATCGAAGGCCGCGCAGGCGATGCCGCCTCGTTCAGCCTGCTTCGCGAAGCGGTAGACATTCAGTGGCGTGGCGCCAAAATCGTCCACATCCGCCACCACCGGAATATCCACGTTTGCGGCGATGACACTGTCATACTCGATGATCTCGGACACCGTGACGACGGCCTGGTCCGGCAACGCGAGCAATTCCTGGTTGGTGGCGCTGCTGCCGACAAACACGCCCTTAAATCCATGAACTTCGATCAAACGAGCCGTCAGGACATCGTAAGCATTGGCGCAAATCAGCGGCTCCGGGCCATTCATCAATTCGCGAAAGCGAGCACCCATCGTTCTCGATGCCGGGCGCGCGTCTCGCTCAGGGTCGGCGGCGGCCAGCGGACCGGCGGCCGCCATCAGTCCCGACGCCGCCAGTCCGGCGACTTGGACAAACTCGCGTCTATTCGTTTTTCCAGCCATGATCGCTCCTCGAACCTTGTGGCAATCCCGTTAAATGATCGCTGCGCCCGAACCGCCACGCCGACAAGCCCTCGCCGGAAGTCGGTGACGGCGAGAATCGGAACGGCGGCATATCGTGGGGGGCATGAGGCCTCCACGCCTCCATCGAAGCGGCAATATGCCGTGTCCAACGATAACGTGTCCACACTGATCGAGCCAGGATGCTTTGGCGTTCAACCTGCCGAAATCGGCAGGGCGCACACTCGCTGCCGGCTCGAGCCGTAGAGAGGCCAAGGTCGCGAAATTTCTCGCCGCCGATCTCAAGTCCGCCGAAGGCCGCACGCGCTCCGCGCCAGCGTCATCGCTTCGATGCGGCCCGCATTGTCGCCGCCGACTGCTTCGTCTCATTGTCACGGACGCTGTTCGGCTTGCGAGGAGCGCCATTCCCCTTGGTGTCGTGGCGCGGGACATGAGTGGCGGCCCAGTTTGCGGTCGTATGGCGACCGCTTTCCGCGACTTGCGCTCCCGCGGCGGCATTCTCGGGGGGGAGAGGGCGGATACACAGGTATTGCTCCAGGGTAACCAGCTTGCCGAGGGGCGCCGGGTCAGCCTCGGCAGGTGTCCCAAGCCGCTTGTTCCGCAGCATTGCCGCCACTTCATGCCATCCTGCCATGGGCAGAGTATGCGCGGGATCGGCTGCGCGCAGTGGGCGATTGAGATCGAATTCACGGCCCTTTCGATCCACCCAGTTCCAAACCTTGTCGTCGGAAAGCCTGTCGACGCTCGCCAGATCGACAGCGCAGCCATGGCCGTATCCGCCAGTTGCCTCGCTTCCTCCATGAAATGAATTATTTACGCGGGCCTTGAGGCCCGCCGCCAGGTTTTGTCGGAAGTCGTCGCGAAAGCCGCTTAGAATCGTCCACTCGACGCCGGCCGCATCCATCGCATGTCCAGCGGCAAACAACAGCTCGGCAAAATCCGGATCTATGCCGCCAATCACATAGTCCTCCACTGAAAGGCCGGCACGCCCCGCAGCAGAGACGTCCTTCCACGTGAAATCTCCATGCCCATCCGCCTTTGTGGGGGAGCGCTGATACACGCTCCACAGGTACGCCTTCACTTCGTCGCCGGATACGGAGGAGGCGGCGGGCTTTTCTGAAACATCCGGGGCAGCCGCCGAAGGCGTTTCATGGGAAGGACCGGAAGGTGATGCGCCAGCATTCCCCTCCGGCGAACCAGAATGGGGCGGACCGGCGCCATGCGAGATCGTTTGCGGCGCACGCTCCTGTGAAACGGCGTACCCACAGCCTGTCACGGCAATGAAGGCAAACACGCCGCCGATCGCGTGGCGGATGTGGAAACGCCGGTGCGCTGACCGAAGGATCGCCGCCCCGCCCAAGGGGGGCCAAGATTCAAGTCCCAGCAGTCGGATCTGGAATGAAATCATGGGTCCGAACACTACCTGATTATCCGGGCGGTGAATAGAACCGATCGCGGTACCCCACAGAGTTCCACGCCTTTCCTCGGGGCGCCGAGACCGAAGGCGACCACAATTCTTGCAGTGCGCCAACTGGCGGCGTCAAAATCGCCGCTCTGGATCGGCGACGATCAAACGCCACTCGGCGCCCCTTCCCGGCCCATGCGGAAAGGGTGTAGCGTTGTGCGGTCATGACGGTCACGACCATGAGAGCGAGGGGCGCATGAGGCTGCATTCCGTTTTGGTTGTCGCACTGGCGGGAGCGGTTGGGACACCTGCCCTTGGGCAAACAACGACGCCCTCAGCCGAGTCGGCCGGCAGCGGCACGCGAGGCGCCGCATCGGTTCCGGATTTTTCCGGCCCCTGGGCGCATCCGGCGCTCGGATTCGGGCCCCCGCTGTCGGGTCCGGGCCCCGTGCGCAACAAGGCCCGGCTGCCCTCCGGCGCGGGCAATTTCAATCTTATCGTCGGCGACTACACCAATCCGATTCTCAAGCCCGAGGCCGCGGAGGCGGTCAAGAGGTTCGGCGAAATCTCATCATCCGGCCTGGCTTTTCCGGACCCGGACAACATGTGCCTGCAGAACCCGCTGCCGTATATTTTCTGGAACTTCAGCGTCCGGCTGCTGCAGCAGCCGGACAAGGTCACCCTCATCTATGCGCACGATGACGACTTCCGCGAGGTGCGCTTGAACCAGGCTCATCCCGCAACGGTGATCCCATCCGTGCACGGCGATTCCGTCGGCCATTACGAAGGCGACACGCTGGTCGTCGACACGGTGGGGATCAAGGTCGGGCCATACCGCATGGTCGACCGGTTCGGCACTCCTTATACGCATGCCTTGCACGTGGTCGAGCGCTACCGTCTCCTCGACTACGAGGCCACCAAGGAAGCGCTGGAGCGGGCCGAAAAAGAATGGCCACGCGTCGGCGGCGCCATCGATCCCAATTACAGGGGCAAGGGCCTGCAGCTCGAATTCACCGTGGAGGACGCCGGCGTCTTCACCATGCCCTGGTCGGCGACCATCACATATGGCCGCGACGCAAACTCATATTGGGAGGAGCGCGTCTGCGCCGAAAATGTGCAGCACGACTATGAGGGGAACTATTTCTCCGACAAGAACGCGCATCTGCCGACTGCGGACAAGCCGGATTTCTGAGCGGGCAGGGTGAACGACAAGTATTTGATATAATGACATGATCTAGCTTGTAACCTCGGAATATCGTGCTGACGAATTATGCCGCGCGTGCGCGGCATGCCATTTTTACGTGTCCGGCTTGACAAGCACTGATGCGGTACCTTATATGAAAGCACCATAACGGTGCTTTTAGTGGTCACGTCTGATGATCCGCCCTCCCGCGCCCGGATATTGCCGGCTGACGCTTCGCCCCGATCTTATGTCTGCGGGCGCACTCGATCTCATTCTCGGCGCCCATGCCCGGTTGCTCGGTTGGCTCGACATGTCGGTGCCGGCCGGTCATCCGGCCGATCTCGTGGCGTTGCACCGCACTTTCTATGAGGCCGCCCGGGCGGTCAGCGGCCTGCCGGCGCGTTCGGTAACCCTTGCCTTCAAGGATTGGGTACGCCGCCGCCGCGGCGAGCTCATCGAGGGGTTGCCGCTGGACGAAAAGCTCTATGCAATCAAAGGCATCGAATCAGTTTCAATCGCCACCCTGAGCGGCCGAGTGACCGTGCCATTTCGGGTCGAGGACTATGGCCGGGGTTGGCTCGACCCCGCGCCCGCCCGCTTGTTGAAAGGACCGAACGGCTTCGAACTGATGGTTTCCACCGGCGAAGGAATGACTGCCGCAACCCTGACAAAACAGGAGGAGACAATGTCTGCCACCGAAAGCGCACTCAAGAGAATCGGACGCGTCATCGCCGGAATGACCAATCTGGCAGTTGATGCCGCCGAGGGTGTGAACCCGGAAGCCGTGATCGCGCAGGCGATCCGCGAGATCGACGCCGCGGCCGACGAGGTCCGCACCGACCTTGGCAAGGCGACGGCGGAACGGCATCGTCTCGATGCCCGCCGGCAGCAATTGCTGCGCGAAACGGCCGAGTTGGATGCGCGGGTGCGCGTCGCGCTCGATGCCAACCGCGACGATCTGGCCGAAGTCGGCATCGCGCGCCAGATCGATATCGAGGCGCAGGTCGGCGTGCTTGACCGGCTGCTCGTCGAGACCGATGAAAAGATCGCGCAGCTCGGTCAAACGGTCGATGCCGTCGCGGCCAGCCGGCGCGAAGCGGAACAGACCCGGAAGGACTATCTTGCGTCGCAGGCCGACAATGTCGTGCCGCCGGATGGCCGGGCGGCGGGCAGCAAGCAGGCCGGCGCCATGACCAAGATTGCCCGCGCCCAGGCGGCGACGACCCGAGTCACCGGTGTCCCGGCGTCGCCTGCCAAGGCCGATTCGAAGGCGCTCGGCGAACTGGCGGACTTGGAGCGAGATCGCGAGGTCAAGTCGCGTCTGGCGCGGCTCAAGTCTGGACGGAACGCCTAAATGGGAGCGTTCGATGTGGTCGTTTTTGGCATCGCCGGAATTCCAGCCGTTTTCGATCGCCGCCCTGGTCATGATCGGATTGTTGGTGATCGAAACCGCCAGCACGTTGTTCGGCACCTCGGCGTCGACCCTGCTGGATTCGGTGTTCGGCCTGCACGGTGTCCATGTGGAGGCCGGCCTGCACCACGGTATCGAATCCCACGCCCCGGATTCCACCTCGAACGGCGGCATCGTGCATGGGCCGGACGGACCATTCGCCACCGCATTCGATTGGCTGAATGCCGGCCGGGTGCCGCTTTTGGTCCTGATGATGGCCGCCATTGCCTGCTTCACGATCGTCGGCATGGTGGTGCAGATTTTCGCGATGCATCTGTTCGCGCCTCTGCCGACCGCGATCGCGGTCGGCCTCGCCATAGCGGCAGCGATCCCCGGCACGCGGTGGACCAGCCGGCTTGTGTCCTGGGTCATCCCGCGCGACGAAACCTACGCGATTAACGATGAGGACCTGATCGGCCGGGTCGGGATCGTCACCCTGGGTCCGGTGGTGGAAGGCGCCTCCGCACGGGCCAAGGTCCAAGACAAGTACGGGAACTGGCACTTCCCGCGCGTCGCCCCCGGCGCTGCCGGTCTCTCAATCCCGGAGGGCGCCAGCATCCTGATCGTCGACAAGGTCGGCGGCGAATACAGCGTCATCGCGGCCGAAGGTCGCCTCGCGTCCTCGCGGGAGTAGTCTAACTGCGATTTTTAAGCCAGCTTCGCCTTCGGGCTCATGCCGAAGGCGAACGCCGACAGCCAATAGTCGTCACATTCGAGGAGTTCCGTCATGGATTTGCTTTTGCAACTTGGCATTCCGGCCGCGCTCATTCTCGTGGCCATCGTGGTCATCGGCATGATCATCGGGCGACTCTATCACCGTGCCGAGAAGGACCGCGCCTATGTGCGAACCGGATTCGGCGGCCAGAAGGTGGTAGTCGACGGCGGCTCGGTGGTCCTGCCGATTTTCCAGAGCGTTGCCTGGGTCAATCTGCAGACGCTCCGCCTCGACGTTCACCGCGATTCCCAGGACGCCATGATCACCAAGGACCGCATGCGGGTCGACATCGGGGTCGAGTTCTATGTTCGCGTCAAGCCGGATTCGTCCTCGATCGCCCTGGCGGCGCAGACGCTGGGCGAACGCACCAACGATGTGGCTCAGCTGCGCGAACTGGTGGAAGCGAAATTCGTCGATGCGCTACGCTCAGTTGCCGCCACTATGTCGCTCGCTGACCTTCAGGAGAAGCGATCCGATTTCGTCAAGGCGGTGCAGGCCGCCGTCGCCACCGATCTCGAACTCAACGGCCTCGAGCTGGAAAGTGCTTCGCTCACCAAGCTCGACCAGACCGACACCAAGTTTTTCAACCCGAACAATGCCTTCGACGCCGAAGGCCTGGCGGCGCTGACGAAAATCGTCGAGGCCAAGCGCCAGGAGCGCAACCAGACAGTACGCAATGCCGAAGTGGCCATCGCCCAGCAGGACCTCGACGCGACGCAGAAAACGCTGGAGATACTGCGCCTGAAAAAAGACGCCGAACTCTCCCAGCAGCGCGATATCGCCAACAAGACGGCCGAGACGCGTGCCGCGGCGGCGCTCAAGGAAGCCGAGGCGAGCCGTGCCGAAGCCGAGGCGAAAATCTCCGCCCAGCAGTCCATCGCCGAGCGGCAGGCCGCCGCCAAGCAGGTGCAGGAATCGGCCGGTATCGACGCCAATCTGGCGATCCAGCAGAAGCAGATCGAGGCCGAGCGGACGGCCGAGACGCTGCGCATCGGTAAGCAGCGCGACATCGAGCTGGCCGACCAGGCGCGTGCCATTGCGGTTGCGGATCAGAGCCGCGCCGAATCCGAGGCCCGGGCCAAGGCGGAGCAGGCCCGCGCCCTGGCGACGGCGGCGACCGAATCTGTGCAGACCGCCCGCGACGTCGCCATCGCGGAACGCGACAAACAGACCGCGGTGATTGCGGCGCGCAAGACGGCGGAGCAGGACGCGACGCGGATCACGATCTCGGCGCAGGCCGAACGCGAAGCGGCAGAAAACCGCGCCAGCGCGATCAGGACCATTGCCCAGGCCGAAGCCGACGCTGCGAAAATCAAGGCGGAAGGACAGGCCACGACCTATCAGGTCGAGGCCGATGGCCAGCGCAAGCTCAACGAGGCGCGCAACGCCATGTCGGACAAGGTCATCGATTTCGAGGTGGCGCGCGAGCGCCTGCGCGTCATCCCGCTGGCGGTGGCCGAGGCCGTGAAGCCATTGCAGAATATCGGCGATGTGAAAATCATCGACATGGGCGGCGGCTTGCCCGGCGGTTCGCTCAACGGCGGCGGCAAGGGCGGCCGCATGGACATGCTGGTCGACAGTCTTTTGGCCTATCGGGCCAATGCACCAGTGATCGATCAGCTGCTCAACGAGGCCGGGTTCCCGAACCACAGCGGCCCCCTCGCAACCCTGCTCGGCGGTGCAATGGGACCCGCCGCGCCCGACGGTCACGCCGTGCCCAAGGATGAGAGCGCCGACACGGCCCCCAGCTAACTGCCGAGCAGTTCCCCACCGGGCGTTGCCCGGCTTGCAGCGCACGAAACTTTGCTACTCTCCGGTATCGGGAGATTTAGAAGGCATACACCGCATCGGCCGCCGCGTGCCCGTTCTCCCGGAGACGGTCGAGGATTTGCTGTTTGTCCATGCTTAAATTCTACAACAAGAGCAGGGCGAACGCAGCCCCGTGCGCCGTTGCGGCGGGTGACCGCTCGACCCGCAATAAGCTCACGTTGAACCGGCTCACGCTCCCGATCCGTTTGTTCGGCGCATGATCTGTCCGAACGGTCTGCAACCTTCGGCATCGGGCGTCTAATAAATCGTCGCCTTGAGCCGCTCGGGTGCGGTGCGGTCGTGCTCGGGGCCGCCCATCGCGCCCTTGGTGATGCCGGCGAGGATGGTGCCGGGGGTCGGCAGGCTCTCGCGTTCGATCCGGGTCGCCGGGTCCCACAGCTTGGAGCGCACGATCGCCTTGGCGCACTGGTAGTAGACCCGCTCCACCGTGACGACGACGACGCAGCGCGGCGCCTTGCCGTCGATCGTAAAGCTGCGGCACAGCGCGGGATCGGTGGAGATCGCCGCGTGCCCGACCACACGGATGGTTTCGCCGCAGCCCGGGATCAGGAACAGCAGCGAGACGCGGGGATCGTCGAGCAGGTTGCGCAGGCTGTCGATGCGGTTGTTGCCGCGACGGTCGGGGATCAGCAGCGTCTTTTCGTCCCGCACGCGCACGAAGCCGGGCGGATCGCCGCGCGGCGAGCAGTCGAGGCCGTCCGCGCCGCAGGTCGCCATCGCGAAAAACGGCGCGGCCTCGATGAAGGCGCGGTAATGCGCGTTGACGTGGTCGATCTCCTTGACCAGCGACGGCCCGAACGGCTTGTCGTAGAGCGCCTCGAGCTGGTCGAGCGTGGTGACGACGTGCGGATTCCGTCCGTCGTCTGCCGTGTTCGCGTCCGCCATGTCGCGTTCCTTTCGCCTCACGCCGCGATCAGGCGGCGGCCGTCATGGCCGGTCATCTCGGCATCGATGACGATGCCGGGCTCCACCGGGCGGTCGAACCGCACCGGGGTGAAATGCTCGCTGCGGCCGCTGTCGCCGGTCTCGGTGAGCACGAGGCGACGCGCACCGACCTCGCCGTCGAGATGACGGCGCAGCGCCGCCGCGCCCGCCTCGCGCAGGCGCCGGGCGCGGTCCTTGGCGACGTCGCGGGCGACCTGGGGCATCCGCGCCGCCGGCGTTCCCGGCCGCGGCGAATAGGGAAACACGTGCAGGTAGGTGAGCCCGCAATCGGCGACGAGGTCGAGCGAACGCGCAAACATCGCCTCGGTCTCGGTGGGAAAGCCGGCGATCAGGTCGGCGCCGAACACCATGCCCGGGCGCAGCCGGGCGCAGCCGCTCGCACAGCGCCACCGCGGCGGCGCGCGAATGGCGGCGCTTCATGCGCTTGAGGATCATGTCGTCGCCGGCCTGCAGCGAGAGATGCAGATGCGGCATCAGGCGCTGCTCCTCGGCGAACGCCGCCAGCAGCCCGTCGTCGATCTCGATGCAATCGAGCGAGGACAGCCGCAGCCGCGCCAGGGCGCCGACATGGCGCAGGATCTGCCGCACCAGGGTGCCGAGCTTCGGGGTGCCCGGCAGGTCGGCGCCGTAGCTCGTGAGATCGACGCCGGTGAGGACCACTTCGCGATAGCCGTTGTCGGCGAGGCGGCGCACCTGGGCCACCACTTCGCCCATCGGCACCGAGCGCGAATGGCCGCGCCCGAACGGAATGATGCAGAAGGTGCAGCGGTGGTCGCAGCCGTTCTGCACCTGGACATAGGCGCGGCTCCTGCCGTCCAGCCCTTCGATCAGGTGCGCGGCGGTCTGCTTCACCGACATGATGTCGTTGACGACGATCTTCTGCTCGCCGCCGATGCCGAAATCGGGCGGCCGCGCCAACGCCTCGCGCGCCGCGATCCAGGCCTCGCCCGCGATCTTGTCGTCATTGCCGATGACGCGGTCGACCTCGGCCATCGCGGCGAAACGGCCGGGGCCGGTCTGCGCCGCGCAGCCCGTGACGATGATGCGCGCCTGCGGCCGCTCGCGCTTGGCCTTGCGGATCGCCTGCCGCGCCTGGCGCTCGGCCTCCGCCGTCACCGCGCAGGTGTTGACGACGACGACATCGGAGAGGCCGGCCGCGACAGCATGGCGCCTGATCACCTCGGATTCATAGGTGTTGAGGCGGCAGCCGAAGGTGAGGACGTCGACGCTCATGGGACCGCGCCGGCTGCGAACAGCGCTGGATCGAACCGGCCCTCGAACTCGTATTCCACCGGACCGGTCATCAGCACATGGCCGTCGGCCTCCCGCCATTCGATGGCGAGGTCGCCGCCGGGGAGCGTCACCGTGACCCGGCGGCCGGTCCGCCCGGTGCGCACGGCGCAGACCGCGGCGGCGCAGGCGGCCGAGCCGCAGGCCCGGGTGAGGCCGGCGCCGCGCTCCCAGGTGCGCACGATCATGCGGTCCGGCGAGACCACCTGGGCGAGGGAAATATTGGCGCGGTCCGGAAAGATCGGATGACGCTCCAGTAATGGACCGATCTTGCCCAAATCATAGGCGGACACATCGTCCACCCAGAAAACCGCGTGAGGATTCCCCATGCTGACCGCAGAGGGGGAATGCAAAATCGGATGGTCGATCGGCCCGACCTGCAACTCGATCGCCCTGGTGTCGAGGAACTCCTCGGCGAGCGGAATCTCGTTCCACTGGAAGCGGGGCTGCCCCATGTCGACCGTGGAGGTCAGCGGCGCCGGGCCGCGAAAGCAGGCCAGCAGGCCCGCTTGGGTCTCCACGGTAAGGGTGGAATTCCCGCTTTGTTTGAACAGGATATCGGCGACGCAGCGCATCCCATTGCCGCACGCGCCGGCTTCCGAGCCGTCATTGTTGTAGATGCGCACGAAGGCATCGGTCCCGGCGGCCCGGGGCGGATAGACCGCCATCAGCTGGTCATAGGGCGCCGCCGACGGCAGCGGCCCGGGCATCGGCGGCGGTGATCGCCTGCGGCCCGGCGCGCATGTCCACCACCACGATCTCGTTGCCGAGACCGTTCATTTTGATAAAGGAGTGGTTGGCGAGCGCGTTCATGCCTCGATCTTGCCGACTGTCCCTGCTTATAGGGATGCCACGCTTATAGGGATGCAGCGAATAAATCGCCAGCGGATCGCTGCATCGTGTATTATCGAGGTTGCAGCCGGCCTGTCTGTTGCTGGTTTCGCCGAGGAGCGATGCCGGGGAGAAACCGATGATTCCTTCACGTACTTGGTGGTTATCCGTCGTCGCAGCCGCGGCGGTGAGTTTTGCAATCCTGTCGCCGGCATCCGCGCAGGCGCCGCCTTCGGCAACTCCGCCCGCGGCCGCCTCGAACGATCCGTTCGGCGAGGAAGTGACGCTGGTGGAAAAGACCATCATCTATGTCGCCGGCTCCGGCATGTGGGATTCGGCCTTCGATACCATCGTCGGCAGCCTCAAGACCGTCTACGCGACGATGACCAAGCAGGGCCTCAAGCCGTCCGGAGCGCCGATGACGATCTACACGGCGACCGACGACACCGGCTTCCAGTACCAGGCGGCGGTTCCGGTGGCGCAGACGCCGACCCTGCCGGCCGGCAGCGACGTCGCGGTCGGCAAGTCGCCGGCCGGAAAAGCCCTCAAATTCGTCCACCGCGGCTCCTATGATGCGATGGACACGACTTACGAGGCGATCACCAATTATCTCGACGAGAAGCAGCTCGAAGCCAAGGATCTGTTCGTCGAACAGTACATGAAGGATCCGGTGTCGACGCCGGAAGACGACCTGGTGATCGAGGTCTACGTCCCGCTCAAGTGATCCAAGGCCTGCGATCACCTTGCCTGCGATCTCCCAGGTTCGCGATCTTCCAGGTTTGCGATCTCCCAGGCCTGTCCGGGCCGGAGCACGCGGAACCGCGGCGCGTCGATCCCGGCGACTTCGAGCGCGCGGGATAGCGCGATTGCCGGCGCGTCGATGGCTTCGTCGGTGAGCTTGAACGTTCCGTGATGATGGGCGAGGGCGAGTTCCGCCCCGCAATCGGCAAATGCCCGCACCGCCTCCTCCGGATTCATGTGCTGATCGCACATGAACCAGCGCGGCTCATAGGCGCCGATCGGCAGGATGGCGAGGCGAAACGGGCCATAGCGCTCGCGCGCCTCGCGGAATCTCAGGCCGTCGCCATAGCCGGAATCGGTCACGTGATAGATGCGGCCGCCCGGCGTCTCCACGACGAAGCCCGCCCACAGGGTCTTGTTGCGGTCGAACAGGCCGCGCGCCGACCAGTGCCGCAACGGGACCAGGGTGACGGCGACATCGGGGGCGAGCGCGACCCTTTGGTGCCAGTCGAATGCCTCCGCCGCGATGGCGGGATCGTAGGCGCGCATCACGGCGTCATTGCCGAGCGGGGTGATCGACTCGCGGCCGGTGGGCGGCGGCCAGGCGCGACAGCGTCGCCACGTCGAGGTGATCGTAATGGCCGTGGGACACCAGCACCGCATCGATCGGCGGCAAGGCCTCGAATGCGATGCCGGGATCGTTGACCCGCTTCGGCCCGGCAAAGCCGACCGGCGACGCGCGTTGCGACCACACCGGATCGAACAGCAGGTTGAGGCCCGCGGTCTGGATGAGGAGCGTCGCATGGCCGACGAAGCCGATGCGGATCGTCGTGCCGTCGACCCGGGCGGGCGGGTTGTCGGCAACCGGGCTCGGCGCCCATTCCGGCCATTTCTCGCCGCGTCCGGAGGCCATCCAACGCAGCATGGCGAAGGCGCCCTTAGGCGCCGCGCCATGGGGATCGTGGAACCGGGTTCCGTCGAAATGATCGGACACCGGCCCGTCGTGATGGGCCGACACCAGGGAGCGCAACCAGCCAGCCGCGCCGGCAAACGCGCCCGCGGCGGCGGACCGGACCATGGGGTTGCGACGAGATGCCGGCGGCGGCTGATTCATTCAGGGTCCTGCATGCGGGGCTGGCGTCCGCCGGTGTTGCATTCGAGGGTGCTGCATTCGGGTCTTGCGGCGGCACGGCTTACCGCATACTCGTGGCGGAACAGCGTTCCAGCGCGAAAGTTGACGGTTGCCGGTTCTAAGGGAGGCAATTGGCATGTCGGAATTGACCCGTGATGAAATCCTCGCGGCGGTGCATCCGATCGATGACGCGGTCGTGGCCGAGATCATCGCCACCGGCGCGAATCATGACGAGTTGGTGGAGGCCTGCCATTTCTTCGCCAGGGAACAAAAGAGCCGGGCCACGCACGACGTGCCGGCGGGCCGGGTCGGCCGGGTGGTTTCCATCCTGGAGCGGATCGAGGCCGAGGTGAAGGAAAGCTGGCTCGGCGAGTTCGGGACGCGGTTTCGAATAAGGCAGGTACCCGACCCGGTCCCCTCGGAAGCAGCTGTCGTATTCACACATTGCCGTAGGGGTACGCGAGCGCCTCTCCCCGCAAGCGGGATCAGGGAGCAGAGCCGTGGTTGACTTCACCACTGCCCCGCCCTAAGTCTCCGGCAGCTCGCGAAAAGAGCCGTACTTCACCCTGCCGCCCGGTCCCGTGAGACCGGAGGTCAACGCCCGACAGCGCTATGCGCCCTCGGGCGTCGTTGTTGTTTGACGTTCATTGGTGCTGATTGATGTTCGAAGGCCTGTCCGACAAGCTGTCCGGCATTCTCGACCGGTTGACGCGGCGCGGCGCGCTCACCGCGGCCGATGTCGATGCGGCGTCGCGGGAGGTCCGCCGGGCGTTGCTGGAGGCCGACGTCGCCCTCGACGTGGTGCGCGGCTTCGTCGACCGGCTGCGCGAGCGCGCGGTCGGGGTCGAGGTGGTGAAGTCGGTCACCCCCGGCCAGATGATCGTCAAGATCGTCCATGACCAGCTCATCGAGACGCTCGGCGCCACCGCCGATCCGATCGACCTCAATGCGCCGGCGCCGGTGCCGATCATGATGGTCGGCCTGCAGGGCTCCGGCAAGACCACCACCACCGCCAAGATCGCGCGGCGCCTCAACGAGCAGATGCGGCGCAAGACGCTGATGGCCTCCGCTCGACACCAGGCGCCCGGCGGCCATGGAGCAGCTTGCCGTGCTCGGCCGGCAGGTCGGCGTCGACACCCTGCCGATCGTGGCCGGACAGTCGCCGGTGCAGATCGCGCGGCGCGCCATCGAGGCCGGCCGGCTCGGCGGCTATGACGTGGTCATGCTCGACACCGCCGGCCGAACCACGCTCGACGAGGCGATGATGGCCGAGGCGGCGGAGGTGAAGGCCGCGGCGCGGCCCCACGAGGTCCTGCTCGTCGCCGACAGCCTGACCGGCCAGGACGCGGTCAATCTGGCGCGCGCGTTCGACCAGCGGGTCGGCCTGACCGGCATCGTGCTCACCCGGGTCGACGGCGACGGCCGCGGCGGCGCGGCGCTCTCCATGCGCGCGGTGACCGGCAAGCCGATCAAGCTGATGGGCACCGGCGAAAAGCTCGATGCGCTGGAGGACTTCCATCCCGCGCGGATCGCCGATCGCATTCTCGGCATGGGCGACATCGTCTCGCTGGTCGAGAAGGCCGCGGCGACCATCGACACCGAGAAGGCCATGCGCACCGCCGAGCGCATGCGCAAGGGCGCCTTCGACCTCAACGACCTGCGCGAGCAGCTCGAGCAGATGCAGAAGATGGGCGGCCTCGGCGGGCTGATGGGCATGCTCCCCGGCATCGCCAAGATGAAGAACCAGATCGCCGCCGCCAATCTCGACGACGGCCTGCTCAAGCGCCAGGTCGCGATCATCCTGTCGATGACGCCGAGGGAGCGGCGCAACCCCGATTTGCTCAAGGCGAGCCGCAAGAAGCGCATCGCCGCCGGCTCCGGCTCCAAGGTCGAGGAGGTCAACAAGCTCCTCAAGATGCACCGGGGCATGGCCGACATGATGAAGGCCATGGGCGGCGCCAAGCGCGGCCCGCTCGCCGGCCTCGCCAATGCGCTCGGCATGGGCGGCGGCATGCCGAGCCCGGAGGAAATGGCGAAGCTCGCCGAGCGAATGCCCGGTGGAATGCCCGGCGGCCTTCCCGGCGCCTTGCCGGGCGGAATTCCCGGCGGTCTGCCCGGCGGATTGCCCGGCGCGCCCAAGTTGCCGCCGGCCTTTCCCGGGACGCCCGGCGGGCTGCCCGGGCTTCCCAAGGGGCCCCTGCCCGGGCTCGGCGGCTTTCCCGGCTTCGGCAAGAAGAAATAGTCGAATTCAACCCCATGCAAAGTACACGTTGAGACAAAGAACACGTTCAGAAAGGACTTCCAATGTCTCTGAAAATCCGGATGGCCCGCGCCGGCACCAAGAAGCGGCCGGTCTATCACATCGTGGTGGCCGACAGCCGCTATCCGCGCGACGGCCGCTTCATCGAGCGGCTCGGCTATTTCAATCCGCTGCTGCCGAAGGAGAACACCGACCGGCTGAAATTCGACATCGAGAAGGCGAAGGGCTGGCTCGCCAAGGGCGCGACGCCCTCCGACCGCATCCTGCGCTTCCTCGATGCGGCCGGCGTGCGAAAACGCCCGGCGCGCAACAATCCGGAACGGGCGCTCCCGCGCAAGGAGCGCAAGGCCCGCGCCGAAGCCGCCGCCAAGGCCGCCCCGCCCGCGCCCAAGGCTCCGGCCGCCAAGGCTCCGGGCGCTCCGGCCAAGCGTTGACCTCCTCCCGTCGCGCCGCGCGCGACGGCCTCCCCGCGTGCGGAGGGATGTGCCTGCGCGCGCCGACGGTCCTGCCGCAATGCAAGCGCCGGCGGATGCCGACCGCTCGCCCGCGCCGGCGCGGGCGAGCAAGCGGATCTGCGTGGCGCGCATCGGCGCTGCGCACGGGACGATCGGCGAGGTCAGGCTGTGGCCGTTCACCGGCGATGCCGGGGCGGTCGGCCGCTATGGTGCGCTCGAAGCCGCGGACGGCCGCAGCATCGAGATCGAGTCCCTGCGACCCGCCAAGGGATTCTTCATCGCCCGGATCAAGGGCGTGACCGACCGCAATGGCGCCGAGGGCCTGCGCAATGTCGATCTGTTCGTCCCCCGCGACCGCCTGCCGCCGCCCGCACCGGACGAGTATTACTACGCCGACCTGATCGGCCTCGTGGCCGAAGACGCCAAGGGCGGTCCGATCGGCACCGTCATCGCCGTCCATGATTTCGGCGCCGGCGACCTCCTGGAGATCGTGCCGCAAGGCGGCGGCGAAACCAGGCTGCTGCCCTTCACCGCGGCGGTGGTGCCGCAGGTCGATATCGCCGCCGGGCGGATCGTCCTCGATCCGCCTGTCGAGATCGAGCCGGATGCCGGGGAACCGCAGCCCGGCGACGGTTAAGCCCATGTGGCGCGCCACCGTCCTCACCATTTTTCCCGGCATGTTCCCGGGACCGCTGGGCGACAGCCTCGCCGGCAAGGCGAGCGCCAAGGGCCTGTGGTCGCTCGCCGCCGTCGATATCAGGGACTACGCCACCGACAAGCACCGCGCGGTCGACGACACCCCCGCCGGCGGCGGCCCCGGCATGGTGATGAAGCCGGACGTGCTCGCCCGCGCCATCGATGCGGTCGCCGATGACGGCCGCCCCCGCCTGCTGATGAGCCCGCGCGGCCGCCTGTTGACCCAGGCGCGGGTGCGCGCGCTCGCGGGCGGTCCGGGGGTCGCCATCGTGTGCGGCCGCTTCGAGGGGATCGACGAGCGGGTCGTCGCCGGGCGCGCCCTGGAAGAGGTTTCGATCGGCGATTATGTGCTCTCCGGCGGCGAGATCGCGGCCATGGCCGTCATCGACGCCTGCGTGCGGCTGATCCCCGGCGTCATGGGGAGCGAGGCATCGGGCGCGGACGAGAGCTTCTCCGGCGGCCTCCTGGAATACCCGCAATTCACCCGGCCTCAGGTGTGGGAGGGCCGCGCCATCCCCGAGGTGCTGATCTCGGGCGACCACGGCAAGGTCGCGGCGTGGCGAAGGGACGAAGCCTTGCAAATCACCCGCGCGCGGCGGCCCGACCTGTGGGCCGCCTACGAGGCCGGCCGTGATTCGCAAAAGAAGGCACCACCAGAAGGGTGACAAGGGCGTGACTTTGTCGTATAGGCGGCGCCGAACAGGCGGCCTGCCGTCCGACCCCCATCCGGCGCCGCCGACGGAGATATCCCATGAACGTGATCCAGCAGCTCGAAAAAGAGCAGATGGCGAAGCTTTCCGCCGGCAAGGAAATCCCGGATTTCGGTCCGGGCGACACCGTGCTCGTCAATGTGAAGGTCGTCGAAGGCGACCGCACCCGCGTGCAGGCCTATGAAGGCGTCTGCATCGGCCGCGCCGGCGCCGGCCTCAACGAGAACTTCACGGTGCGGAAGATCTCCTATGGCGAGGGCGTCGAGCGCGTGTTTCCGCTGTACTCGCCGATGATCGACTCCATCCATGTGGTGCGGCGCGGCAAGGTCCGCCGCGCCAAGCTGTACTACCTGCGCGACCGGCGCGGCAAATCCGCCCGCATCACCGAGCGGACCGAACGGCAGACGGAAACCACCGAAGCCGCGGAGTAATCCGCGCGGTGGTGCGCGCCGCCGCCTCGCGAGGGGGCTGCGGCTCGCAGGAGCGTAGCCCGCAAGAGACCGTAGCCCGCAAGACTGTAGCCCGCATAGGAGCGCAGCGGAAATGCGGGACGGCCGCCCCGGGGTCGCTGCGCTCGCCCGGGCCGCGCTACGCGCCGATTCCTCGGTCCAGCGAACAGCAGCAGGTGTTCGTCCGAGTCGCTTGATGGATTCCGCGCGCCCCAGGGCTCGGCCTGCTGCAGCGCCAGCGTCGGCACTTTCCCTTGCTGCCCCGAACGACTAAATAAGCGGCCGACACCGCTGAGCCGACACCGTTCGCTTGCGTATTCGAGGGATCACCGTTCATGGCCGCGCCGCGCACCCTTTACGACAAAATCTGGGAAGATCATCTGGTCGACGAGCAGCCCGACGGCACCTGCCTCATCTATGTCGATCGCCATCTGGTCCACGAGGTCACGAGCCCCCAGGCCTTCGAGGGGCTGCGGCTGGCCGGCCGCAAGGTTCATGCACCGGACAAGACGCTCTTGGTGGTCGACCACAACGTCCCCACCACCGACCGCACCAAGCCCAATCCGGACCCGGAAAGCGCTGCGCAGATCGCCTATCTCGCCGAGAACGCCAAGCTGTTCGGCCTGGAATATTTCAACGAATTCGATCGCCGCCAGGGCATCGTCCATATCATCGGGCCGGAGCAGGGCTTCACGCTGCCCGGGACCACGCTCGTCTGCGGCGACAGCCATACCGCCACCCACGGCGCCTTCGGCGCGCTCGCCTACGGCGTCGGCACCTCGGAAGTGGAGCATGTGCTCGCGACCCAGACGCTCTACCAGAAGAAATCGAAGAACATGCGCGCAGTGGTCGACGGCAAGCTGCCGGACGGGGTCACGGCGAAGGACATCATCCTCGCCATCATCGGCGAGATCGGCACCGCCGGCGGCACCGGCTATGCGCTGGAATATGCCGGCGACGCGGTCTCCGCCCTGTCGATGGAAGGGCGCATGACCGTGTGCAACATGTCGGTGGAAGCCGGCGCCAAGGCCGGCTTCATCGCCCCCGACGACAAGGTCTATGCCTATCTCGAGGGACGTCCCAAGGCGCCCAAGGGCGAGGCCTGGGACGCGGCGCGGCGCCATTGGGACACGCTGCGTTCCGATGACGGCGCGCGTTTCGATCGCGAGATCCGGCTCGACGCGGCGAAGCTGCCGCCGTTGGTGACCTGGGGCACCAGCCCGGAGCAGGTCGTGTCGGTGACCGGGCGGGTGCCGGTGCCCGGCGACATCGCCGACGAGAACAAACGCATCGCCGCGACCGCGTCGCTCGCCTATATGGGCCTGGCGGGCGGCGAGAGGATCACCGACATCGCGATCAACCGTGTGTTCATCGGCTCCTGCACCAATGGACGGATCGAGGACCTGCGGGCCGCCGCCGGCGTGGTCGCCGGCAGAACCGTCAACAGCCAAGTCAACGCCATGGTGGTGCCAGGCTCCGGACTGGTCAAGGAGCAGGCAGAAGCCGAAGGGCTCGACCGCATCTTCCTCGCGGCCGGATTCGAATGGCGCGAGCCCGGCTGCTCCATGTGCCTCGCCATGAACCCGGACAAGCTAGCCCCCGGCGAGCGTTGCGCCTCCACGTCGAACCGCAATTTCGAGGGCCGCCAGGGCTACAAGGGCCGCACCCATCTGGTGTCGCCGGCCATGGCCGCAGCCGCCGCCATCGCCGGTCGTTTCGTCGACATACGGGAATGGCGATAGCGCTGGCGATCCTCAAGAAAACCGGCCACATGGAACAAGGCCCGCCTCGTGGCGGGCCTTGTTTTGCGCACGGTCATCAATACCAGCGGTGCCAGCGGTAGCAGACATTCACATGCCGCAAGCCATACCGGGTGAGGACCCAGCGCCAGCAGCCGCGATGGTAGTAATACGGATAGTATCCGTGCCGGTAGTGGCGGTAGCCGAAATGCCGGTAACCGTAGTGGCGATAACCGTACCGGTGAAAGCCGTGAACGCGGTGACCGTAGAAGTGGCGGCCACCAAAGCCACGGAAGGCGATCCTGTGGCCACCGAAGCCATGGAAGCCACCGAAGCCGTGGCCACCGAAATGGAAGCCATGGCCACCACCTCCGAACCCATGGCCGCCGCCGCCATGGCCTCCACCGCCACCGCGGCCACCTCCGCCGCGGGCGTCGGCGACCTGGGGCAGCGCGACGATCACGGAGACCAGCATAGCAAACATCAGATAGAGCAGCTTACGACTCACGACACACACTCCTTTTGCAGACGTTCCTCTCCATCCACCTTTGCCATACACGTGCCTCGATGATGGCGAAGCTGCGGCGATGCCGGTCGTATTTATCGCAGTTGAGTCTTATTGCGGCGCCCACCAGCACCGCGTTCGCGGCACGATGGTATCGCCGGTATAACGGTGCTCGATGACATGCCAATCGGCGCATTTGCGGACCGGCGGCCGCGACGGCTGGACCTCGATGCGCAGCGGCGCGCGGCGCTGAATGCGCGGGCGGGCCCGATCGTCCTGTGCCGGAGCGGGCCCGGCCATCCCGGCCGCTGCAAAGGTGAACGCCGCAAACCCGATGATCCATATCCGCATGGCTTGTCCTCGCTCGAGTGCGCCACGGTTTCCCATTGCGGCGGCGACGTCAACCGGCAGCCTCATTCGACTCCATTCGACACCGTTTCCGATGATGTCCGCCGGCTGACTTGGCGAAACCGCAGGACGTATCCATCTGCCGAAATCCTCGCGCCGAAGCGCGCCAATCGGCAGCCCACGACATTTTCTTCAACAACCGCGACAAGAGCGCCCTCTCACCTTATTGACTGGTTGGAGCGGCCTGCCGAAACGGATGGACCTGTCGGAAGCCGCGCGACCCGCACTATGAACCCGGGTTCAGAAACAAACGCGATGAGCATCATTCCATGCCCGAAAACCCGATCGCCGACCCGCTGGCCTGGCACGCCGTCACGGCGCCGTCGCTTGCCGATTTCGAAATCCTCGCGACCGCAGTCTATCGCGCCCTGCCGCAAAAGTTTCGCACCCTGTGCGAAGACCTCGTGATCCGGATCGAGGACTTCGCCACCGACGAAGTGCTCGACGACATGAACATCGACGATCCGTTCGATCTCCTGGGGCTGTTCCAGGGCGTCGGCCTGCCGTTCCGCGCCGAAAGCGCGCCGACCCACATGCCCAACATGATCTGGCTATACCGCCGGCCGATCCTCGACTACTGGAGCGACCATGAGGAGTCGCTCGGCGCGGTCGTCGCCCATGTGCTGGTCCATGAGATCGGCCATCATTTCGGCCTGTCCGACGACGACATGGAGGCGATCGAAGCGGATGCCGATTGAGCGCCGGTCGCACCGCGCATGCAGGCCGCGTCCGCTCGCGACGATGTACCAATTGAAGGGGCAGAATTCGTGGTCGTGCCGATTTGCAGCACTCGTTGGCCGAAGCCATCGTAAGTCGTCGTTGCTCCGCCGCTGTGCTGAACTTGGCCGCGGATCATCTGGCAAGCCAGATGCCCGCGGCCTGCTCGCTCAGTACCAACTGGGTTTCTTGGGATCCGGGGGATACACCGGCACTACCGGAACGAAGCCATCCCGGTTCGGCATTTCGACCTTCGGCAGAGTCTTGGCGTCAAGGACGTCGCTCTCCTGGATGATGCCGTTCTGATAGAACAGAAACGCGACGACCGAATAAACTTCGTCCGGGGTGAGCGATCCTGGATTACTGGCGGGCATCGCGCGGTTGATATAGTCCCACACGATCGTCGGATACGGGTAGTAGCTTAAAGTGGACTTTTCCGATTCTTTGATCATTCCGCGATGAGGGTTGCCGGGACTGCCCAACACCAATCTCCGGACTACGCCCCCTTGCCCATTCTGCCCGTGGCATACTTGGCACCGCTTCGCAAAGATCGCGGCACCTTCTTTGGGGGTTCCATGCCCAGGAGGAAGCTCCTTTCCCTCTGGGCCGATCATGAAGTCAAAGCTCTTGATTTCATCCTGGCTCAGCGGCGTGCCCAAATTAATACGCGGCGGCGGCTGGGGCTGCGACTGCGCCAGCCCCGCCGCAGGGGCTGCCAGGATCATCACTGGAACGAGTAGTTTAAGAGAACATCGCATTGTGCACACTCCCATCGCGGTCCACTTTCCAGGGCTGCATGGCATTGAAATGAGTAGTGCGGACGGCTTTTTTCGCCTCCTCGCCGTTGATGCCCCAGTTTTTATACAACTCCGCCACCGACGGCTGAACGTCACCCTGGTCATCGGTGCAACGAGACTGAATCACCGCCTCTTCTCCGTCCCAAGCCCAGTCAAAGGTAAACCGAGTATGCGCCTTCGGAAGCACCGGCGCGTGAAGCTTCGCTTCCTTCCAACTCCGGCCGCCGTCCGTGGATACATCGACCTTGCTGACTGCACCCCCGCCGGACCAAGCCAAGCCGGTAATCTGGACATATCCCCTGCGGAGAATTTCCAGTCCAGCGGAGGGCCGCGTAATCACGGATTTCGGTCCCCACTGAAAATGGTACCAGCGCGATTTGCCGCCCAGATCGGCTCTCACGATGGAAGCATGATTGACCCCGGTAGGGTCAAGATGGTGGTCCACCACCTTGAGGTGTTTCAGGTACTTCACGTTATTGAGCCCTTCCCAGCCGGGGACCACCAGCCGCAACGGGTAACCCTGCTCAGGACGCAGCGGCTCGCCATTCTGGCCGTAGGCCACGATAACGTCGTCCATGGCCTTTCCCAGCGGAATGGTATGAGACCACTTGCCAGCCTCCGCCCCTTCGGCAACCACCCAGCTCGCCTCTTTTTGCAGGCCGCACTCGTTCAACAACACGGAAAGCGGAACTCCGGTCCATTCGCTGCAACTCATCATCCCCCATACATACTGGACCGGCAGCCCCATGTTCTCGTTGCCGTTATCATGGCCCATGGGAGCGCCGTTTGCCTGGCACTCCACGAAATGAATCCGGGATACGGACGGCGCCCGCTTCAACTCGTCCAGCGTAAAACTCAAAGGACGATCCACCAAGCCGTGGATGGTGAGGCGATGTTGCTGCGGATCGATGTCGGGCAGGTAGGAGGTGTGCAATTGCACGAAGTGGAGCGGGGCCGGCGTAATGATCCCCGCATAATCCTGAAGCGGAGTGAAGTAAGTGATGTGATTAATGTTCCTTCTGACCCCTCGGCGCGAGGGATCGCCGTGGACGTGGGCTTCTTGGGCGGGATCCTTGCCTTGTAACTCGGACTTGGCTGATTGGCCTCTCGCGGCCCATTCTGCCCCCGCGCCTGCACCTGCGGCCACACCAGCCAGTGCAGCAGCCTGCTTCAGGAACCGCCTGCGGCCAGACTCATTGGAATCCATGATTGCCTCCCAGTGATCCCGAATTTCCGATTGAGCTTTGCCTCGGCCCGGCCTTTGCGTCGCGCACATTGCGAGGGACCGGCACCTTGGCCCGAAGGTCTTCGCCAAACAACTTTATAGTTTTCAGTAAAATCGTGTAAGTGTCAACGCGGTTTCATGGGGCGTCAATGGGGCGTCTGACGCACCGCAATGGCTTCAGCTTAACCGGATCGGCGCTGGCTGACAGAGCATTATTCATGGGGTGGCTTCGGTGATGCGGAGCTCACCATGATCAACGGGCTCGCCGCGGAATTGTTCGAGACCTGTATTTGCGGATCGTTCGAGGCATTGCGCGGTCGCACGCCGACATTCATTGCCATCGACTGCAGCGCGTCGCGGCCAACGTGCGCCCGCCGTAAAAGGCCGGGGTCGCCGCGTCGGGTCTCCGCCGGGGCGGCGCCTCACTGCCTCGTGGCGGTCGAGCCGCTGCTGCCGATCAGAGGCTGGAGATGTAACGCGCCATCGCCTCTCGGTCGGCGGGCGAAATCGCCTTCATAAGGTTCATCATGTCGGCATTGTTGGTCCGCTCACCTTCGGCAAAGCGGCGCATCGCCTCGACCAGATATTCCTGGCTTTGGCCGGCCAGCCGCGGCCCCGCCAAGCCGCCAACGAAGTTCTGCTGATGACAAACCTGGCATACAGCCGCCAAGGCCGGTGGCGACGTGGGGGCGGCGCCGGCGGACCGCGCCGGCCAGCTCTTCTTCGTGAAATAAGCCGCCGCGGATGCCATTTCTGACGGCGAGAAAGTCGACGCCATCCACGCCATGGCCTCGAAATTGCGATCTCCGCTCTGGAAGTCATGCAGCTGTTTTACGAGATAATTTTCCTGCTGACCCCAGATGACCGGAATGGTTGCATTTTGGGGTACGCCCTTCGCGCCGTGGCATGTATTGCAGACTTGCAACTTGGCGCCGAACTCTCGCTCCCCGGTCGGTGCGATGCCGTGCAAGACCGCGGCGATCTGCTCAGCGGCATTTGCCGGAGCGGCCAGCGCAGCCAGAGCGAACAGAGCGGCGAAAACAGTCGGAAAGTGATTGTTGGCCATGTTCTACCCTCCCATCGTTCGACTGTCCGCGTTCCCGTGACCGTGACCACGCGCTGGAACCACGCTGAAACATGCCGCATTCAGGCTCGAGGCGCAAGATGGCGGGGGTTTCGGCGGGGTTTCGGCGCGGGTTCCGATAGCATCCGGACAGCGACCGGACGGCAATCTCACCGGCTTTTCCACCTTGGCGTTGCTGGTTATCGGCAGCGGTGAGATCGGCCATCATTTCGGCCTGTCCGACGACATGGAGGCGATCGAGGCGGATGCCGATTGAGCGCCGGTCGTACTGCGAGGGGGAACGGACGCTCGCGACGAGGCGCGCCGGCGACGGATCGTTCAGGTTGAATTTTCGCTGCGGCCGAAAGGGCAATCCGACCCCGGCTTGCTGCATTGCGGCAAGTTGATCTCATGCCCGGCCGAAAGCCGGTGCTCGGGCCGTCCTATAGTTAGTCAATTTGATGCGGTTCGGGGGGCCTCAAAGATACCGGAATCATTGCGAAACCGGTAGGGTTCGCACAGCAATGGACGACAGACATTCACGACGTTTTCGAGCGATCGCGCGTCCGGAACAACACTGCCGTTGCGCGTGACAACATCGGGGCCGTCATGGCGCAGACTACGCAAGGAAAGCGAAATCTTTCCGTCCATACGCGCCCTCATGAGTTCCTCCGCGTCCAGCGGATCGAGTTCGAGCGTCGCGGTCCTGCCGAGTTGCGTCTGCACGCCCGGCTTTTCCTCAAACGTCTGGTCGATGGCGAGCACAGGGATATCCGTCAGCACCGTATCGCTGACATACGTCTCCACGCCGGTGATCTTTTCCCTCAAGCGATCCTTGTAGGTGTGGATTACATCGACGTGGTCATTGGGAAGGATCGATCCGCCGGCCGCGGTGTCCGCCGCAATCTCGACCGAGACAGCCCGCTTTCCTGGAGTCAGTTTCGCCGCAATGTATCCCGCACTCGATATTTTGAGTTTCGCGTCGATGAGATTGCTCGCCCACACCGGCCAACCGGACTGAATTGGTATCCGGGCCATTTCGCCCTCGAACAGGCTTTTGGCGTTCGGTTGAACGGTCTCGAGTACATCTTGCGAGGTTGTCGATGCCCTCGGCCAGTCTCGCCAATCCATATCCTGCGCGGATACGACTTGACCGATGCTTATGTCTCTCACGGCGACGAGTATTTTTACCGTATCAATCGCAACGGGGGGCGGCGGCGGAGCCGCGGTCGGCTCCGGGGCACGGTAGGCAAGAAGTGCCGCGATGCCGCCAGCCACGATCGCAATACCGAGAACAGCAACTTGCGCAACTCTCATACGCTTGACTTCCTCGCGACCCGGAGGCCCTTCCGAGCGTGCGCACTAACATACGACTAACATTCCAACAAACACCCTGAGCAATTATTGAGATTGCAATTAGACTTATCAGACAGTTAATAGTCTCGATTCACCGGTGCGGCCCAAATCCGCCTTATCGGAACCTGCCGGGCGTCGGGAGAAACACGGCAGGCGGCAGGGCGTACGCGCCGGGCGCCGCGGCGACCCCGCTCGGCACCGGGGGGACCCCGCCCAATACCGGCGGGGCGACCCCGCCGGGCGTGAGGTTTCCGCCGCCTAGCTGCGCACGCGCGTCCTGCTGTATGCGCCCATCCCGGGTGCCGGATTCACCGAGGACGAGATTGAAAAACTCCGGCGTATCGCCGAGTGTGACCCGTGGCTCGCAGTACGTCGTGCAGCTATATGATTCCCGCCCGGAGCCGCGATAGACGATGACGCTTTCGGCCGGACCCCGCACCGACACCAATCGTTCGAAAAGCCTATGGCCGTTTTGGTCGAGCCCGAGCAGATTCGTCGTGCCGTATCCCTTGCCCGTCACGACCATTACGCGGCGCGCCACTATCCGCACGTCAGCGATCAGCGGGTTGCCTACCACGATGGTGGCGGTGGCCTGGGGAACCGTGGCGATGCTCGCCCGGTCGAGAATCACAGAGATCGAACCGCCGGCGCCGCCGCCGGATGGCGTCTCATCAATTGCGTCTGCGTTCGAAGCGGGCGACAGCGCAGTCGCCATCATGACGAGCACGGAAGCGATCCGCGCGATGTGGGCACGCATGAATACCTCTAACGCAAACGAAACGCGGACTACAAACTAACTAGGGGCAAATAGGTGAATTAAGTCGTAACGCCATAGGGTGCCGCCTCCGACCGGCGACCGCCGGGGAGGGCCGCGGCGGGAGGCAAATTCGCGCCGCTGGGATGCCAGGTTCGCTAATCCGAAGGAGCGGCCCCGCCCGGCCGCGGCATTCCGGCTGGGCGGTGTCGAAGCGCCGGCGGCCGCGGTGTCGTCGCGGGTGCAGAACCGACGGTTACCCTGGCCAGTCATGTCGACGCGCGGCAATGCGATCCCGGACTATGATCACAGCCCGTGCGGTGGCGACGCCAGATCGTCCGATCTATTTGTTGTGAATGGTCGTATCCGTGTATCCAGGCGGCAACACCGGCAGAGCGTTTGCTGGCGCTGTGCAGTTGACTGGGTTGCAGTGAAGGGACCAGTTAACCCCGTCCGGGCCGCGAAAGACGGTGACCACAATTTGGGGCTCTGATACTCCCACGAATGGGGCTGGTGTCGGGTCGTTCGTCACATCAATATTGAGCGCGCCGATCTGCCGACCTACGGCATCGAAGAAATAGACATCCGTCTGCCCGGCTGCCACCCCAATGATATAGGCGCGCCGTTTCGTCCGCACGACGGCATTGACGATCGCAGGGCTGCTGACCAGCACATCCTTGATGTCACTCGTCAGATCGATCACCACCGACTTGTTGACGACGAGCGGTAAGAAAATGGCGGTCGCGTCGCTGCTGATCACATACATGCCTGGGGCGGCAAGACCTGGGGCGGCAAGCGAAGGCGCGACGTCCAGATCGGCCGCAAGGAGGCGGTCGGCGACGACGGACCCGAGTGCAATTACCACCACAAGGGATGCGGTGGGGATCAGTGTCCGGCGCGTCATCTCGGGTCTCCGTCGTCAAATCTGGTAAACGGAGCGTATCAATGTTTGGTTTCGAGTTTGTTACTGGCCCGCCGAACCGGCTGGCTGCTCAAATTTTGCGTTGCGGCGAACAGCGCGACCAAAAATTTCGAACCGGGTCGGACCGGTCGTCGCCCGTGTGCTGGTCCATGGGTTCGGCCGCCACTTCGGCCTGCCGACGACGACATGGAGGCGATCGAGGCGGATGCCGATCGAGCGCCGGTCGCGCCGCGCAAGCACGTCCGGCCACCCGCGAGGAGGCGCGGCGGCAGAATTCCCGAACGGATCAGTGGATCGAATGCGGATACCGCAACCGTAAGTGCCACGACCGGAAGACTTGGATTCGGAAGACCTGGATTGAAAATTCCACGCACCCGATTTCAGTCGGGTGCGTAGATGATCCAGGTTACATCGTGCGCATGAGGCCGCGGACTAAGGCATGGCGGAAGACTCGGGGCGCGCACTGCCTTCCGCCACTGCCCCTTACGTGTCGATTCTACTGGTCGAGCACCTCGATGTAGCCCAGATGGCTCGAGGTGTCGCCCGACCACCAGATGCGGTTCGGGTTGGACGGATCGATCTCGATCCTTCTCGCATCCGACTCCGCGATCGGCAGCGAGAACTCCGTCCACGTTTCCGTCTTGGGATCGAAGCGGGCGATTTTGTCCGCCGTCTGTTCGGTCAACCAGATCACCTTGTGCTTCGCATCGGCGACCACGTGATACGCACCATTGTTCGGGGTCGGAGGCGCGTAGTAGGTCATTGGCCGGTTTTCTGATCGACCTTCACGAGCTGGCTGGTCTCATGGAAGCCGACCCAGATATTGCCCTCCCAATCCGCTCCCATCCTGCGCGGAATGTCCACTCCGGGGGTCTTGAACTCGTCGATTTTTCCCGTCTCGGGGTCGAGCCGGCCGATTTTGTTCGCTTCCCGCTCGGCAAACCAAACCCTTCCATCGCCTGCGACATCGATCCCGTAAGCGCCCGGGTTCTGCTTGGTCTCGACGAAGTGAGGAATGTCGTAGGCGACGAACTGCTTGGTTTCGATATTCAATCCGACGATCCGGGTGCCGGCGGTCGACCAGACCATCTTCCCATTCGGGTCGAGCTCGCATGCTGTTGCCGGTGATCTGGCCCCTTGAGATCAGTCGGCCGCGGAAGGCGGTGAACTGCTGGTACTTGGTGTCGAACTGCAACCAGCGGCGGTTGGTGCCGACCTCGGCCATCCAGATCGAGTCCCCGACGCCTCGCACCGGCGGACCCATGTGATTGAGGGTGCTGAGTTTCGCCGGCCCGGGGGGCGGACTAATCTCGGTAAACTCGTACGTCTTCGGATCGAATCGTCCGAGCTTGTACTGGTTGAGTTCGTTCACCCAGGCAATGCCCCGCGGATCCACCGTGATGTCGTGAAGCGCCGAGTCCGAATTCGGTACCGCATAATCCACCGCGATATATCGGGCGGCGGCGCCTTGCAGCGGGGTTCTCGACAAGCGGCCATTGGGATCGGCCTTCGGCGCGTCGTGTCGGAGAAATTCTTCGCCAGATAATCCACCACGATCTTCTGCTTCCTCATCGGTCAGATCGACGGCCCCGCGCTTTTCATGGATGCGTTCGCGCATCCAGGCGATCTTTTTCTCCCAATTGTCGTGGGACCATCTCATCTGCGTCGGCCGGTGCAGGAAATGGCATTGGACGCACTTCGCTTCCACGATCGCCTTGCCTGCCCCTTCCGGCAGGTTCGGCGGCGGCAACTCGTGATCGAGTTCGTTGCCGGCGACGCGCCCGGGGCTCCGAATCCATCCGTTCGGCACCTCCGCCTGCTTGTCCGTCAGCGACACGTCGGCTGTCGCCGGCTTGTCGGCCGTCAAAGCCACCGGCGTGGGCTTGCTCTGGAAGCCGTTCCCGATACCCTGCACCGTGTAATTCCCCGGCGGCAGGTTGTTCATGGTGTAGCGGCCCTGCGCCTGGCTGACGACCATGAACGTCAGGCGTCTCTCCGGATTGATCAATTTGACATACGCTCCGGGAAGCGCTTGCCCGGATGCACTCTTGACCACTCCCGCAACGCTGCCGGCAAAGTCTGCCGCCTGAATTGAGTGGACGCTGGCAAACGGCACGGCGGCCGCAATCACAGCTAGGATCCGACTTCCATGGCTAAACATCGGTCTCTCCTCCCTTGGCCGGAATCGACTCTTTGGCCTTCGGCGCCAAAGAGTATACACCCCATTTGCGTATGATCGAGCCCTCCAAAAGCGTTTTTCTTTGGTGAAACACAAAGTCCCTTCGATGCGGACGCGGACGACGCCGCAGCTTGACAATTGATGGCGCTCACGCCTAACTTGCATGCTTCCAAAAAGATAAATTGACGGGAGGTTCCTATGCACCGAGTGAGGAAAGCCTCGTCTTATGCGATCGCGGTGGCGTGCGCATCCGTGTTGGCGGCCGGTTCGCTGACAGGCCAACCGGCGTCCACCCCGTCTGCCGGGCTGGATTTCGAGTTTTTCAAGGCCAAGGTAGAACCGATCTTCCTTGCCAAACGCGCCGGCCACACGCGATGCGTCGTTTGCCATACGATCAACAACGCGCCGCTGCATTTGGTGCCGCTCACGCCCGGAAGCGCCACCTGGAACGAGGAGCAATCGCGCCGGAACTTCCAGCTGATCCAGCGCGTGGTCGTGCCAGGCTACGAGGGGAGCAAGCTGCTCGTACATCCGCTCGCCGAGCAGGCCGGCGGCGATCCCCATCACGGCGGAGGCCAGCAGTTCGGCTCCCAGAACGACCCGGAATGGCAGACGTTGAAAGAATTCGTGCTCGGAGCGAAGCTGAAATAGCTGCGGGCAACGGGCTTGTCTCCTGATGACGGACGTGTCTCCTGACCAATGCCTCGGGAGCGTAATATGTCGTTGAAAAGAGGGATGACGAAGATGACGAAAAAACAATCATTTCGTGGAAGTCTCGTTCGCGGAAGTCTCGTTCGCGGAAGTCTCGCTGCCGTGGCTGGCGTCCTTCTGTGCACGGCGGCGGTTTCCCTGGCGGCCGCGCAGCAGGCCAAGCTGCGGGTCATTCAGTCGAACTCCGCCGGGGACAATATCCATATCATCGATCCCGTGACCAACAAGGTGGTCGGCGAGATCAAGGGGATCGAGGCGAGCCATGGGCTTGCGGTCTCGCCGGACGGCAGCCGCATCTACATCAGCGAAGAAGCCGAAAAGACGCTGGTCGTCGTCGACGGCAAGACCCTGCAGGTGACCAAGCGAATTCCGCTGAGCGGGAACCCCAACCTCATCGACCTCACTCCCGATGGCCGATGGATTTATGTGGCGATCGCCCAGACCTGGGACGATCTGTCCAATTTTCCCGAGATCAAGGCCGCGCCGAGCGGCGGCGTCGACGTCATCGACACCGCCTCGCTTCAGAACGTGAAGACCATCGCGCTCAAGGGCGGCGTCCACGACCTCAACGTCACCCCGGACGGCAAGTTCGTCCTCGCCGGGGCCAGCCGAGGCGCCAAGCCGCCGGCGAACGCGATGTACGTGATCGACACCAAGACCAACGAGGTCGCCTGGACGCTGCCGATGAGCCCGTCGCCCTCGCCGATGGCGATCTCGAAAAAGCCCGACGGCTCTACCGACAAGGTCTACGCTCAGCTGGGCGGCTTCAACGGATTTGCGGTGGTGGATTTCGCCACCCATGTGACGACCAACCAGATCAAGCTTCCCGACATCGCGCCTGACAAGCAGGTGCCGTTCGGACCGCCCGCCGCCTCGCACGGCATCGCCGTCACCCCGGACCAGAAGACGCTGCTGGTCAACAGCCGGTTGAACAGCACCCTCTACGCGTATTCGCTGCCGGACCTGAAGCTGCTCGGGAGCGCCGCCCTCGGCGGCAAGGGCGCTGGCTGGCTGACGATCTCGCCGGACGGCAAGATGGCCTATGTGGCCAACGAGCACACCAACGACATGTCGGTCGTCGATATCAAGGCGATGAAGGAAGTGGCGCTGGTCCCGGTCGGATTCGCGCCGGCACGAAACGCCACTTGGATGCTGCCGTAACCGGCACCGATAGGTTGCCACCGCCGGCGATCCGAGTGCGCTCGGATGAAGCCGGCGGTGGTCTTCCCGGACGCTCCATTGCGGTCGTTCCAGTCGTCGAGAGCGGCCCGGCGTCCGACGGAGGGCAATGAAATCCGGCCGGCTCATTGCCTGTGATCATGCTCCGACCGCGCCTTGCGCCGCACGCCTGCTGCGGGCGCTCGATGCGGCACGCGAAGTGGAAGGCCGATGTCCGGCCTCCTCGGTGCGGCCGCCCTCTTTCGGGCACACCCCAATTCGGTGTAGGTTTTCCAAAGGCTCGCGGCAGCGGCGATCCTGTCTGCGGTCGAAGCCTATCTGGACGTCGGGACGGCCTTGTCAGGTCATCAACCCCCAAGTCGATGCCAGGCCATCGATACGTGGCCGTCAAGCTCGAGAGGATGTTGCGCATGAAACAGACCGTGATGATGTTGGCAGTGGCGGCGGGCGTGCTCGCGGCGGTCGGCGCGGCGACGGCGCAGCAGAAGGAAGCGCCGCTTGAAATCGAGTTGATGACCTACCCGGAGATTTATGCCGCCATTCACGAGCAGGGCAAAACGACTGTCCTGGTCATGAACGGGGGCATCGAGCAGCGCGGGCCGCACGCCGTGCTCGGCGGCCACACGCTCACCGCCAAGCCGCAGGGCCTCGACATCGCGCGCAAGCTGGGCAATGCACTGGTGGCGCCGGTCAATCCGTTCTCGATCGCCGGCGGCCACCTGAACCCGAAGACGCCGGGCTCGGTCAATGTTCCCGGCCCGGTCTTCGCGGCGGTCAACGAGGCGATCGTCGACAGCATGGTCGTCAATGGCTTCAAGAACATCGTGCTGCTGGGCGAGCACGGCGGCGGCCAGAAGGAACTCGCCGAGGTGGCCAAGAAGACCAACGCGAAGTACAGCCCGCAGGGCGTGCACGTCTTCTTCGCCGGCGACTTCTATGCGAAGAGCCGGAAGGATTTCGCGGAGTGGCTGAGCGCCAACCACCTCCCGCTCAGCGAACATGGCGGCATTCCCGATACGTCGCTGATGATGTATCTCGGGGGCGACCCGTGGGTGCGCAAGGACAAGATGGTGGCCGGCGATCCGGTGCTGCCGCCGGGCACGACGCGGGACCCGAACACGCCGCGGGTGAACAACGGGATCACCGGCGATCCGCGTCCTTCCACGCCCGAGATCGGCAAGCTCTTCTTCGATGTGAGGACGAAAAATGCGGTGGCGCAGATCCAGGCGATGATCGCGGCCGCCTCCAAATAGCTCTCATCATTCAGAGCGTCGATGCGCCGGATGTGGCCGGATCGTTGATCGGAACCGGGCACGGCGATCGTCCCGTTGAGCGGCCCCTGACCGGGGCCGGCACGGCGCACCGCCGGCGGCACGCCGGCGCGACGCTGCGGCAGGGCATGGCCGCCTTGACCGGGTCGCGGCGAGCGTTCATGACCACGCCGGGACATCGGAGACGAAGGAATGGAAAAATTCACCGTTCTCGAAGGCGTTGCGGCGCCGCTGCGGACGATCAATGTCGACACCGACGCGATCATCCCGAAGCAGTATCTGAAAACGATCAAGCGCACCGGCCTCGGCGTCGGGCTGTTCTCGGAAAAGCGCTACCGCGACGACGGCAGCGAGAACCCCGATTTCGTCCTCAACAAGCCCGCCTATCGCAATGCCAAGATCCTGGTCGCCGGCGATAATTTCGGCTGCGGCTCGTCGCGCGAGCATGCCCCCTGGGCGCTGCGGGATTTCGGCATCACCTGCGTGATCTCGACCTCGTTCGGCGACATCTTCTACAACAACTGCTTCAAGAACGGCGTGCTGCCCATCAAGGTCGGCCCGCAGGACCTGGAGAAGCTGTTCGACGACGCCGAGCGCGGCGCCAATGCGCGGCTCTCCATCGATCTCGAAAGCCAGGAAATCCGCGGGCCCGATGGCGGCGTGATCAAGTTCGACATCGATCCCCATCGCAAGCACCTGATGCTCAACGGGCTCGACGACATCGGGCTCACTTTGGTGAAGAAGGACAAGATCGCGAGCTTCGAGAAAAAGGCCAAGGCGGCGCGGCCCTGGGCGTGAGGCGGGGCCTCACGCCTCACGCGCCGCGATCGCCTCGGCGATCGCGACCGTGCGCCGCGCCATCTCCGCATGCAGGAGTTCGACCATGCGTCCCTCGACCTGGATGACGCCCTTGCCGCGGTTCTCCGGCAGATCGAACGCCGCGATGAACTTGTAGGCCTGGTCGATCTCGAAGGGGGTGGGCGAAAAGGCGGAATTGCAGGGTCCGATCTGGTTCGGATGGATCAGCGTCTTGCCGTCGAAACCGAGGTCGCGACCCTGGGCGCATTCGCGGCGGAATCCCTCGATGTCCGACAGGTCGTTGAAGACGCCATCGAGGATGTCGAGGTCGTAGGCGCGGGCGGCAAGCAGGCAATGGGAGAGCCACGACAGCATCGGCGCGCGGCCGGAAAGGAGCCGGGCCCGGGTTTCCTTGGCGATGTCGTTGGTGCCCATGACGAAGGCGGCGAGCCTGCTTCCCGTCGACGCCGCGGTGGCGGCGATCGCCGCGGCGTTGATGATCCCGAGTGGTGTCTCCACCATCGCCCACAGCCGGATCTTGTCGTCGGCGGCGATCCCGACCATGTGGTCGGCGACGTTGCCGAGGTCGTCGGGCTTCGACACCTTCGGGACCAGGATGCCGTCGGGGCCGGCCTTGGCCGCGGCAGCGAGATCATCGCGCCACCATGGGGTGTCGAGGGCATTGATGCGCACGATGACTTCGCGCGCGCCGAAGCCGCCCGCCGCGACCGCATCCGCCACCTGCTGCCGGGCCGCCGCCTTGGCGTCGGGCGCGACGGAATCTTCGAGGTCGAGGATCACCGCATCGCACGGCAAGGTCTTCGCCTTTTCCATCGCTCGCGCATTGGCGCCGGGCATGTAAAGCACGCTGCGGCGCGGGCGGGTGGTCATGTCGGCATACTCCTGTGCTGCTGTCGGACTGCAATGATACAGGCGATGCAATCCGCGCACCAAATGGCGCCGCGGCCCTTCCCGAACCCATGGCGAGATATGCTATCGTCCCCTGCATCGACCGGGCGGGGCCCCCGCGCCTCGCGCGATCCGGACCGGAGCTTGATCCATGAAGCGGCGCGAATTCATGACCCTGTTCGGCAGTGCGTTGGTGGGCGGAGCGGCGGCCGGTGGGATGTCGCCGCGCGGCGCCGGCGCCCAGCAGCCATCCGGGCCGCTCGACGGCAGGCTGCGCAAGGCGGTCGAGGACAAGGCCGTTCCAGGCATCGTCGCCATGGCGACCGACCGCCGCCGCACCCTCTATCAAGGCGCGTTCGGCATGGCCGACGTCGAGACCGGGCGCGCGCTCACCGCCGATGCGCTGTTCCGGATCGCATCGATGACCAAGCCGATCACCACGACGGCGGCGATGCAACTGGTCGAGCAGGGCCGCTTCGGCCTCGACGATCCGGTGGAGAAATATCTGCCGGCGTTCGCGCGGCTGCAGGTGTTCGAGTCCTTCGACGGCGCCACCGGCGCCTACCGGCTGCGCCCGGCGACGCGGGCCGTCACGGTGCGCCACCTGATGACGCACACCTCCGGGCTCGGCTACGGCTTCACCAGCCCGACGGTTCGCGACTTCAAGCCGCGCGCCGGCGAGGACTATGCGGTCGGCCCGCTGCTGTTCGAGCCCGGCGAGCGCTGGCATCTACGGGACCAGCACCGATTGGCTGGGCCGGCTGGTCGAAGCCGTATCCGGCCGCCCGCTCGACGAATATTTCCGCCGCGCCATCCTGGGACCGCTCGGGATGTCCGACACCTTCTACGACGTGCCGGCGGACAAGCAGTCCCGCCTCGTCGCCGTGCACCACCGGCACGCCGACGACACGATCGTGAAGGAGGCGAGGCAGCCGCCGCCGACCGCAACCGTGATCGCGGGGGCGGCGGCCTCTCGTCCACCGCGAGCGACTATATCCGCTTCGTGCGGATGATCCTCAATGACGGCGAACTCGACGGCGTCCGCATCCTCACCGCCGAATCGGTCGAGGCGATGGGCAAGAACCAGATCGGCGCGATCGGCGTGCCCGCCCTCAAGACCGCGCTGCCGGAGCGCAGCGACGACTTCAGCTTCATCGCCGACGGCCGCGACAAATGGGGGCTGGGATTCCTCATCACCGCCGACCAGGTCGCCGGCAAGCGCTCCGCCGGCAGCCTCAGCTGGGGCGGGATCAACAACACCTATTTCTGGATCGACCGCACCCGCGGCGTCGGCGGCGTGATCCTGACCCAGTTCCTGCCGTTCGCCGACCCCAAGGCGCTCGCGGTCTATGACACGTTCGAACGCGGCGTGTATCAGCTCGCCGACGCAACGCGGTGAGCGCCGTCATTCCGGGCTGTCCGCAGGCCGGAACCCGGTTGGTTGGATGTCCCAGAACGGCACACGGCGTCGCGCATCGGCTTAACCCGAGCCTAACAAATCGGCCGCCGTGCCGCCGCCTCGCCCGATTCGTTCCCCGTGAACAGACCGGAACAGAAGCCAGCCGACGCCAGAGCGCTTTTAGGTTGAGCCAAACTTCTCTGTCATCGCCCGGCTCGACCGGGCGATCCAGTAAACACCGACCGTGAATACTGGATTGCCCGGTCAAGCCGGGCAATGACACCAATAGGGTCGGCGCAATCGGAAAATGCGGTCTAAGCCGCCTTCTTCTTCGCCTGGATCAGATTGCGCTTGATCAGGGTTTCCGCGATCTGGATGGCGTTGAGCGCGGCGCCCTTGCGCAGATTGTCGGCGACGCACCACAGCACCAGGCCGTTTTCCACCGTCGCATCTTCGCGGATACGGCTGATATAGGTCGGATCCTCGCCGGCGCATTCATAGGGCGTGACGTAGCCGCCGGGCTCGCGCCGGTCGAGCACGACGCAGCCGGGAGCCTTGCTCAGGATCTGCCGCGCCTCGTCGACGCTGATCGGCCGCTCGAACTCGATATTGACCGCCTCGGAATGGCCGATGAACACCGGCACCCGCACGCAGGTGGCGACCACCTTGATCTTGGGATCGAGGATCTTCTTGGTCTCCACCATCATCTTCCATTCTTCCTTGGTGAAGCCGTCCTCCATGAACACGTCGATCTGCGGGATCACGTTGAAGGCGATGCGCTTGGGAAACTTCCTGGTCTCGATCTCGCCGACCGTGAACACCGCCTTGGTCTGGCTGAACAGCTCGTCCATGGCCTCCTTGCCGGCGCCGGACACCGACTGGTAGGTCGACACGACCACGCGCCTGATCCGGGCATGGTCATGGAGCGGCTTGAGGGCGACCACGAGCTGCGCCGTCGAGCAGTTGGGATTGGCGATGATGCCGCGCTTGCGGAAGCCCGCCAGCGCGTCGGCATTGACCTCCGGCACCACCAGGGGCACGTCGGAATCGTAGCGCCAGCACGACGAATTATCGATCACCACCGCGCCCGCCGCCGCGATGCGCGGCGAGAACTCCTTCGACACCGCCGAGCCCGCCGACATCAGGCAGATGTCGACATCGGCGAAGTCATAATAGTCGAGGGCCTTGCATTTGAGCGTCCGGTCGCCGAACGACACGTCCACGCCATGGCTCTTGCGCGAGGCGAGAGCAACGACCTCGTCGGCGGGAAACGACCGCTCGGCCAGAATCCCCAACATTTCGCGGCCCACATTGCCGGTGGCGCCGACGACGGCGACCTTGAAACCCATGGTAAATCTCCAAAAAGCCGGGCCCGCTGCGGTGCAACCGCACGGGGTCGCAGGGTTCTAATGGGGAATGGCGGGCAATTCAACGACGGGATTGCGATGGGGCCAGACTGACGAAGAAGCGGCGGCTCCGGCGCCGCCGATCGAAAAATGATTCCGCGCGGCCGCTCACCGGCCGTTCGGTCGCCGTCAGTGGCTTGCCCCCACCGCCGCGCCGCGGGTAGTGTCTCAGTTTGAAATGAGACACTACCGCGCCGCGATAAGAACAAACCATGGACGTGAAAATCGACCGCTCCCTGCTGGAGGCCTACAGCCGGGCCGAGATCAGCCGGCGCGACATCAGCGAGCGGATGGATGCCGAAGTGGGATTCGGCGACCTGTTGGCCGCATTGCATGCGGAGGGGTTGCCGCTGCCGCGCTTTCCCGCCCATCCGGATTCGCCGGGAGTGAAGCTCATCAAGCGCCTTGCCGAGCGAGCGCCCCGTGGCGAATGAGGAGCTTGGAGCAGCGTCGTCAAGAGAACACCGGACCACCCGACGTCAATCTGGCGCAGCCGTCTTGAGAGAGGCGGCCCCTTCCGAGCTCAGATTTCGAGCGTATGCGTTCCCGCCAGACCCCGGCGTTTCGGGCTCGCGTCCGCTCAGCTGCCGTAATTGCTCTTGAGGTAGTCGACGATCGCGGCCGCATCGGCGTCGCTGATGGGCGCGCCGTAGACCTTGATCATCTTGGTGACTTCGGCGTCCCACAGGGCGGCATTGGGGAACGGCGAATTCATCTGGATATAGTCCAGGCTGTGGCAGACGGCGCAATTGGTCGCGACCTTGTCGAGGCCCGGCGCCTTCTTGAGCTCGACCACCTGCTCCTGGGCCAGCGCAGGCGCGGCGATGAGCGCGGCGAACGCGGCAACGGCAATTCTGCGCATGATCTCTCCCTCAGGCGACGTTGAGCGTGATCGTCTGCATGACGTTGTGGTGGTAGCCCGCCGGGTTCTGGATCAGTTCGGCGGTCTGGGTCTGCCCCACCTTGTTGATGGCGCGGGCGGTCACCGTGAGCTTGCCCCTGGCCGCCGGGGTGACGCGGGAGGCTGAACGGGCGGAACGCGAAGCGGCCGAGATCCTCGCCGAGCTGCGCCGCGGTCCAGCTCTTGCCGCCGTCGGTCGAAACCTCGACGGTGCTGATGCCGTAGCCGCCATCCCACGCGATGCCGCCGATGGTGAGGGGGGCGCCGGCCCTCACGTCGCTGCCGTCGTCATGGCTGGTGATCAGGGAGTTCACCACCATCTCGGTGATGGGCGTGTTGACATCGGTGTCCTGGGACGCGAACCGCGCCAGCAGCGGGAAGCGGCCGAGCGGCACCCGATAGGCCGATTTCATCCAGAACCCGTCGAACGGCTTGGTGACCGCCGTGATCGAGGTGATGTGCTTGACCCAGTAGGTCGCGGTCCAGCCGGGCACCACGATCCGTGCGGGGAAGCCGTTGAAATGCGGCAGCGGCTGGCCGTTCATCTCATAGGCGACGAGGCCGTCCTCGAGCGCCTTGGCGACCGGGATGCTCTTGACGAAATCGGGGGTCTTGTCGAGGACCGGCCCGTCGGCGCCGTCGAGCACCAGTTCGATCGCCTCCTTCTTGAGGCCGACCCTGTCGAGCACGTCCTTGAGCCGCACGCCCTTGAAACGGGCGCAGCCCATGGCGCCGTAGCCCCATTCGACGCCGACCACATGGGGCTCGAACAGCCCGCGCCGGTTGCCCGAGCACTGGCACACCGCGACCACCTCCGCCGCCGGCATCGCCTTGAGGTCGTCGAGGGACAGCTGCACCCGGCCATTGGCGCCCTCGCCGCCGACCGTGAGCCGCCACGTCCCGGCATCGACGGTGGGAATGTCGGCGAGGTGGTAGCGAACGAAGAACGCGTCGTTGGGCGTGATCGCGGTGCGGAAATTGGCGATCGGGGTCTCGTAATTGGGGGGGCGATAGCTCAGCTTGATCAGCGGCTTCTTGCCCGGCAGTGCCTCCAGCGCCGCCTCCGCGCGCAGGCCCGCCGGCAGGCCTCTGGGCAGATCGAGGGGCGCGGCCGCGGCCGTGAGCAGGTCGAGGCCCATTCCGGAGCCGGCGAAAACAGCGCCCAGTCCGGCGCCTTCAAGCAGACGGCGTCTGCTGAGCATGGTCGTCCTCCCGATTGTCCGGACTCGCCGCCGGCTCGCTAGCCCTAACCCTAAAGCACTGGGTCGCCGACACTATTTTTCAGACGGCTGATATGACATTTCGACACACGAGGCTGTCAAGCCGCCCGCCCGGAGCGCAGGGACGGCGCGGCCATGTCGCCGCCACCCCGAATTTCTGCGGCTTTTCGGCATCATGGCCCAAGTCTCTTCGATTCGGCGCATGATTTTGCCTGAAATGTCTGCGAGTTCTGGGAACATTGCGATAACATGACCGCAAAGATGGATTTCTGGGGGAGATCGAGGATCCCATGTACGTGCAAAAACTTGTGCTGCTCCTGGCCGTCGGCGCCGCGGCCGTTATGCTTGCCGCCACGCCGGGTCTGGCTCAGAACGACCAGACCGCCCGGGTCAAGCCGCCCAAAAGCTACCCGATCGACCCGATCACGGGATACCCGATACCGCCGAATCGCAAGTTGGTATCGAACCGTGCGCCGGCCAAGGTCACGGTCACGAGGCGCTCCTACCTCGATCCCGGCACGGCGCAGAAGTACCCCCTGCAGCGAGCATTATCACGATTACGCCTTCCCGCCGGACAGCGCGTCGAGCGTGTTCTACGACCCGACCGATTGGAAGGTGAACTTCCACAACCGGACGCCGTTTCCCAACTGCTTCGACCTGCCGGGATTCTGCAAGTAATCGCGACCGGTGGCGCTCCGGTGTCACCTGGCCAGCGTACCCGTCCGCTCCCTCCACCGCTTGCGGGAGAGGGTTGGGGAGGGGGCTCTCGCAGCGAGTCTGGCGAGGATCGCCCCCTCCGACCCTCCCCGGCAAGCGGGAGAGGGAAATCGCGGACGCGTCCTAAGCAGCGAGCCGCTCCATCTCGGCGATCACGGCAGCGCCCATTTCCGCGGTTCCCACCACCGTCGCGCCCTCCGATTTGATATCGCCGGTGCGCAACCCCCTGGCGAGCGTCGCGGCGATCGCCTGGTCGATCAGGTCGGCCTCCTTGCCCATGGCGAAGGAGTAGCGCAACGCCATCGCGAACGACGCCAGCATCGCGATCGGGTTCGCCTGGCCCTTGCCGGCGATATCGGGTGCCGAGCCGTGCACCGGCTCGTAGAGCGCCTTGCGCTTCCTGGTCTTGGCGTCGATCTCGCCGAGCGAGGCGGACGGCAGCATGCCGAGCGACCCGGTAAGCATCGCCGCCACGTCGGAAAGCACGTCGCCGAACAGGTTGTCGGTGACGATGACGTCGAACTGCTTGGGCCAGCGCACCAGCTGCATGGCGCCGGCATCGGCGAGCTGGTGCTCCAGCTGCACGTCCTTGAACTCGCGGGCATGCACCTGGTTGACCACTTCGTGCCACAGCACGCCGGTCTTCATCACGTTGCGCTTTTCCATCGAGGTGAGCTTGTTGCGCCGCTGGCGCGCCAGCTCGAAGCCGACCCGGGCGATGCGCTCGATCTCGTAGGTGTCGTAGACCTGGGTATCGACCGCGCGCTTCTGGCCGTTGCCGAGGTCGGTGATGGTCTTGGGCTCGCCGAAATAGACCCCGCCGGTGAGTTCGCGGACAATGACGATATCGAGGCCGTCGACCACTTCGCGCTTGAGGCTCGAGGCGTCGGCGAGCGCGGGATAGCAGATCGCCGGCCGCAGATTGGCGAACAGGCCGAGGTCCTTGCGCAGGCGCAGCAGCCCGGCCTCGGGCCGCGCATCGAACGGCACCGCGTCCCATTTGGGGCCGCCGACCGCCCCGAAGATCACGGCATCGGCGGCCTGCGCCAGCGCCATGGTGGCGTCGGTGACGGCGACCTTGTGGGCGTCGTAGCAGGACCCGCCCACCAGCGCTTCCTCGGTCGCAAACGACCCCAGCCCGCGCGCATTCATCCAGGCGATCAGCTTCTCGACCTCGGCCATGACCTCGGGGCCGATGCCGTCGCCGGGAAGCAGGAGGAGCTTGTAGGTCGCCATGAAGGAAGCCTCGTCGGGGATATGGGCGAATGCCGCCGGCGCGGATTGCTAGATGGCGCCCGTCGGCTTGGCAAGCGGCAAAGGTCCGACGGACTGGCCTCGGCTCGCCGAGAAACTCAGGAGGTGGCGCGGCGGTCGGCGGGTGCGCGCAAGGTACTACTGCATCAGAAGCTCGCGCGCCGGGCTATCCCGCGAACGGGCGGGGTTCATTTTTTGAAAAACAACCCCATGCAAAGTAGAGTTCTTCGTGTCGCTCGGTATGTAAATACCGCCAGCGAGCAAGTGCAGACGCTTTATGACGCCGTAGTGAAGGGCGCGCGCCGGAATGACGGCCTGGGCGTTCAGCTGCCGCTGAACCAGTTGTAGCCGCGGCTTTCCCAGTAGCCGCCGAGGTTCTTGTCCATCACGTAGATGGCGGTGACGTGCTTGGGGTTCTTGAAGCCGAGCTTGGTCGGTATCCGCACCTTCATCGGGAACCCGTATTTGCGCGGCAGGATCTCGTTGTCGAACTTGAACGTCATCTGGGTCTGCGGATGCAGCGCGGTGGGCATGTCGATGGTGGTCGAATAGCCCTCGGCGCACTGGAACCAGACATAGGGGGCGCTCAAGTCGGCGCCGACGCGCTCGAGGAAGTCGCGCAGCGGCGTTCCGGTCCAGGAACCGATGGCGCTCCAGCCTTCGATGCAGATGTGCCGCGTGATCTGCTTTACCTGCGGCAGCGCATAGAGCTCCTCGAGGCTCCAGGCCTTCTTGTTCTCGACCATGCCGCCGACCTCGAGCATGTAGGTCTCGCCGTCGATTTCAGGCGCGTCATCCTCGGGATAATAGGCATTGAACGGGAACGGCCGGGTGATCGCGCTCTCCGGATAGGTCGGGGCGAGCTTGTTCGGATTGAAGATCAGCGCCTGCACGCGGTCGTTGAACCGCGATATCGCCATCAGCGCGCTTTCCGCCGAAATGCTGTCGACGATATCGCAGCCGGTCAGCATGGTGACGGCGCCGAGCCCCGCGGCGCCGCGCAGGAACAGCCGCCGCGACGGATCCGGCAGCAGCTTCGCTGCATCCTTGATCAGCAGCCGGGCATCGACGCCGGGAACGGTCCTGCGAATCTTGCGCATGCTTTCCTCAACATCATAATAAGCGCTACCGGCCGCGGATCATCGCGCGCAGGCTTTTCGGAACCAGGATCGCGAGCACGACGTGGACCACGAGAAAACCCACGATCGCCGCCATCGCGAAGAAATGCACGAACCGGGCGGCATTGTATCCGCCGAACGCTGCGGTGAGTTCCTGGACCTGCACCGGCTTCCAGATCGAAATCCCCGACAGCACGATGACGATTCCGGCCGCGATCACCCCGAGATAGAGCAGGCGCTGCACCGCATTGTAGACCGAAAGATCGTCATGGGAGAGCTTGCCGGCGAGCGCGGCGCCGAGATCGTGGACCACATCGGCCGGCCGGATCGGCAGCAGCTTGCGGCGGAACCGTCCGCCGACGATGCCCAGCGCGAGGTAGACGAGCCCGTTGACGACCAGGAGCCACATCGCCGCGAAATGCCACAGCAGCGCGCCCGACAGGCCGTCGAGACCATCGCCAATGGTGATCTCGGGCGGGAATTGGAACGGGAACAGCGGCGACGCATTGTAGATGCGCCAGCCCGACGTGATCATGACGAACATGGCGAGGGCGTTGACCCAATGGGTGACGCGCACCCAGGCCGGGTGGATGGCCGCCCCGGCCGGGGCCTGCGTCATGGTAAATTCAGCCGATCCCGACGTCATGGCACAAAGTTATAGCAATTCGGGCGGCGATCGTCCTCACATTCCCGTCAAAACCGCCCGGCGCAAACCTGCAGGGCGCCCTGCGGGCGGCCGGTGCGGGCGCACGCCTTAGCCTAATGTCGAGGTCCATTGCCAGGTGAACGTGGTAAGTTTCTCCGCCGGAACTTGGAAAGTTGCGGAATCCGGAGGGCATCATGCGCGGGCCTGTCTCCGACCAGGAGGGCATGGTTCCTTCATGGTCGAGATTGCCGGGACAGGCCATGGCCCGCGGCGGGGTGTCGCCCGATCGAATGCCTCGGAGCCGCAGGGGCGGCGGGACGATATGCATGGCGAAGAATTTTCCGGGAAATTATTTCGAGGACTTCCGTCTCGGCCAGACCATCAGGCACGCGACCCCGCGCACGGTCACGGTGGGCGACGTGTCGCTCTATACCGCGCTCTATGGCACGCGTTTCGCCGTGCAGTCGTCGGACATGTTCGCCCGGGCGATCGGCTACGGCCGCGCGCCGGTCGACGATCTCCTGGTGTTCCACATCGTGTTCGGCAAGACCGTGCCCGACATTTCCCTCAATGCGGTCGCCAACCTCGGCTACGCCAATTGCCGCTTTCTCGCACCGGTGTTTCCGGGCGACACGCTGTCGGCGACCTCCGAGGTGATCGGCCTCAAGGAGAACTCCAACCGCAAGACCGGCATCGTCTATGTACGCTCGACGGGTTTCAACGAGGGCGGCGCGCCGGTCCTCGACTATGTCCGCTGGGTGATGGTGCGCAAGCGCGACGAGGGCGCTCCGGCGCCGGCGGAACATGTGCCGGATCTGCCGAACACGGTCGCCCCCGGCGAGATCGGGAAAGCCTGCCCGCCTTTGCAGCCCGGCTGCTATGACGACGCGCTGGCCGGCAGCACGCAGCGGTTGGGCGACTTCGCGCCGGGCGAGCGGATCGATCATGTCGACGGCATGACGGTGGAAGAGGCCGAGCATCAACTCGCGACCCGCCTCTACCAGAATACGGCCAAGGTCCATTTCAACCAGTTCACCGAAGGCCAGGGCCGCTTCGGCCGCCGGCTGATCTATGGCGGGCACGTGATCTCGCTCGCCCGCGCGCTCTCTTTCAACGGCCTCGCCAATGCCTTCCATGTGGGCGCCATCAATGGCGGACGCCACGTCGCCCCCCTGTTCGCCGGGGACACGGTTTTTGCCTGGTCGCAGGTCATCGAGCGGCTCGACCTGCCCGGCCGCGGCGATGTCGGCGCGCTGCGGCTGCGCCTGATCGCTACCAAGAACCGCCCCTGCGCGGATTTCCCCTACAAATTGGAACGGGACTACGACCCTGCCGTGATCCTCGACCTCGACTATTGCGCGGTGATGCCGCGATGAGACGCCCCGAGACGGGAGGGCGTCGAAGCCTGTCGACGATGTGGGCCTGCCTATTCATGACCAAAATCGTCGAGGCATGCCCGGCCGGCGGCATTCCGCTTCGCGTCATGCGCCATGCGGATGTCGGCATTGCGCTCGCCCCCTGCATCTGCTTGAACAAGCCCGTCTGTTCGCATCGAAATCCCGTGTTTTTGGGTTGAGAATCATGGCCGAAGCCAAGGGCCCCGCAGCGCGGCCGCTGTCGCCGCACCTCCAGATCTATCGACCCATGCTGACGATGGTGATGTCCATCGTCCATCGGATCACCGGGGCCGCGCTCTATGTCGGTACGCCGCTGCTGGCCTGGTGGCTGCTCGCCGCCGCGTCGGGGCCGAACGCCTATGCCGCGTTCCAGGCCGTGGTGTCGAGCTTCATCGGCCGGGTCGTGCTGTTGGGCTATACCTGGGCCCTGGTCCACCACATGCTGGGCGGCATCCGTCACCTGGTCTGGGACACCGGGCACGGTTTCGGGCCGGCCGAGCGCGAATGGCTGGCGCGGGCCAATCTGGTGGGCTCCATCGCGCTGACGATCCTGCTGTGGTTCGTCGGCGGATTCCTGATGGGGGGATTTCGGTGAAGGATCGCCGCGGAGAGCTGCATCATGAAAACGCCTGACGGGCGCACGCCCGACATGCGCACGCCGCTCGGCCGCGTTCGCGGCTACGGCTCGGCGAAGTCGGGGACCGGGCACTTCATCGCGCAGCGATTGACCGCGCTCGCCAACATTCCCGCTGACCATCGCGGCGGTGCTGATCGTCATTTCGCTGATCGGGCACAATCACGCGGCGGTCGTGCAGATCCTGGGGTCGTCGCCGGTGGCGATCGTCATGCTGCTTTTCATCATGTCCGCCGTGTACCATATGAAGATCGGAATGCAGGTGATCATCGAGGATTACGTCCATGACGAGGGAGCCAAATACGCGCTGCTGATCGGCAACGCCTTCTTCGCGATCCTGGTGGGCTTTTCCTCGGTCTACGCGATTCTCAAGCTGTCGTTTGGAGTTTGAGCCGATGTCCCGCAACGGATCAGCAATGGGAGCTGCACCCGCGGTCGATGGGCGCGCCTATCCGATCGAGGATCACAGCTACGACGTCGTCGTGGTCGGGGCCGGCGGCTCGGGACTGCGCGCGGTGGTCGGCTGCAGCGAAGCGGGGCTGCGCACCGCCTGCATCAGCAAGGTGTTCCCGACCCGCTCGCACACGGTCGCGGCCCAGGGCGGCATTTCGGCGGCGCTCGGCAACATGGGCGAGGACGATTGGCGCTGGCACATGTACGACACCGTCAAGGGGTCGGACTGGCTGGGCGATCAGGACTCCATCGAATATCTCTGCCGCAACGCGCCGGCCGCGGTCTACGAGCTGGAGCACTGGGGCGTGCCGTTTTCGCGCACCGAGGACGGCAAGATCTACCAGCGTCCGTTCGGCGGCATGACCACCTATTACGGCAAGGGCATCGCGCAACGCACCTGCGCCGCGGCCGACCGCACCGGCCATGCCATGCTGCACACGCTCTATGGCGCCGCGCTCAAGCATGCGGCCGAGTTCTTCATCGAGTATTTCGTCATCGACCTCATCATGGAGGAAGGCCGCTGCCGCGGCGTGGTCGCGCTCAAGCTCGACGACGGCACCATCCACCGCTTCCGCGCCCACATGACGATTCTCGCCACCGGCGGCTACGGGCGCGCCTATTTCTCGTGCACCTCGGCCCACACCTGCACCGGCGACGGCAACGCCATGGTGCTGCGCGCCGGGCTGCCGCTCCAGGACATGGAATTCGTCCAGTTCCATCCCACCGGCATCTACGGCGCCGGCTGCCTGATCACCGAGGGCGCGCGCGGCGAGGGCGGATATCTCACCAATTCCGAGGGCGAGCGCTTCATGGAGCGCTACGCGCCCTCCGCCAAGGACCTCGCCTCGCGCGACGTGGTTTCGCGCGCCATGACCATCGAGATCCGCGAGGGCCGCGGCGTCGGCAAGCTCAAGGACCATCTCTTCCTGCACCTCGACCATCTCGATCCCGCGGTGCTGCATGAGCGGCTGCCCGGCATTTCCGAGAGCGCGCGGATTTTCTCCGGCGTCGACGTGACCCGCGAGCCGATCCCGGTGCTGCCCGACCGTGCACTACAACATGGGCGGCATCCCCACCAATTTTCACGGCGAGGTCCTCACCAAGAAGGAACGGCGATCCCGACACGGTGGTGCCGGGGCTGATGGCGCTCGGCGAGGCCGGCTGCGTCTCGGTGCACGGCGCCAACCGGCTCGGCTCCAATTCGCTGATCGATCTCGTGGTGTTCGGACGCGCGGCGGCGCTGCGCTGCGCCGAATTGATCGAGCCCGGCGAAAAGCACGCCGAGCTGCCGAAGGACTCCGCCGAGCTGCCGCTGTCGCGGCTCGACAGGTTCCGCCACGCCGACGGCACCACGCCGACCGCCGACCTGCGCCTGAACATGCAGAGGGTGATGCAGTCCAACTGCGCGGTGTTCCGCACCGGCGAGGTGCTGCAGGAAGGCTCCAAGCTCATCCACGAGGTGATGGGCGGCGTCGGCGACGCCAAGCTGTTCGACCGCTCGCTGATCTGGAATTCCGATCTCGTCGAGACCCTCGAATTCGACAACCTGATCGCACAGGCCGTCGTGACCATGGATTCGGCGGCCAACCGCACCGAGAGCCGCGGCGCCCATGCCCGCGAGGACTATCCCGACCGCGACGACAAGAACTGGATGAAGCACACCCTGGCCTGGCTCGATTTCACCACCCGCAAGGTGACCATCGACTACCGCCCGGTGCACACCTACACCATGACCAACGAGGTGCAGTACATCGAGCCGAAGGCGCGGGTTTATTGAGGTTCGCCCGACGTTCGAACCAGGACGAGATGCAGCCATGGACGAGGAGCGGGCACGGGGCGGGGCGACGATTAAGCACTACGGTGAGACCGCCACACCGAACACCGCGCCGCCACAACGGCCGACCTATTTCAACGATATTCTCGCCCACCTCGAGCCGATTCTTGGACCGGTCGAGACCGTGTACGATGAAGTCGTATCCGATCAGGTCCATTTGGACGTCTTGGTGTTTGCTCCGACCGGGCGTCGAGACTTTTGGACCCTCGTCACCTGCGGCATGAGCACCCGGCCGATGGCCGTCCCCAAAGGGATGGATGATCCTTCATCTTGCGAGCGCGCGGAGCTCGTCATCTGTGTTCCGGAGGACTGGTTCGGACCCGATCTGAGCCAACTCGCGCGGGAAGGAAAAGCGTGGCCGATCGAAATCTTGAAATTTGCGGCGCGCTTTCCGCACCTTTACGACAGTTGGCTCTGGATCGGACATACCCTGGCCACCGAAGAGCCGCCGGAACCGTTCGATCCTTCCACCGAATTTTGCGCGTTCGCCGTGGGTGTTCCCCTCGGCTTTCCGAAAGAGAAGTGGAAAATGGCTGCACATGACGGGCGGCTGGTCAGCTTTCTTACCATCATTCCGCTTTATTCCGGCGAACTGCGGTTCGCGCTTGATAACGGCTTCAACGCTCTGCTCGATCTGTTCGACGAAGCCGGTGTCAACGAACTTCTCGATCCGACACGACCGAGCCTCGTCCCCGCGAAACCACCGAAACGGACATTCCCATGGTCGAATTTACTCTCCCGAAAAACTCGAAGGTAACGCAAGGCAAGGCGTGGCCGGCGCCGGCGGGGGCGCGCAGCCTGCGCGAATACCGCATCTATCGCTGGAACCCGGACGACGGCAACAATCCGCGCCTCGACACCTATCAGGTCGACCTCGGCGATTGCGGCCCGATGGTTCTCGATGCGCTGATCTGGATCAAGAACCGGATCGACCCGACCCTGACGTTCCGCCGCTCCTGCCGCGAGGGCGTGTGCGGCTCCTGCGCCATGAACATCGACGGCGTCAATACGCTCGCCTGCACCATGGACATGAAGGACATCAAGGGCGAGGTGCGGATCTATCCGCTCCCGCACATGCCGGTGGTCAAGGACCTGGTGCCCGACCTGACCAATTTCTACGCCCAGCAGGCGTCGATCCAGCCGTGGCTGCAGACGGTCTCCGTCACCCCGGAGAAGGAGTGGAAGCAGAGCCATGACGAGCGCGAGAAGCTCGACGGGCTGTACGAATGCATCCTGTGCGCCTGCTGCTCGACCTCGTGCCCGAGCTACTGGTGGAACAGCGACCGCTATCTCGGCCCGGCAGCGCTGCTGCAGGCCTACCGCTGGATCAGCGACAGCCGCGACGAGGCCACCGGCGCCCGGCTCGACGATCTCGAAGACCCGTTCCGCCTGTACCGCTGCCACACCATCATGAACTGCGCCAAGGCCTGCCCCAAGGGCCTCAACCCGGCCAAGGCGATCGCCGACATCAAGAAGCTGCTGGTCGAGCGGCAAGTCTGAGGCAGCAGGTCTGAGCAGCAAGTCTGAGCGGCGCCGCGGCCGTTTTTCTTCGATCCGGCGGCCCCGCCACACTCCCGACATGTAACCGCGGAACTTTGCGCGCAGAGGGCTCGCCCGGCGCACGCTTCACCATGGCGCGAGCGAGGCGGCCAATCGCCGTAGTTTTGTCGTGTTGTTGGCATTGCTGCGAGGCGTTGCGCCGTTTTGCGCATATGCGCCGAATCAGCAATGGGCGCGGACCGATCCATCCGGGGGAAGAGGAAACCGCATGACACGAACATCTTTTCTGATTTCCGCAGCGATGCTGGCCGTCGTCGCGACGTCCTATGGCACTCGCCCGGCGGCCGCATTGGATGATGGCTGGCGCCTGGCGCAAGCCGCCGAGCCTCAAAACGAGCAGCGCCGGCCGCCCGGTCAGCAACAGCGCCCCGGCCAGGCCGCGCCCGGCCAACAAGGCCGCCCCCCGGCGCCGAACGGAGCCCCGCCTCAGCGCCCTGGGGGAGCCGCATTGCCGCAACACGCGCCTCCTGCCGCGGCGGCGCCTGCGGCCCCGCAAACCCCGCCGGCCGCGGCAGCGCCGGCGCAGCGCACGCCTCCTGCCGCGGCGGCGCCAGCCCAGCGCACGCCGCCTGCAGCGGCCGCACCGGCCGCTCAGCCGATCCCGCCCGCCGCTGCCGCCCCGCCCGGGCGCCAGGTGCCGGCGGTCGCCCAGCCGAATGCGCGGCCCGGCCAGACGCCCGCCACGGCGCCGACCGCCCAGACGCCGCCCAATCCGCAGCTGCAACGTCCCGGCGCGCCGCCGGCGCCGCCGGCGGCTGCAGCCCAGCAACCCGGGCGTCCGGCCGCGCCGGCCGCGGGAATTACCCCCGGGGGCGTGCGGCCCGGTCCGCAACAGGCCACCACGCCACCGGTCCAGCCCCCGGTTTCACAGGGTCAGCGAACGCCCGCTGCCGCCATAGCGGCGGTGCCGCCCCACCCGGTCGATCCGAAGACCATGCCGCAGCATCTCGATGCGCTGCGCGGACAGAGGCAGGAGGTGCAGGAAGGTAATCGCACCATCATCCGGGAGTCCGACCGCACCATCATTCGCGAAGGCGGCCACGACATCATTCGTCACGACGAAGCGGCGCGCTTCGGCTTCAATGCCCGCGAAGTCAATGTCGAGCACCGCGGCAACGACACCATCACCGTCGCGCTGCGGCCCGACGGCTCGCGCATCGTCACCGAGGTCGATGCGAACGGCAGGCTGCTGCGCCGCATCAGACGCGATGCGGGTGGCCGCGAGATCATCATCATAGACAACACCGTCGTGGTCGGCGCACCCGGCTTCGTGGTGGGTGGCCCCGGCGTCGTGGTGGGCGGCGCGGCCCTTGCGGTAGGCGCCATCGGAGTCGGGCTGGTCCTGGCGCCTCCGGTGATCAGAATTGCCCCCGAGCTCTACATCCGCGAGACCGTCCGGGCGACGCCGGATGATATTTACCTCACCCTCGCCGCGCCGCCGGTCGAACGCATCGATCGGCGCTACACGCTCGATGAAATCCGCTACAGCGAGCCGCTGCGCGCACGGATGCCGCGGGTCGACATCGACACCGTGAACTTCGAATTCGGCTCCTGGGAGGTCGCGCCGGACCAGATCGACCGGCTCGCCGGCGTCGCCCAGGGCATCCAGCGGGCGATCCAGCGCAACCCGGCCGAGGTCTTCCTGATCGAAGGCCATACCGACGCGGTGGGCAACGACGTCGACAATCTGTCGCTGTCCGACCACCGCGCCGAATCGGTCGCCGTTGTGCTGACCAACCAGTTCGGGATTCCGCCGGAAAATCTGACCAGCCAGGGCTACGGCAAGCAGTTCCTCAAGATCCCGACGCCCGCACCGGAGCGTGCCAACCGCCGCGTCGCGGTGCGCCGCATCACGCCGCTGCTGACCGCTCAGAACTGAGATCGCTGAAACGCATGATCCGGGGCCGGCCGAATATGCCGGCCCCGGATTTTTTTGCGCGTCATCCCGGGGCCGTACTCTCCCTCCCGACTTCGGGGAGGGCCGGGGTGGGGTTCTTGCTTTCTTCGCGCGATCCGCGCCCGAAGCCCCACCCGACCTCGCTTTCGGCCACCCTCCCCGAAACGGGAAGGGATTCTCCTACAGCTTCAGCTTCTTCCTGCGCTGGCCGAGCGTGCGCAGCCGCAGCGCGTTGAGGCGGATGAAGCCGGCGGCATCGCGGTGGTCGTAGGCGACCGCGCCTTCCTCGAAGGTGACGAGGTCCTGGTCGTAGAGCGAATAGGGGCTGTCGCGGCCGACCACGCCGACGCCGCCCTTGTAGAGCTTGAGCCGCACCTCGCCGGTGACGAATTCCTGGCTGCGGTCGATCGCGGCCTGCAGCATCTCGCGCTCGGGGGCGAACCAGAATCCGTTGTAGACGAGCTCGGCATATTTCGGCATCAGCTCGTCCTTGAGATGCATGGCGCCGCGGTCGAGCGTGATCGACTCGATGCCGCGATGGGCGGCATGGAGGATGGTGCCGCCGGGGGTCTCGTACATGCCGCGCGACTTCATCCCGACGAACCGGTTCTCGACGAGATCGAGGCGGCCGATGCCGTTGGCGCGGCCGAGCTCGTTGAGCCGCGCGAGCAGCTCCGCCGGCGACAGCGTCCTGCCGTCGATCGAGACGGCATCGCCGCGCTCGAATCCGACAGTGAGGTAGGTCGGCCGGTCCGGCGCGTTTTCCGGGTCGATGGTGCGCGAATAGACATAGTCCGGCACCTCTTGGCCTGGATCTTCCAGCACCTTGCCTTCGGAGGAGGCGTGCAGGAGGTTGGCATCGACCGAGAACGGCGCCTCGCCGCGCTTGTCCTTGGCGATCGGGATCTGATGCTGCTCGGCGAACTCGATCAGCCGCGTGCGCGAGGCGAGATCCCATTCGCGCCACGGCGCGATCACCTTCACGTCCGGCTTGAGCGCATAATAGGCGAGCTCGAACCGCACCTGGTCGTTGCCCTTGCCGGTGGCGCCATGGGCGACCGCGTCGGCGCCGACCTTGTCGGCGATCTCGATCTGCTTCTTGGCGATCAGCGGCCGCGCGATCGAGGTGCCGAGCAGGTATTGGCCCTCGTAAAGGGCGTTGGCGCGGAACATCGGGAACACGTAGTCGCGCACGAACTCCTCGCGCAGATCCTCGATGAAGATGTTCTCCGGCTTGATGCCGAGCAGCAGCGCCTTGTCGCGCGCGGGCGCGAGCTCCTCGCCCTGGCCGAGATCGGCGGTGAAGGTGACGACCTCGCAGCCATAGGTGATCTGCAGCCACTTCAGGATGATCGATGTGTCGAGCCCGCCCGAATAGGCGAGCACCACCTTCTTGACGTCGCCCTTGGCCACACCGCTCTCCCGCCGCTCGCGCTGTCGAAATCGGCGCGGACTATAGGGGGAATGTCCGTCGGTGCAAGCCGGGGGAGCCGACATACCCCCCGCGCCGCTTAAAGGTTCCGAAACGGCGATAGGGCATGGTGGCGCGATGCCGGCGCGCCGGCTCAGGATCTCCCCATGGCCGCCCTCGACATGGCACTCGCCGCAACGCCGAAAGATCGGCTTCGCCACTCCCTCGAATTGATCGGGTTCTCGCTGGCGATCGCTTATGCGGTGTTTCTCGCCGGCAGCGCTTTCGAGCGGGTCTGGTTGATCGACAGCCTCGGCAGGATCATCGACAACGACTTCATCGGGGTATGGGCGGCGGGCCGGCTGGTGCTCGAAGGCCATCCGGCTGCGGCCTATGACTGGGGCCTGCATCGGGACATCGAGGTCGCCGCGGCCGGCCGCGATTTCGGGAGCTATTACGGCTGGCACTATCCGCCGATCTTTCTGTTCGTGGCGGCGCCGCTGGCGACGCTGCCCTATCTCGCCGCCTGGGCGGTGTGGCTCGCCGTCACGCTGCCCGCCTATGTGGCGGTGGTGCGCGCCATCATCGGCGAGCGCATCGGCATCGTGCTGGCATTGGGCTTTCCCGGCGTGCTGTGGAACATCTCGGTGGGCCAGAACGGCTTTCTCACCGCCGCCCTGATCGGCGGCACGTTGGTCTGCCTGGAGCGGCGGCCGCTATTCGCCGGGATATGCCTCGGGCTGCTCACCTACAAGCCGCAATTCGGCCTGCTGTTTCCGCTGGTCCTCCTGGCCGACCGGCGGTGGAGCGTGCTGATCGCGGCGAGCCTCACCGCGGCGACGCTGGCGGCGGCGTCGGTCGCAGCCTTCGGCCTGGAAAGCTGGCACGCGTTCTTCGCGTGGATGCCGGTGACGAGCAACGCCGTATTCGCGGAAGGCCGCGCCGGCCTGATGAAGCTGCAGAGCCTGCTCGGCCTCGTGCGCTGGCTCGGCGGCGACATGACCGCGGCCTGGGCCGCCCAAGGCGTGCTGATCGCAGGCGCGACCATGCTGCTGGCTATGGCTGTGGCGCCAATCGATCCGATACGAGGTCAAGGCGGCGGCATTGGCGGCGGCGGCGATGCTGGCGACGCCCTATCTCTACATCTACGATTTTCCCGTGCTCATGATCCCTATCGCGTTCCTCATGAAGATGGGACTGCGCGACGGCTTTCTCGCGTTTGAGCTGCCGGGGATCGCCGCGTCATACGGCCTGATCCTTGCTTTCCCGGTGGTCGCGATGCCGACCGGATTCGCCGCCGCGACACTCGTGGCGGCGCTGATCGCACGGCGCGCCGTCGCCGAATATCGTGGCGCGGATCGTGCTGCAATGCGGAAGCCGGTGCCGGCATAGCTGACAATTGCCTTGAAATATCTTATCCTATCGTCGCTGCGGCGCAGCATAAGCGGAGGGGCAGCAGCGCCCCGGTCCGCGCTGGAGGGCACGAACCATGGAGATCATCATTTTTCTGCTGATCGGCGCCGTCGCCGGCTGGCTCGCCGGTCTGGTGGTCAGGGGCTACGGCTTCGGCCTGGTCGGCAATATCGTGGTCGGCATCGTCGGCGCCTTGATCGCGGGATGGCTGTTTCCGCGCCTCGGCATCGGGTTGCCGGCCGGCACGATCGGCCAGATCATCAGCGCCGCCATCGGCGCGGTGATCCTGCTGGTGATCATCGGACTGGTCAGACGAGCGTGAGATCGAAGGGCGCTATCCGCTTCGACGGGGAACGATAGCGCCCGGTGGTCCGACCCCGACATTTGGTTCCCAAATGTTGGGACCCCTCAGCCCACCAGTCTATCGACGTAGTGGGGGCGACTTATCCGAACCGATGGGAACCATCTGTTCGGGTCGCACCACGAGCCGCCGGAGAAATGGAACGGAGAGGCATGCGCGACAAGCCCTGGATCATCCGCACCTATGCCGGACACTCGACGGCAAAAGAGTCGAACGAGCTGTACCGGAAAAATCTCGCGAAAGGCCAGACCGGCCTCTCCGTCGCCTTCGATCTCCCGACCCAGACCGGCTACGACGCCGACCATCCCCTCGCCGCCGGCGAAGTGGGCAAGGTCGGCGTGTCGATCTGCCATCTCGGCGACATGCGGGCGCTGTTCGACCAGATTCCGCTCGCCTCCATGAACACCTCGATGACCATCAACGCCACCGCCGCCTGGCTGATGGCGCTCTACATCGCGGTGGCGGACGAGCAGGGGGCGCCGCGCAAGGACCTGCAGGGCACCACCCAGAACGACATCATCAAGGAGTATCTCTCGCGCGGCACCTATGTGTTTCCGCCCGGGCCCTCGATGCGGCTCACCAAGGACGTCATCCTGTTCACGACCAGGGAGCTGCCGCGCTGGAACCCGATGAACGTGTGCTCCTATCACCTGCAGGAAGCCGGCGCGACGCCGGTGCAGGAACTCGCCTATGCGCTCGCCACCGCGGTGGCCGTGCTCGATGCGGTCAAGGCTTCGGGCGACGTCGACGCCGAGACGTTCGGCGAGGTGGTCGGCCGCATCTCGTTCTTCGTCAATGCGGGGCTGCGCTTCATCACCGAGATGTGCAAGCTGCGCGCGCTCGCCGAGATGTGGGACGACATCACCGCGAACCGCTACGGCGTCGCCGACCCCAAGCAGCGCCTGTTCCGCTACGGCGTGCAGGTGAACTCGCTCGGCCTCACCGAGCAGCAGCCGGAGAACAACGTCTACCGCATCCTCATCGAGATGCTGGCGGTGACGCTGTCGAAGGACACCCGCGCCCGCGCCGTGCAGCTTCCGGCCTGGAACGAGGCGCTCGGCCTGCCGCGGCCGTGGGACCAGCAATGGTCGCTGCGCATGCAGCAGATCCTCGCCTATGAGACCGACCTGCTGGAATACGGCGACATCTTCGCCGGCTCGACCGAGATCGCCAAGAAGGTGGCCTCGCTCAAGCACGAGGCGCGCCAGGAGCTCGACGCCATTCTCGGCATGGGCGGCGCCGTCGCCGCGGTCGAGAACAGCTACATGAAGTCCCAGCTGGTGGAGAGCAATGCGCGCCGGATCGAGGCGATCGAGCGCGGCGAGCAGATCGTGGTCGGGGTCAACCGCTTCACCGAGACCGAGCCGTCGCCGCTCGCCGCCGGCGAAGGCGCGATCCTCACGGTGTCGCCGGAGGTCGAGGCCGAGCAGATCGCCAAGCTCGCGCAGTGGCGCGCCGCCCGCGACGCCAGGGCGGTGGCGGCGGCGCTCGCCGAATTGCGGCGCGCCGCGCAATCGAACGTGAACATCATGCCGGCCTCGATCGCCTGCGCCAAGGCCGGCGTCACCACCGGCGAATGGGGCGAGGTGCTGCGCCAGGGCTTCGGCGAATACCGCGCCCCGACCGGCGTGTCCCACGCCGCGCGCAACGACTGCCAGGGCATCGACGATCTGCGCGCCGAGGTCGAGCGCATCACCACCAAGCTCGGGCGGCGGCCGAAAATCCTGGTCGGCAAGCCCGGCCTCGACGGCCACTCCAACGGCGCCGAGCAGGTCGCGGTGCGCGCGCGCGACGCCGGCATGGATGTCGTCTATGACGGCATCCGCCTGACCCCGGCCGAGATCGTCGACGCGGCGCGGGCGAAAGACGTGCATGTGGTCGGCCTGTCGATCCTGTCGGGCTCGCACATGCCGCTGGTCAAGGACGTGGTGGCGCGCCTGCGCGACGCCGGCCTCGACGGCGTGCCGGTGGTGGTCGGCGGCATCATCCCGCCCGACGATGCCGCCGAACTGATGGAATCCGGCGTCGCCGCCGTCTACACGCCGAAGGATTTCGAGCTCAACCAGGTGATGAGCGACGTGCTGCGGATCGTCGAGCGCAGCAAGGAGGCGCGGTGAGGGCCGCAATCCTGACCGTGGCCGTCCGGTTCAATGTGACCATCGCGTTCGTCGTGCACAGCCGAGAACCGTCCCGCGCGTAGGGATTGCCTGGCGTAATCCGCCATTCGCGTGGGAAGGCGGGTTAAAGTGAACCCGCCCTACGCGCCGATCCAGGCGATCCCGACCATGTCGCGCGGTGCGCTTCTGATCGGGATGCACGGCTCAACCCTGCCGTGCATGGTTCAGCCGTCCTAATTCGTCGCCTTGATGGCGCCGTAGGTCTTCGAAAATCCGTTCCTCGCATTGGTGACGGTAAAGGTGCCATCGGGCTGCGCGGACACCTTGATCCAGAACGCCGGTCCGTTGTGCGCGGGCGCCGGCGGCGCGTTCGTTCCCGGCGCCGGGGCCGCGATCGGAGCGACCGGCATCGCCGCCGACGGCTCGTCGAGCAGGTTGGCGATGAACATGCCAGGCACGGTGTATTCCTGCCCGCTGAGCTGGGAGAAATGGATCTGCCAGAGGTCTTCGAGGCCGGGAGAGGTGTGGATGATCTTCATCGGCTCCGGGAATCCGCCCTTGCGCGTGCCGTTGTTCATGATGGCGACGCGCGGACGAATCCCGTGCACCAGCGCTTCCGAATTCGAGATGTTGAGGCCGTGATGGGAGACCACGAACAGGTCGACGGTGCCGACCGGATTGTTCGGGCACATCAGATCGAATTCCTTGTTCCAGGTGAGGTCGCCGAGTTGCGCCACCCGGAACTTGCCGAATGCGATGATGCTGCCGACCGACTGCGCGTTCTCGGTGGTGTCGACCGGCTGCGGCTTGAAGCCCGCGCAGGACGGATTCGCCGCACCCGCTCCGGCAAGCGGCGTCTTGAGCACCTGTCCGGCCGAAGAGACGATACGCCAGTCGAGCCCCGAGACCGGGACGACATCGCCGGGTTTCGCGATCGTATGCTTGGCGTTGCCGTAGAGCGCCGGATAGGTCTTGGCGAAGAATTCATCGAAGGCCGCCACCGGCTGGATGTTCGGCCCGTGGTCGATGAAGTCCCGGATCGGGATCTGCTTGGCGAGTTCCACCATGCCGCCGAAATGATCGCCGTGCCAATGGGTGGTGATGAGGTGGTCGATCTGGGTCAGGCGGGCATCCCGTGCGGCGGCCATGATGCGCCCGGCATCGCGCTTCGCCGCATCCGGAGCGACATTCCCGGTATCGATGAGCACGGATTCGCCGGACGGCGCCACGTACAGCGTGGCGTTGCCGCCTTCGACATCGACCACGTAGATGTCCAGCGTGGTTCGCGTCTGCGCCGCGACGCGATCGGCCCCCGCCTGGACGGCCAGCGCCATCAACCCGGCCGCGGCCCCGAGCAACAGATTCTTCGTCATGGTGATCTCCAGTCGGATCGCGCCGGCATGGCGCGATCCTCACGAGGTTCGGCGTCGCCGGGAGGTCGTATCACGTGCCCGGCTTGATCGCGGGGTAGGTCTTGGTGAAGCCGTTCCGGGCGTTGGTGACCGAGAAGGAGCCGTCGGGCTGTGCCGACAGCTTGATCCAATAGGCCGGTCCGTTATGGGCGGGCGGCGGCGGGGCATTCGGGCCGGGCGCCGGCGCTGCGATCGGCGCCACCGGCATTGCCGCCGACGGCTCGTCGAGCAGGTTGGCGATGAACATGCCGGGCACGGTGTATTCCTGGCCGCTCAATTGCGAGAAATGAATCTGCCAGATGTCTTCGAGGCCGGGCGAGGAGTGCAGCACTTTCATCACCTCGGGCTGGCCGCCCTTGCGGGTGCCGTTGTTGAGGATGATCGACGCGCGGATGCAGGGGGTGAACCATGACCTCCGAACTCGAGCTGTCGACGCCGTGATGCAGGCCGAGGAATGCGTCGAGGGTGCCGATCCGGTTCATCGGGCACATCAGCTCGAATTCCTTGTTCTTGGTGATGTCGCCGAGGTGCATGGTGCGGAACTTGCCGAAGGTGATGTAGGTGCCGACCGACATCGGGTCCTCGGCATTGTTTTCGCCGGGCTTGAAGCTGGCGCAATAGGGATTGGGCGCGCCGGCGCCGGGCAACGCGGTCTTGAGCGTCTCGCCGGCCGACGTCACCACCGTCACGTCGAGCCCGGCGACCGGGATCTTGTCGCCCACCTTCGCTACCGTGTGCTTGGCGTTGGCGTAGAGCTTCGGATAGATGTTCTGGATGAAATCGTCGACCGCGGGCGCAGGCTGAACATTGGGGCCGTGGTCGATGAACTCCCGGATCGGGATGCGCTTGGCGAGTTCGGCCATGCCGCCGAAATGATCGCCGTGCCAATGCGTGGTGATCAGATGATCGATCTGGGTGAGGCCGGCGTCCTTGGCCGCCGCCATGATGCGCTCGGCATCGCGGACCGAGGCCGCGGGGCCGTAATTGCCGGTGTCGATCAGGAGCGATTGGCCCGACGGCGCGACGAACAGCGTCGCGTTGCCGCCTTCGACGTCGACCACATAGATGTCCAGTGTCGTCCGGGTCTGCGCCGTGGCGCTGCCAATTCCTGCGGCGACAAACGCCGCCAAGCCTGCAACCGCCGTCATCAAGTGATGTGTCCGCATGGCATTCTCCCTGTCGGGTCGCGCCCGAGCTTTGTCGCTTGGCCGCATCGTAGCAATCCGCGGGGCATGCCGGAAGCCCCGTCGCGCGTCACCGCATCGGGAACCGCACGATTTGGGTTTCGATGTCGACGCCCCCAGTCCGCGTTCGTGCCGAGCGCCGCGATGCTGCGGGCCTGCAGGACGAGCACGCCATTCGACGTCGATCGCTGCGTCGCCGTGAAGCAAAAGTTCGGCGCGCAAGGAGAACCTCGACGCGCCGGTGGCGGTTGCATGGACGTGGCGGGTGCAGGACAATGCGCCGGCGTGAAACCACGCCGGCGCATCAGAAAGGTGAGCTATCGCTCGCGGCAGCGGCGCGATCGGCGGCCGCTGCTCGCCCGCGATTTATTTAACCCGGCCTGTGGCCGTTGCCGCCCGGGTGCCCGCCGCCGCCGGCGGGCCGCGGGGGGGCCGGGCCGCGCGGTGCCGCAGCCATTGGATGTGGAGCAGCGAAAGCAGGGCCGGGCGAGCGCCGGGGGACCGGGCGGTTTCGGATTGCCGGTCTGGGCGCCTGCCCCCGGATTGGCCGATTTGAATTCACGGTTCGGCGAATTGCTGCCCGCGCCGGCGGCGCCGCCGCTGGCAAGCGCGTTGGCGCGCCCATTGGGGTTGCCGCCGGTGGCGAGCGCGTTGGCGCGCCCGTTGGGGTTTCCCCCAGTGGGATTACCGCCGCCACCGGGCGCGTTGCCGGTGGCTCTTGACGCGGCATTTCCGAGCGGATTGCCGGCGCCAGGCCCCTTTGCGAGGCCGCCCGCCGCCGCGCCGGCCGGCGCCGCGCCGCGGGCCCCGACCACACCCCTGCCGGAGAACTCGCCCGGCCTCGACGTCGCGGCCACCGTGGGCGCGCCGTGATTCACCGAGGCGAAATTCTCCCGGGTGACGCTGGCGGTGTGTTCATGCTGGGTTTGCATCGCCGTAGCGGGCGTATGCTGCTCCCGCATGGCGGCCTGCTCCTGCAGCGTCGGCCGTGCTGCGAGTCCGCCGGCGCCGCCGTTGAAGGCGACTCTGTTGTTGTTGACGATGACGGTCTTGTTGTACACGTTCGTTATGTTGACGCCGCCGAAGTTGTTCACCGTCCTGTTGTAGCTGAACACGCCGCCGCGCCAGAAACCACCCTCATAGCCGACCCCGCCATAGCCGAAGCCATAATTGACGCCGCCGTAGAATCCGATGGTGGGGCCCCAATAGCCGGCATTCCAGGCATAGACTCCATTGTTCCATCCCCAATAGCCCGGCGTCCACAGCAGGCCGACGGACGGGGGCTGAACCCAGGTGCCGGGGACCCAATAATAGTCATCGGTGCCATAGGCCCAATAACCGGGCGTCCAGATGTAGCCGGGCGCCGGAATGGGGGGCTGCACGTAGACCGGCAGCACCGGCGGAGCGATCACGATGGAAACGAGCTGTGCGTAGGACGGCGCCGGCGACACCACCGCCAAGGCCGGAAGAAGCGAAACGAGGGCGTAGAAGCGGCGCATGCTGGTCTCCTTGCAGAGGCGGCGGGAATCGGGATGGCATAAGAGTGTTCGTCGACCTACACAAACTCCAGAATTTCGGCGCGAGTGGGACGGACAATGGCAAAACCAAGGCGCCGGACCGCGCCGCGCGTTTCGAAACAATAGCGGCCGACAGCGTTTTTCGTTTAGGTTCGATGCCTCCGCTTCGCTCAGGTAGCCGCAGGAAGCCGCCATGCCGAAAAAGCCCAAATCGGAACGCATCGCCGATCGCCCGACCGAAGACGATATCGCCCAGGCCGAACTCGGCGGACCGCGCGGCGCGACGGAACTGCCGCCGCCGAAATTGAAACGCAAGACCGGGACGCCGCCGGAGAGCGACGGCGACCCCGGCCACACCGCATGACCGGCGGCGACGAAAGCTCCAACTCGCAATGACCCCGGCTCCGGCGCGTTCCGGCGGCGCTACGCCGTCTCGTCCGGCTGCGTCCCGACGAGGGGCAGGGTGAAACGAAATATAGTCCCGCCATTCGGCCGGTTCTCCGCCCAGATCCTGCCGCCACAGGCTTGGACGATGGCGTGCGCGATCGACAGGCCGAGCCCGGTGCCCTGCGGCTTGGTCGTGTAGAACGGCTCGAAAATGCTCTTCAGTTCGTCCTCGGGGATGCCAGTCCCGGCGTCCGAAACCGTCACCATGGCCTCGCCATCGCCGGCCCGCGCGGTTTCGATTTCCAGGGCGCGCATGTCCGCCGGGCCATCCTGCATGGCGTCCATCCCGTTGATCGCGAGATTCAAGACGACCTGTTGCACGTGCATGGGATCGGCATGCACCAGCAATACGCCGCTTGCCTGGTGAGCGGCCAGCACGACCCGCCGGCTGCGCGCCTCCGGCCCGATGAGGGCGAGCGCGTCTTTAATGGCGTCGTTGAGATCGAAGTGGCGCGACACGATCTCGCCCCGCCGCAGCAGACCCCGCATGCTCCTGATGATTCCCGCCGCCCGCTGATCGTCGCGGCGAATATCGGCGAGAATGGCGGCAAGCTGCCCGCGATCGAACCGATCCGACTTGAGAAGCTCTTCGGCCGCTTCCGCATTGCTCAGGATCGCCCCGAGGGGCTGGTTGATCTCGTGGGTGATGGAGGCCGATAGCGCACTCACGGTGGCGGCGCGGTTCAAATGCGCGACTTGCAACAGCCGCCGCCGCAATTCGGCTTCCGCGAGGCCGCGGCGGCGCCGTTCGAACAGCAGGATCACGATCAACAGGCTCTGCAGCACCAGGACGGCGGCGATGGTGATGATTTCGCCGCGGTAATGGGCCCACAGGATCGATCGGCCGGAGGCATCCACAGCGCCGACGCCGGGCGCCGCCGACAGGGCTGCGGCAGCAAGGCCTAGCCGTGCCCCGACCCGCCAGATCCACCCATGGCCCAACAAGCGCTGCCCCCGAACCGCAAACGCGGCCTGCCGCCGCCCCGCTCACCCGGTCCGGGCGCGCCCGACGCAGCCGCCTCGCCATCGGCTCGGAACCACCATCACCGCCGCACCGTCAGTGCATCGCCGCCCGTTGGAGCGCACCCGAACTCGTGTCAGCACAGCCAGCCGCAGCCCACTCCCATGGTCTTGTAGAAGCCAAAATAGGGGCCGCCGCCGGCATAGCCGGCGAAATAGGGCGTACCGAGATAGCCGCGATAGTAGGGACTTGCGTAGGCGGGATATTCGCCACCGTAGAACGCCCAGTAGCTGGCGGCGACACCGACGCCGGTCGCACCTACGATTACCGGGCGTGGAGCGCCGGGACCGGGCACGGCATTGCGCGGACGCGCGTCGACGGGACTCGACAGCCCTGCCAATGTTGCGGCGGCGAGCAGACCCAGGACTGCAACGCGTTTGGACATGGTGGTGCTCCCCTTGCTGGCATTCGATGACGAATTCGATTCAGCCCCCGATTCGGACCACAAACCGCAACCCAAGTCGACCGGATTCCGCTGGCGCTCCGACCACGACACCTGGCGACCCGAATGTATCCGGTGACCGAAATGTCGGTGCAATTCAGCCACTCACTTGTGGAGGGAATGCGGCGACATTGTTCGAGCGGTGGCACGCCGCTCGGCTTTGTTCCCGCACCGGCGCTCGATTCCGGCACGTAACGTGAACAGGCGATCCGGCCGCCATGAGAGTTCAGTTGGACGTGACCGGTGCCCCGACGGTCCGTCAGTGCCGCACGAGCAGCCGCCTCAAATAGTCGAGGACCGCGGGCGGCGCCCGTGCAAGGCGCTCGACGCCGCGCACCATCTGATCGGCGCCGACCGGGCTGATATCGATCCCGAGCTTCTCGGCCTCGTCGAGGAAGCGCGCGTCGCGATGGACGGCGAGGAACGCCGCCTGCAGCGCCTTGGCGCGCGCGTCCGGCACGCCGGGCGGCGCCGCGAACGGCCGCGCCATGGTGAGCAGAGGAATTTCGGAAAACTCGATCAAGGCGCGCGCATCGGCCTCGGTCGCGAGTTCGCGCGCGGTGGGGACGTCGGGGAGATCCGGGTGGCGCGTCGCGCGCGCGAACTGGACCAGGACGTTGAAGCCGCTGTCGGGTTTGAGCCACTGCGGCCGCGCCGCCTTGACCGCGGACAGGTCGAAGGTGCGGCCGTCGAGCTCGCCGCGCTCGACGGCGAGGAAGATCGACGGCGAGTCGGGGTAGCCGAGCACCTGCTTGATGCTGAGGCCGAGCGCGTCGCGCAAAATCTTCGGCACGTCGGCGTCGCGGGCGCCTTCCCCGGTGCCGCCGAGCACGAGGGGCGCGCCGCCTGGACGCCGCGCGGCGGCGATTGACGGCGACTTCGCGTCGGCACGCACGATCAGCACGTAGGCGTCGTTGCCGAAGCTCGACGACGAGCCGAGCCAGGTGAACCGGCGCGGGTCGAACTGCACGGCTGGATTGGCGCCGAGGAGGCCGACCATCGCGATGTCGCTGCCGAACACCCCGAACGTGGCGCCGTCCTTCGGCGCGGCGCCGTAAAGGAAATTGGCCGCCCGCAGGCTGCCGGCGCCCGCCATGTTCTGCACCGCAACCGACGGATTGCCCGGAATGAAGCGGCCGATATGGCGCGCCAGCAGCCGCGCGGCGAGATCGTAGCCGCCCCCCGGCCCGTATCCGACGACCAGATTGATCTGGCGGCCTTTGTAGAACGTCTCGACCGCGTCCTGGGCACGCACGGAGCCGGCCGCGATGACGGCCAGCACGGCTGCGATCGCGAGCCTCATCATGCCGCCGCACCGATCGATCGACATGAACGCGCCCTCGCCATCGCGCCGCGGCGTCAAGCCACGAGGTTGCCGAACCTCTCGAGGTTGCGGCGCTGCTTCTCGTTGCGCGGCTCGAGCTTGAACAGGCGCGCCGCGGTGCCGCCGAGAATATTGTGCTTGGCCTTCTCGGACAGGAACGGCAGGTCCCAGATCGTGCTCGGCAGGTCGAAGTCCCAGTGCGGATAATCCGATGCGTACAAAAGCTGGGTCTCCGCATTGATCATGCGGAAGGTGCAGGCGAGCGCCACCTCGTCCACCCGTTCCATCGGCTGCGACGCGTAGTACATGTCGCGCATGTAGTCGCTCGGCCTCTTCTTCAGCAGCGGATATTCCGACGCGCGCAGCATGTATTCGTGATCGAGCCGCTGCATCAGGAACGCGATCCAGGCGAGCCCGCCTTCGATCCAGATCACCGGCAGCTTCGGGAACCGCTCGCCCAGGCCGTTGGTGACCCAGTTGGTGAGGTGAACCATGTTGTAGAACGGGAAGCCGAGCGCGTGCACCGAGGCGAAGCGGTTGAGGCTCTTGAACACCGGCTCGCCGATATTGATGGCGGAGTGGAAGCACAGCGCGAGCCCGCGCTCCTCCATGGCGCGGTAGACCTTCATATAGGCGTTGTGGTGGACCGGCAGGCTGCGCACCGAGGTGATCATGAATCCGGTCACATGCTTGCGGTCGCCGAAGGTTTCGACGTGGCGCAGCGCCTCGTCGGGCTCCGAGAACGGCATGCACAGCATCGAGTAGAAGCGCCCGTCCGCAGCCGGCAGCGCCTGCTCGGTGAGCCAGCGGTTATAGGCCCAGCACAGTTCGATCTCCATTTCGGTGGACGGATGCAGGCCGATCGCGAGCAGCATGGTGGGAAACAGGCAGGCATAATCGACGCTCATGGCGTCCATCCAGCGATGGCCGAGCTCGACGTCGCGCAATTTGCCGGTGTCGGTCTTTTCGGACGCGCGCATCGGGTAGCGGGTGATGCGGCCGCCCATGTCCTGGAAGCTGACCTGGGTCGGCATCAGGGTCTGGCGGCCCTTGGCGCGGCCGGCGAGCACGAGCTGGCGCAGAACCTCGTTCTCGATGAAGGGGAGAAACTCGTCGTAGCACTCGTTCTCGTAATGGTGGCTGTCGACGTCGACGATCAGCACGCCGTCGAGCTTGCGCTGATCCGCCTGCCGCCGCGCGTGGGCGAGCAGCCGGCTGGTGTTGAGTTCCTCGATCAGGCACCCGTCGGCCACGATCGGCGATGAGGTCCATGGCGTTACTCCGGATGCCCGGTGTCGGCGCGACGGGCGGTCGCGCGAAGCTCGGTCCGGCCCTGGTCGATGTCAAGATCGAACCGGCAGATCGAACCGGCGGATCGAGCGCCGGCTTCACCGCCTGGGTCCGATCCACGGTCCGGAAAGCGGCTCACTTCTCTTTTCGCGCGGTGGGCTCGACCAGCGCGGCGGCGCGGCCGACGATCGGTGCCGGAGCGCCATAGGCCGCGGCCAATATCCCGGCGATCCGATCGGCCGAGAGCGGGTCGATCTCCATCTGGAAGCGCCGTGCGTCGGCAAGGAAATCCGGGTCCGTCATCGTGGCGTCGAATGCCTGACGCAGCGCCGCGACGCGCTCGGCCGGCACGCCCGGCGGCGCCGCGATCGGACGGCCCATTTCCTGGCGCAGCAGGATCAGTTCGAGAACCCGCTTGTTGCCGGGATCGGCCACGAGGTCGAGCGCGCTCGGAACGTCGGCCAGTTCGGGAAGCTTCTCGAGCGCCATCTGCACGAGGACGTTGAGCCTGCCGCCCGCGATCCAGTCGGGACGCGACGTCCGAATGGTCGACCATGACAGCCCGCAAATGCCCTCGACCTCGCGGCTTTCGACGGCGAGATTCATTCCGGCGCCCGGATCGTAGCCGGCCACGATCTTGAACCGGGTGCCGAGGAGCGCGTTCAGGACATTGGGCACGATCGCCGTGTTGGAGGTCAGGCCGGCCGCCGCCACCGTCACCTCGCGGGTCCGCACCGCTTCGATGGTCTTGATCGGACTTTGGAACCAGGTGGCGCAGACGTTCTGCAGCTTGCCGATGCTGCCGATCCAGTTGAACTTCAGGGCGTCGAAGCGCGCGCCCGGATTGCCGAACAGCGGGTCCATGGCGATGCCGTTGGTCAGCGCCGCAATGGTGAGCCCGTCCTTGGGCGAGACCGCATAGAGCGTGTTGGCGGCGGCCAGCCCGCCTGCCGCGGGCAGGTTTTTCGGGATGATGGCCGGATGGCCGGGAATATGTTTCCCCACATGGCGCGCAAATGCGCGCGCATAGGTGTCATAGCCGCCGCCGACGCCGCTCGCGACCAGGAGAACGACCTGCTTGCCGCGGTAGAACTCCTCCACCGTTTCGGCGCGGCCGGCGGCGGGCAGCCAGGACGTCGCCGCGAACAACGCGATCCAGGCGAAGGCGCGCCGCATCGGCATGAGGATCATCGGGTCAGCCGCCATGTGCGCCTCGGGCGAGCCATCGCTGCAGGCTAATGCTTTGCGTATTTGCGCTCCATCGCGGCGAAAAATCCCTCTTTCTTCAGGTCGTCGAGCACCGCGGTGTCGACGTAATCGTCGATATTGCGGCTCTCGAGCGCGGGGAACTGATCGATGATGTTCTGCGCTCCCGCTCGCGACGGCTCCAGGTTGAGGGGCGATTGCTGCTTGAAGTCGTCATAACTCGTGTCGATGATCTTGCGATCGGTGATGCCGACCGCCTTGGCGAGCACGTCCTTGGCGCGCTTTTCGTCCGTGAGCGCCAGGTAATTTCCCTCGATCGAGGCCTTGAGGAACCGCACCAGCACGTCGCGATGGCTGTCGATGGCGCCGCGCTTCACCACGATGCTGCTGAACAGCCACGGGATTTTCTCGGCGACGAGATCGACCATTGCATTGAGACCCTGCTCATGGGCGAGGCTCGCCACCGGCTCATTGATCGCGGTGCCCTTGATCTCGCCGGATTTGAGCGCCTCGAGGCGCCGCATGCCGCCGCCATATTCCTCGAGCACGACGTCATCGCGGCGCATTCCGAGCCGCGCCAAAGCGAGGGTGACGGTGGAATCGCTCTCCGAACCGAACGCGCTCACCCCGATCACGCCGCCCTTGAGGTCGGCCGCGGTCTTCACCCCGGGCGCGGTGAAGAAGGTGAAGCGGATGACGTTGCTGAGCGAGGCGATGGTGCGCAGGTCGCCGCCCTCCCGGTCGAGCTTCACCACCGAGGACAGCCCCACATGCATGGCGTCGATGCGGCCGGATTGCAGCTCCGTGGCGCCGCGGCTGCCGCCGCTCATGTTGATGATCTCGACGGCGAGGCCCTGGGCGGCATAGAAGCCGCCGGCCTGCGCCATCCACAACGCCAGCACCGTATTGACGGGCTCGGAGATGCCGACCTTGAAAGGGGTCATTTCCGCCGCCGCCACCCTGTGCCCCGATCCGGCGAGCAGCACCGCCAGCACGGCGAGGCAGGCACGCGATCCGCGTCGATGTTCATTGCGATGGTCCTTCTTCACGTTCGCTTCCTCCCGAGACGCTGTGCCGCCGATCGCTAGAATTCGCGAAACAGCCGGCCGTAACCCTCGATGCGGTCTTTCACTCCGACGCTTCGCAGCGCGTGCCAGACGATCGCCTGCAGTGCCGTCATGACGTTGATCCCGAATTCCCGCTCCAGCGGCTCGATCGCCCCGATGGTCGGCCAATGCGGCGAGGGAAGCAGGATCGAATCCGCGTCCGGGTGCCGGCGCATCAATTCGCGGCCCATTTCGAGCGCGGCCGTGCGGGGAATGCGGCCGATCTGGTTGAAGGCGCTGCCCCAGCCGGTCGCGCCCAGCACCTCGCAGCCGAAATCGACGGCATAGCCGGCGATCCGCGTCGTTTCGCTCGCCTCGTAAGGTTGCGCCACCACGACCTTTTTGCAGCCGAGCGCCTGCGCCGCCGCGGCCTGCGCCGACGCGCTGGTCGCGACCTTCACGCCGAGTTCGGCTTCGAGGTCGCGGATCATCGCCTGGGCGTTGTCGTGGCCGCGCGACAGGTTGATCGGCACGCCGCCGAGCACCACGATGTCGACGCCGGCGGCCGCCATCTCGCGCGCGGCCTTCATGCTGATGTCGTAGGACTGGTCGACCTCGGCCTTGCTGCGCGCGACGATGGCGAGCGAGGTGACGACAAGCGTCACCCCGTCCGGAACGATCCGGTAGAACTCGTAGGGAAATATTTCGGTCGTGAGCGGCGGCGACGTATAGCCGATGCGCGCGCGATGGCCGTACATGGTTTTACGTCCGCCGGTGGAAGCCGATCATTCGACCCGGCGATGCTGTTCACATCGGCAAGCCCCGTCAAGCGGAGATTGCCGCGCTGCCCTTCGCATGTCGCTGGGGCGTGCGGAGCGCGCCGCGGCACTGAAATCTCCGCGATGCTCGTGCGCCGCGCTCGCTTTTCGGATAAAATGCCCACGATCTTGCACCTGGATGCAGCCGGGACAACCAAAGGGAGGGCGGCATGAGCGCGCATCGTCGGAATATCCTTTCGTTGGCGGCATTGACGGCAGCGGTCGCGACGTCCGCCTGGGGGCAGACGGTGGCGCCGGCGGCAGGGCCGGCCGATGGCGTACCGCAAGGCGCCGCATCCCACCCTGATTTCTCGGGCGTGTGGACCCATCCCTACTGGCCGGGCTTCGACCCGCCGCTATCGGGTCCCGGCCCGGTGGTGAACAAGTCGCGCCTGCCCAGCGGCGCCGGCAACAGCAATCAGCTGGTCGGCGATTACACCAATCCGATCCTGAAGCCCCAGGCGGCGGAAGTCGTGAGGAAGCACGGCGAGATTTCGTTGGCCGGCGTGACCTATCCGACCCCGGCCAACCAGTGCTGGCCGCAGCCCGTGCCGTATATTTTCTGGACCATCGGCATCCAGATGCTGCAGCAGCAGGACAAGGTCACCATCCTCTACAGCAACCCCAATCACGAGGTGCGTCACGTGCGCCTGAACCAGCCGCATCCGGCGCAGGTGACGCCGTCGTGGTACGGGGATTCCGTGGGCCATTACGAAGGCGACACGCTGGTGGTCGACACCGTCGGCATCAAGACCGGGCGGCCATTCGCCATGGTCGACATCTACGGCACGCCCTACACCGAGGCTCTGCACGTGGTGGAACGTTATCGGCTGGTCGATTACGACGCCGTAAAGGAAGCCCAGGAACGGACCCAAAAGGAGAATATCCGCATCCCCCTCGACGACTCCGGCCTGATCGTCGACCCCGACGATCGGGGCAAGGGGCTGCAGCTCCAATTCACCGTCGAGGACCAAGGCGTTTTCACCATGCCGTGGTCGGCGACCATGACCTATCGGCGCGCCCTCGGCGACTGGCCGGAATTCGCCTGCGCCGAGAACATCCATGAATACTACTACAAGAAGGACTCCGAGGTGCCGACCGCAGGCAAGCCCGATTTCTGATCGGCAGTATACCTCGTATCTATTTGATAACGTGAACATTTTCAGCTATTTTCTGTGTATGTGTCGCGCTGCTCGGTGTGGCATTGCCAGCCACGCTGCTTCAAGTCCGATAAGCTCGCGCTCGGCTCGGTCGCTCGGCTTGGTCTTGCTCGGTGGCGCGTTCTTGTCCTGGACTTTTGTGTCGATGCGGAACTCTTCGCCATTGAGGATCTTCTCGATGACGAGGTGGACAAGGGTTATAGACCAACGGCGTGGCTGAGTGGTCATCGCATCATGGTTGAGGACTTGAACGCGACCGTGAAGGATTTTTGGAGTTTTCCAACGCCAGCTCTTGCAATCTATCGAGTGTGCGCTGAAGGCTTGCCGAGCCATATCGCGCGGTGTTTATCCGCCGACGTCCGGCTGTTACGAAATCGATCATTTTCGCGTTGTAAGATGGCCCAACCGCCCGTCCGCTTGCGGGTTGCGGCACGATGGAAGCTCTGATCTCCGTACGATTGGAAATTCGTGCCAAATCCACGAGGTGACGCTTTGGGTCGTCGAGTAAGTCTGGTTGTAATTCGCTTCGTCGATTTGCTCCCAACGCATGCCCATAATGCCTGCTCAAATGCTTGCCTTGCGCCGCCACCGGCGTCGGGCCGATATTCCCAGCACGATGCGCAGCGCCGAGCCCTCAGCCAGCCTCTCAGTCCGCCGCAGCAGGCAGGCGGACCTCGACACGCTATGGGACCTCGAAAACCAGGTGTTCGACATCAACCGCATGTCGCGGCGCAGCCTGAGAAGGCTCCTCGCTGCACCGAGCGCAGCGGTCCTGATCGCCGAACGTCAGGGCCGTTTTGCCGGCGCGGCCATCGTGCTGTTCCGCGCCAACAGCCGTGTCGCACGCCTCTATTCCCTTGCGGTCGTCCCGCGCGTCACCGGGCGCGGCGTCGGCTCGGCGTTGATCACGGCGGTGGAAAAGGCGGCCCGGTCGCGCAAATGCCGGTTTGTGCGGCTCGAGGTCCATGAGAAGAATCACGGCGCCATCGCGTGCTACCGCAAGGCCGGGTTCCGGCAGTTCGACCGTCACGATGAATATTACGAGGACAAGGGCCATGCGCTCCGGTTCGAGAAGCCGCTCGCGCCGCGCTGAACGCCGCGGCGCCATGATCCGGAAAGGGCTTTCGCCATGACCGGCTGGGTCATCATCGTCGACCAGCCCAAGGACTTCCCCAATGCGGACACGCCGCACAAGGTGATCACGACGAGCGAGTACCTCGCCCGCCCGCGCCTGTTCGAGGCCGGCCGGCCGAAGCTCGTCAATTTGTCGCGCTCCTATGCCTACCAGTCCAAGGGCTATTACGCCTCCCTGCTGGCGGAGGCGCGGGGGCACCGCGTGGTGCCGACCGTCGAGACCATGCTGGAGCTGCGCGAGGCCAAGCTCTACGAGCACGCCTTGCCCGAGCTCGAGGACATGCTCAACCGCTGTGCCCGCCGCGCCGACTTCCAGCCCGAGGGCGAATTCAAGCTGCTGGTGTGCTTCGGCCTCACCCGCGATCCGCGCTTCGAGGCGTTCGGCCGCCTGCTGTTCGACTGGTTCCGCTGCCCGGCGCTGGAGGTCAGCATCGATACCGGCGACCCCTGGTATTCGATCGACCGCATCCGCATGCGCACGCTGACGCGGCTCGCCAATGGCGAGGCGACGTTCCTGCGCGAGGCGCTGCACCGCCACACCGCCCGCGAATGGCGCGACCCCAAGGCGCGCACGGTGTCGAAATACGATCTCGCCGTGCTCTACGATCCCAACGAGAAGCTGCCGCCGTCTTCCGCCGCCACCATCAAGTATTTCGCCCGCATCGCCGAAAAGCTCTCCTTCGACGTCGAGCCGATCACCCGCCGGCAGCTGGCCGAGCTCGCCGAATATGACGGGCTCTTCATCCGCGAGACCACCTCGATCGACAACCACACCTACCGCTTCGCCCGCCGCGCCTGGCAGGAGGGCATGCCGGTGATCGACGATCCGATCTCGATGATCCGCTGCATGAACAAGGTGTTCCTGATGGAGCTGCTCGGCTCCAACCAGGTGCCGACGCCGCCGACCGTGATGCTGGCCGACGCCGCCGACCTGCCGCGCGCGATGGATCAGCTCGGCCTGCCGCTGGTGGTGAAGATTCCCGACGGCTCGTTCTCCCGCGGCGTCCACAAGGTGACGACCATGGACGAGTTCAAGCGCATCGCCGACGAGCTGTTCGAGGAGACCGACCTCCTGCTGGCGCAGAAATTCATGCCGACCGATTTCGACTGGCGGGTCGGCGTGCTGTCGGGCGCGCCGCTGTTCGTGTGCCAGTACCGCATGGCGCGCGGCCACTGGCAGATCTTCAAGCACCATGCCGACGGCTCGCTCGCGCGAAGGCGGCCACCGCACCTTCGATCTCGACCAGGCGCCGCGCGAGGTGATCGACCTCGCGGTGCGGGCGGCGCAGCCGATCGGCGACGGCCTCTACGGCGTCGACCTCAAGCAGACCCCGGACGGCATCGTGGTGATGGAGGTCAACGACAATCCCAATATCGAGCACGGCGTCGAGGACGCGGTCGGCAAGGACGAGGTGTGGACGCGCATCCTGCGCTGGTTCACCGAGCGGCTGGAGCAGTAGCGGGGCGCGGCAGCACGGTGAAGCCGGGCTCGCCCTTGTCGATGACGTCCTGCCTGGCCCGGACCACCCCCTCAAGCACCGGGTCGACGGCTTCCAGGTGGCTCGGGTTGGCCACCAGCGAGGTCTTGATCTGGGTGCCGTCGGGCGCGCGGAACGTCCCCTCCGCGCCGAGGTGGTACTTGACGTCGCCGGACCCCTGGATGCTGCTCGGGTCCAGGTTGCCCTCGAACTCCTTGAAGATCTGCGCGTAGGACTTGCCGACGATGTTGGCCAGCACGTTCAGCCGGCCGCGGTGGGCCATGCCGATGACGGCCTCGTCCAGGTGCGCCTGGGCCGCCTCGGCGAGCACCGCGTCGACCAGCGGGATCAGGGATTCCGCGCCCTCGAGGGAGAACCGGCGCTGGCCGACGAACTTCGTCTGCAGGAACATCTCGAACGCCTCGGCCACGTTGAGCCGGGACAGGATGCGGATCTGCTCGTCGTGTTCGGCGCGCGCGTGCGGGACCTCGATCCGGTCCTGCAGCCAATGGCGCTCTTCGGGGTCCTGGATGTGCATGTACTCGGTGCCGACGGTGCGGCAGTACGAGTCGCGCAGCACGCCCAGGATTTCCCGCAGCTTCATCCGCGGGTGGCCGCCGAAGCCGCCGGTGGGGAAGTCGCGCTCCAGGTCCCACAGGGTGAGGCCGTGCAGGTTGATGTCCAGGTCGGGATGCTTGCGCTGGGTGACCTCGAGCGGGTTGGTGTCGGCCATCAGGTGGCCGCGCACCCGGTAGGCGTGGATCAGCTCCTGGACCCGCGCGGACCTGGCCACGTCGTCCTCGTGGCCGGCCGGGAAGTCCCTGACCCAGCGGACCGGCTCGTACGGGATGCGCAGCGCGGCGAAGATCTCGTCGTAGAAGCCGTCCTCGCCGAGCAGCAGGTGGTGGATCTTCTGCAGGAACTCACCCGACTGGGCGCCCTGGATGATCCGGTGGTCGTAGGTCGAGGTGAGCGTGACCGACTTGCTGATCGCCAGCCGGGCCAGGGTTTCCTCGGACGCCCCGGCGTAGGCGGCCGGGTACTCCATCGCCCCCACGCCTACGATGCACCCCTGGCCCGCCATCAGCCGCGGCACCGAGTGCTCGGTGCCGATCGTGCCGGGGTTGGTGAGCGTCGCGGTGGTGCCCTGGAAGTCGGTGACCGCGAGCTTGCCCGCGCGCGCCCGGCGCACCACGTCCTCATACGTCGTCCAGAACTGGCGGAAGTCCATCTCTTCCGCCGCCTTGATGTTCGGCACCAGCAGCTGCCGGCCGCCGTCGGCGCTGTGCACGTCGATGGCCAGCCCCAGGTTCACGTGGTCGGGCTTGGCGATGGCCGGCTTGCCGTTCTCCTCGGCGTAGGCGTCGTTCATCTCCGGCAGCGCCTTGAGCGCCGCGACCACCGCGTAGCCGATCAAGTGCGTGAACGACACCTTGCCGCCCCGGCCGCGCCGCAGGTGGTTGTTGATGACAATCCGGTTGTCCGCGAGCAGCTTGGCCGGGATCGCGCGGACGCTGGTCGCGGTGGGCACGGCCAGGCTGGCCGTCATGTTGGTGACGGTGCGCGCCGCGGCACCGCGCAGCCTGCTGACCTCGGTACCTTCGGGTGGGGTTGGGGGAGAAGGCAGAGCTGGGGTTGGGGGAGAAAACAGAGCTGGGGTCGGGGGAGAAGGCAGAGCTGGGGGTGGCGGAGAGGACGGAGCTGGGCTGCGGACAGGGGGCGCCGCCGGGCTGGGAGGCGGCCCAGCGGCCGGGGGAGCGGGGACTTGGGCCGGGGCCTGCTGGGCGCGCGGCGCCTCCGCGCCCGGGGAACTCTGCGGTCCGGACGGCGTGGGGGACTGGGGCGGGACCGTCTGGGGCGCCGGGGCCTGCGGGGCGCCCTGGAGCCCGATGACCGGCTGAGGCCCGGTTCCGTTGGGGAGGGTGGGCTGATAGTCGGCGAAGAAGCTCCACCAGGCTCGGTCCACCGAACCAGGGTCAGCCAGATATCGCTGGTAGAGCTCCTCGACCAGCCATTCGTTGGCGCCGAAGTCGGCCTGGTTCGCGTGATCCGGCGCGGCTCTGCCCGGACTCTCTCCCGCCCGGTGCGGCGCGCTGACTGGCTGGCTAAGTGGCCCAGGCTCTTGTGAAGCTTCGGGCTGGCGGACCTCCGCGTTACCCTGCGGTGACCCAGAAGACACGGCGGACATCGACCCGTAAAACCCTCTTCCGATATGCGTAAGCGCTGATTGACTCTGCCTATCAAGGCTACCCGGCGCCGTCCGGGCCAGGGCCTGATGGACTTCAGGCACCCAGCAGTACCGGTGTGGCCTGAGTCACTCGCGGCACTCTCGGGGCCCCTCCCGGCCACGGCGTGCGCCAAAGTCCCTGTCCTGCCCGATGCCGGCCGGTACGATCGGCGGGGAAATGGCATATGGGTTTTCCAGGTTCATCTCCCGCATGCTGCACTTTCCTCGGGGGGCATCCTGAAGACGGTAAGGCACAGGTGACAAGGGAACCGACCGGCCATCCCGAGGCTGACGGCGCCCGGGGCCCCTCGCGTCCCCCGCGCCCTCGGCCCCGCGCGCCAGCACCGGCCCCTTCCCCCGTGCCGCCACAGGCCCCATCCCGCGTGTCAGCACCGGCCCTTTCCCGCGTGCCGCCACTGGGCCCATCCCGCGAATTCCGGCCGCCCCTGATCCGGCCTTCCCTGATCCAGTCGGCAGCGATCCCTGGAGCGGGACCGCCCCCGGATTCGAGTTCGAGGGGCGGCGCTCCCGGTCAGGTCGGGGACCCATACGGACCCAGCCCGGCCGGGACCAGGACCGGGGCCGCCCCGGTCAGCCGGACAGCCGGGACACGTGGCCTCCGGGTGCACCACGCGAACCGATGGGACGCGAGGAGGCAGGGCGCGCCGCCGCGGGCGGCGTGCCGCGGCATTTCCGGTACACCCCGACGGTAGGCCAGCCGCTGTCCGCACCACCGCAGGCGTGGCTCGACGACGGTCAGCGCGGCATGCCCGGATTCGAGTTCGATGACCAGCCGCAGAACGCCGCCCCCCTCGGGGTGCCTCCCCGCGGCGCCGTCCCCCGGGAGGCGTTCACCCGCGAGCCGCGTCAGGCTGGCCCGCGTCAGGCTGGCCCGCGTCAGGCGCCGCGGACGCGGCCGGATCCGCGGGCGGCCAGCGCCGAGTGGGCCGGGCTGCTGCGCTCGCTGCTGCCCCAGCCGGTCAAGCGCCGGTGGTCCCGCGAGTTCCTGGATGGGCTCGAGTTCCGGGGCTGGGGGTTCAGGGTCGCGGTCCCGATCCTCGCCATGGTCGTCTTCGGTGTCGCCGTCGTCGTGATAGTCGGCGCGAACGCCGGCAACGCCGGTCCCGCACCGCCCGCGACCGCCCTCGGCTTCCCGCCCGCGACGCTGGCGGGCAACGACTTCATGGCGGCGGACAGCGGCCGCGGCATCAACCAGACGCTGGGCCGGGTGGCGAGCGCTGGCGACGAGATCGTGGCGGTGGGGACGCAGGCGGGCACGCGCATCGCGCGGGCCCAGTTCTTCGTGTCGCTGAACGACGGGCGTTCCTGGACGATGGGGACGGTCCGGTCGGCGGGCGGCGGGGTGCCGCCGCCCGGGCACGGCGCCAAGTTCGTGGCCGGCGGCCAGGGCGCATGGGTGGCCCTTGGCCGCGGCTCGATCTGGACGAGTCCGGACGGCCGGACCTGGACGCTGGCGCCGGGCACCGGCCTACCGCTGCTTCCCGGCGACCAGATCAGCGATGTGGCGCGGACGGCGGCCGGCTTCATCGCCGTCGGCGCGAACGTGCCCGGTGGTGAGGCGGCCAGGTCCACCCCGCTGATCTTCCTTTCCGCCAACGGGATCACCTGGGAGCGGCTCGACGCGGCGCAGCTCCACCTGGCCGCGGGCAGCGGCCGCGTCCTGGACGTCAGGTACGTCGCGGTGGCCGGGAAGCTGATCCTGATCGCGGGCGACGTCGTCACCACCAAGGTCATCGGCAAGCCCAGGCGGACGGTGACGGTTCAGGTCGGCGCCGCCTGGCTGACCGGCAACGGCGGCTCGACCTGGGTGCCGACCGCGGGCACGGCCGCCGGGCCGGCCCTGGCGCCGCCCGGGCCCGGCGCGCAGCCGCAGGTGGCCGGGGTGGCCACGGCCGGCCACGGGTTCGTCCTGCTACGGCCGGCCACCGTAGCCAAGCGGTCGGCCGTCGACGCCTATTATTCGCCGAACGGCGTGGCCTGGACGTTCACCGCCACCCTCAGCGCGGCCAACGGGTTTGCCGTCGGCCTGGCGAACGGCGGCCCGGACGGTGCCGCGGTCACCGGCGTTGAAGGTGGGGTAGGTGGGCAAACTGGGGTAGGTGGGTCGGGCCGGACGCTGACCGCGTTCGTCTCCGCGAACGGCCGGGCTTGGCAGCAGACCCGTCCCTTCGGCACGCCCGCGTCGCAAACGGTCTCGGGCGTGACGCTGGCCCCGGACGCCACTGTGGTCACGACGGGTGTCAGTGCGAGCCCGGACAGCCACCACCCGGTGATTACCCTGGCCGGGACCAACGCCGCGGATCAGGTGGATATCGCGAAGATCCCGGGCGCCGTCGATCCGCAACTGGCCGTCAACAGCCTGGCCGCGCAGCCCACCATGCAGGTCGCGGTGGGCAGCGCCAACGGCTTTCCCGCCGCGTGGACCTCGGTCGACGGCGGCAGCTCGTGGACCCGTGCCACTGGCGCCACCTCGGGGGTGCTCACCCGGCCGGGGTCGCAGCAGCTGACCAGCGTGACGCACGGCACCATGGGATGGCTCGCCGTGGGCGGCGTCACCGCCAGCGCCCCCGAGCATCCGATCGTCGTCGTCTCGGCTAACGGCACCAGCTGGCAAGCGGCCGACGGTGAGCGCGTCTTCGGCGCGCCCGGCCTGTTCACTGAGCAGGCGGCCGCGGACGGCCAGGGCTATGTCATCGTCGGCTATCAGAACGTCAGGCAGGTCCGCAGCGGCCAGGTCGTCTCCAGCCGCACCGTCGCCGCGGCCTGGTGGTCGGCGGGCCTGACCGGCTGGCAGCGCGCCGGGACAGCATCCTCGGCTGGGACGGCGGGCGCGCTGGACGGACCGGGGGCCAGGCAGATGATGGCGGTGGCGGTCAGCTCGGCCGGCTTCGTCGCGGTGGGCTCGCATGGCGACCAGCCGTCGGCCTGGACCTCGGCGGACGGCCGCAGCTGGCGCCAGGCCGACCTGCCCCTGCCGGTCGGCTCCACCCGGGCCGTGCTGCAGCACGTCGCGAGCACCGGCCGCATCGTGGCGGCCGTCGGCACCGCGCTCACCACGACGGGCGTTCCGGTGCCCTTCGCGGCCAGTTCGTCCGACGGCGGCGCCAGCTGGATCGAGTCGGCGCTCCCGGTTCCCGCGGGCCTGACGTCGGTCACGGCCCTGGCCGCGGCCGACGGCAACTTCACCGCCACCGGGACCTACGGCAGCACCGCAGGCCATCAGGACGTGGTGGTGTGGACGTCGCCGAACGGGTCGGCGTGGCGCGCGGCCGAGCCCACCGGACAGGGCCTGACCGGGTCGGGCATCCAGGCCATCACCGGCCTTACCGTGTCCGGCAGCACGCTGGCCGGCGTCGGCTTCACCGCCTCGCCGGCCGGCGAGCAGCCCGTCTTCTGGCAGTCCCCGATCAGGTAACCGGGCCCCGATCAGGTAACCGGCCCCGATCAGGTAACCGGGCCCCGATCAGGTAACCGGGCCCCGATCAGGTAACGGTTATTGGCCTGCCGAACACGTCGTCCCGGCGGTTACCCAAGCTGGGCAGGCTGGCCCGGACGGTCCCGATCAGGTCGGCATCGACTTCGGCGACCGCCACTGATGCCGCGGGCCCGAGGTCGGCCCGGACCACGCCGAGCGGGTCGACGAGCATGCTGCGCCCGATTCCGGTCGCGGCCCGGGTGGGCGGCTCGTCTGGGTCGGGAACCTGCCCCACGGCGACGACCCACATGGTGTTCTCGATGGCGCGCGCCCGCACCAGCGTGACCCAGTGCTCCTCCTTGAACAGCCCGGCGGCCCAGGCGGCGGGCAGCACGAGCAGTTCGGCCCCGGCGACCGCCAGCGCGCGAGACAGCTCGCCGAACCGCACGTCGTAGCAGATCGCCAGGCCCGTGCGCACTCCGGCGAGCGTGCAGATGACCGGAGCGGACCCCGGCGCGACGTGGTCGGACTCACGCTGCCCGAACGCGTCGAACAGGTGCAGCTTGCGGTAGGAAGCGACCAGCTCGCCGGTTGCGTTGTAGGCCACCGCGGTGTTGTACACCCGGCCGTCCGGGGCGGGCTCGAAGACCCCCGCGACGAGCGCGACCCCGGTCTGCTTCGCCGCGGCCGCCAGCCCTGAGCAGAACGGTCCGTCCAGCGGCTCGGCCGCGGCGCGCAAGTCCGAGCCGAACCTGATCTGGGTCGCCTCCGGGAACACCGCGAGGTCAGCGCCCCGGTCGGCGGCCTCGCCCAGGGCGGTCCGGACCCGCCCGGAGTTGACGTCAGGTCGTGAGCTGACCGGGATCTGGCACAGTGCGACTCGCATATCCGCAGCCTAACCGGCCGCGACATGATTCCATGTGCGGGTGAGCCGACCACTGCTTAACCGGCGCCTCGAGGGCCTGGGAACGACGATATTCGCCGAGATGTCCGCGCGCGCCGTCGCGACCGGATCCATCAACCTGGGCCAGGGCTTCCCCGACCGGGACGGGCCGCCCGCGGTGGCCCAGGCCGCCGCCGACGCCATCCTCGAGGGCCGCGGCAACCAGTACCCGCCCGGTCCGGGCATCCCGGAACTGCGCCGGGCCATCGCCGCGCACGACCAGCGGTTCTGGGGGCTGCGTTACGACCCGGACGACGAGGTGCTGGTCACCGCGGGCGCCACCGAGGCGATCGCCGCCACCATGCTCGCGCTGGTCGAGCCGGGCGACGAGGTGATCGCGTTCGAGCCCTACTACGACTCCTACGCCGCGAACATCGCCATGGCGGGCGGCGTCCGCGTCCCGGTCACGCTGCGCCCGCCGTTTTTCCGCCCCGACCTGGACGAACTGGCCCAGGCGGTAACCGACCGCACCAGGCTTATCCTGCTCAACACGCCACACAACCCGACCGGTTCGGTCTTCACCTCCGGCGAGCTCGCCGCGATCGCCAACCTGGCCGTCGAGCGCGACCTGCTCGTGGTCAGCGACGAGGTCTACGAGCACCTGGTCTTCGACGGCGAGCACCTGCCGATCGCCGGGTTCCCCGGCATGCGCGAGCGGACGGTATCGGTCAGCTCGGCGGGCAAGACGTTCTCGTTCACCGGCTGGAAGATCGGCTGGGTCAAGGCGGCGCCCGAGCTGGTGACCGCGGTAAAGACGGCCAAGCAGTTCCTCACTTACGTCAGCGGCGGCCCGTTCCAGTACGCGGTGGCCGAGGCGCTCGCCCTGCCCGACGAGTACTACGCCAGGCTCCGCGATGACCTGCGGGCCCAGCGTGACCTGTTCCTGCCGGGCCTGCGCGACATCGGCTTCGAGGTGTACGAGCCGCAGGGCACGTATTTCGTCACCACCGACATCCGGAGGCTAGGCGAGCAGGACGGCATCGAGTTCTGCCGGACCCTGCCCGATCGCGTCGGTGTGGTCGCCATCCCCTCCGCCGTCTTCTACGACCACAAGGAACTGGCCCGCAGCCACGTCCGGTTCGCCTTCTGCAAACGGCCCGAGGTGCTGACCGAGGCGCTGGCTCGCCTTTCCCGGCTGGCCAGAGCCTGACGGCGACAACCGGCGCGTCCTGGCCGTCCTGGCCTATCTTGATTCCTGACATGAGCGAGATGAATGCTGAGCTGCTGAGGGCGGCCGAGGCGGCCACCGGCTTCATGCCGACCGCCGAGGGCCTCGCCCTGTTCGACGCGGCCGCGCGCCACGCCCCGGGCGGGCCGGTGCTCGAGATCGGCAGCTATTGCGGCAAGTCCACGATCTACCTGGCCGCCGCGGCCCGCCAGGCCGGCCAGCTGGTCGTCACCGTCGACCACCACCGCGGCTCGGAAGAGCACCAGCCGGGCTGGGAGTACCACGACCCGCGGCTGGTGGATCCCGGGACCGGCCGCCTC
>CAWCJX010000023.1:0-51089 GCA_963795865.1 uncultured Alphaproteobacteria bacterium
CGGGGTGGCCCTGCCGGTCTGGGACGCGATGCTGACCGGCGGCTACCCGGACCTGCGCACGCTGGCCGTCGACGCGGCCGCGGGCCTGGTCAAGTTCCGTCTCCCCGCGGGGCACGAGGGTGACGCGGCACGGGAAGCCGCGGCCCGTTCCGTCAAAAAAGGAATGGCCCGGATCGATGCCCAGCGGGCCGAGCGGGACAAGATGATTGCCGCCACCTCCAATCCGCCGATGCCGTGGATCTACCTGATCGTGGCCACCGGTGACATCTACGAGGACATCCCGCAGGCCCAGGCGGCGGCGCGGGAGGGCGCGGACGTCATCGCGGTGATCCGGTCCACCGGTCAGTCGCTGCTGGACTACGTGCCGGAAGGCGCGACCCGGGAAGGGTACGCGGGCACCTACGCCACGCAGGAGAACTTCCGGCTCATGCGGGCCGCGCTGGACGACGTGTCCCGGGAGCTCGGGCGGTACGTCCGGCTGACCAACTACGCCTCCGGGCTGTGCATGCCGGAGATCGCCTCGCTGGCCGGGCTCGAGCGGCTGGACATGATGCTGAACGACTGCATGTACGGCATCATCTTCCGCGACATCAACCCGGTGCGGACGTTCATCGACCAGCGGTTCTCCCGGCAGGTGCACGCCCGGGCGGGCATCGTCATCAACACCGGCGAGGACAACTACCTGACCACCGCCGACGCGGTGGACGCGGCGCACACGGTGGTGGTCTCGCAGCTGCTGAACGAGTACTTCGGCCGCGAGGCGGGGCTGGCCGACGCCCAGCTCGGGCTGGGCCACGCGTTCGAGATCAACCCCGAGCTGCCCGACTCGTTCCTGCTCGAGCTGGCCCACGCCCAGCTGATCCGGGAGCTGTTCCCGGACGCGCCGCTGAAGTACATGCCGCCGACCAAGCACATGACCGGCAACGTGTTCGCCGGTTACCTGCTGGACGCGTTCTTCAACCTGTGCGGCGTGATGACCGACCAGTCCATCCTGCTCATCGGGATGATGACCGAGGGCATCCACACTCCGTTCCTGTCCGACCGCGACCTGGCCCTGGAGAACGTCCGGTACGTGCGCCGCGCCGCCGCCCGGCTGGGTCAGGAGTTCCGGCCCGAACCGGACGGGTTCGTCGCCCAGCGCGCCCGGCAGGTGCTCGGCGAGTCCGTCGACCTGCTGCGCACCATCGGGTCGCAGGGCTTGCTGACCGCGATCGCCGAGGGGACGTTCGGGGTGACCAAGCGTCCGGCCGACGGCGGCCGGGGCCTGGACGGAGTGGTGCGGCGCGCTGATGCTTACTACAACCCGGCCTCGGACCTCCTGGAGGTGACTCAATGAGCCTGACCGGCATCGTGCGGCCCTACGGGGACACCACGGGAGACGGGCGGGTGCAGCTGTCGTTCACGCTGCCCGTGCCGTTCGGCGACGAGACCGAGCGGGCCCGGGCCGAGGGCGCCGCGCTGCAGCTGGCGGCCAAGATGGGCCTGGACCCGGCGATGGTCGTGCACGCCAAGGGGATGGGGCCGGACTTCACGTTCTTCATCGTCTACGGCCGGGTCAGCCACCTGGTCGACCTGTCCGCGGTGACCGTGGCCGAGCGCGAGTTCCCGGTGCTCCCGGCGGCGGAGGTGAACCTGCGGATCCGTTCGGCGCTGGGCCGCAAGCTGGTCGTGGTCGGCGCGTGCATCGGCACCGACGCCCACACCGTCGGCATCGACGCGATCCTCAACGTCAAGGGGCACGCGGGAGAGAAGGGCCTGGAGTACTACCGGGAGATCCGCGTGGTGAACATGGGCGCCCAGGTCGGGGTGGCGGACCTGGTGGCCCGCGCCGCGCGCCGAGCACGCCGACGCGGTGCTGGTCAGCCAGGTCGTCACGCAGCGCGACGCCCACCTGTCGAACACCCGGGAGATGTCGGCCGCGTTCCGCGCCGGGTCTCGGCCCGCAGCGGCCGCTGCTGGTGGTCGGCGGCCCGCGGTTCGACCCGGCCGCCGCGGCACGACCTCGGCGTGGACAAGATCTTCGGCCGCGGCACCACGCCCGGCGAGGTGGCCAGCTACCTGGTCGCACGCGCTCGGCCCCGGGTCCGGGGGATGGCTCAGCACGGAAGTGACCCGCGGCTGGGGCTGTCGGTGACGCACCGCCGGTACGTGACGTACGGGGACGCGCACTACGGCGGGAACCTGGTGGACGGCGCGTACGTGCTCGGGCTGTTCGGCGACGTGGCCACCGAGGTGTGCATCCGGACGGACGGCGACGAGGGGCTGTTCGCGTCCTACTCCGACGTGCAGTTCCGCGCGCCGGTCCTGGCCGGGGACGTCATCGAGGTCACGGCCACGGTCACCGCGGTCGGCCGGCGCAGCCGGGAGCTGTCGTTCGAGGCCCGCGTGGTCTGCCGGGCCGACCCGGCGCGCGGCGCCTCGGCCGCCGCGGTGCTCCCCGAGCCGTGGTGGCGGTCACCGCCACCGGCACGGTCGTGGTCCCGAGCGGGAGACCCCGGGTCGCCGACCCGAAGCGAATGAACCCCGGGGTTCACCGCGAGAAGAGCGTGGTGAACCCCGGGTTTCATTCGGTTCCGGCGAGGTTCCGCGCCGAGTCGCCTTGACGACGGCGGCGGAAGCCAGCCTCAATCGCGCTGGCCAATCCACGCCGCGACATGGGCGGGTTCCAGGGCCCGCTGCACGACACTGGCCAGGTCATCTTGGACCGAATCTAGGTCTACGGCGTCCTTCAAGTGGGCCGCGAACAACGCCACTGTCGTGTCGGCGTCATAGCGGGCTCGGTTGAACCGCCGGTCTACCACGCGCTGCACCCGGCTCCGCACCGGGCTGAACAGTGCCGCGGCGGCCAGCGTGGCGGGCGGCCACCGCCACCGGGGAGGAAAACGACAGCACGTGCGTGGCCAGCAGGACCAGGCCCGCATACAGCCCGACCAGCAGGCCGGTGACGATCGCGTAGGCGAGCGTCCGGCTGATGATCCGGTCAATCTCATACAGCCGGTACTTAAGGACCGCGGTGGCGATGGCTGTCCACAGGCACAAGAACGCCACACTCTGCGGAACATTCACGACCGCCGAGTTCACCCAGATCGATGCGACGAATACGAGGGACAGCACCAGCGCGGCCGCCGCGCACCACTTCAGCTGCAGCCGCTCCTCACCCGATGACTTAGCGAACCTGACCACGACCGCCACCACGCTGACCAGTAGCCCGGCGCTGATCAGGAAGTTAGCCATCCCTTCAAGCAACGCGGTCAGACCGTCCAGGCTGCCCGGACTGGAGGTGAACGGGTGCGTCCACAATCGGCTGGCGGCGACCAGCGTCGATACCGTGGCGAGGGCGAACGTGCCGCCCGCAAACCACGCAGCGGCACCCGCCGTGAGCGCAGCCGCCCGGTCGGGAGAAAAATCGGAGAGGGATTCTCGCACAGGCCGGCTTGTGAGCGGCCGACGATGGAAGGCGGCCACCGCGGCATCGAGCGTCTTGGCAACCTGGCTCACCGTACTGGGGCTCACCGAGCGCCCGAGCAGGGCAAGCAGCGTCTCGCCCACCTTGCGTGTCGATAAGCCGAGCACGAAGCCGGCTAGGATGACCCGGTCGACCTCCCGCGTGCGCCGCGCATAGGCGCGAACAACCTCGGTCGGGCTGTAGCGGCGGGTCCTGGGGACCTCGAGCTCGATGTCACCAAGCTCGGTCAGAAGATGCCGCCGATAATAGCCATTGCGGCGATCGGCAGCGTCGTCGGCCTGGAGTTGGTCGAGATAGCGGTCGACCGCCGCGGCCATTTGGTCTTCGATGATCTCCTCCAAGGCTTGCCGGCCGAGGGGACGATAACCCTCGCCCCACTCCAAGCCGTCCGTCTGCATCGCCTTCACGACTTCAAACGCCATCGGTAGACTCGTAATTGTCGCAGCTCGCTGTGACATGGGGGTGCTCCGTTGTGTGCTTGGCAGCCACAGTTGGAGTACCCCCTTCCTCGCCTGACACAGAATTCCTTACGTCACCGAATTGATTCGGCTCGGGGAACACAATGGGCAGGCCATACTCTCAGGACTTGCGTGAACGCGTGATCGCGGCGGTGGACCTTGGAGGGCGGGTTTATGCGATTGCCCCGGTATTCCGGGTCAGCGTGTCGTACATCTACAAGGCGCTCGGGCGCCGGCGGACGACTGGTGAGACGACCGCTCGGCGGGGGCGGGTAGGCCGCAAGCCTAAGCTTGCGGCGCATGACGAAGCCCTCAGGGTGTACGTCGTCGAGCATCCCGACGCGACGATCGAGGAAATACAGGCGTGGCTGTCGGCTGAGCGCGAGGTCAAGGTCAGCGTCGGCTGCCTGTGGAACAGGCTGCGGTTTCTCGGGCTCACGCTCAAAAAAAGTCACAGCGCGCCTCCGAACAGGATCGGCCGGACGTCGCCGAGGCTCGTCGAAATTGGCATGCGAGCCAAGCCGAACTGAACCCGGAGCGCCTGGTCTTCATCGACGAAACGGGTGCGAGCACCAACATGGCACGCCGCTATGGCCGTTGCCCGCGCGGAGAACGCCTGCTCTCCTCCGCACCGTGGGGACATTGGAAGACGACGACGTTCGTCGCGGCTCTGCGCATCGGCGAAGTCACTGCTCCCTGTGTGCTCGACGGCCCTATGGATGGCGAGAGCTTCCGCGCCTATGTCGAGCAATGTCTGGTACCCACTCTGCGGCAAGGCGACATCGTCGTGATGGACAATCTCGCCAGCCACAAAGTGGCCGGCATCAAGCAGGCCATCGAAGGCGCAGGCGCCGAGCTGCGTTACCTACCCCCGTACAGCCCCGATCTCAATCCGATCGAGCAGCTATTCGCCAAGATCAAGGCGCTGCTGCAAAAAGCTGCTGCCAGGACCTACGACGCCCTCATCACGGCAATCGCCGACGCGCTCACTAAGGTCGCTCCGACCGAATGCGGAAACTACCTTGCAAACTCGGGCTATCGCCATCAATCATGAAGATGCTCTAGAAAAAGGCGGACGGGCATGTCCTTGCATGATTGGGGTCTTGGGCGGGTCGTTGCATGGACGATGTCCTCCGACCACCACGGATAAGTGACCAGCCTTCGCCGCAGTGTTTCCGCAGCGGAATCCGGCCGGCAGTGGCGGAGAGTACGGCGTCGCCGGCCGCAGCCCGCGCATCATTTCCCGGTTCCATTGAAATAGCGCAGGTCCGGCCGCGGCTGGCCGGTCTTGGTGGGCATCAGGTAGCCGTCGGCGCTCATCATGTAGGTTTCGCCGCCGATCACCACATGCGGGTTGTTCTCGGCGCAGTCGACGAAATCCCACACGCCGTCGGGGTCGCGCTCGTAGTGCCGGGTGACGGTCCACGGACGGGTCAAGGCGTGGTCGATGACGGTGATCTCGTCGTGCAGCAGGTTGGCGTTGGCCTTGTCGAGAAAAATGCGCTCCTTGATGACGCTCTCGCCGTCGCGGTGCAGCGGCAGCCCGCTGCCTTCGAAGGTGCGCGGGCTCTTGAAGCCGCGGCTTTCGACCTCGAGCAGGTCGTAGCGGCCGTCGCCGTCGGTGTCGACCCATTTGCCGATGGAATAGCCGTTGAAGCTGGGCAGCAGGTCCTTGGGCCAGTCGCGACCGTCGGTGAAGATGCGGCGCGACGTGGTGTAGTCGGTCATGTAGTAGGTGACCTTCGGCGTGACCACGAACTCGACCGGGAAGATCGCGACCATCATCCGCGGCAGGCCGTGCGGCAGGCACAGGCCGGTCGGGTCGCCGGTGAGGCCGCCGACGGCGCGGTCCTTCAGGACCGCTTCGAAAATGGCCTGGTATTCCGGCGTGAGCGGCGCCTGCTGGCCGAGGCCCGGCGGCTTGGTCGGATCCCAGGAGGCCGCCACATCGGCGGGCCGGCGCCATTGGCCCGACCAGTCCGGATATGTCGAGGGGTCCTGCGCGTGGGCGGCCGCCACGGTCAGCAACACCGCCGCGGCGATGGCGGCGGCGGCGACCCGGATTTGGTCGTACATGGCGGTCCTCCCTGCACGGTGTGGCGCGGCGCCGGCATCAGGCGACGGCCGCAACGCAAGACGATAGCGATGATGACCCGATACGCCAAGACAGCCGCTGCGGACAGCCGCACAGCGCTCGAGGCGACTCAGGGATCGGTGCCGTAGGAATCCGGGATGATGGCAATACACCGGGATCGCCGGGGCTTTCGTCGGCGGCGAGCTCGCCGGGCTGCTGCAGATCCCGGTGTTCGGTTTCGGGAAACGTCCCGTGGGCTCGTCTACGCTGGCGGCGGTCTGCTGAGCGCGGAATTCCGGCTGGCCCCGCAGGGCGGTCGTTCTGCGCGCCGGCGTGGTTAACCAATGGGAAAGGTCCGCCTGCGACTATTGCGGGATGGGTGGTGGTCGCGGGGGTTTGCGGCCGGGCCCCAGCCTTTCCGCACCGGACGGGCTGGGGCCTTCACCGTAGGTGGCGGCCTTGATACCGATCAAATCGGCGGGCGCCATTGCGGCGCAAATTGGCATTCCGGGTCGGTTTGTCGGGCTGGCAAGCTGGCTTTGGCGTTGGCCCCCGACCCCACCGCTCCTCGGGGTCGGGGCCTTCGCGCGCGTGACCCGGACGCCCGAAAAATTTCCGCCGAGCCCTGGAACATTCCGGGGACCGCTTTGTTGAGAGTGCGGTGCGGTGCCCCCCCAAATGCCCCCCAACCCAACACCGCACCCCAAGGCTCCGAGCAATTGCGCCGGGGCCTTTTTTCGTGATCCGCGCTCGCGGGGCGCCAGGGAACCTTGAAGGGCGGGCTTCTGTTGGCTTGATGGCGCGTCTGGGTCAGGCGACGGGCCGTTATCCCCTGGCCCGCGCGTTGGCCCCAACTCTTGACCGGGTTGGGGTCTCCCACGGTGAGCCCTCGCCATCACCTACCGGTGTCGGCCATCCGCACCACCTGCACGCTGCTCCGATCGATCCAATTTGAATCGGATCGTTCACCCGACACTTCGAATTTATAGACGCGCGTCGAATTTACTAATCTAACGCACTGTTCCCCAGCGTCGAACCTCAGAAGGAGGACCGGTCATGCAACAGATCGTTGAGCTGAAGATCGAAGAGACCAAGGCAGTTGTGGGCGGCGTGATGAGTGTGGCGGCCCCGTTGGCGCGCAAGGAAGGGGGCGGCCTGATTGGCGAGATTTTGCGGGATATCGTCAGGGTGATCGAGAAAGACCTTGGACTGGGTAAGATGGCCGCACCAATGTAGCCGGCGCCACGGTCATCCGGCGACTGCCTGCCGCCCCGAGGTCGGTGATCGGGTCCGCCCAGGTCACCTTGGTCGGCCGCCCCGCCGCTCCCCGCCAGGAAACTGCAATTAATCGCAGTGTCCTCGGCGGTGAGGCGCGATTACGATCGCCGCATGGACGAATTTGTGGATTTCAATGAGAATTCCGTGTTGCAGCTAACCGCCATCGTGCTGCTCATGGCGATGTTCGGCTGTGCCGTTGCGGTCCTCGATCATTGGGTATGGGCCGGCCGCCCCGTCTCGCCGCCAGAGCGTGATGACGCCAGATAGTTCGCGGCAATTCACCGCGACCGCTCAGAAATCCGGCTTGTCGGCCTGCGGGATCGGGTCGACATCGTAGTTGAAGAACTTGTCGTTGTTCTCGGCGCACACCTGCTCGCGCATGGGGCCTTGCTGCACCCGCCGGTAGCGCTGCATCGCATTCCACGGCGTGGTGAACGCGCCGGGGTCGTCGACATGCACGTCGACTTCCAGCGCCTTGCCGCCCTCGACGATGCGAAAGCGCTCGACCACATGCAGCTGCTCGGTGTGCGGCGTGCGGAAGGAGTCGACGAAAGTCCTGGTGTTCAGCCCGATCGTGTCGACGACGAGGGTATCGCCGTTCTCGTAATGGCCGATTGATTCTCCGAACCAGGACGGCTTCACTCCGGGCGAATGCTTGTCGGTCAGATAGACATGGCGCGCCATGTGATCCTCCTCCCAGATCATCACGACCTGTTGCGGAGTCTGGAGGAAATAAACCGGCGTGACGGGATAGAGCAGGAAGCCGGGAACGCCGATCGGCCAGCATCGCTCCTTGCGCGTGAACATGACGGTCGCGGTCAGCGCCCGTTCATTGACCTTCCTCAGTTCCTCTCTCGCCCATGGCTGCAGGATCGGATTGGTCAGGTCGGCGACGCGGAGCGTCGGCTGCTTGCCCGCCCGTTGCGCCGCGCGGGTGTCGAGATAGGGATGCGCCTTGTCGAACGTGACCGGTCCGGGTCCCGAGGGCGGCTGGAGGAATTCCTGCCCGACCGGATTCTCTCCGTCGGGCACGCCCGCGATCCATCCGGTGCGACTGTCCGGGGAGAAGTCGGGCACCGCAGCATTGTCCGCACCGGCGGCCGGCCAAGTGAGGAGTGCGGTAGCGACTACGCCCGCGATCAGGCCTTGCGGACACGAATTCCACGCAAAAGAAACCATCGGAGTCCCCGCTCCATCACACCGCGCGGGCCGCCATTTCCTGCCGTACCAGGCACGACGGCACCGCCGTCAGTCCGCGCTGACCCCGATGCTCTTCGCCAATGCGCCGAGACGGGCATATTCCTCCCGGAGCAGCTTGGCCATTTCGGCCTGGGTGCTGCTTGCCGCCTGGGTGCCCTGCTCTTCGAACTGCTTCTTGACCTCCGGCAGCGTGACGACCTTGGCAATGGTCGCGTTCAGCTTGTCGACGATCGATTGCGGCGTGCCGTTGGGCACGAAGATCGCGCCCCAGCCGACCGCGTTGTAGCCGGGGTAGCCGGATTCGGCGACCGTCGGCACGTCCGGCAACAAGGCGAGACGCGTCAGGCTGCCCATCGCAAGCGCCTTGAGCTTGCCGCTGCGCACGTGGGGCATGCGGCCGCCGATCGGGGCCACGGTCCATTGCAAGTCGTTGTCGACGACGGCGTCGATCGCCGGCCCGCCGCCCTTGTAGTGGACCACCACCGGTTTGACGCCCGCCATGGCGATGAACATCTCGCCGGCGAAATGGCCGGCCGTGCCGGCGCCGGCGGTCGACATCCGCAGCTTGTCCGGGTTCGCCTTCATCATCGCGACCAGTTCCTGCAGGGTGTTGACCGGCAGCGAGGGATTGGCCGCGATCAGCGTCGGCTGGATCACGAAGCGCGCCACCGGGGTGAGGTCCTTCAACGGATCGAACGAGACCTTCTTGACATGGGGCAGCAGCGCCACGTTGCCGGACGATCCGTAGATGAGGGTATAGCCGTCGGGGGCGGACTTGATGCCCTTCTCGACGCCGGCTTCCAGGAACAGGTTTTCGTAGGTCACCGGCTGGCCGAGCGCCTCGCCGAGGCGCTGGCCGATGATCCGCGACATGAGATCGGCCGCCGAACCGACGACTTCCGGCACGATCAACCGGATCGGCCTGGTCGGGTAGCTTTCCTGGGCGCCGGCGACACACGCCGATCCCAGCAGCGTCACGGCTGCGACCGCCATTGCGGCCATGCACGGATGTTTCATGCGTCTCGACCTTCCCGATCTGCGGTTGGCGAATGTGTGGTGCGAGGCTCGCCTCGCGGCGTTCAGAAATCCGGCGTGGCGGCCTGCGGGATCGGGAACAGGTTCTTGCTGAAATGATCGCCGTTGTTCTCGGCGCAGACGGTTTCCAGCAACTGGTTCTTCACCTTGCGCCAGCGCTGCACCATGTGGAGCGGCTCGTTGAACGCGTCGGGATCCTCGACCGTCACCACCGCTTCGAGCATGCGGCCGTCGGCGGAGACTTTGAAGCGCTCGACGACGTGCTCCTTCTCGGAGTGCGGGGTGCGGTACCAGTCGAGGAAGCTGTTGTGGGTGGACAGGCCGATGGTGTCGACCACCAGGGTCCCGTCGGGCTCGTAACGGCCGACCAACTCGCCGAACCATGACGGCTTCACGGTTTCGGAGTGCTTGTCGGTCATGTAGATGCGGCGCACCATGTGGTCGCGCTGCCAGATCATCCACACCTCCGTCGGCGTCTGGATGAAGTAGAACGGCTCGGCCGGGGTCAGCAGTTGCCCCGGGACGCCGCCGGGATGGCAGGTCGACTGGGCCACGAAGGGCAGTCCCCGCTTGCCGGTCAGCACCTCTTCGTTGGACTCCTGCATCTGCTTTGCCGCCCAGGGCTTGAGTACCGGATCCGCGGTAAAGCCGATGTCCGGCGTCACCCGCCCGGGCCCGTCCAAATTGCCATGATAGGCATAGGTGGGATCCTGCCGGATCGGCCCGCGGCCCAGTGCCGCCGGCGGGTCGAACCAATGAACGCCGAAGGCGAGCCAGGCGGAGTCGGTCGATGCGAGATCGGGAACAGCGCCTTTCGCCGGAGCCTGCGCGGAGACGGACGTGCAGGCAACAAAGATCACGACGCTCGCGCCGAGCGCCGCGGCGGCGGTGCCGCGCAACAGCGGCCCGGACGGCATGCGACGGCGGACGGCGTTCGACATGGACTTCGACATTGGAATGCTCCCAGCTGCAAGGCTCAGGCGTTTGGCAGGTGCGGTGATTCTACCCGGTCCCGCCGGGCCGCACCAGCGCCGGCAAACAGCAGCGGCAAACCGCCCCAACGGCCGACGGCCGACCCGCGGCTGCGACGAAGCGCTCGCGGGAGTCGACCCGTCGGCGGGTTGCCGCCGACGGCCGGGCAACGGAATTCATATGATGGTCCTGCCCCAGCTGCCCGTCCGCAGCTCTGCCCGCCGTGAAACGTCGTATCGACGACACCTGCAACATCGGCGTATTATGGAAACAAACGCGCAAACGGGAGCGAACGAACATGACAGCACGCAAATTCCAGTCCGGCAGCTTTGCCCCGCAAGTCGACCGCCGCACTTTCCTGGTGCGCTCGGCGCAGGCGGCATGTGCCGCCATGGTGGTTCCGCGCGCCATCCGCGGGGCACGGGCGGCCGAGTCGCCCGTCGTCGAGACCGCCGCCGGCAAGCTTCGCGGCGTTGCGGTCGACGGCGTCAACGCCTTCAAGGGCGTGCCCTACGGCGCCCCGACCGGCGGGCGCGCCCGCTTCATGCCGCCGAAGCCGCCGGAGCCGTGGGCGGGCGTGCGCAGCGCCGAGGCATGGTCCGGCCATGCGCCGCAGTCGCCGCCCGAACTCAAGCAGCGGCCCGAGCTGGCCGGGCTCGGCGGCGCCCGCGATACCGTGCCGGAGAGCGAAGACTGCCTGACGCTCAACGTATGGACGCCCGGCCTCGACGGCGCCAAGCGGCCGGTCATGGTGTGGTATCATGGCGGCGGCTTCGGTTATGGCTCGGCCAACACGCCGCGGCTCGATGGCACCAATCTCGCCGCCCACCACGACGTGGTAGTGGTGACCGTCAACCAACGGCTCAACATCCTCGGCCATTTGCATCTCGCCGAACTCGGCGGCACGGCCTTCGCCCAATCCGGCAATAGCGGCACCCTCGACATGCTGGCGTCGCTGCAATGGGTGCGCGACCATATCGCGCGCTTCGGCGGCGATCCCGGCAACGTGACGGTGTTCGGGCAGTCGGGCGGCGGCGGCAAGGTTTCCACTCTGCTGGCGATGCCGGCGGCGCGCGGCCTGTTCCACCGCGCCATCGTGATGAGCGGTTCCGCCATCAGGCTCACCGACCGCGAGCGGGCTGCAAAACTCGCGGAGGCGGTAATGGGCGAAGTCGGCCTCACCCGCACGCAACTCGACGAGCTGCAGGCGCTGCCCTTCAAGCGCCTGATCGCCGCCAGCGGCCCGGCCGTCAAGAAGGTCGGCCCGTCGTCCTCGCCGCTGTTCGATCGTTACGATTTCGGACCGGTGGTGGACGGCGCGGTGCTGCCCGGCCATCCGTTCGATCCCGTGGCCACCGCGGTGTCGGCCGATATCCCCGTGCTGGTCGGCGGCGTCAAGGACGAGATGGCGATCTACCTCGCGCCGGAAGACAAGATCTGGAACCGGGCGCTGACCGAGGATGAGTTGCGGGCGCGCGTCGCCCGCGTCGCGGGCGGCAACACCGACCGGGTGATGGAGACCTATCGCCAGCTGTTCCCCGGCGCGACGCCCTCCGACCGGCTAATCACCATCCTCACCGATTCGAACCACCGGCTGCGCTCGGTCACGCTCGCGGAGCGCAAGGCGGCGCAGGGACAGGCGCCGGTGTGGCTCTATTCGTTCGACTGGGAAACCCCGGTGTTCGGCGGGAAGCTCAAGGCCTTCCACGCTCTCGACGTCCCGTTCGTGTTCGAGACCATCGACGCGGTCGGCGCGACCGATCGCGGCGAGGTCGCCCATGATCTCTCCCGCCGGATCGCTGCCACCTGGACGGCGTTCGCCCGCAACGGCAAGCCCGATAATCCGGCGATCCCGCATTGGCCCGCCTATACGGCGTCCGCACGGGCAACCCTCGTGCTCGACCGCGAATGCCGGGTCGAAAACGACTACGGCCGCGAGGCGCGGTTGCTGTGGAAGGACATGGCGCGGACCTGAGGGCTTGATGGCGCGGCGGCCGTCGCCGCGCTCTCGTCCTGCAACTGGCGATGCCGCACGTCGTGGTCGTTGCGGTCTGCCGGCGGCAAAAGGGGCGCCACCTCGGCGCCCCTGATCGTCATCGTCTTGATCTTACCGGTTTAGTCGATCCTCCATCCGGAGAAGATCACGCTCGGCACCACCGGTTCGCCGGCCGGCTTTTTGACCACCAGTCCCACGCCTGGTTCCGAGCCTGAAAACACCACGGTGACCTTGTCGCCTCGCTTCAGTTCCGCCACGCCTTGGCTCACCAGAACAGAGGTAAATGACGGGTCGAGGATGATCTGCTCGGTGTTGGAGTTGTCGACGTCCTTGCCGTTGACCCGCATCCACAGCCTGACCAACCCCTTGGTCTTGCCGCCGACCTGGGCGGCCGCGATCAGGAAGAACGCCCCGGTTTCATTGACCGTGACGACGCCCTTGTCCTGCTTGATGTTCTTCGACGCATCGGTCGAATTCATCGTCACGACCTTGGGCTTGGGATCCGCCGCGAGTTGCTCATCCGTGCTCGATGCCTGAAGGTATGACGCCGCGGAAGCGCCGACGGCCGAGGCGAGAATCATGGCCGACGCAAACATCATCGCACCGAAGTCGACTTTCATTTGACCCTCCCTATAGAATTACCAAGAAAGAGTTCCGAATGGCGCCGGTTCGGCCTCTCCGCGTTGTGCAATCAGTATCAGTATCTGGCGGGGGATACCTTCTCGGTCGGCTTACATGAACTCCGGCCACGCCATTGCAATGGGCATGCCACCCAAATGAGGGATTGCGCGCGGTGATAACCAGGGCGAGCGACCTGTCGCATTTGCATATTTTTTGAGTTGTCCGCCTGGGAAACAAGCAGATCTTCGATCCGTAATGCCAAACGGCCGAGGAATGCTTTCGTCTGGTCGTCTCCTACCTAATTCAACCGCTGCGACCCCGGCTGCGGCACGTCATCGTCGTCCCGCAGCGCAATCGGGCTGGCGTGGTGGTGGATCATCCGCCAGGCGCCGCCAATGCGGCGGAACCAGTTCGACGCCGCGAACGCCGTGGCGCCGATGATCTCGATGCACAGCACCCGCCCTTCACTGCCCGCGACCATCGCGGTGGCATCGCGAAACGCGATGCGCTCCGCCCCGGCATTGCCGAGGATGCCGCGCCAGGAGTTGAGCACGGCTTGGCGCCCGACCAGGATGGGCCAGCCGGGATGCACACAGGAGACCTGCTCATCGGCCCAGATACGGTTCATGGCGGCGAAGTCCCGGGTGGCAAAAGCGCGATAATAGGCCGCGTTCGCCCCGAGGATCGCGTCGTCCTCGCCCATGTTCGCCGACTCGGCCCGGCCCACGCGCGGTCACGGTGCGATCGCGCCGGCCGTCTTGGCGACTTGCGCCCACTTCGCGATGTCCTTGTGCAGAAAGGCTTCGAACTCGGCAGGCGACATCGTCATCGGAATCGCGCCCTGGCGATCCCAGGCCGTCTTGATCTCGGGGCGGCCGATCGCCTTGTTGATCTCGGCGTTGAGCCTGTCGACGATCGGCTTCGGCGTGCCGGCCGGCGCCACGATGCCGATCCAGATGACCGCCTCATAGCCGGGCACGCCCGCTTCGGCGATGGTCGGCACGTCGGGCAGCACCTTGGACCGGGTCGACGCGGTAGTGCCGAGCGCGCGGACCTGCCCGGCCTGCACATTGGGCGCCATCGTGGTGATCGCATCCATCATCATCTCGACATGGCCGGCGATGACATTGTTGCGCGAATCCCCCGCCGCCTTGTGGGGCACGTGCACGATGTCGGTGCCGGTCATCGCCTTGAACAGTTCGGCGCCCATGTGATACGGCGTGCCGGCGCCGGCGGAAGCGTAGTTGAGCGCGCCGGGTTTGGCCTTGGCGAGGGCGATGAACTCCTTGAGATCCTTGGCCGGGACCTTCGGATTGATCACCATGACCAATTCGGAATAATTGAGCGGCGCCACCGCCACGAAGTCGCGCATCAGCGCGTAGGACTTGTGGGGGAACAGCGATTCGTTCGCCGTCAGCGTGTTGGATATGGTCAGCAGGGTGTAGCCATCGGGTGCGGCTTTCGCGACGGCGTCGGCGCCGATCATCGAGGCGGCGCCCGGGCGATCCTCGACGACAACCGACTGCTTGAACTGCTCGCTCAGATACTGGGCAAGCTGGCGGCTGAACACATCGCCCGGCCCGCCGGCGCCGAACGGCGCGATGATCTTGATCGGGCGGGTCGGATAGTCCTGCGCGGAAGCAGGAGCAGCGAGCGCGGCGAGGGCAGCCAGGGCAAGAGCGGGCCTTAAAAGTCGCGACATTCGCATGGCTCCGGATTTGCAGCAAACAAAGCCATTGTAGCGCGGATGATACCCGGGTGAAATGAGGGTGTCGCGGCCCGAGGGGCGACGCCGCGAAGGGCCGGCCTCGGGGGAGGTCAATCGGTGGCATTCTTGGTGCCCGCTCGAACGAGGAGATTGGGCGCCGCGCCTTCGCGCCTCGCCGGCCATGAAAATGGGCGCCGCCGGTGCACCGGCACAAGGAGGGCTTTACCAAGCCGCCCGGATGCACCCGCTTGCGCGTCTGTAAGTTTCTCGCCGATCGAGATCGCACGTTTGCGAGTCGGGAAAATCTTCCGCATGTCAAGAGGATCCGGTGCAAAGTATGTGCATACGCCTGACGCTCAAGCTTATTAACCGATCAAATGATGACTTAATAGGCAATCACGATAAGGGGGCAAAGTTGTTGCATTTCCGCCGCACTTGACCGCGCTAAAAAGCCCAGTGATTTCAGTAAATCAGCCGAATTTCAAAGTTGGCACACAGCTTGAATTGGGCCAGACGGGGGCAATGCCGGCGTTCGGCAGAGCTCGTCACCGACGCACAAACGTCCGCCAGGCCCGAGGGGACAAGCTCCATGAAACTGATCATGGCCGTCATCAAGCCATTCAAGCTCGACGAGATCCGGGATGCGCTCACCCGCGTCGGCGTCCACGGGCTCACCGTGACCGAAGCCAAGGGCTACGGGCGCCAAAAAGGTCATACCGAGATCTACCGCGGCAACGAATACACGGTGAACCTTTTGCCCAAGCTCAAGATCGAAGTCGCAGTGGCGTCGGCCCAGGTCGAAAAGGTCACGGCTGCCATCATCGGCGCAGCGAAAACCGGAGAAATCGGCGACGGCAAGATCTTCGTGATGGAACTCGATCATGCCGTGCGCATCCGCACCGGCGAGACTGACGAAACCGCGCTTTAGAACCGCAACAAACCGTCTACGGACAGGAGCGATGACATGACGACCAGAAAACCGACCCGTGGGGGGCTTGCGGCTCTCATCTTCGGGCTTCTCATTGCCGTTTTCGTCGGCACGCAGTTCTTTGCCGCCACCCCCGTCCATGCTCAGGCGCCGGCTGCCGCCGCCGAGCCGGCCGCCCCGGCCGCAGCTTCGGAAGCGCCGCCCGCCTGCGACGCCAAGATGCAGATAAATTGCACGCCGAATTCCGGCGACACCGCCTGGATGCTGACCTCGGTGGCGCTGGTCCTGATGATGACCATCCCTGGCCTCGGCCTGTTCTACGGCGGCATGGTGCGCAAGAAGAACGTCGGCGACACCGTGATGGCGAGCTTTGCCATCACCTGCCTCGTCACCGTGCTCTGGATGATCTGCACCTATTCCATGGCGTTCACCGCCGGCACGCCATTCATAGGCGGGTTCGACCGGGCGTTCCTGCAAGGCATCATGAGCGACATCTCCAAGGGTATCGGAAATCCCAATTCACTGGCCCCGACCATCCCGGAGACGGTCTATATCTGCTTCCAGATGACCTTCGCGATCATCACCCCGGCCCTGATCGCCGGCGCCTATGCCGAGCGGATGAAGTTCTCGGCGATGCTGTGGTTCATGGGGCTGTGGGCGATCCTGGTCTATGCGCCGATCGCCCATTGGGTCTGGGGACCGGACGGATTCCTCAATTCCACCAACAGCGACGCGGTGGTCAAGGTGCTGGACTTCGCCGGCGGCACGGTGGTGCACGTCAATGCCGGCGTCGCCGGCCTGATGGCGGCGCTCATGCTCGGCAAGCGCAAGGACACCGGCCCCGCCCACAACATGGTGCTGACCTTCATCGGCGCCTCGCTGCTGTGGGTCGGCTGGTTCGGCTTCAACGCCGGCTCGGCGGTGACCGCCGGATTGCAGGCCGGCATGGCGATGACCGTCACCCAGATCGCGACCGCGACCGCGGCACTGGCCTGGATGTTCGTCGAATGGGCATTGCGCGGCAAGCCGACGGTGGTCGGCATCTGCTCCGGCGCCGTCGCCGGCCTCGTCGCCATCACGCCGGCTTCGGGCTTCGTCGGACCCGCCGGCGCGCTGGCGATCGGCGCCGTCGCCGGTATCGTGTGCTATTGGGGAGCCACCGGCCTCAAGCACATGTTCGGCTATGACGACGCGCTCGACTGCTTCGGCGTCCACGGCATCGGCGGCGCCGCGGGCGCGATCCTCACCGGCGTGTTCGCGATCGAGCAGTACGGCGGAACCCCCGGCCTCATCGAAGGCAATGCCGCCCAGGTGCTCAACCAGATCGAGGGCGTCGCCATCGTCGTCGTATATGACGCCATCGTCTCGCTGATCATCCTCAAGATCATCGACCTCGTCATCGGCCTGCGCGTCTCCGCCGACATCGAGCGCGAGGGCCTCGACATCGCGCTGCACGGCGAGGCCGTGCAGTAACGGTGCGGTAATATCGCGTCGTCATACGGCCCGCGCGTTCCGCCGAGAGCGGGCGCGCGGGCTGCCAGATCACGCTGCACCGCAACGCCGTGCAGTCATTTTTCAACCAGGGAAGCCCGCTCATTGACGACGGCCCAAGCCGTCCTGAAGCCGATCGAGGACAATGATATTAAATGTGCGGATCCGGTTCACCGATCCGCGCGGCCGGTGGCAGCACCGAGGTCATCCGCTTCGAGCACTCCCCACGCCCCGTCGAACGCGAAAGCACCAGCCGCGGTGAAGCCGGGCCCACCTCGGCATTTGGCTGTGATTAATCGCAGCTTACGGGTCGATGCGAAGGGTTTAGCCTCCTGCCTCGATCGAAGGCGAGTGAGATGGGGCAACTGCGCAAGAAGATCCTGTGCATCGAGGACGACCGTGAGGCCGCCGCCCTGATCGTCGAGGCGCTCGCCGATCAGGGCTTCGATCCGATTGCCGCCCACGACGGACGGGAGGGCTTCGACGCGATTCTCGAACACAAGCCCGACCTCGTGCTGTGCGACATCAATCTGCCGGTCATGTCGGGATTCGAGGTGCTGGAACGGCTCAATGGCATGACGCCCCGGCTTTGCCGGATGCCGTTCATATTCCTGACCGCGATGGTCGACCGCGACGACGAAGTGCGCGGACGGCGCCTGGGCGCCGACGATTACGTGGTCAAGCCGGTCGACTTCGAAGAGCTTTACGCCATCATCAATGACCGGCTCGCCGATGTCGCCTGCAACCGGCCCCGGTCACGGCGCGTTCCACACCCGAGCGCCGTCCGCAGCCTCCGACGGCCGAACTCCCCGCGACCATAGCGCGCGTCCGCAGCGGAACGGATCACTTTGCTTTCGCGGGCGCTTCGTTCGTTTGCGGCGGGGGTCGCAGCTTGCGCACGGCCTCCTCGACCGACATGAACACGTGGTCCTTGCCGATGCTCTCGACCAGGCCCGAGCGCCCGGCCTCGAGCTGGGCCTGTTCGTGCGACAGGCGGGCGATGGCGACCGCGATGCCTTTCGCACCGAGTTCGGCGATCGCGCGCCGCAGGAGCTGCGACCCCGTATAGTCGATGTCGATGATGCCGCTGGCCTCGATGACCAAGAGCTTCACCGGCGGGCGCCGCGTCGCGATCACCGCCTCGATTCTGTCGATGATGCTTTCGGCATTGGTGAAATTGAGCGGTGCGGCGGGCGCTAACACCAGCACCCCGGGCTCGTGTTCGCCGCGCTCGGTCGGCGCTCGGCGGCCACCACACGGTGGTCCCGGGCACCCGCGCCAGCTCGACGCAATAAGGCCTTGCGACGATGTAGAGGCTGTGAACGAAGGAGAGCACGATCGCCAGCAGCATCCCGCTTTCGATCGGCAGCACCACGACGAGTCCGCCGCTCGCCGCGACGAGCAGGATTTCCCGGCCGCCCCGGCGCCAGATGCGGATCATCTCGTCGACCCGGAATATCTTCAGCGCGATGTAGACCAGGATGCCGGACAGCGCCGCGCGCGGCACATAGGCCATGAGGCCCGCCGCGAGCGCCGCAAGGGCGATCATGAGGGCGACAGCGGTCAGCGAAGCGATCTGCGAGCGCCCGCCGGAATCCTGGATGATGGCGGTGCTGGGCGGACTCGAATCCACCGCGAAGGCCCCGACCAGCCCGGCCAGGATGCTGCCGGCGCCAACCCCGGCGAAGTCCCGGCTGACATCGTCGGGCTTGTCGTCGTCGGATGGAAACGTGCTGGCCACCGCCGACGTCTGCATGATGCAGACCATGGCAACTACCAGGGCAAGCGGCACCAGGCGGCTGAGCTCCGCGATGCCTTGAACCGCCGGCAAGGCGAAATGCGGCGCCGGCACCGCGAGGGCGCCGACCACGCTGACGCCGCGGGCGTCGAGACGGAACAGGGCGACCGCAAGTCCCGCACCGACCAGCCCGATCAGCGCGCCCGGGATCCGGTGGCTGATCCGCGCCGTCGCCATGGTCACGACCAGCACGCCGGCGCCGAGCGCAAAGGTGTAGGGATTGGCCTGCCCGATGTCGCCGAGCGCATGCACCAGCCGCACCAGCAGGTGCCCTTTGGTTTCCGCGATCCCGAGGAGCGCCGGCAACTCGCCGATGATGATGTGGACCGATATTCCCGCGAGAAACCCCGTCGTGACCGGAATCGAAAGCAGGGTGGCGAGCCAGCCCGCCCGCAGCGCACCGACCAGAAGCAGGACGATCCCGACCAGAACCGCCAGCAGAGAAGCGAGATCGGCGTAATGCGGGGTGCCGATGGCGGCGATGGAGGACAGCGCGCCGGCGAAGATCGGCGCGATGGTGGAATCCGCCGCGACCGACATGAAGCGGTTGGCGCCGAACGCCGCGAACGCCAGCGCCCCCGCGGCAAAGGCATAGAGCCCGGTCTCCGGGGGCATCCCCGCGAGCCGCGCGGTCGCGAGCTGCCCGGGGATCGCGATCGCCGCCAGCATGAGCCCGGCGACCAGGTCGCGCGGCAGCCACGCGATCCGATAGCCTTGCAGGGAGGGGAAGAGCCAGGCCGTCATTCGAGTTTCGCTAACCGGTCGTCTCGGCGGCCTTCGCCGATCGTTTCGCGACGCGCTTCGCCGCGCGTTCAGCCGCATGGTATTTGCGGCGAATGTCGGCGATGTCCACCTGCGCCGCGGGCAGCTTCAGGCCCATCTCATCCATGGTGTCGGCAATGATCTGCGACACCGCGAGGTTGCGGAACCACTTGTGGTTCGCCGGAATGACGTACCACGGCGCGCGCTTCGTGCTCGTCAATGCCATGGCGTCCTCATAGGCCTTCAAATATTGCGGCCACAGCTTGCGCTCGGAATAGTCGCTTTCGCTGATCTTCCAATGCCGCAACGGATCCTCCAGCCGCTGGGCGAAGCGGGCCAGTTGCTCCTGCGGGCTGATGTGGAGATAGAACTTCAGGATGCGCGTGCCGTTCGCCGACAGCATCTTTTCGAAGTCGTTGATCAGGTCATAGCGTTTGGACCACACCGACTGGGCCACCAGCTTGTGCACGCGCACCACCAGCACATCCTCGTAGTGCGAACGGTTGAAGATGACCACCTCGCCCTTGCCCGGCGTATGCAGGTGAGCGCGCCACAGGAAATCATGGGCAGCCTCTTCCTTGCTCGGCTGCTTGAAGCCGAACACCGACGTGCCCTGAGGATTCATTCCGGTGAACACGTGGCGGACGACGCCGTCCTTGCCGGCGGCGTCGAGCGCCTGCAATACGACGAGAAGCGATTGGTCGCCGTCCGCATAGAGCAGGTATTGCAGCTTGTTCATACGTCCGAGTTGCTTGCCGATCTCGTCGGCGGCCTTCTCATGGGTCTCGTATTTCCCCTTGTAGGAGGGATCGATCTTCGACAAGCGAACCTTCGTGCCGGGCTCGACCACGAATTCCTTCCTGTAGTCCATGCTGGTAGCTCCGTTACGACGCCGCTTGCGGCCGGCGGTCCGACCCCGCCATTGGTTCACGAAGGGGGCAGCGCCTGCCCACCGACTTATCGAAGCAGTCCGGCGCCTTCATCCAAGCACGGAACATCTGCTGAGGCCGTATCGCGTTAGAGCGCGAACCGCCCCAGTTCGCGAGGATTGCGCCCGCGAGCGCTCCCGTCGTAATTCAGTGTCGGTGACAAACAACCGGTACACCCAGGCGAGATCGATGCTTCGCGCTATTTCGACAAGGAATCCTTCGACATCAGCGCGAAAGCTTCCTGCACCGTCGTCATGAATTGGGCAGGGAATATGATCGTGGAATTCTTTTCGACTGAGATCTCCGCCATGGTCTGCAGGGTGCGCAGCTGCAGCGCCACGGGATGCTGCGTGATGATGTCGGCTGCCTGTCCGAGCTTCACCGCGGCCTGATACTCTCCTTCGGCGGCGACGATCTTGGCGCGACGCTCCCGCTCCGCCTCGGCTTCCTTGGCCATGGCGCGCTGCATGTTCTCGGGAAGCACGATGTCCTTGATCTCGACCGCCGTCACCAGGGTGCCCCAGGGCTCGGTATGCCCATCGATGACGTCCTTGATCTGCAGGTTGATGCTCGCGGTGTCGGATAGCAGCTCGTCGAGGCTGAATCGTCCGACCACGTTGCGCACGGTGGTCTGGCTGATCTGATTGATTGCGTTATAGACGTTCTCGATGACGATCACCGCCTTTGCCGGATTGGAAATGTGATAGTAGGCGACCGCCGCGATGTCGATCGAGACGTTGTCCTTCGTGATGATCTTTTGCGAGGGAATTTGCATCGTGACGGTGCGCAAGGACACACGTACCATCTGCTGGATGGGCGCGAAGATGAGCGTCAGGCCCGGCTCCCGCACGCCCTTGAACTTCCCGAGCAGAAACACGACGCCGCGCTCGTACTGGCGCAACACGCGAAGCGAGCCGATCAAATAGAGCAGCAGCATGATGCCGAGAATGATGAAACCGGAGGATGCATCCATGGCGCTTCCATTTCATTGTCCGGATGGTTCCAGCCCGCGCGAACGAAGTCGCGGATCATTGCGCTGCAGCAATGCGTAGCCGCCAGATTACTCGTGATTCCCCGAATTTGCAGGCTTCCAGGCGAGATTATGCACCAAATCCGGGAGATTGGAGCACAATCCGCCTTAACTCGCGACGACCGCGCAGCCGCAAGCGCTGCGTCGCGACCATGACCAGGGTGACGCAGTTCCGGCGGAAGAATCCGCTGCATGAATAAAGCGCGGCCCTTCCTGTCGCACCGGCGCTCGGACGGCGTCGACGTTACGACGTCGATCATCCGGGTCTGTCCGGTCGCGAGATCGATCGCGCCGTGAATATTGATCCGATCGCGCCCGCTCGTCTGTTCGATCGCGAGCTTCTCTTGTTTTGGTGCCCAGCAGCCGGCAGGCCGCGCCGCATGGGTCGGATGCACCGCGTCCGCGAACAGCACGGCCTCGTCGTCGCCCAAGGAATTCAGTAACTTCTCATAGTTCTCGATGAAGGCCTTCTGCTTGTCTTCGTCGAGCTTGTTCGGAATGACATTCGGCTTGTGATATTCGAGCCCCAGGCGATGCAACAACGCGATCAGTCCCGAACGGCTTTCGTAAACGAGGCCAAATTCCTGTTCGATCCAGGCACCGACCTGGCGCGTCGAGCGCGGCAGCGTCGCGCCGACGTGAGCTTTCAAAGCGTCTTCTTGCGCGGTACTCAAAAAACCGGCGCTGCCGCCCATGTCGAAGCTGGTCAGCCCCTCGATCCCGCGCTGCTCAAACAGTTTGTGCCAGCCACGGATCGTGTCGTCGTCCATCAACAATGCAGCGGCGACTTCCTGACAGCTCCATCCACCGTCCAGCAGCACCAAGGCGTTGGCCCGGCGCGTCACCCGCGACGCGCGAGCATCGCGCACAACGCGAGCTTCGAGGTATAGCTTAGCGATCGGGGTCATGGCACACCCGATCCGGAACCTGTTGAAAGGCAACGCATGAACCTTCCGCGCCGGCAATTGCTGTGTCTGGCAACGGGTGCTGTCGCCCTGCCGGCGGCATCGCGCATCGCCAGGGCGCAGGCCTATCCGACGCGGCTGGTCCGCATCATCGTCGGATTTCCGCCGGGCGGCTCGGTGGACATCACGGCACGCCTGATCGGACAATGGCTGTCGGAACGGCTCGGCCAGCAATTCATCGTCGAAAATCGTCCGGGCGCCGGCACCAATATCGGCACCGAAGCCGCCGTGCGGGCGCCGGCGGACGGCTATACGCTCCTTCTGGTCACTCCCGCGAACGCCATCAACGCGACGCTGTACGAGAAGCTCAATTTCAACTTCCTGCGCGACATCGCCCCCATTGCCGGCATCCTGCGCGCCCCCAACGTCATGGAGGTGAATCCGGCGGTTCCGGTCCACAGCGTGCCGGAGTTCATCGCCTATGCAAAGGCAAACCCCGGGAAGATCAATATGGCTTCGACCGGAAACGGAACCAGCACCCACCTGTCCGGCGCGTTGTTCAAGGCGATGACGGGCGTCGACATGATTCACGTGCCCTATCGCGGCAACGCACCCGCCCTTACCGATCTGATCGCCGGACAGGTGCAAGTCCTGTTCGACAGCATCTCGACTTCGATCGAGCACATCAGGACCGGCAAGCTGCGGGCGCTGGCGGTGACCACCCCGACACGCTCGCCGGTGCTTCCAGACCTGCCGACCGTGGGCGATTTCGTACCGGGTTACGAGTCCACCGCCTTTTTCGGCATGGGCGCGCCCCGCAACACGCCCGCCGACATCATCGACAAGCTCAATGTGGAGATCAACGCGGCCCTGGCCGATCCGAGGATGACGGCACGGTTGGCCGATCTGGGCAGCACACCGCTTCCGGGTTCGCCAGCCGATTTCGCAAAACTCCTCGCCGGCGAAACCTCGAAGTGGGCCAAGGTGATCCGGGCCTTGAATATCAAGGCGGACTGAGGCGCACCGCAATTCCACGAGGGCCTTTTTTTGCGTCCGATCCGATGGCGCCCAGCTGGTTCCGCGCATGCTTTCCGGGCGCTGCGCCCGGCATTGCCGATCGCGCCGACCTGTCGCTTCCCGATTGGAAGTCGGTTGGCGTTCTCGTTGCCATGCGAGGGGGCGGCGTCGTCTCGAATGTAGACGCCGCCATCACGGTGCGGCGCCGAGGATGCTCACGAAGCACCTGCGCACGCGTTCCTGGGTCTCGGCGAGATGGGCGTCGAGCGCGGCAAAATCCGGCACATCGGCGGCCCGGGAGAGCAGGCTCAGGAGGCCGGCGCCGGCGGACTTGGGCTCGAACGGACCGGCGAGGCACAGGCGCAGGATCTGGCCGAGGTCGTGATAGAGCCGCTCCGCCGGTCGCAGCACCTCGGCATCCTCGACGCCCAGAATTCCGAGCCGCGCCGCCCTTTCCAGCACGCGTCCGGTCGAGGAATCGAGGATCGCGGGCTCGTCCGCGGCATGGACGAGCTGGAGATATTGCGCGATGAATTCGATATCGACGAGACCGCCGGCGGCGTTCTTGAGGTCCCATCTCGCGCCATCGCCCTTTTCCGCCGCCACCGCCCGGCGCATTTCCACGACGTCTCCGGCCACCATGTCGGGATCGCGCGGGCTGCACAGCACGTCGCGGATCACGCCTTCGACCCGCGCCGCAAGGCGCGGCGACGACGCCGACGCGACGCGCGCGCGCGTGAGCGCCATGTGCTCCCAGGTCCAGGCCTCGTTGTCCTGGTAGTCGGCAAAGGCCGCGATCGAGGTCGCCACCGGACCCGACCGCCCGGACGGCCGCAGCCGCATGTCGACGTCATAGAGGCGCCCGTAATTGGTCCTCGTGGTCATGGCGTTGATCAGGCGCTGGGTGAAGCGCGCGAAATAGGGCGCGGCATGGAGCGGACGCTGGCCGTCCGATTCCGGATGCTCCTCGTCGAAATCATAGACCACGATCAGGTCGAGATCGGAACCCGCCGTCATCTCGCGGCCGCCGAGCTTGCCCATGGCGAGCACGACGCTGCCGCCGCCGGGCATGACGCCATGGATCGACTGGAACATGGTGCCGACCTTCGCATGCAGCGCGCGCACCACGGTGTCGGCCAAACCAGCAAACGCCTCCCCGGCCTGCCGTGCGGACACCGTGCCGGACAGGATGCGCGCGCCGATCAGGAAAATCTGCTCTTGGCCGAACAGGCGCACGCGATCGAGAAAATCCTCATGGGAGGCCGACTGCGCCAGCGAAACCGACAGGGTCGCTTCGAGCTTTTCCGGTCCCGGCAAGGCACCGAAGAAGGTCGAATCGGTCAGCGCATCCATCACCTGGGGATGCTGTGCCAGGGTGTCGGCGAGCCGCGGCGCGGTGCCGAGCACGCGGGCGACCAGGGCGACGAGGTCGGGGTTCTGCCGCAGCAGCGAGAACAGCCGTCGCCCCGCCATGCAGGTTGCCGAGGAAGCGGTCGAACCCGGTCAGCGCGGCGTCGGGAGTTTCGGAGCGCGCGATGTGATCGATGAGGATCGGGACCAATTCGGCGAACACGGCGCGGGCCGCCGGCCCCTTGAGCGCGCGCGGAGCGCCGGCGAGCCAGCGCCGCACCGTGGCGGAGGCCTCCAGCGGGTTGCGGAATCCCATCTCGTTGAGCTTGTCGAGGGTTTCGCGGGCATCGGCGGCGGGTGGGAATACCAGGCCGCGGCGCTCGGCGGCGCGCATCGGCGCGTCTTCGAACAGACGCATGTAATGCTGCTGCACGGCTCCGAGATGGCCGAGCAGGACCCGGGCGAAGGCGTCGCGGTCGGGATAGCCGAGGAAGCGCGCGAACGCTTCGAGCTCTGCCCGGGTCGAGGGCAGCGTATGGGTTTGCTCGTCCGCCACCATCTGCAGGCGGTGCTCGACTTCGCGCAGGAACAAATAGGCGCGTTCGAGATCGTCGCGGGCGGCGGCATCGATCCAGCCGCCCTCGGACAGGGCGCGCAAGGTGACGAGGGTTTCGCGGCTGCGCAGCTGCGGATGACGGCCGCCGGCGATGAGCTGCTGGGTCTGGACGAAAAATTCGATCTCGCGGATCCCGCCGCGCCCGAGCTTGATGTTGTGGCCCTCGACCGCGACCTCGCCATGGCCGCGATAGGCCTGGATCTGGCGCTTCATCTCGTGGATATCGCCGAGCGCGGCGAAATCGAGATATTTGCGCCAGATGAACGGCGACAGGTCTGCGAGCATCGCCTGCCCCGCCGCGATGTCGCCGGCGCACGGGCGCGCCTTGATCATCGCCGCGCGTTCCCAGTTCTGGCCTCTGCCCTCGTAATAGTCGAGGCCGGCCGCCACCGAGATTGCGATCTGCGTCGAGGACGGGTCCGGGCGCAATCGCAGGTCGACGCGAAACACATAGCCCAGCTCGGTCCGCTCCTGCAGCATTTTGACGAGCTGGCGCGTCAGGCGCACGAACAGCGGCCCGGGCTCGACGCCCGGCACCAGCGCCGGCGCGTCCGGATCGAACAGCACGATGAGGTCAATGTCGCTGGAGTAGTTGAGTTCGCCGGCGCCCATTTTGCCCATGGCGAGCACGATGTAGCCGCAGCCGGTCTCCGGGTCGGGATCGCGGGGCGCCAGCTGGCCGGCGCGCGCGGCTGCGGCGAGGAGATGGTGCACGGCGCCGCCGACCGCCGTATCTGCCACAGCGGTGACCGCCCGGGCGACGCGCATCACGTCCCACAATCCGCCGATGTCGGCGAGCGCGATCAGGAGGGCCGCCTCCGCCTTCATGGCGCGGAGAATCCGCATCGCGTCGGCCGACGAGCCGCCGGCGCGCAGGCCGCATGCGGCATCGCCGAGGCACGATGCGAGCCGGGCCTCGGGATCGGATTGCAGTAATGCGACGAGGCGGCCGGGATCGGCGCATGCGATATCCCACAGATAGGGCGACGAGGAAGCGATCGCCTCGATCAGCGCCGCGGCGCCCCGATGCGCCGCCCCGATCGCGCGCAGCTCCCGGCCGGCATCGGTCCCGGCGATTTCGGCGAGCCAGGCGCCGACACGGGCACGGCCCGCTGCATCGGCGAGGGCACGCGGCGCCGCCCGCGCCGCGCAGGAGCCGACAGCTGAGGCCACGGTCAGGCTGCCCGCTGGCTCGGCGCGCGGGGCAGCGCGATCCTCGCGGTAAGGCCTGGTGCGTTGTCCTCCAGCTTGAGTTCGCCGCCGTGCAGGCGGGCCACCGCGGAGACGAGGCTGAGGCCGAGGCCGGAGCCCGGCTCCGAACGGCTCTGCTCCAGGCGAACGAACCGTTCCACCACCCGGGAGCGGTCGCCGGCGGGAATTCCCGGCCCGCGATCGCTCACCGTCAGCATGATCTGGTCCTTATCGGAACTGGTCCTCACGACGATTCCCGCGCGATCCCCATTGGCCGCCTTGGCGTCGGGCGCGGCATATTTGATGGCATTGTCGACGAGATTGGCGAGCGCCTGGCTGACGAGCTCGCGATTGCCCTTCACGGTGCCATGCTCGCTGGCCTGGACCTTGAGGGTCAGCCCCTTGTCCTCCGCGAGCGGCTCGTACAGCTCGCCAACGTCGCGGGCGACATCGGCAACGTCGAATTCGGCCATGCCGTCGCGGACCTCGCCGGACTCCGCGCGGGCGATCATCAGCAGGGCGTCGAAGGTGCGGATCAGCCCGACCAATTCCTCGATGGTCTCTTCCAGCACGCGGCGGTAGTCGGCATCGGTCTTGGCCGCGCGCAGCGCGGCCTCGCAGCGGTTGCGCAGGCGCGTCAACGGCGTCTTGAGATCATGGGCGACGTTGTCCGTGACCTCCTTCAGTCCCCGCATCAGCGTGTCGATGCGCTCCAGCATGCCGTTGAGGTTCAGCGCCAGGCGGTCGAACTCGTCGCCGGTTCCCGTCACCGACAACCGGCCGGACAGATCGCCCGCCATGATGGTCTGCGCGGTCGCGGTCATGGCTTCGACGCGGGCGAGCACGCGCCGGCTCACGAAGATTCCGCCGATCACGCCGAGCACCACGACGAGCGCCGCCGACCATCGTCCCGCGACCGCGACGATGCGGAACATGCGTTCGCGTTCGTCGAGGTCGCGCCCGACCAGGAGCCGGATGCCGCCCGGAAGCCGGGTCACCCGCACCAGCGCGTTGTGCTCGGCCAATTCCGGCTCTTCCAGGCGCCGATAGGCGGTCTCGACCCAGCCCTGGGACTCCAGGATGCCCGGCTCCAGCGAGGCGACATTGCCGGCGAGGCCCTGGCCGGTCGGCGTGGTAACGAGGTAAAGGCTCGAGCCCGGTCGCCGCGAGCGGAGGTCGATGATGACGACAAGCCGCCGGATGCCGGCCTGGTTGTACTGGTTGGTCAGCGCCGTGACCTCGGCATCGACGGTGCCGACGATCTGCTCGTTGATGAGACGACGGGTATTGAGGGCGAAATAGCCGACCAGAAAAGCCGCGAACAGCGCGAACACCATGAGGTAGACGAGCGTCAGCTGGAACGCCGTCGTGCGGAGAAGCTTACCGAGCGCCGTCACGTATCATGTATCCTGCCCCGCGCACCGTGTGCAGAAGCGGCTGCGCGAACCCTTTGTCTATCTTAGAGCGCAGCCGGGAGATATGCACATCGATGATATTGGTTTGGGGATCGAAGTGATAGTCCCAGACGTTCTCCAACAGCATGGTCCGGGTCACCACCTGGCCGGCATGCTTCATCAGATACTCGAGCAGCCTGAACTCGCGCGGCTGCAGTGCGATCTCCTCGCTGCCGCGAATGACCCGGTGGGACAGGCGATCGAGCTCGAGATCGCCGACCCGATACTGGGTTTCCTCGCCCCGGCCGGTATGCCGCCGGGCCAGCACCTCGACCCGCGCCAGCAGCTCGGAAAACGAGTACGGTTTGGGCAGGTAGTCGTCGCCGCCGGCGCGCAGCCCGCGGACGCGGTCGTCGACCGCACCCAGGGCCGACAGAATCAGCGCCGGGACCGCATTGCCTTTGGCGCGCAACCGGCCGATCACCGCGAGACCATCGAGCTTCGGCAGCATGCGATCGATGATGACGACGTCGTAGCCGCCGTCGAGCGCCAGACCGAGCCCCTCCTCGCCGTCGGCCGCATGGTCGGCCACGTGGCCGACCTCGCGGAACGCCTTGACGAGGTATTCGGCGGCATCGCGGTCGTCTTCGATGATCAACAAACGCATTGCGTCCACCGTAATGCCCCGGCCGAGGTCGACCGGAGCGGGCCATTTACCGTGGCAAAAATCTATTTAGCAATCCTGCAGCCCGCCAGACCTCCCGACCCCCTCCCAAATTTGCGAAAGGGCGACGGGTGAGACCCGCCGCCCTTTCGACCAACAGACCCCAGCGGGGGCGATGGATGCCGGGCTCTCCTGGTTCCTGGTTTTCATTCAAGGGGACGGGCCGAAGCCCGTCCCCGACGGGAGCCGCCACCGGTCGGGGCGACTTCGTGGCGCGCTCCCGGTTACGTCATGCATTGCCGAGCGGCACCGCGACGAAACGCGTCGCCTGCCCGGACTTCACCCGCATCAATACCGTCCGTTTGCCGCCGGCGTGGGCGTCGGCCACCGCCTTGCGCACCTCGGCTGGCGACGATACCAGCTTGCCGTTGATGTCGAGGATGATGTCCCCGTTCTTGAAGCGATCACCGGCCGCGCCGTTGGGATCGACCGAAGTCACCACCACGCCTTCGCCGCCGTTCTTCGCAGGGCGCAAGTGACAGGCCGAGCCTCGGTACGTCGGTGCCTTGGTTGTCCTGCTGCTCGACATTGGCGCGCGCAGCGCGCTCCTGCGGCAACTCGCCGAGCGTGAGCGTCAGGGTGTCCTCGCGGCTGTTGCGCAACACGCCGAGCTTGACCGAGGTTCCCGGCGCGAGCGCGCTGATGCGCCGCGCCAGTGTGCGCGCGTCCTCGACCGCCTCGCCATTGACCGAGACGATGACGTCGCCGGCCTTGATGCCGGCCTTTTCCGCCGGGCTGCCCGGCTGCGGCTCCGCCACCAGCGCGCCACGGCTGTTCTTCATGCCCAGGCTGTCGGCGATGTCGGCCGTGACCGGCTGGATCTGCACGCCGATCCAGCCGCGGGTGACCGCGCCGTGATCGCGCAATTGCGCCACCACCGCCTTGACGGTTTCGGCCGGAATGTCGAAGGCGATGCCGACATTGCCGCCGGACGGCGAGAAGATCGCGGTGTTGACGCCGATCACATTGCCGTCCACGTCGAAGGTCGGGCCGCCGGAATTGCCCTTGTTGACGGCCGCGTCGATCTGGATGAAGTCGTCATAAGGGCCGGCGCCGATGTCGCGGCCGCGGGCCGAGACGATGCCCGCAGTGACGGTGCCGCCGAGGCCGAACGGATTGCCGACCGCAATCACCCAGTCGCCGATCCGCGGCGAGTGATCGCCAAAGTGCACGAACGGGAAGTCGTTGCGACCGCTGACCTTGATCAACGCGATGTCGGTGCGCGGATCGGTGCCGATCACCTTGGCGGTATAATTCTTGCCGTCATCGGAGGTCACCTCGACGCTCTCGGCCTTGTCGACCACATGGTTGTTGGTCACCGCATAGCCGTCGGCCGAGATGAAAAAGCCGGAGCCCTGGCCGGTGGCGTATTGACGGCGCTGCTGGCGCGGCAGGCCGGGCTGATCGGGCCTTCCGCCCGGTCCAGGCTGTGCGAAGCGACGGAAGAAATCCTCGAACGGCGATCCGCGCAGCGGGTTGTCATCATTGAAGTCGAAGCCCGCCGCGTTGGAATTCGCCTCCACCTTGACGCGGACCGACATGACCGCGGGCTTCACTTTTTCGACGATATCGGCAAAACCGACCGGCCGCTGCGCATTCTGGGCATAGGCCGGCGCAAACAGGGCATCGCCTGCCGTCTTGGGAGCGAAGCCGTAGCCGGCAAGCGCCGCAGCGCCGCCGAGGACGGCAACCGTCGCCAGCATCGCAACGCGACGGCTGGAAGCGAACCCCTGTCGAGGTGCATTCGCAATCATGAGAAACTCCATAGGTTTTTGTTTTAATTGGCAGGGAGCCATGAGCCCCCACCGATGGACTCCTGACACTCCAATATGGGGAGCTTCGCCTTACCGCATCCTGACCGCCGAATTAAACTTTGGTAATCTCCGACGGCCGCGAAAAATTTTGAAATAAATAATCGGATCAGTGACTTGCATGATCACCCGCGGAGGCTGCGGGAACCCGTCACGCACTCTTATCGATCATCTCGTTGAGCTGCCGCTGTTCCTCGGGGCTGAGCGGGGCCGGTCCCGAAATGCCGGAACGGCGGCGGCGGATCGCCGCAAACATGGCGACCGAGCCGGCCAGCAGCGCCAGCGCCGGCGTGAGCCAGAGAATTGCGGTGTGCCACTCGAAGGTCGGCTTGAGGAGAACGAACTCACCGTAGCGTGCGACCAGGTAATTCATCACCTGGGCGTCGCTGTCCCCGGCGGACAGCCGCTCGCGCACGAGGATGCGCAGGTCGCGCGCCAGAGGCGCGTCGGAATCGTCGATCGACTGGTTCTGGCACACCATGCAGCGCAGATCCCGCGACAGCGCGCGGGCGCGCGCTTCGAGGGACGCATCGGTGAGGATCTCGTCGGGCTGCACCGCCAGCACCGGCTGCACGCCGGCGACGGCACCCAAGCAGCGCGAGCGCAATCAGCCCGAGCACAATCAGCCGATGTCGCCAGGCGCGCATGGCTTCACTCCGCCGGCGCCATGGCCGTCTTGACGCGCGCGGGTTTCGGCGCGCCGACGCGCAGGCGCCGGTCGGACAGGGACAGCCCGCCGCCAAAGGCCATGACGATGCAGCCGAGCCAGATCAGCAGCACCAGCGGCTTGTAATAGAGCCTGATGGCGACCGAGCCGTCGGGATTGAGCTCGCCGAGCGAGAGATAGAGCTGGCTGAAGCCGCGCGCCATCAAGGCGGATTCGGTGGTGGTGGTGCCGCGGGAGCCGAAGGTCCGCTTCGCCGGCGCCATGACGCCGATGACCTCGCCGTGGCGGCGCACCGTGAACGCGGCGGAGGCCTCCTTGAAGTTCGGGCCGTTGCGGTCGGTAACGCCGTCGAAGGTAAAATCGTAATTGCGCAGCGATATCTTCTCGCCGGGCCTCACCGATACGATGCGTTCGGCGTTCCATTGCGTCTCGCCGACGATGCCGAGCAGAGTGATGCCAAGGCCGAGATGGGCGAAAGCGGTGCCCCAGGTCGAGCGCGGCAAGCCGCCGGCGCGGCGCGCCGCCGTCATCAGCGGCGCCCGCAGCAAGCCGGTGCGTTCGACGAGATCCGTGATCGAGCCGGCAATGACGAACAGGGCCAACCCGATGCCGAACGGCGCCAGCAGCGGACGCCCCTCCACCGCGAAGGTCGCGGCGATCCCGATCAGCGCCACCACGAAGGCGCCGCTCAGGCGCTGGGCGACGCCCGGCAGGTCGCCGCGTTTCCAGGCGAGCAACGGACCGAACGGCAAGGCAATCAGCAACACCGCGAACAACGGCCCGAAGGTGGCGTTGAAGAACGGTGGGCCGACCGAAATCTTATCTCCGGTCAGCGCCTCCAGCGCCAGCGGATAGAGCGTTCCGACGAATACGGTGGCGCAGGCGGCGGTAAGGAGGAGATTGTTCAAAACCAGCGCCCCCTCCCGGGATACCGGTGCGAACAATCCGCCCTGCCGCAACAGCGGCGCCCGCCATGCGAACAGTGCGAGCCCGCCGCCGATGAAGGTCACCAGGATCGCCAGGATGAATATGCCGCGCATCGGGTCGGAGGCGAACGCGTGCACCGACGTGAGCACGCCGGAGCGCACCAGGAAGGTGCCGATCAGCGACAGCGAGAAGGTGAGGATCGCGAGCAGGATGGTCCAGATTTTCAAGGCCTCGCGCTTTTCCATCACGACCGCGGAATGCAACAGCGCGGTGCCGGCCAGCCAGGGCATCAGCGAAGCGTTCTCGACCGGGTCCCAGAACCACCAGCCGCCCCAGCCCAGCTCGTAATAGGCCCAGTAGGAACCCATGGCGACCCCGAGAGTGAGGCAAATCCAGGCTGCCAGCACCCACGGGCGCACCCAGCGCGCCCAGGCGGCATCGATCCGCCCTTCGATCAAAGCGGCGATGGCGAAGGCAAACGAAATCGAGAAGCCGACATAGCCGAGATAGAGCATCGGCGGATGAATCGCCAAGCCGATGTCCTGCAGCACCGGGTTGAGGTCGCGGCCTTCGAACGGCGCCGGGTCGAACCGCAGGAACGGATTGGAGGTCACCAATATGAACAGATGGAATGCGGCCGCCACCCAGGCCTGGACCGCCAGCACCGTCGCCTTGAGCGTGGCCGGGATGTTGTTGCCGAACACCGCCACCAGGGCGCCGAACAGGGTGAAGAATCAACACCCACAGCAGCATCGAGCCTTCATGGTTTCCCCACGTGCTCGTGAACTTGTAGATGAGCGGCATCGCCGAATGGGAATTCTCGAACACGTTGCGGACCGAGAAATCCGACGTGACGTAGCATGACACCAGCGCGGCGAAGGAAATCGCGACGAAGCCGAATTGCGCGATCGCCACCGGTTCGGCGACCGCCATCAGGGCGGGATCGCGGGTGCGGGCACCGATCAGCGGCACGATCGATTGGACCAGCGCCAATGCGAGGGCAAGCACGAGAGCGTAATGGCCGATCTCTTCGATCATCCGACCCGACCTTTCACCAAATTGCGGCGATCCGGCAGCGGTTGCCGCAAGCGAACCGCACCGCTATCGCGCGGCGCCTTTCTTGTCGTACTCGTCCTTCCAATGCCCCTGCTTCTTCAAGGCATCGGCGACCTCCTTGGGCATGTAGTTCTCGTCATGCTTGGCGAGCACATTGTCGGCCCGGAAGACACCGGAACTGTCGAGGGAGCCTTCGGCGACGATGCCCTGCCCTTCGCGGAACAGGTCCGGCAGAATGCCCTGATAGGTCACGGGGATCGCCTGATTGCCGTCGTTCACCTCGAAGCGAATCGACAGCGGGTCGCTGCGCGACACGCTGCCCGGCGTCACCAGGCCGCCCAGGCGGATGCGGGCGCCGGGCAGGACATGCTTCTCGACGACATCGGTCGGGGAATTGAAGAAGACGATGGAGTCCTTGAGGGCGCCGAGCACCAGAAGCACCGCGACCGCGAGGACGCCGACACCCGATGCAATCAAGACAATGCGGCGCTGCTTCCGCGTCATCGGCCCTTGAACTCCCTTGTCCTTCCCGCCTTGTAACACGCTCGGGCAATGCAGGCGGCCTTGTTCTTCTATCCCACAATGTTCTTCTAACTCGCGATGTTCTTCTATCTCACGATCGCAGATCGGGTTGCATCCAGATGCCTTCGAATTGGACGCGTTTGCCCAGCGTTTCGCTCAGCCTCCGATGCCGAGTTCCTTGATGGCGGCATCGAGACGACGCAGCTTGTCCGGTTCGCTCGTCAGCGCGGCGCGGGCCTCCGCGACGGCCGCCTTTGCTTTAGCATCTTCACCGAGCACCTTATAGGCGTTCAACAGTCGCAGCCAGCCATCGAGATCTGATCCATCCTCATGGAGATGGGTCGCCAGCCGGTCCACCATGCCAAGAATCATCTGCGAGCGCTGCTGGTCGGTCATCTGGCTGGCGGCGGCGATATCTTCCGGCCGCGGCCCCGGGGCCCCGGGGCCCCGGGCGGCGGTACCCGGGGCAGGATTGCCCGGGGGAGCAGCCGCTGCGGCAGGATCGACCCGGGAAAGCTGCTCCCGCACCACCGTGAGCCACGGGGCGTCGGGGGGCGCCTTGGCGATCAATTCGCGCCAGATGCGCGCCGCTTCGGCGGCCTTGCCATCCTGCTCGGCGGCGAGCCCGAGATAGAACTGGGCCTTGAAATTGGCGGCGTCGAGGGCAATGGCGCGATCGAATGCGGCTTTGGCCTCCTCGCTGACCACGCCGTTGGCGGCGGCGGTCAGCGCCTCGCCGAGGTCGACTTCGCGGATCGCCGTCGGCCCGAGCAGCGAAATCGCATGGCTGCGCGCCTTCGCCGCCTCTTCGTAGCGCTCGAGCTTCATGTAGACCGGCGCGACGACTTCCCAGCCGCGTCCATCATCGGGGTTTTCTGCGAGACGGGCTTCCACGCGGGCGAGCAGCTGGGCGATCGGGTTGCTCTCCAGGTCCTGCCCGCCCGGAGCGCGCGATGCGAGCGGCTGCCAGGGGAGGTCCGGCGAGCCGAGCACGCCATAAAGCACGAACCCGAGCAGCGGGATCATCACCACGGCTGCCGCCACGGCGGCCATGCGGCGCCGGCCGCCCTGCCCGGTTTCGGCCGGCAATGCGCTCTCGGCATTCGCCGCCGCCAGCAGCCGGCGCGACACTTCGACACGGGCGGCCTCGGCTTCATCGGCGCCGATCCGCCGATCGGTGCGATCGCGCTCGATTTCCTCGAGCTGGTCGCGGTAGACGACGAGATCGCTGCCGGTTGCGGCGGTCCTGCCCGCGTGCACCAGCGGCCACACCGCGGCGCCGAGTGCCGCGGCCGTCATCAGCGCCAAGATCAACCACAACATCATGGTGCGGGAGCTGCCTGTTTTTGGAATGCCGGTTACACCACGGGCGGCGGGTGCCCTGCAACGCCTAAGATGCGGTCGGCCCGGCCTGGGGCCGGCGCGCCGCTTGAGAATATAGGCATGATCGAGGCCGGCAGGGGTCCCCGCTGGGTTCCCGTCGGGGCGACTTGCCGCCGCAGCGCATCGCGGCGGCGCAATGCCGACCTTGCGCCGACCCGCATCGGGGGCGAACCACGACCGCGCTTTTGTTTCAAAAGCATATCATTTTTGATCGGATCGCCTCGCTCAGGCGGCGGGGAGGACCAGTTCGGCGCGCAATCCACCGATCGGCGCATTCGAGAGCGTGAGGCTGCCGCCATAGAGGGTTGAGAGTTCGAGCACGATCGACAGGCCGAGCCCCGAGCCGGGTTTGGTCTCGTCGAGCCGCCGCCCGCGCCGGGCGACCTGGTCGCGTTGCGCCGGGTTCAATCCCGGACCGTCGTCATCGACGACGATCCGCACCATGGGCTGGACGGCGGCATCGGGAACCACCTCGACGCTGACCCGCATCTGCGCCCACTTGCAGGCATTGTCGACGAGATTGCCGACCATCTCCTCGAGGTCCTGGCGCTCGCCGCGAAACCGCACCGGCGCCAAGGCATCGAGATCGATGGCGATGCCGCGCTGCTGGTAGATTTTCTCCATGGTCCGGGTCAGCGCGGTGACCACCGGCACCACCTCGGTGATGCTGCCGACCACCTTGAGCCGGGCGGCGAGCCGGGCGCGCTCCAGGTGTCGGGCGATCTGGTCGCGCATGATGTCGGCCTGCTCGGTCACCTTGGCGCCGAACGGATCGCCGCCGCGCGCGGTCGCCTCGTTGACGATGACCGATAGCGGCGTCTTGAGGGCATGGGCGAGATTGCCGACATGGGTGCGGGCGCGCTCGACGATCTCCCGGTTGGCCTCCAGGAGCGCATTGGTCTCGCGCGCCAACGGCTCGATCTCGACCGGGAACCTGCCGTCCAGGCGTTCGGCCGTGCCGGCCCGGATCGCGGCCAGCGACTTCGATATCCGCTGGAGCGGCGCCAGCCCGAACCGCACCTGGAACATGGTGATGAAGATCAGCACCATGGTGAGCGTTCCGAACGTGATCATCAGCGCCTGATCGAACGCGCGGGTCTCGTCGTCGATCTCCTGGGGATCGCCGGCGACCGCGATCAGGAAGCGACCGTCGTCGCCGAGGTCGACATTGCGCTCGACCAGCCGCAGCCGCTGGTCTTCCGGGCCCATCACATAGCCGTGGCGGGTGCCGTCGGCGCCGGCCGGCGCGTCGGTCTCGTCGAGCGCCGGCAGGTTGCTGTCCCACAGTGAACGCGAGGAGCGGATCTCGGGCTTGGCGCCGCCCTGGCGGGCGACCTGCCAGTACCAGCCCGACAGCGGCAGCTCGAACAGCGGTTCGCCCAGCGCCGGCTCGGTGCGATCGGGCGATTGCTCCGGCGCCGCCACATCGGCGACCAAAGTGCGCAGATAGACGGTGAGCCGACGGTCGAATGAGCGTTCCACCGCCTCGCGGTAGATCGAGGACAGGATCATGCCGGTGGCGAGCAGAATCACCACCGTCCAGGCGGTCGCCGACAGGAACAGCCGCAGCGCGAGCGAATTAGCGCGCATCGCCGGGAGGCGTAAGGAGGTATCCGAGGCCGCGCACGGTCTGGATGATCTCGACGCCGAGCTTCTTGCGGATGCGCCCGATGAAGACCTCGATGGTGTTGGAGTCGCGATCGAAGTCCTGGTCGTAGAGGTGCTCGACCAGTTCGGTGCGCGACACCACCCGCCCGGCATGATGCATCAGGTAGGACAGCAGGCGGTATTCGTGGGAGGTGAGCTTGACCGCGGTGCCGTCGACGGTGACGCGGCCGGTGCGGCGAATCGAGCCGCACCGGGCCGCACAGGAATTCGCTCTTGGCGTGGCCGACCGAGCGGCGCAGCAGCGCGCGGATGCGGGCCAGCACCTCCTCCAGGTGGAACGGCTTGGCGACGTAATCGTCGGCGCCGGCATCGAAGCCCTGCACCTTGTCGCTCCAGCGGTCGCGGGCGGTCAGCAGCAGCACCGGCATGGCGCGGCCGGCGCGGCGCCACGCCTCCAGCACCGAAATGCCGTCCAACTTGGGCAGCCCGATATCCAGGATGATGGCGTCATAGGGCTCGGTCTCGCCGAGGTAGTGTCCCTCCTCGCCGTCGAAGGCGCGATCGACCACATAGCCGGCGTCGGTCAGCGCCGTCGCGAGCTGGCGGTTGAGGTCGGGATCATCCTCGATGACGAGGAGGCGCATTCAAGTCTTCCCCGGATGAAACAGGTTCCCCGCCGACGATCGGCCCTCGATCCTGTCGAACCGGACCGAAAGCATGATCCGCCTAGACCGAATCGCCCTGGCGGAGCTTGTCCGGGCCATCCCGATGACGCAGACGCCATGCTCCAATCGAGATCGCCGGGACGGGCCCGGCGACGGCCTCTTTGGATGCGTCGATCTCATCGGAGAATGCTCGTGCGGGATCTGGTCCGAAAGTCTGCAATCAGACCATTACGTTAGCCGCATACTGCGTCAACACTGCGGCACCGCGGCGTCGGGAAAGCCGGCGAAAACGGCAAAGCGGTCGATCGCCTCGCGCGACGAGCGCCACCGGTTGATCGGCGCGTCGGGATCGGCTTGGCCGAGCGCCATTCCGCAGAACACCATCTCCTCGGCCGGAAGCGCGAGGAACGCCGCCGCCGTCTTGTGCCAGAAGGTCCAGGCCTCGATGCCGCAGCTGTCGAGCCCATAGGCGCGGGCAAGCAGCATCACGGTCTGGACATACATGCCGAGGTCGGACCATTGCGGCGGTCCCATGCTGCGGTCGATCGTGAAAAACAGCCCGACCGGGGCACCGAAGAACTCGAAATTGCGGGCGTATTGGCGGTAGCGCGCCGCGCGGTCCTCGCGCGGAATGCCAATCGCGCGGTAGAGCGCCGCGCCAACCTCGAAGCGGCGGGCATTATAGGGCTCCTTGAGCGGGGACGGATAGACCGGGTATTCGGCGCCCTCTCCGCGCGGATTGGCGGGCGCATGCGGGCGAATCCGCGCCTCCAGGTCCGCGAGCACGGCGCCCGCCAGCGCATGGACCCGCCACGGCTGCAGATTGCCGCCCGACGGGGCGCGCGCGGCGAGGGTCGAGGATTTCGCGCACCGTCGCCAGCGGCACCGGGGTCGAAAGGAACGCCCGGCAGCTGAACCGGGACGCGACGGCATCACGTACATCCATGGATACTCTCCGCAGGATTTTACCGCGCAGAGTGGCGGGAATGTCGCCGATAGGAAAGCGCGCCCCGGGAGGGAAGGACAAGACGGGCAAGCAAGGACGCCATGGCGTCTCAGCTCCGGAATTCCGATTGCCGCGTTCGCGGCACCGCACAATTTCAGAGCCGACCCGGTGTCGACGATCCGCCGGATTTGACCCCGCGGCCGCCGCGAGCTTGTCGTGAGCCCCGCGCGGGGTGGCCGATCCGTAATGCACCGTTCATCGGGCCGCAATGTCCGGCCCGATAGGGTTCGCGCGCTCGCACCTGAGTAAACTTCCAAGATCCCATTTCGGGACCTAGGCCTGCGCTGGATTTCATTTTGCGGAGGGCGCCAAAAAACCCATCGGGGGTGCCGCGAGGCCGGTGTGTCGCCTGCATGCGCGGTTGTCCTGCCATATGCAGCTCCCAATGCATCGCATGAAGAAAACCATCACCACCCCGTCGCTTCGGGCGGTCGCTCCTTGGTGCAATCTGAGGTGGGGGCTCCTCTTCCCGCTTGTGTTCGCAGGCAATGTCGTTGTGGCCACTGTCGCATGGATTATCGTCGGCATGGTCACGAGATAGCGATGTTTTATCGGTCCTGCGAACGGCGAGTCGCCAGCTTCACCCCGACCAGGTAAGCGAGCTGATTGACGGTGAGGCAGGCGACGACCGTCGAGATCCCCGCAAAAATGCCAAAACCCTCCTTCTGCAGCACCGTCGCCGAAATAATGGCAAGAACCAGTCCTGAGGCCACAATTGCAATCCACGAAAAATACAATCCCAAAACCAGTCCCACAATTGCACTCGCCGCCAGCAGAAGCAAAATTACGTCCATGACGATCCATCCATGGCCTCAACAGAGACGATGTCCGCTCGGAGTCACCGTGGCATAGTCACGGGCAAGCATCGTCCGCGCGAACTTCTTTGCCGTCATGGGCTTCGCAAACAGAAAGCCCTGCACCAGGTCAAAACCCATCTCACGCACGGCGATGAAATCCGCCTTCGTCTCAACGCCCTCCGCGAGAGTACGTGCACCATATCCGTCAGCAAGGTCGAGAATTTGGCGGCATACGGTCCGTTTTAATCTGTCGTCCGCACAGCCGGTGACGAACTTTCGATCGACCTTGATCTCGACGAAGGGAAAGTCATGAAGTCCGACGAGCGAGGGCCATTCCGCCCCGAGATCGTCGATCGCGATGCCGATATTGTGGAACCGAAGCTGCCTTGCGAGAACCGTCACCTGTTCCAAGCCACGAACGACCTCAGTGCCGTTGATTTCGACGATCAGCCCTTCAAAAGCCGGGTGATCCGGCAATTGTCGGCAAAGGTTCTGCACCGATACCGAATCTTGCAGAAAAGCGACTGGCAAGTTGATCGCGACTTCGATGCCGTTGTGCCGGGAAACGAAGTAGCGCCAATCATCGATCGCGCGGCTGATGACGAAATCAGAGAGCGCACGGAAGTGCGGATCGCCGTCGCCCGGTATGAAATACGCCGGCGGAACGATCCCCCAAGTCGGATGACGGATGCGGATGAGCGCCTCGGCGCCGCTCAGCGCGAGCGATCGCGTGTCGATTACCGGCTGGTACCATAGTTCGAGCCAGCCGGAACTCACGGCTTCATCGACACGAATTGGGGGATCATCCTGCCCCAGTTCGATGGGGAGGAGCGCGGCAACACTGTCGCGCAGCCCCGCCTCGCTGAAAGGTGTGTCCAGCTTCGTCAACATTGCAATTTCGAGCTCGTCGGCGAGTTCCTGGATTGCTGCCATTGCGGGGCTATCAGGCGCGCCAAGCAGCAATACTTTGCCGTCGAACGTCCTGGCCGCGAGTATCCTCAACATTTCGCCAGCCTCGACCGCACCTGTCGACAACCCAAGGATAACGAGGTCGGGATTCCGTGTGTCGAGCACCGAGGCCAAGTCTGTCGCATGCCGGCACTCGCACGTGACAAAGCCAAGTTCTTCCAAAGCCTCTACGAGAAAAGTTCGAATGTGATTCTTGCCATCGGCGACACAGATGCGAGGCTTGACCTTTCGCCGGCCAAACGTCGCAATGTTGACGCCTTCTTCTCGGCTCCGATCTTTCATGAACGCCTCCTGATGGAAGGCGAATGCTTCAGTCCTCGATAGCCGAAAATATGGCGTTGGGTATGACAATGGAGCAATCTTGCATAAAGCTTAACCACGACAATTTAAGGACAGTTTCCGGCAATTCCGAGCAAATCTCCGGTGAACTATTTACTCGACCTGCCCGAACTTCAGCAGCGACGCGTCGTCCCTAGCGACGCGCCGGTAATTGCCTACTCGAGCCGTCGACGTCGAGCCGGCGCATGCAGGTGTCATGCTCTGTCGTGCGGCAAGGCCGACGCGCTGGCTATCGAACCGACGGCAAATCCTTCGAGGTATGTGCAAGGCGGTCCAAAAGCTCGGCCGATTTGTGAAATGTGTGTTGGCCCATCGCGTCGCTCGCTGCAGCGCAGCAATGCGAGCGGCCGTCTGCGTCAGGCGTCATGGACTTCGGCCTCCGCCCGCGCCACAGCGCCGCCGCCGAGGGTGGTGCCGGCTCCTCAGCGGTGGTTTCCGCTTCGGATTCCCTTGGTCGGTACACCCTTGGTCGGCACGGCGGACGCTACGCCACGATGCCACGGGCTCAATCTGGGCATGAAAAAAGGCCCCACAGGAGTTGCTGGGCCTTGGTCGGAGTTCAACTCCGAAGTACCGCTTATGCTCGATCACAGGCCGGCGAACCCCGGGACTGCCGGCGTCCGCCTCGCACGCCTGCCAATAGCCCCACCTCGCCTCAAATGCCTCTGTTGCTTCCAGCACTGGCCATTTTGCACGACTGGCCGCCTTGTATCCGTTCGGCTGAAGCCGGTGCCGCCGAAATCAGAGCTGTGACTGCGACGGTAGCCGCCGCGATGGTGAGCTGAGCATGGGTGCCTCCCCTTGGTGATTACCGTTTCGGTGATGATATTTGGCTGCAAAAAACAATACCGGATACTCGCTGCGTTATCCCTTCTTCTTGGTCTTCTTGTGCTTCAACATTGCGTCGCATGGCGTGCGGCGACCGTTTCCTTCGTCGACAAAGCACTTAGCGCTCTTGTACGTCGTGCTCTTGTACATTGCGTCGCACGGCGTGCGGCGGCCGTTCCCTTCGTCGATCATGCATTTGGCCGCAGCCGGGACCGTGGTCGCGACCGTTCCCATGAACAACAGGGCTCCAAAACCGGCCAGCAACGCGGTAGGAATAGCAAACGATTTCATGTTTTCACCCTTCAGGTTGTGGGACAGACGTCGTGAGAGATCGTCCGTGCCTGTGTTTATTTAAGTGGTATGCCCGCAGTGGGCCAGATCACCACCCGGGCCAAAGTTTGATCGTGATCAAACTTAATTTCGTTTTTTGACGCATAGTTCGATCTGTCCGGATGGTTCGGCCTGAGAGAGTGCATGATGGCTTTGTCCCCAAACGGCGTTCATGGCCCGGCCATTCGCGCCCCTGATCCATGGGCGCCAGGAAAGCCCTCGCAGGCAAGAATGCCTCAGTTGCTCAGCAACGAGGAACGTGCCCGCTTGGCCGTCATCGCCTCCATCGTGCAATTCGAAAAAGGCGCCGAGATATACCGCGAGGGAGAGCCCGCCCATGCGGTCTTCAACATCATCAGCGGGGTCGTGAAGGCCTACACCCACGGTCCGGGCAGGAACGAGCTGATCGGATCATTCCTTTTTCACGAGGACCTGTTCGGGCTGGCGCAGGAAGGCAGCTATGCGAGTTCGATGAAGGCGGTGACGCCGGTGACCGCATATCGCATCCCGGTCGCGTCACTGCGAAAGCAGTTTTCCACGGACGCCGCTCTGGAGTTTCACGTCATTGCCAAGCTGTGCCATGAGCTCCGCCAGGCCCAGCGTCATGCGTTCGTGCTTGCGAGCAAGCACACGGTTTCGAAGCTGACGCTGTTCCTCCAGATGTTGGAGCATCTTCAAGCCGCCAGAGACGAGCCGACCAACGAGATCTACCTGCCGATGGACCGCTCCGACATTTCCGAATATGTGGGCACTTCGCTTTCGGCCATCAGCAGGGCGTTCCGGACCCTTACCGCCCGGGGCATACTGAAAGTCCGGAACCGACGACACGTAAAGGTCATCGACCGCCCCGCCTTCGAGGCGACCACTCACGACGTCCCGGCGGAGACGCCCGCTATAAGGAGAACGGCGCATCGCTGAGCCGCGATGCGCCGTGCCCGCCCTGGCCTCGCCTCGACTAACGTGCAGACCGCCTATTGGGCGGCGAAGCAGTAGAATAGGCCATTGCCACCGGTGGCGATCAGGTCCGGCTGGCTGCAGCTGCGGGACATGTGAGCGGCGTTCCAGGACCCGTTATTGGGATTGCGGTCGATATGGCCCAGCATGGCCGAGCCGAAGGTGCTACTGGTCCAGTTGTTGCAGGTCAGGTTGAGGTTGGCCTGCCACGCCCGGCCGTCGGCCTGCGAGCCGGTCAGGGCGTCGTGCCAGTTCGGGTTCATGCCGACGCCGGCGATCATGGCGCCACGTTCGGTGAGCGCCGTCTCCTTGTTGAGATTGTTGCCGGCGCTGTGCAGGTCGTCGACGTCCTTGGCGATGACGACGCCCTTGGAGTTCTGCCACGGTCCCTTGCCGATGCGGTCACGGGCATTGACAGGTCCGCCCTGCGCTGCCGCGTTGGTGCTGAGATAGGCGCGCCAGGTCTTGCCGCCCGCGCCCACGCTCGCTGCCAGCTGCTGACAATGGGCGTCCGCACCCGCGAGGCCGCCGAGGTCCGCGCCCTTGCCGGGCCCGGCGCTGGTGACGAAGAAGGTCATGTTGGGCGCTTGCTGTTGGGCGTTCGCGCTCGCGTCGAGCGAAAGCAGCGCGGCCGCGGCCAGCATGGATAGTTTCAGCTTGGTGTTCACGATGTTCTCTCCCTGATTATCGTTGGCGATCCTGATTAAAGTTGGCGATGCAGAATTGGCTGGTTGTCGGACGCATCGCGATTTTCATCTTATCGCCATCCGGGCGGTTCGGCTATCCAATTGGCCGCTTCAGGGCCGTGCCGAACTTCGGGCCCGCGTTTTCGTTCCCGACGCCAACCGATTGCGGCGTGAGCGGAGCGGAAGCGGCGCCGCGGTTGCCCCGCCACGGCGGCCGGTCGGTAGGGAGCCTCGCCACCAGCCACGAAGCACGGCGACAGCAATCGACCCTGCCGGCAAAATCTCGCGTGGCACGGCTTGTGGCCGGCAAATCCATGTGTTTTGTTGCGCCCCCGGTCCGGCATTCGAAGTCCTTCGACCGCATGATTGCACGGCCTCGCGGACGAGCGAGGCAGCGCGGTCGCCGGTCCGCTCGTTTCGGCCGGGGAGGAGAAACGTGAGCAAAGGGGAGAATCCATGCACAAGCCCATTCACCTGTCCATGTCCACGGCGCTGCTGGCGCTCGCTTTGAGCGGAACCGCGTGGGCGCAGCAGCAGCCTCCACAGTCGCCCAACATGACCTTCTTCGTCGCCAGCAGCGGGCCCGGCAAGGGCGCGGACCTCGGCGGCATCGACGGCGCCGACGCACGATGCCAGACCCTGGCGATGTCGGCCGGCGCCGGCAGCAAGGTCTGGCGCGCCTATCTCAGCACCACCCCGACTGCGACTGTCCCCGCGGTCAATGCCCGCGATCGCATCGGCAAGGGCCCGTGGCGGAACTTCAAGGGCGAGGTCATCGCTCAGAACGTCGACGACCTCCACGGCCCCGGCAACAAGATCAACGGGCAGACCGCCCTCACCGAGCGCGGCGCCATGATCGCGGGCTTCGGCATGAACCCGAACTGGCACGACGCCATTACCGGCTCGACCCCGGAAGGCCGCGCGTTTCCAGCCAACCTCAATTTGACCTGCAACAATTACACCAGCAGCACGTTCGGAAAGGCCATGCTGGGCCATATCGACCGGCGCGGCCCGAACGAAGTCCGAGCAGATGCGGTCTTGGAACGCATCGCATCAATCCCGCGCCTGCAGCCAGGACGACCTGATCGCCACCGGCGGCAACGGCCTGTTCTACTGCTTCGCGCAATAGCCCGGTTGCGACCGGCGTCCCGATGCGGACGCCGGTCGCGCACCCCGTGGCCCCAAGCTCCCAGCGGGCTGCGGCGGCCTCGCCGGCGTCACGCCGCTCGGGCGAAACCGCGCCTGGATCGTCGAGACCGCGGGCAGGCTCGGATCGGAGCTGGCGCCGTAGCGGTCGCCTCGCCTCGGCCCCGGCGCTACTTCGTGAGCGTGATCGTCGTGTAGGTGCCGTGGGGCGTCATGTCGATGTTGTGCACCTTGGCGATCAGCTTGGTGGCCGGGTTCGCCTCCGCCTTCCGCACCACTTCGTCGAACTCGGGGTCCTTCGCCCGGGCGTCGAGGCGCCGGTCGCGCTCCTCCTTGGAGGGATAGCCGCGGATGTAGATGAAGGTGTTCTCGGCGCTGATGCCGAGCTCGGGGTCGCTCTGCTGCGGAATCCAGTAGCCGACATTGGTGATGCCGTGCCGCGCGAAGATCGCGGCGGTGCGGCTGGCGAAACGCTCGGCGAGCGCGTCGCGCTTGCCGGGCAGCGCGGTGTAGACGCGCAGCTCGAAGAAGCCGGGCGCCTTGCCCTGCTGGGCGTAGCCCCAGCCAATTCCGGCCACCCCGAACGCCACGCCGAGAATTGCCGTGATTTTCCATTTCGACATCGAACCCTCCTCAGGCCGGATTGAGCTTGCGCCAGGCTTGCCGAGGGCCGACCGGAACCAGCCCTCTCCGAATGATCGGCGGCGCGCATCGGTGAATCAATCATCGTACTCCAGTTGCCGGCTGTGGTCGGACGCGGACATCGTCCCGTATGCGGCCGTCATCGCCATTTGTCTTCCTCCACACGTCGAGCGCCGGCGGCGCTGCGACGGTGCGGCACAACGATCGAACTTCGAACCGACCGGGGCCGGGCGTTACTTCTTGGTCTGCTTGAAATAGCGCGTGTCGGGCGGCTCCTGGCCCTTGTGCGCCGGCATCAGCAGGCCGTCGCCGCTCAGGAAATAGTTCTCCTTGCCGATGGCGATGTGGGAATTGCCTTCGGCGCAGATGAATTCGGGCCATTGGGGCTGCGGGTCGGGGTTGCGGACGTAGCCGCGCGTCGCGGTCCAGGGCCGCGTCAGGGCGTGATCGTACACCGTGATCTCGTCCCGCATGATGTTCTTGTTGGTCTTGTCGAGGTAGATGCGCTCCTTGAACACCGACTGGTTGTCATGGTGCAGCGGCAGCCCGGCGGCATCGTAGTGACGGGGGCCCTTGAAGCCGCGGGTCTCCACCTCCAGGGTGTCGAAACGCCCGTCGCCGTCGGTGTCGAGCCACTTGCCGATGGAATAGCCCACGAGCGTCGGCTCGATCTCCTTGGGCCAGTCGCGGCCATCGGTGTAGATGCGGCGGGTATGCTCGACCCAGTCGACCAGCACATAGGTGGTGTCCGGCGTGATGATGAACTCCAGCGGCTGGAACGCGTACATCACGAGCGGCATGCCGAAGCCGCGGCAGGATGCGCCCAGCCAGTCGAAGAAGCCGCCCTCCGCCTGGGCCTTGAGATTCGATTCCAGCACCGCCTGGTATTCCGGCGTCAGCGGCGCCTCCTGCCCCTTGCCCCAGGACTTGTTGGGATCGAATGACGGCTGCCCGGCGAGGCCCGACACCCGCTGGCGGTCCCACTGGCCCTTCCAGTCCGGATATTTTCCTTCCTGTGCGGCCGCGGCGAGGCCGAAAGCCATCGTCAACGCCGCCACCAGCGGCGCCGTCTTGCGCGCCCAGGCGCCCATGCTGCTGGGGTAAAGCATCGCTCATCCTCCCTTGCGCCGCTTGGTTGCGGCTTGTGTCGGTACGCGGTATCGCGACCCGAACGGTCGGGCGCCGTCGATCCGGTCAGGCCACCTGCCTCAAGTCGCTCGGCAGCAATTTACACTATCGCCGGAGCGCGCGGAACCAGGAACGTCGACACCGGAAAGGTGACACCGGAAACCCGACACCGGCAGCGCGATGCCGGAACAGCAACCGGCTTGGACGGGCAACCGCGTCGTTGTACACTTGCCCCGATGTCAGGTTCCGCCGATGGGACGCCAGCCGACGCAAAGCGCTGGACCGATAAACGCTGCATCATCACGATCGGGAGGACGATATGAAGAGGATCATGTTGGGTTTGGCAGCGGCCGGTTGCCTCGTGACCGCGCTCAACGCACAAGGCGACAATCCGCAGCCGACCTGCACGATGTGCCCCGGGACCTACATCCCGGTCGACGAACTGCAGTCTTACGTCAAGAAGGCGATTGCGGAAAAGCGGATCGACCAGCAGGTGCGCGACGTCGATATCGGCAAGGCCCACGTCGCAATCGGCATGGTGTATCGCGGCAAGCTGGACGCGCCGGGAAAGAGTCGGTCGCCGAGCACGACCTCGTCAGCGAGGTCTATCACATCGTCGACGGCTCGGGCACGCTGGTGCTCGGTCCTGACCTCGTCGACAAGAAGCGCCGTCCGGCGACGGCGGAGACGGTCCGGTTGTTCAATGGGCCGGGCAACAATTCCGAGGCGATTCGCAACGGGGTGACCTATCAGCTCAAGGCCGGAGACGTGGTCATCATCCCGGCCGGCACCGGGCACCAGTTCACCAAGATCGACGACCACATCAGCTACATCATGGTGCGCATCGATCCCGACAAGGTGACGCCGGTCATGGACGAGGCGGCGTCCCGCAAGTGGCTCGAGACCAAGAAGTAAAAACCGGCAGACCGCCGTTCAGTTTTCGTCCCCCTCTCCCGCTTGCGGGGGAGGGTCAGGGAGGGGGCAAGACCACGGCACAACTCGCGGCGAGAGCCCCCTCCCCAACCCTCCCCCGCAAGCGGGAGAGGGAGCAAAAAGCCGTTCGATCACGCAAATTGAAGCGATAATTCACGGACAAGTCCTAATGCCAGTCTTTTCCCTCGGCTTCGCCCCGACATGTCTCGCCGGGCATCGGACCAGCGGCCGCATTAATTTATTGAAGTGCCACGGCGACTGATCCAAACAGATCGGAAACCTGTTTGGTCGCGCACGGTCGAGCGACCTGCCATCAAGGGTACCCGATGAAAGACCCCTACGACGTTCTCGGCGTGGCGCGCTCCGCATCGCTCGAAGACATCCGCAAAGCCTATCGGGGACTGGCGAAGAAACTTCACCCCGACCTCAATCCCGGCAATCGCGAGGCCGAGGAGCGCTTCAAGGAGGTCGCGGGCGCCTACGATATCCTGTCGGACAAGGACAAGCGCCGGCGTTACGACGACGGCGAGATCGACGCCACCGGGGCCGAACGGCCGCCGCAGCACTTCTACAAGGACTACGCGTCGCAATCCGACAGCGCCTATGCGAATTCCGCAGGATTCGCGGATTTTGCCGAATCCGACGACATCCTCGCGGAATTCCTCAAGCAGCAGGTGCATGCACGCGCGAATGCGCGCGGGCCGGATCTCAGCTATCGCCTGTCGGTGGGTTTCCTCGACGCCGTGAATGGCGCGACGGTGCGCTTGAACCTGCCGGAAGGCGGAACGCTCGACGTGAAAATTCCGCCCGGAATTGCGGATGGACAGGTGCTGCGATTGCGGGGCAAAGGGGGCGCCGGTCGCGGCCGCGGGGAAGCCGGCGATGCGCTGGTGGAAATCTCGATCGAGCCGCATCGCTTTTTCACCCGGCAGGGCGACGACATCCACGTCCAAATCCCGGTCACCGTGACCGAGGCGGTGCTCGGCGGCCGGATCAAGGTGCCCACCACGGCCGGCCCGGTCACGATGACGGTGCCGAAGCATTCCAACACCGGCACCGTCCTGCGGCTGAAGGGCAAGGGCGCTCCGCGCCCGGGCGGCGGATCCGGCGATCAATTCGTCAAGCTCGAGGTGATGCTTCCGCCCCGGCCGGATACCGCGCTCGAGACCTTCCTGTCGGGCTGGGAAGCCGGAAAACTCTACGATCCACGGCAGGACATGCAGCCATGACGATCACCAGGCAGGAATTCCTGCTGCGAGCGCGGATCGATCACGACACCTTGGAAATGTGGGTCGCGGAGGAATGGATCATTCCGAGCGGCTGCGATGCGCAGGCGTGCTTCACCGATGCCGATGTGGCGCGGGCCGGGCTGATCCGGGACCTGAAAGAGGATTTCGACGTCAACGATGCCGGCGTCGGCGTGATCCTCCATTTGGTCGATCAGATGCACGGACTGCGCGAGACCCTCGCCGGCTTGCTCCAGACCATGCACCAGCCGCCCGATCGGCACACGCCGCGATCTCCCGACGGGCGGGAGCGGTCGGGAGGCGAATGAACTCGCAGGAAGTCGTTGTTGCGCAAGCCGAGTAAAGCGTTTCCGTGCTACGGCGTTAGTTCCACCCCTCACAAATAATTGATGCAATGACGTGCAACCTTGTCGTGGGAAAAGAATTTATTGTCGGCTCATTTTCCTGCCAAGGAGAGCGATCATGTCCGACAATACTTTTTCGTCACACCCGCCGGACGCCGTTCTTGCGGCCTCTGCGGCTGGAGGCGCAGCCAGGGCGCTTCCGTCCTCAGCGACCGATCCCAACGCGATCCGCCCCTTCCGCTTCAGTGCTTCGCAAGAGGCGCTCGACGATCTGCGCAGGCGCATCAAAGCGACGAAGTGGCCTGAACGAGAGACGGTTGCAGATGCGTCGCAAGGAGTACAGCTCGCGACGATTCAGGCGCTGGCGCGCTATTGGGCGACCGAGTACGACTGGCGCAAGTGTGAAGCGAGACTAATGGCCTTGCCGAATTTCATCACCGAGATCGACGGGCTCGACATTCATTTCATCCACGTCCGCTCGAAACACGAAAATGCGTTGCCGCTGATCGTCACGCACGGATGGCCGGGCTCGATCACCGAACAGATGAAAATCATCGATCCGCTGACCGATCCCACCGCACACGGCGGAAATGCATCCGATGCCTTCGATGTCGTGATTCCATCCATGCCAGGTTACGGCTTTTCCGGCAGGCCGACCACGACCGGGTGGGACCCCGCCCACATGGCCCGTGCCTGGACGGCGCTGATGAAGCGCCTCGGATACACGAAGTTCGTGGCGCAGGGTGGCGACTGGGGCGCAATCGTCACCGAGCTTATGGGCGCGCAGGCGCCGCCGGAATTGATGGGCATCCACACCAACATGGCGAACGTGATTCCGCTCGACATCGACAAGCTGGCCTTTTCCGGCGCACCGGCGCCGGCGAATCTCTCGGCCGACGAGAAGCTCGCTTACGAGCGGCTGAGCTTCGTCTATGCAAAGGGCATCGGCTACGGCTTTCAGATGGGGTTGAGACCGCAGACGCTGTACGGAATAGCGGACTCACCTGTCGGTCTCGCCGCCTACTTCCTTGATCATGACGCACGCAGTTACGAGATGATCGCGCGTGTTTTTGCCGGCGGGAGCGAAGGCCTCACCCGAGACGACGTCCTCGACAACATCACGCTGACCTGGTTGACGAATACCGCGCTCTCAGGCGCCCGTCTGTATTGGGAGAACAAGGGGGCGTCGTTCTTCGCCGTCAAGGGCGTCGTGGTCCCGACCGCCGTAAGCGTCTTTCCCGACGAACTCTATCCTGCTCCGCGGAGCTGGGCGGAGCAGGCGTACCCCAAGCTCATTCACTTCAACAAGCTCCCCAAGGGCGGGCACTTTGCGGCCTGGGAGCAGCCGAAGCTCTTTTCAGAAGAGGTTCGCGCGGGCTTCAGATCGCTGCGGTAGGGTTCTTCACAAGAGAGGAGGAGATGCGCCATGCCTGACCCTTCGCAGTTCAACACCGACCGCACCTATCCGGGCCGGTGGACGATCACCTTCAGCAACCCGCCGATCAACATGTTTGTTCCCACGACGATCGTCGAATTGGGAGCGCTGATGACCGACATCGAGGCGGACCCGTCCGTGAAGGTCGTAGTGTTCCAGTCGGCGAATCCCGATTTTTTCATCGCCCATCTCGACGTATCCAAGGCAGCTGAACGGCCGGAGGTGCTGGGCCTTTGGCGCGACTTTGTGCTGCGCCTCTCGTCCACGCCAGTCGTGAGCATCGCCAAGATTCGCGGCCGCACGCGCGGCATCGGTAACGAGTTCGTGCTGGCCTGCGACATGCGCTTCGCCAGCCGGCAAAGCGCCCTGTTCGGCAACCCCGAGATCGGCGTCGGACTGGTCCCGGGCGGCGGAGCGCTGGAATGGCTCCCGCGCTTGGTCGGCCGCTCGCGGGCACTTGAGATCGTCCTCAGCGGCGACGATTTCGATGCTGATATCGCGGAGCGCTATGGCTGGGTGAACCGCACGCTGGACGATGACGACCTCGACTCGTTTGTCGATGCGCTCGTCCGGCGTCTGGCCTCGTTCGACCGTGAAGCGCTAGGCGCGGTGAAGGCCCAGGTCAATCGGTTCGGGACGCCGACAGCTACCGAGCTCCAGTCGAGCAACGACATGTTCTTCCCAACCCTGGCCTGGCCCAGTGCGCAGGCGCGCCGTGCCAAG
>CAWCJX010000024.1:0-131440 GCA_963795865.1 uncultured Alphaproteobacteria bacterium
CAAGATGAACTGGTATTTCCAGTTCACGCCCGGCGACATGTGGGATTACGACGAGGTCGGCACCCACATCCTGGTCGACGGCACGGTCGCGGGCCAGCCGCGCAAGCTGTTCACCCATTCCGCGCGCAACGGCTTCCTCTACACGATGGACCGTTTCAACGGCCAGACCGTGCTGGCGAAGCCTTACGTCGAGGTCAACTGGACCAAGGGCATCGACCAGAAGACCGGAAAGCCGGTCGACTACGACCCCAGCAAGGACATCCAGACCTATGCCGGCGTCGGAAATTTGACGGGCGCGCCGGTCAAGGTGCTCCTGTCCGTCCCAGGCCGGTGGCAAGAATTACTCGCCGTCCTCCTACAGCCCCAAGACCGGGCTCCTCTACATTCCCGCGCTCTCCAATTGCGTGACGGTCACCATCGACCGCGAGAAGCACACCAAGGAAAGGGGCTGGAACGGCGGGCTGAGCCAGACCGCCGATCGTTGGGAGAGCAACCTGACCGCCGCCGATCCCCTGACCGGCGAGATCAAGAAAACGGTGCATCTGCGCTATCCCAACTACGCCGGCACGCTGGCGACCGGCGGCGGCCTCGTGTTCAACGCGCTGCTCGACGGCACTGTCGCCGCCTATGACGATACCACCCTCGACGAGCTGTGGAAGATCAATGTCGGCTCGGGCTTCCTCGCGCCGCCGATGACCTTCGCGGTCAACGGCAAGCAATATGTTGCGATCGTGTCGGGGCCGAGCCCAGCCGCGAGAAGCAGGCTCGTCAATACGCCGGAGTCGCTGGAAGGAGCAGCGCAACGCCCTGGTGCTCTACGTGTTCGGGCTGTGAGCCGAAAATCCACAAATGGCGGATCGCCGCGCAGCGGTCCGCCGCTTCGATGAACGAAAATCCACGGGAGTACACCATGGCAAAGCCCAATCTTTCGGTCCACGCGACGCTGCTCGCCGGCAGGATGCCTGCCGCATCGCCCGTGTTGGCCGCAGAGGTCACGTCGGACCGGCTCGTCAATGCCGACAAGGAGCCGCAGAACTGGCTAATGAACCACCGAACTTATGACGGCCAACGCTTCTCGCCGCTCGCCCGCATCAATAAAGGCAACGTCAAGGGCCTCAGATTCGCCTATGCGGTCTCGCTCGCCGGCACGCACGGCAAGGAATTCATCGAGGCGACGCCGCTCGCCGAAGACGGCTTCCTCTACATCACGGATTCCTGGGGCGTCCTCTACAAGATCGACGGCACCTCGGGCGATACCGGCCGCATCGTCTGGAGCATGGACCCCAAGCAGGAGAAGCAGGTCGCCAATCGCGGGGCCGCCCTGTGGGGCAATCTCGTGATCTCGCCCGCCAGCGCACCGGCGCGCATCATCGCCACCGACAAGACCAGCGGCAACGTGGTGTGGGAGACCAACGTCTCCGACGGCGTGGCTCTGGTGACCGTGACCGGTGCGCCTCTCCCCATCAAGGACAAGATCGTCTTCGGCGCCTCGGGCGGCGACGCCGGCGCTCGCGACTGGATCGCGGCGCTCGATGCCGCGACCGGCAAGCTCCTTTGGCGCAAATACACCATCCCGGCCCCCGGTGAGCCCGGGAGCGAGACGTGGAAAGACAAGACCAATGCCTGGCAGACCGGCGGCGGGGCAGTATGGGTAACCGGCACCTATGACGTCGACAGCAACCAGACGCTGTGGGGCGTCGGCAATCCGGTTCCGATGATGGATGCACGCGCCCGCCCGGGCGACAATCTGTTTACCAACAGCGTCATCTCATGGGATCCCGACAACGGCAAGATGAACTGGTATTTCCAGTTCACGCCGGGCGACATGTGGGATTTCGACGAGGTCGGCACCCACATCCTGATCGACCGCGTCATTGACGGACAGCCGCGCAAGCTTGTCACCCATTCGGCGCGCAACGGCTTCGTCTACACCATGGACGGTCGCAACGGATCGATGATCGGCGCCAAGCCCTATATCGAAGTCAATTGGACCAAGGGCATCGACCAGAAGACCGGCAAGCCGCTCGACTACGATCCCAACAAGGATGTCCAGACCTATTCGGGCATCGCCGATCCGACTGCCGCCACCCCGGTCAAGAAGGTCTGCCCCAATCGCACTGGCGGCAACAATTACTGGCCGTCCGCCTACAGCCCCAAGACCCAGCTTCTGTACATTCCGGCCATGACGGCATGCGAGTTCGTGACCAACGACAAGGATCGGTGAAGCGAGAACCGGGCTGGTACACGCGGACCGGCGGCGGCTACAAAGTCGACGGACGCTATGAAAGCAACCTCACCGCCGTCGATCCGGTTACGCTGGAGATCAAGAAGAACCTGCATCTGCCCTATCCGAACTACTCCGGCACGCTTGCGACCGGCGGCGGGCTGGTGTTCGTCGGGCTACTCGACGGCACGGTTGCGGCCTACGATGACACGACGCTGGACGAGGTGTGGAAGGTCAATGTCGGTTCCGGCTTTTCGGCGCCGCCGATGACCTTCGAGGTCAACGGCAAGCAATATCTGGCCATCGCGTCGGGGCCGAGCCCGGCGTCGAGCAAGCTCATTCTCACGCCGGAACTCAAGGAGCAGCGCAACGCGACAGTGCTCTACGTGTTCGGGCTGTAGGCGGAGAATCGCGGACCCGCCGCGGCGACGACATCACGGCGGGCCGCTTCGCAGCGGTCCGCCGTCACGATGAACGAGAGCAAAGGAAGAAGACATCATGACCAGCCGCATTCGATCCTCGCGCGCCGCGCTGCTCGCCGGCAGCGTGCTGATGGCCTGGCCGGCGCTCGCGGCCGAGGTGACGCCGCAGCGCCTCCTCAATCCCGACAAGGAGCCGGAACTGGCTGATGAACCACCGCAGCTATGACGGCCAGCGCTTCTCTCCCCTCGACCGGATCAACAAGGGCAACGCCAAGAGCCTGAAACTCGTCTATGCGGTCGCGCTCGGCGGGACTGCGGGCAACGAATCCCAACGAGGCGACCGCGCTCGCCGAAGACGGCTTCCTCTACATCACCGATTCCTGGGGCGTGCTCTACAAGATCGACGGCACCTCGGGCGACGCCGGCCGGATCGTCTGGCGCATGGATCCCAAGCAGGAGAGGCAGGCGGTCAACCGCGGCGCCGCATTCTGGGGCAATTACGTGATCTCGGCCGCGAACTCGCCGGCCCGCATGATCGCCACCGACAAGGCCACCGGCAAGATCGTCTGGGCGACCAACATCGCCTTCGACGTGCCGCAGGTGCAGATCACCGGCGCGCCGCTCGCGATCAAGGACAAGATCATCGTCGGCGCGGCCGGCGGCGATCGCGGCATCCGCGACTGGATCGCCGGCCTCGACGCCGCGACCGGCAAGGTGTTGTGGCGCAAATTCGACGCGCGCGCGCCGGGCGAGCCCGGCAGCGAAACCTGGAAGGGCAACACCAATGCCTGGCAGACCGGCGGCGGCGCCATGCGGGTCACCGGCACCTACGACCCCGACATCAACCAGACGTTATGGGGGGTCGGCAACCCGGCGCCGGAGCTCGATGCGCGGCGTCCGGCCCGGCGACAATCTGTTCACCGACTGCGTGGTCGCCTGGATGCCGACAGCGGCCGGATGCACTGGTACTTCCAGTACACCCCGCGCGACATGTGGGACTACGACGAGGTCGGCACCCACATCCTGTTCGACCGCGTGATCGACGGGCAGGCCCGCAGGCTCGTCACCCATTCGGCACGCAACGGCTTCGTCTACACTATGGAGCGCGCCAACGGCGCCATGGTCGGCGCCAAGCCCTACACCGACGTGAACTGGACGGCCGGCATCGACCAGAAGACCGGCAAGCCCCTCGACTACGATCCCAACAAGGACGTGCAGACCTATTCGGGCCTCGCCAATCCGACCGCGGACGCCCCGGTCAAGAAGGTTTGCCCCAATCGCAACGGCGGCAATAATTACTACCCGTCATCCTACAGTCCCAAGACCCAGCTGCTCTACATTCCCGCCATGACGGCATGCGAGTTCGTGTCCATCGACAAGGACAAGCCGAAGACGGAAAAAGGCTGGATCCCGCGCTCGGGCGGCTCCTTCAAGGTCGAGGATCGCTATGAGAGCAACCTGACCGCCGTCGACCCGGCGACCCTCGAGATCAAGAAGAGCGTGCACATGCGCTACCCCAATTATGCGGGCGCGCTCAGCACCGCCGGCGGGCTCGTCTTCATCGCCCTGATGGACGGAACCGTCGCCGCCTACGACGACGCCACCCTCGACGAATTGTGGAAGTTCAACGTCGGCACCGGCTTGCCGCGCCGCCGATGAGTTTCGAGGTCGGCGGCAGGCAATATGTGGCGATCGCGTCGGGGCCGAGCGGGCCGGCCAAGGCGAAAATCCGCAACACGCCCGAACTCAACCACCAGCGCAGCGCAACGATGCTCTACGTGTTCGGCTTGTGAGCCGCGCCGCATCTGGCTTTCGGCATGGTCGTTCCGGCGTGCGCAGCAGGCGAACCCGGAATCCAGGCGGCGCTGGCGGCGGCAGGGGGGCGGGATTCGAATCATCCGGATGGCATCCCGGCCACCGATCACGGACGTCTCGACGAACTTCAAGTGATCAAACGCGAGAGCGCCATCCGATCGAACCCGAACCGATGGCGCTCCAGCCCCGGCCCGTCACTTGCCGGGCTGGGCGCCGTTCGCCTGCCACTTCGCCGACAGCGCCGCGCGGGATCTCCGCCCGCGCAGATACACCCTGCTCGATCCGGCGCGTATTGGCGATGTCGTCGAGCGGATTGGCGTCGAGCACCAGGAAGTCGGCGCTCTTTCCCGGCCCCACCATGCCGAGGTCGTCGAGGCCGAGGATCCCGGCCGCGGTATGGGTTCCGGCGATGATCGCCTGCATCGGCGTCAGCCCGGCCCTGGTCACCAGAAGCTCGAATTCGACATGGGAGCCGAGGCCGAAGAATTCGCCACCGAGACACCGCCGGTGTCGGTGCCGAGGCTGATCCGCGCGCCGGCGGCGTACAGCTTCGCGGTGTTGCGCAGATTGGTCGCCCGAACTCGCGGGCGCGCTGCACCGCCTTGGGTCCGCGTTCGGGTTCGGGAGAGAGCTGCTCGGCGAGCTGCTTGATGTCTTCGGTGCCGAACGCCTGGCGCAGCACCGGATCGTCCGACCAGGCCGGCTTGCGGCATAGAGCGCGCGGCGCTCGCCCCAGCAGCGTCGCCACGAAGAACACGTCGGGGCGCTGCTTGAGGAGCGCGATGAGCTCGTCGTCGACGTCCTTGTCGCGCACCATGTGGGCAAAGCCGTCGATGCCGGCGCGCACGAGAGCCTTGACGTCGTCGAGGGCGAAGACATGCGCCATCGCCCGCAGATTGTTCTTATGGGCCTCGTCGATGATGGCGCGGTAGAGGTTGGGCTTGAGCTTTTCCACCGTGCCGTTGCGGTCGTCGACCCAGATCTTGACCATGTCGGCCTTGTGGGCGGCGAGTTCGCGGACATCGCGGCGCGCCTCCTCCTCGGTGGTGACGCCGTAGGCGCTGTCGCGCATGGCCCCGCCAGGACCGGCATTGGGCATGCCGAAGCCGCTGCCGGCAGTGAGATATCGCGCGCCCGAGCGCGCTTCGGCACGCACCCGGTAAGGCAGGTCGCCGCGCCCGGTGCCGGTCTCCAGGACCGCGGCGACGCCGTAGAAGGCGTAGCGGTCGAGCATGTCGAGCAGGTTCGCGCGGGTGTAGTTGTCGGCGGTGAAGCTGGTGCCGGTGCGATAGCCCATATGCACGTGAACGTCGACCAGCGCAGGCATCACCGTCTTGCCGGCGAGGTCGACGCGCACCGCGCCCGGCGGGACCGGCAGCTCGCCGCGCCGCCCGACCCCGATGAAGCGGTCATTGGCGACGATGAATGCCGAGTTCTCGATGACGCCGCCGTCGCCGGTGAGCAGGCGAGCGCCCTCGAACATCGTCACGGTCGGGGTCTGGGCTCTCAGCGCAACCGGAGCGGTGGACAGCGCCAGCGCTGTTGCGGCGAGTACGGCGAACGAACTCCAACGACTGCAGTGCATGTCGAAACTCCCAGAACTGTGACGGATTATCTCCCGTCTTCGGCTATCGTATTCACACATCTCAGTCGACCACCATTTCATTCGGCCGGCGCCTCTTCTCCCTCGCCCCGCTTGCGGGGAGAGGGTCGGGGAAAGGGGGCCCATCCACGATTCTGAGCATAAAATCTACGGCTCAGATTTGCGGCGCGGCCCCCTCACCCGGATCGCTCCGCGATCCGACCTCTCCCCGCACGCGGGGAGAGGTAATTCCATCCGTCTCACGATGTGCGAATCCGACAGCCGAAAACCGGGAGGGATCGGCTTCCCTATTTCAGCACGTCGCTTGCTTCGGCGGCGGCCACCAGGGCCTTTTCGTCGGCCGCCAGCAGGAAGCCTTCGCCGACCGCCTTGCGGGCAGCGAGCTGGACGGCGGCTACATAGCCGGCATGGCTGCCGTAGCGCTCTTCCAGCGAGGGGCGCGGGTCTTCGGCCGCGACGCGCTCGGCCCTGGTCTTGGCGAACGGAATCATGCCGCCGGCAAAGTTGCACTCCTTGCCCTTGTAGAACCCGCCCGCCGTGATGTTCCAGCCGAGATAGGTGCCGAGCGGCGCATCGCGCAGCACCACCGGCACCCCGCCCATCTCGTTGCCGTCGGCATCGACGCGCGGCACCTTCAGCCGGATGACGTGCTTGATGCGCGGCGGCACCACGGTCGGGACGCCGGAGCCGTCGATCGGGTCGACGCCGGGCCCGAAATCATAGTCGATGGCGGGATTGATGAGGCCGGTCGGCGCGTTCGGCGGCAGGCCTGGAAGCGAGGGGAATCCCATCGCCTCCGCCGTGGCGTCGACGAGATCGCCGGACTTGAGCGTGGGATAGCGGCTCGGCGGCGGCGCCACGTCCTTTATCACCCAGTTGCGGAAATGGACGCGCAGCGCATTGACCGTCTCGGTGTGCGGCACCGGGTTGCCGGGCAGCGCACCCTTGCCCCATTCGATGCCGGGACAGGACGGCGCGGCTACCGCAGCGGTGCTGAAGCCGCCGCGGCCGCCGCCGTGCTGAGTACTGGGGATGTAATAGCGCCGCACATTGTCCGGCAGCGGCAGGTCGGTATCGCCGCTCATGCCGACCCATTCCGGCGTGAGCTTGAGGCCCCACACTTCCGCGGCGCCGAAATGCTCGACGATCTTCGGGCAGGTATGGCTCGCATTGCAGCGGTCGAGGATGCCCGCGGACGGCAGGCCGCGGACCGGATCGGGCGCATCGCCCCACCATTGCGGGCCTTCGCTGCCGGCCTCGTAGAGCCGCAGCACGCCGTCGGGGGTGGCGAAGCGCATGTTGAGGGGAAGCCGCCGGCCGGCGATGATCGGCCACGCGCCGTCATAGACCTGCCGCCCCGCCTCGTCCTGGTTGAAGCCGAAATGGATCAGGCCGCGCACGTAATTGCCGGATTGCGAGACGCCGCGGGTGATCGCCCAGGACGCTGCGCCGGCGACCGGATTGGGCGTCCCGGCGTCGTCCTGGGCGGCATACTTGAAGAACGAGCCGACGTCGCGGAAGGCGGCAAATCCGATCCCCAGCACCAGGGGGTCCTTCGCCGTGAACACCAGCTGGTAGAGCAGACTGGGGTCGAAGCCGTTCTTCAGGCAGACCTGGGTCGGATCGGGCGTGCCCGGAAACGGGTTGTCCGGGCCGCATTTGGCGAAGGCCCAGTCGCCGGGCGCGATCTCCGCGGTCGCGCCGATCACCCCGTCGATCGTCTCGGAAGCATGGGTGGTGAGGGTCGCCTCCTTGGTATCGAGGCTGGCGGGCTTGTACGGCATCGGGTTGTTGTAGACGATCATCGGGTGCGAATTCTTGCCGGACGCGTTGGTGATGCGCGCCATCACCCGGCCGGTAATCGCGGAGCCGTCGGCATTCTTGGCGACGGGCACGACGACATAGTCGTTGTCGGGACCAGGCGCCGTCCGGCCGGCGCTGTCGCCCTGCCAGCCGCTGGAAAGGCCGATGTCGCCGGTGGCCCGTTCGGCGGGCACGATGGTGAGGCGGCCGCCGCGGTTCGGCACGTCGTGCCACATCAGGCGGCTCGCCTTGGTCATGTCGACCGGCTTCGCCAGTTGGAACGTCGCCGTGTACTCGACCATCCCCTTGGCGTTGCGCGGCGCGAGCTTGATGTCCTGGATCACCGCGTTCTTGGGATCGTTGGGATCGAGTTCGCCGAAAGCGCGGCCGGCCAGCGTCTCGTACTGACCCGCCGTGCCGAAGCTCGCGGCGTCGAAGGCGGGCGAGACTTTCTTCTCGACCACGATCCTGGTCACCCGCGCCTGCGCGTCCGACGCCAGAATGGCGAGCAGGCTCGCCGCCGCGATGCCGACCGCCGGCGCTGCGGCCCGGCGCTGTTTGCGTGATCTCGTCATGTGCTTCTCCCGTACGTTGTTTGAAACCGAGGTAATGGGCGAGGCCCGATGAGCCGCCGAGACGCTCCGTGTCGCGCGCTCACACATGGCGTGCTCAGCACGTGGCGAGCTCACACATTGAGCCAGTCGAGCGACGTCTCGTTTTCGATGCGCTGGAGCCGGCCGAACAGCGCCTCCGTGGTACCGCGATCGAGCCGCTGGGTCAGCATCATGAATTTTTCCTTGAGCTCCGGCTGCGCCAGCGGGCGCTCCGGCGTGCCCTTGAAGCTCGCGACCTTGCGCGAGAACTCGCGCCCGTCCTTGAGCTTGACGGTGACCGTGGCGGTGAGATCGCGGCGGTCCTGGCCGGGGGCGACCGGCATCTTGATGCGCGACGACATGTCGAGGATGGCGCGGTCGTGCACCGCGGATTCGTCGAACGAGCGCGGGTCGACCGGGTTGCGATAGAGCGCCAGCGCGACGCTGAAGGGGATGCTGTACTGGGCGAGCATCAGGTCGCCGGGCGCCGCGATGTTGTTGGTCGTCGCCATCCGGTCGTTGCCGAGGACATCGATCGAGGCGACGTCGGCGGCGGTGAACTTGTGCTCGTTGCGCAGGTCGAGAATGGCCTCCACCGGATTGTGCGCGGTGATGTGGCAGGCATAGCGCTTGAGCATGATGTCGAGGGTGAACCAGGTGCTGCCCAGCCCCTTGGTCAGCTCCGCCAGGTCCCAGTCGTTGCAGTACACCCGCAGGAAGCCGGCTTCGCCCTCGAGCACGCTGGTCGGGCCGGTGAAGCCCTGCGCGGCGAGGTTCGCCGCCAGAACGCCGGCCTCGGCCGCGCGTCCCATGTGGAGGCGCTTGACCATGGCGCCGTTGCCGGCATGGGCGAATTCGAGGAGGCCCGACGCGCACGAGCCGGCGACGCCCAGCGCATTGGTCATCGCGGCGGCGTCGAGGTTCAACAGCCGTCCGGTCGCCGAAGCCGCCCCGAACGGACCGGTGGTGCCTGGCGCATGGAAGCCGCGGACCTCGTTGGTGTGCTTGGTCGCGTGCCCGATCCGGAACATGACCTCCGTTCCCGCCACGAAGGCGGTGAGGAGGTCGCGGCCGGACAGCCCGCGTTCCTGCGCCACCGCGAGCGCGGCGGTGAACACCGTCGCGCCGGGATGCGAGCCGGAATCCGGCTTGGACAGGCTGTCGAGTTCGAAGGCATGGGTCATGGCGCCATTGGAGAGCGCCGCGGCGCCGGCATGCACGGGCGCGCCGCCGGAACCCAGGATGTAGCTCTTGCCGACCGGGCTGTTCTGCCGCGCATAGGCGATGATCATCTTGCTCCACGGCAATTCCGCACCGTAGACGATCGCCGCGACCGAATCGGTCATGCAATCCTTGGCGCGCTGGACCGCTGCGGGCGGCAGATCCTCGAACCGCATTGAAGCCGCATAGGCGGCGAGGCGTTCGGTCTCGTGATTGGTTTCCCCATGGGCATGAGCCGATTCCTGTGCGCTCGCCGCAGCCGAATCGAGCGATGCCGCCGCCCCGCCGATGAGGGCCGGAGCGAGACGCGCCGAGCCGGCGACGGTCGCCATCCGCTTGAGAAAGGTGCGGCGGCCCAAGCCTTCATGGTCTGTCATCGAATCCTCCCAAAGCGCGTCTTTGTGATCGGCATCGATCCAGTCTAGCCCGGAATTCGCCGCCGCTCCATCCGGGGTCCGGCTTGCCGGGCCAAATCTTGTAACCCCAGCGCCGATCGGCTCTACGGCTTTGCCTGAGCCGCAGCGGACGTCGGATGGTCGCCGGACTGGTCGCCGAACTGGTCGCCGAACCGTTCGCCTCCTGGTCGAAATCGCTGATCACCATGCCGGACATCGGCTCGATCCAGGTCAGGTGGCTGACCACTTTCTTCACGCCGGGGATGTTCTCGGCGCAGACCCGGATGGCCTCGCCCTGCGAGCCCTCCATGATGGTGCCCCACAGCTCGACGACGCCGTCCTTGACCGCGACGTCGATCAGCGCCGCCGGCGCCCAGAACTGCTTATCGAATTCGGCGAGCAGCTGCTGGCGGATCGCCGCGTCGGTCGCGGCCGGGCGCGGTGCGGCACGGCCGAGGGTGGCGAGCGCATGCATGAGATTGGCGCGGCTGACGATGCCGACGACCTGTGCGCCGCGCATCACCGGCAGGCGCTTGATGCGCCGGCGCTCCATGGTCGCCACGACCTCGTCGAGCGGCGTCTCCTCGGTGATCGTGATCGGCTCGGTCGTCATCACTTCGGCGACCTTGCGCCCGTGCGACTCCACATATTCCTCGGCGAGGCGCCCGGGCCCAACCAGGAATTCGAGCCAGCGCGGCCGCTTGCGCGTGGTCCCGGTTTCGGCGCGGCGCAGGAAGTCGCCTTCGGTCACCATGCCGACCAGCTTCCCCGACGAATCGATCACCGGCAGGCCGCTGATGTGATTCTTCATCATCAGCTCGATCGCCTCCAGCACGCCCACATCGGGCGAGATCGAAACGACGCGCGCGGTCATGATGTCGCCGGCTTTCATGGAGGTCTCCTGTCGGTTGGAGCCGCTGCGTCCGCCGCCATCGTCACGCCTCGGCCGGGATATAGCAGTTGTGTTGAGCACCGGCGCATTTCGATCGAAAGAAGCCGATCAACAAAACCGACCCGACCGTGAGCCGCACCCGATAACGACGAGCGCGATTTTGAACAGATCATTGGCTCAAAACGAGCCGAATGCCGTGCCCAGGCCGATGACGACGGCGAGCGCGATGATGGCGCCGACGATGCCGACCATCACGATGTCGAAATAGCTTTCGCGATGGGTCGTGCCGCACACCGCGAGCAGCGTCACGACGGCGCCGTTGTGGGGCAGGCTGTCGAGCGTGCCCGATCCGATCACGGCGACGCGGTGCAATAGCGAGGGATCGATCCCCTGCTCCCGCGCCAGGGCCAGATAGGTGTCGCCGAGCGCATCGAGCGCGATGGTCATTCCACCCGAGGCGGAGCCGGTGAGCGCGGCGAGCACGTTGGTCGCCGCCGCCAGCGAGACCAGAGGCCCGCCGCCGATGCCCAGCACCCAGTCGCGGACCACAGCGAAGGCCGGCATCGCCGCGACCACCGCGCCGAAACCCACCAGGCTCGCGACGCTGAGCGCCGGCAGCACCGAGGCGTTCGCCCCGGCGTCCATGGTTTCCCGCAATGCCGGCAGACGGAACCGGTTGACGGCCACGACCGTGACGATCGCCGCGGCGAGCGCGGTGACCACCGCCCATACGCCACCCACTGCGGACAGCGATGTCGCTCCCCAGCGCTCCTGCGGCCAGATAGGAGACGTCGAGGCGCGGAAGCACCACGAGGGACATCACGAGATTGACGCCCACCACCACGACCAGCGGCAAAACGGCAAGGCCGACTGGCGGCGCGGTCGCACCGTGAACCCCGTGCTTGATTTCGGCCGGATCGAACTCACGCGCCGTGGTGGCGCGCTCGCGCAGGCCCTGATCGTCTGCGACGGCGTCGATTCCGGCGGGTCCCCCGCCCCGAACGGTTCGCCGGCCCGCCGTGCGGAAGCTTCGGCGCGGCCGAGCCACCACAGTCCGAACCCGAGCATGACGGCGGAGGCGATGATGCCGAGGCCGGGCGCGGCGAACGGCGTCGTGCCGAAGAACGGCATCGGGATGGCGTTCTGGATCGCCGGCGTTCCCGGCAGCGCCGACATGGTGAAGGTGGATGTCCCCAGCGCGATCGCAGCCGGCATCAGCCGGCGCGGAATCGCGGCGGCGCGGAACAGCGCCTGGGCCATCGGCGCGAGCACGAAGAAGGCGACGAACAGGCTCACGCCGCCATAGGTGACCAGCGCGCCGGCCAGCACCACCGCCAAGATGGCGCGTCGTTCGCCGAGGCTGCGTGTCATGTAAGCCGCAATCGCCGACACCGAGCCGCTGTCGTCCATCAGCTTGCCGAACAGCGCGCCGAGAAGGAAAATCGGGAAGAACTGGGCGAGGAAGCGCGCGGTGCCGTCCATGAACGTCTGCGTCCAGTGGGCGAGCAGCGGTTCGCCGGCGAACAGGGCGGCGAGCAGCGCCGCCGCCGGAGCGAGCAGCAGCACGCTCCAGCTGCGGAACGCCAGCCCGATGAGCAGCGCCAGGCCGAGCGCGATGCCGAGCAGTCCCATGGCTCAGACGCCTTCGAGAAGGATATCGAGGTCGATCGACGAGCGCCGGCCGAGGTCGCCGGCATGCGCCGTCAGGAACGTCTCCGCGGCGCGGCGCCCCTCGTCCCGCAGCATGGTCAGAAACTCCCATTCGGCGTTGAGCTTCGACGAATAGCCGAGATCGACCATCGCCGTGTTGGGCACCATGTGAATCCGCATCCCCGCCCATTTCGCGCCTTCGGTCTCGCCGGGCTGGGCGACCTGCCGCAGCAGGGCGATCATGCGAAGCTCCTTGAGCAGCACCGCATTGAAGGAGACTTCGTTCAGGCGGTCGAGGATATCTCGCGCCGAGCGGGGTACGCCCGGCCGCTCGACGGGATTGATCGGAACGAGGATCGTGTCGCTCGACGTGCATTCGCGCACCAGCGGCGTCATGGTGGGATTGCCCGAATAGCCGCCGTCCCAGTAATGCTCGCCGTCGATCTCGACGGCCTGGAACATGGTCGGCAGGCATGCCGAGGCGAGCAGCACGTCGGGCGTGAGCTCGCCGTTGCGGAACACCCTTCCTCGCCCGGTGCGCACGTTCGTGGCGGTGACGAACAGCTTGATCGGGCTCCGCTTCAGGCGCCCGAAATCGACGGTCTTGGCCAGGACGTCGCAGAGCGGATTGGTCCCGAGCGGATTGAGATCATAGGGCGAGAACAATCTCGACATCAGATCCATCGTGATGAACATCGGCGACTGGTCGAGCGTCCAGCGGCCGAGCAGCCGGTCGAGGGGGCCGCGCTGAAACGGGCTGAAACGGGCCGAGTGCGCGACGCCGGCCCAGAAGGCTTCGAGCGCCCGGCGCGCGCCCTCGGCGCCGCCGTCGGTATAGCCGTCGGCGAGCACCGCCGCGTTCATGGCGCCGGCCGAGGTGCCGGAAATGCCGTCGATGCCGAGCCGCGGCTCCTCCAGCAGGCGATCGAGCACGCCCCACGTAAACGCACCGTGCGCTCCGCCGCCCTGCAGCGCCAGGTCGACCAGGATGTCATCGGCGATTTTTTGCGTGGAGGTCGCGGAAGTCGACATCGGTTTCTCCGGATGTTGGTCGCTCACCCCGTTAGATTGTCGCCAACCCCTTCCAACCCCTTGGCCCGCGTTGCCTTCTACTCGACCAGCATCTATCACATGCGGATGTCTTTTCCAGGCGCCCGCACCGCGACCCTGCCATGAGCGAACCCGTCGCAAGCGCCGACATGACCGGCGGCCGCGGGTTGCATGCATCGGTCGGCATCTGCGCCGCCGTAATCGTGGTCACCGCGCTCTATTTCTCCGGCACCGTCTTCGCGCCTCTCGCATTCGCCCTGCTGATCATCGCCATGATGTGGCCGGTCCAGAAGCGCCTCCAGGCGCGGCTGCCCAAGCTCGTTGCGCTCGCGGTGAGCATGCTGGCGACGATCGTGATCCTCGCGGCGTTCGGTTCCCTGATCGTGTGGGGATTCGGGCGCGTCGGCCGTCATGTCATCGGCGATGCCGCCCGCTATCAGCTTCTCTATGGACAACTGGCCGAGTGGCTGGAAGGGCACGGCATCGCGGTGGCGGGCCTGTGGGCGGAGCATTTCAACGTCGGCTGGCTGATCCGCCTGTTCCAGCAGGCGACGATCCGGCTGAACGGCATGCTCAGCTTTTCCCTGGTCATGCTGATCTACGTGATGCTCGGGCTGATCGAGGTCGAGGATGCCGCCGGCAAGCTCGGCGCGGTCGAGACGGGCGAATTCGGGAGAGTTGTGCTGGCGGGAGGCGCGGAGACCGCCGCGAAGCTTCGCCGGTACATGCTGGTGCGGACCCTGATGAGCGTCATGACCGGAGCGCTGGTGTGGGGCTTCGCCGTCGTGGTGGGCCTGCCGCTGGCGGCGGAATGGGGCGTGATCGCCTTCGCGCTCAACTACATTCCGTTCATCGGCCCGTTCGTCGCGACGGTGTTTCCGACGGTGTTCGCCATCGCGCAGTTCGAATCCTGGCAGATGGCGGTCCTCGTGTTCGCCTGCCTCAACCTCATTCAGTTCCTGGTCGGAAGCTATCTCGAGCCGCGAATCGCCGGCAATGCGCTCGCCATCTCGCCGTTCCTGGTGCTGTTCGCGGTGTTCTTCTGGACCTTCGTGTGGGGAATCGCCGGCGCCTTCATCGGCGTGCCGATCGCCATCGCGGCGCTGACGCTGTGCGAACAGCACCCGTCCAGCCGATGGATCGCGGACCTGCTGGGAGGCCCCGGCAAGCCGGCGTGATCCACCGGCGTGACTTCAATCGGGATCGGCTTGCGCCACCGACGAATCGTCGACGTCCCGCCGTCCGGGCAGCACCACGCGGTCCGGTTCGAGCAGCCTGAGCTTGCCGTCGGCGTCCGCCGCGAGATTGTGGATGTAGAAATAGGTGTCGCGGTCGTCGGTCACCTCCATGACCGGAGACGGCGCGGACACGATCAGCAGGCCGCCGCACTCGCCGATCCAGTCGATATGCCGGTGACCATGCATCACCACGGCGTTGTCGCAGAGGCGCTGCAGGCGGCGCACGAACCAGGTGCCGTTGACGAGCGCGGTGCCGATCCGCACCGACAGCGCCTTGGCGGGCTTGGGATACTCGACGACATGATGGTGCAGCGCCACGATCCAGCAGGCGCGCGGGAACTGGGCGACGGCGATGTCGATGCCCTTGGCCTGCTCCAGCGACATCATTCCCAGCGCATTGGTGAAGGAGAAGTGGGTGTCGGCGTTCGAGTTCAGCACGATCACCCCGAGCCCGTCCTCGGTGTCGGGCGGCAGCACCATCGGAAAGATCTCCGCCCACAGATCGGCCAGGCGCAGCGACAGGCGGATCGAGCCCTTGTCGGCGAAGTCTTCGATTTCGGCACGATGGGGCTCCAAGGCCTGCGCCAGCGTGTCGCCGAGCCGGCCGGACCTGGTGTCGACGACCCGGAAACGCGAGCCCTGCAAGGCCGCCAGCGCGGAGACGGTGCGAAGCTGGCGCAGGCGCTTGGTCGGACTGGTCGGCAGGTCGAGGCGGGCCGGATTGGCGCGGTCCACCACGTTGACGTCGTGGTTGCCGGGAAGCCCGATCAGCAGCCCGGCGAGCCCGGGATATGGCGCGAGCGCGTCGAAGAACTCCGCCCATTCCGCGGACACGCCGGCGTCGGTCAGGTCTCCGGAGATCAGGATGGCGTCGAGCGGCCGGGTCGCGTGAATTTCGTCCAGTCGCGCCAGGATCTGCCGCAGGCGCTCGTTGCCGCGCGGACCGGACCGCCCGCTCTCGACCCGGAAACCGTATCGCTCGCCCACGGTGTGCAAGTCCGACAGGTGCGCCACACGCCACGAGCGGCCGCCCTGCGGGCGGGCATCGAATGCGCGCAGATCGCGCGGCTGCGCCATGATCGCGTCGGCCATGCCCCATACCAGTGCCGCCCCGCCGAAATAGCCCGCGACGATGACGACGGCATTTGCCAGCGCAATGGAGATGAGCAGCCGCAGCGACGTGAATTCGGCGAGGCTGCCGGCCCAGCGCGTGGCCGGCCATGCGAGCAGGACGAGGCCGAACGACGCCGCGCTGATCGCAACGCCCGATGCCGCGGCGCTGCCGGCGCGGACGGAGGCCCGCCCGGCCGCGCTCACGCTCTGGGGCAGCAGTTGCTCGGCGACCTGCCGCAGCCCTTCGCGACAGAAGATGTATAAGGGCTGCACCCCCAAGGCGTTGAGCGACCAGAAGCTGCTTTCGATCAGGCGCAGGAGCGGACGCCCGCCGAACCAGGCGATGCCGATCAGCACCGCCAGAAGCAGGACCGGCGTAATGCCCGTCAGGATGTCCAGGACCTTGGACGAAGCGGCCGACAGCCACAGCGACGCGATCAGCGGCGCCACGCCGAGGATCACGCCGGGCAGCCCGATCAGGAGGATCCACGCCAGCACCAATTTCGGCAGGCTCACCTCCGCCAGCAGGCTGCCGGCCAGGGAGAACAGCGAACGCCGCTTGGTGCTCGAGGCGTCGTCCTCGACATCGCCTTCGCGCGGGTCGATGATCGGCTTCATCGCGGCCACCGGCCTGCCGGCGAAAGCACGGCACTGCGCGCGGCGCGCGGGATCGGCGGTCGGCGACAGGCGCTGAAAACGATCCATGAACATGGTTCTCGAATACACCGTCGCCTGGGAGAAACAGCACCTTGAAGGATCCGCACCGTGGAGAGACCGCCATTCGCAGGCGACCGGCCTGCCGGACGGCGTCGGTCCGAAACGGGTCCGGATAGACATTGTCGTGTCATCATCATAAATGAAAGAAGTTATTCGACGCCGCCGATGCCTCGTTCTTTTGCACTGAGGAGCCGCTGCAATGCGATGGCTCAACATCACCGTGGTCGCACTGTTCGCGGTCGCGACGCTCCTGTTCGCGTTCCAGAATTTTCAGATCGTCACGCTGTCCTTCATGGGCTTGAGCGCGCGGACGCCGCTCGCGCTGCTGGTCGCCATCGTCTACGTGCTCGGCATGGCGACCGGCGGCAGCCTGTTCGCGCTGCTGCGCCGATCGATCGCGAGGTCGCGGCTCGCCTCGATGAGCAAGCCATAGAGAGTTTCCGATTACGGCTCACTCCTATTGGTGTCGTTGCCCGGCTTGACCGGGCAATCCAGTACTCACGGTCGGTGGTTACTGGATCGCCCGGTCGAGCCGGACGATGACAGCGAAGCGTGTGTCGACCTACTTCGTCGGATCGAGCGAGGCCACATAGGCGGCGATCGCGATGACGTCGTCCGCGGTGAGCTTGTCGACCACCGCCTTCATCAGCGCGGCCGACGAGCCGCCGCGATCGCCGGTCTGGAAGTAATAGATCTGGCGGGCGATGTTGCCGGGCGAGCGGCCGGCGAGGCTGGGGACGTCGCCGAGCCCCATCAATCCCGGGCCGTGGCAGATCGCGCAGGCGATGGTCTTGCCGTCGCCGCCGGCGGTGACGAGCGAGGCGCCCTTGGCGAGGCTGCCGACCGGCACATAGGAGACGAAGCTCGCATGGGGATCGCGCAGTTCGACGCGCTCGGGGTCCTCCGGCACTTCGATGATGCGCTTGCCGATCGGCTCGGTGCCGCCCGCCGGATGCTGCAGCCGCCGCGTTCCCTTGAAATAGGTCTTCGGCACGGTGTCGGTTTCGACCACCCGGGTCCAACGCATCAGTTTCAGGCCGGCGAAGTATTCGGTCGAGGCCTTGATCTCGTCCGCGGTCAGGTCCTTGGAAAACCGGGTCATGGCGCCGGCGCCGGCGCCGCCCCTGGCGCCGCTCTTGAAGTCGGCGAGTTGCCGCGTGAGGTAGGCCGCGGTGGTGCCGGCCAGGCGGGAGTTCTCGGGATGGCCGTGGCCGTGGGGCAGATGGCAGCCGATGCAGGCGCGCACCGTCTTGCCGTTGCCATGGGCGACGATGTCCGGCATCGGCGGATGCTCGTCTGGAAACCAGTCCGGCGAATCCATCTGCGAGTCGATCTGCGCCCTGGTGTAGCTGCGCGTGCTGCCCGGCGCCTGCAACGGCTTGCCGCCGTCGGGCTCGACCGGGACGTTCTCCGCTTGCGCGGGGGGATAGGCCCAGTCCGGCCGCTCGGCCGCCCCCGCGGAAGCCGGCAGAAGTGCGAGCATCAAGACCGGGATGAGGTTCCTCATGGCGTTCTCCTCGTAGGGCCGCTGTCGGCATCGGATGGCGCAATCCTAGCCGTAACGGCGCCCGAGTGAAATCCTGGCCTTGCATCCGACCTCGCAGCTTCATGGCGTTGTGACCTTGCGGTCTGACCGCGCCCCGACCCGGGGCGTGAGATTCGCCGCAACGAGGCTTTCGGCGATCCGCACGGATTGCTACCATCGGGTCGCAGCAGCGGTCATCCAACCGGCCGCAGCGGGCGCGCCCAGCCGGGTCCCCCGATCGCACCAACAGTGAGGTTACCATGCGGAAGAAGATGTTGCTCACCGCGGCCGCCGGCATGGCGGCCTTGCTGATGCCGGCGAGCCGGGATGGCGCCGCGGCGCAGACCCGCACGAACCTGGACATCTATGTGGTCGACGTCGAGGGCGGCAACGCCACGCTGTTCGTCGCGCCGTCCGGCGAATCGCTGCTGATCGATACCGGCAACGTCGCGCCGGCGGCGGCGATCCGGGATGCCGAGCGCATCATGGCGGCCGCCAAGGATGCCCGGCTGACCCAGATCGACAACCTCATCATCACCCATTGGCACGGCGATCACTACGGCGGCATGGCGGAACTCGCAAAACGAATCCCGATCCGGAATTTCATCGACCATGGACCGAACGTCCAGCCGGCGCCCGCGGTCGACGAATTCCTGACGAAGGTCTACCCGCAACTCTATGCGAACGCAAAACACACGGTCGCCAAGCCCGGCGACAAGATCGCGGTCGCCGGCCTCGACGTGCAGGTGGTGACGTCCGCCGGCGAGACCATCAAGACGCCGGTGCCCGGCGCCGGCGCTCCCAATCCGTATTGCGCGAACTACACGCCCCCGCAGAGCACCGGCGAGGACCCGATGTCGGTCGGCGTCTACGTCACGTTCGGAAAATTCCGCACCATCCATCTGGGCGATACGACCAAGAACAAGGAATTCGAGCTGATGTGCCCGAACAACCGCATCGGCGCCATCGACCTGTTCCTCGGGCTCCATCATGGGCAGGCCACCTCGAATTCGGAGGTCATGATCCACGCCACCCACCCCCGCGTCGCCATCATGAACGACGGCACGCGCAAGGGCGGCGAGCCCGACACGATGCGGGTGCTGCACACGCTCGCCGGGCCTGGAAGACCTGTGGCAGATACACTTCTCCCAGCTGAGCGGCCAGGAATACACCGTGCCGGGAATGTTCATCGCCAACCTGCTCGACGAGCCGTCCGCCGCGATGCCGGTGGCGCCGATCGCCGCGCCTGCCCCCGGACCCAACGCACCGCCGCCGCCGGCCCATAACGGACCGGCCCACTGGATCAAGGTGACGGCGCAGACGGACGGCACATTCACCGTCACCAATACGCGAAACGGCTTTTCCAAGACCTACGCGCCGAACGCAGGGACGAACTGACGCCGCGAGACCCGGCCTTCGCGCATCGGCTGGCGCGCCGCGACGACGTCGCGGCGCTGGGCGTGCTGATGGCCGCGGCGATCCGCGGATTGCTGCGCGATTTTCTTGCCCCGCAGGCCGTCGAAGCATCGTTCGACGTCATGGGCCTGGACACCCAGCTCATCGATGACGGCACCTATTTCGTGGTCGAGTGCGACGGCGCGCTTGCGGCCTGCGGCGGATGGAGCCGCCGCGCCACCCTGTTCGGCGGCGATCACGCCGCACGGCGCGATGCGGCATTGCTCGATCCGCGAAGCGACGCCGCCCGGGTGCGCGCCATGTACACGAGCCCGTCCTTCGCACGCCGCGGCCTCGGACGCCTGGTGTTGGACCTGTGCGAGCAGGCCGCGGCCGCCGACGGGTTTACGCGGGTCGAGCTCGCGGCGACCCTGGCGGGCGAGCCGCTGTACCGCGCCTGCGGCTATCAGGAGATCGAACGCGTCGGGCCGACACCCGGTCGGGCATTCGCGTTCCCCTCCTTCGAATGGGAAAGCGCCTAGGCTGAGCGGCCGGCGCGAGCGTCATTGCCCGGCTTATTCGATCGACACGTTGGCGGCGCGGATCAGGTCGCCCCAGCGCTTGGTATCGGACTTGACGAACTCGGCCATGCTCTGCGGCGTGCCGCCGACCGGTTGCAGGTGCAGCATGCGCAGCTGGGCCTGCATCTCGGGCGCCGCCAGCACCTCGTTGATGGCGGCATTGAGCTTGGCGACGATCGGCGCCGGCGTCTTGGGCGGCGCCGAGATCGCGTTCCAGGTATCCGACACGAAACCGGCGAGCCCGGCTTCCTGCATGGTCGGAATGTCCGGCAATTCCGCAAGACGCTGCGCCGTCGTGACCGCGAGAATCCTGGCCCTGCCGGCTTTGTGCATTTCCATCGACGTCGCCACTTCGTTGAACAGCGCGTCGACATGGCCGCCCATCAGATCGTTGACGGCGGGCGCGGTGCCGCGATACGGCACGTGAAGCAGCCTGGTGCCGGTCGCCTGCTCGAACATCACGCCGGTCAGGTGCGACGTGGTGCCGTTGCCCTGCGACGCGTAGCTGACCTTGCCGGGATTGGCCTTGGCGTAGGCGATGAACTCCTGCGCGGTCTTGGCCGGAAAGTCCGCCCGCACCGTGAGCGTATTCGGGATCGCGGTCATCACCGCGACCGGCGTGAACTTCGCCGGATCGAACGACATGCTCTTGTAGAGCAGCGGGTTGGTGGTGATCGGCGCCGGCGCCGAGGCGAGCAAAGTGTAGCCGTCCGGTTCGGCGGAGAACACCGCCTCGGCGCCGATATTGCCGGACTGGCCGCCCTTGTTCTCGATCACGATGGTCTGGCCGAGCCGGCGCTGCAGCTTGTCGGTGATGATGCGGGTGACGGTATCGACGCCGCCGCCCGGCGGCAGGGAGACGATGATCTTGATCGGCCGGGTCGGATAATTCGGCTGCTGGGCGCCGGCCGGCAGCGCCGCGAGCAGCGCGGCGGCGGCGGCAATCAACGTCAGATACTTCGCCATGGCATCGTCCTCTGAACCATCCGGAACGCCATCCGGTCGAGCCGGATAGCGCTCCCAGGTCGCAATTTCGGCATGAACCTGCCCGCAAACCCTGCGCGGAAGTCCGCGCAGGCGAGCATTGCTTCCGCCGTCCCGACCTTAGCTCGATACCGACCTGAAAACAGCCCCGCCGACGGGGGCGGCCCGCATAAAAGCGTCGCAGGCGCGCCGCCGCTCGATCCGGCCGCGTCAGTCGTCGCCGTTTGACAAGTTGATTAGGACGCGCGAGCGATGACAGATGCGCGGCCAGGAATCACCGCCCTGGTAGTTTATGGTTTCGACTGTCGGGACGAAGGCGCCACTGGCCAGCGGGTCGACGACAGCGATCAACGTACTCGCGTTTTTTGACGTCAGGCCGCTGACGGTCGGAAAGTTTGTGAGGGTGTACGTCTGGCCGGCCCGTGGACCGCTCGTAATTGCTCCCGTGAATGTTCCAGGGACAGCGTCCGAGGTCCAACTGCCATCATTGTTCACCGTATAGGTGAACTGGTACTGGAACGTGTCGGCTTCTGCGGACGGCGGGAAAGCGGGGATGGCGGGCGGCGGTCCTGGGGTCGGACGAACGGTGATGCCAACGGACGTACCCTGGACGGTCCCGGTGCCATCTCCATTGAACGTCCGAACTCCTTCGACGGCAAACGAACTGGAGAAAGACTGCCCGGGGTCTAACGGTCGCAAGGTCATGCTGTCAAATCCTGCGGAGCCAGCCGGGCTGCCAGTATTCCCTGGCGCGACGAGACAGGCACCAGTGCCCGTAAATCCGTAGGCTCCCTTCAGCTTTGGCGAATCGGCAGCGGCACTCGCCGCCCAGATCATCACGACAGGGTATACCGACAATACGATTGCACGTCGCATGAAACCCACCTTGATGTTTGCTTCCGGTGACTTTTGAAAGCCGAACACAACAATCCGCACGATCAAGTCACCCGTCCGGAACGCTAGACCTCCTTGTGGACAGAATTGTGAACTTTTGGCGCGGGGCTAGGATCGTCAAAGCAGCGCGGCCAGCACCGCACGCCCCTGTTCGGTCAGCACCAACTTGGTCGCCCGGTCGCGGTCCACCCAAGATTCCTGACAAGCGAGTGCTGGACCGCGATAGTTGGCGTGATGGGATATTGCGAGCTCGTCCGCATTGCGCAAATCCCGTGCGCGGAGGCAAGCGACAACCGCGCCGATCCCGGGCCCGAAATTGGGCCGCGCTCCCCGGTGTGCACCGAAGAGGTGATCGAATGAGACGACGGGAGTTCATCGCCGGGTTTGCGGCCTGGTCCGCGTCGGCGCACGCGCAATCGACGGCCAGGCATTACCGCATCGGGGTGCTGGACACGTCGGCGCGGCAGATCAATCCCAACTTTGCCGTGCTCCAGCGCGGCCTGGGCGAACGCGGCTATGTCGAAGGCCGGAACATCGCCTTCGAATATCGCTCCGCGGACGGCCGCAACGAGAGCTTCGCGGCGCTCGCCGCCGAACTGGTGCGCCTCGATGTCGACGTGATCGTGACCCGGGGGACGCCCGCGGCGCTCGCGGCCAAAGCGGCCACCGCGACGATTCCGGTGGTGATGGCGGCGGCCGGCGATCCCCTCGCCATCGCTCGCGGCGGCGCGCGGCCGGCCGGCAATCTGACCGGATTTGGCGCCTATGTTGCCGGCATCGAGGGCAGGCGCGTCGAGATTCTCAGGGACATGCTGGCGAAAGTCGAACGCGTCGCGGCGCTGATGAACCTGTCCAACCCGTCGCGCCGGTCGGAGTGGAGCCAGATCGAGGCGAGCGCACGAACCCTCGGAATCGAGGCGCAGGTCCTCGACACGCGGACCGCCGCGGACATCGAACGCTCGTTCGATGCCGCGTCGCGCGGGCACGTCGATGCGCTGGTGGTCGGGAGCGATACGGCCGTGCAGACCAATCAAGCCCTCGTGGTCGGGCTGGCGGCGGCGCATCGGCTGCCGGCGATCTACACCTTCAGGGATTTCGTCGATGCCGGCGGCCTCGTGTCCTACGGCGTCAGCCTGCCCGACCTGTACCGGCGCGCCGCCGCTTACGTCGACCGGATCCTGCAGGGCGAAAAGCCCGACCAATTGCCGATCGAGCCGCCGACCGGGCTCGAATTGGTGATCAACCTCAACGCCGCCATGGCGCTCGGCATCACGGTGCCCGGCGCAGTGCTGGCCGGCGCCGATGAGGTCATCCGGTAGCGCGGGCGAGCCGATGGCGCATCGTGGGCCGGTCCCGGACTGCGCGGCGGGAGAGGCCGCGCGTCCGGCGAGGGAGCGTCATGCCCCGAAGCCCGCCACCGTCATGAATATTCCCAGGACCAGCGTGGCGCCCATATAGACATGGAACCGCTCTTCATAGCGCAGCGCCTCGAAGAACCTGAGCTTGGTATCCTGCGGCAGGGCGAGCAGCACGGCGCCGCGGATCGCGATCAGCCACCCGAGCACGGTGACGATGATCGGCAGCACCCCGCCCGACCAGACATTGTGGCCGAGCACCATGGCGAGGCCGGCCAGCAGGCCGAGCACTTCGGCGAACAGCAGGAGCGGCGGGTTCCGGATCAGCGCATTGATGCTTTCGACGGTGGCTCGTTTGTTCGCCATCATCGTCGCGGCCGCGATGATGCAGTAAAGCCCGATCAACTTGCCGAGGAAGGCCGTCAGCGGCAACATGCGCAGCTCCATCGCCAAGCCTGCGGCACCGCCGGTGCCGCGGCTGATTTTTCCGGCTCGATCCGAATACTGCACTCTTTCGCAGGAATTTCCGGTCAACGCTTTGCGCTGGGTCAAGCCGTCGCCTTGCGGTGCGGGACGGGCGGGACCAAGCCGCCCGGCGCCGTGGGCACCGATCACAGCGACTTGTGATAGAAGCCCCGGGCCACGGAGCTGAAGGCCTCATGTCTCATCCCGACCGATTTCTTCTCGCCGGCGTCATGGGCTGGCCGGTGATGCATTCGCGCTCGCCGCGCCTGCACAATTACTGGCTCGATAAATACGGGCTGGTCGGCGCCTATGTTCCGCTCGCGATCAAGGCGGAAGGCTTGCGCGCGGCGCTGCGCGCGCTCCCCGCGCTCGGCTTTTCCGGCTGCAACCTGACCATCCCGCACAAGGAAGCGGCGTTCGAGATCGTCGACGAGGTCGATTTGCCGGCGCGGCGCATCGGCGCCATCAACTGCGTGGTGGTGCGTCCGGACGGTTCCCTGTTCGGCCGCAACCATGACGGCTGGGGCTATATCGAATCCATCATCGAAGCCGCGCCGGGCTGGCGCGCGGACGCCGGGCCGATCGTGGTGGTGGGCGCCGGCGGCGGCGCGCGGGCGGTGGTGGTCGGCGCTCGCCGACCGCGGCGCCCGGGAAATCCGCATCGTCAATCGCACGCTCGAACGCGCCAGGGAGATCGAACGCGCCATCGGCGGCCCGGTGCGCGCGCTCGACTGGGCAAGCCGCGCCGACGCGCTCGACGGCGCCGCGATGCTGGTCAACACCACCAGCCAGGGCATGGTCGGCCAGCCGACGCTCGACATTTGCCCTCGACCGGCTGCCCACGACCGCGCTGGTCTGCGACATCATCTACATTCCGAAGGAAACGCCGCTGCTCGCCGCCGCCCGGGCGCGGGGCAATCGCACCGTCAACGGGCTCGGCATGCTGCTGAACCAGGCCCGCCCGGCGTTTCGCGACTGGTTCGGCGTGATGCCGGAAGTGACGCCGGAGCTGCGCGCCATGATCGAGGCGACGATTTGAGTAGGGCTCGGCTCGGGCGCGTGGAGTCGTCGACTGCGGATGTCCAAATGCGGCGCGGCCGCTGCTGACATCGATCGCCAGCCGGCAGTCGTCGCGACCTTCACTGCTGCCGCGTCTGCTTGAAGTATTTCAGGTCCGGCGGCGCCTGGTCCTTGCGGGCGGGCATCAGGAGGCCGTCGGCGCTGAGGAAATAATTGTCCTTGCCGATCACCACATGGGGGTTGTTCTCCCCGCAGATCCACTCGCGCCATTGCGCCTGCGGCTCGGAATTGCGCCGGTAGCTCTTGGTCACCGTCCACGGCCGCGTCAACGCATGGTCGATGGTGGTGATCTCGTCGTGCAGGAGGTCGCGGTCGGCCTTGTCGAGCCAGATGCGCTCCTTGAAGATGCTCTCGTTGTCCTCGTGCAGCGGCAGGCCGCTGGCGTCGTAGGCGCGCGGGCCCTTGAAGCCGCGGCTCTCGATCTCGAGGGTGTCGTAGCGGCCGTCGCCGTCCTCGTCGATCCATTTGCCGATCGAGTGTCCGACCCAGGTCGGCTCGATCTCCGCCGGCCAGTCGCGTCCGTCGGTAAAGACGTGACGGCTGTGCTCGATGTGGTCGATCAGCACGTAGGTGATGTCGGGCGTGATGATGAATTCGAGCGGCTCATAGGCCGACATCATGCGCGGCATCCCGTTGGGAAGGCAGGTGAAGGTGGACGAGGTGCCCTGCCCGCCATTGGCCTGGTCCGCCAGATTGGCCTCGAACCTCGCCTGGTATTCGGGGGTGAGCGGGGCGCCCTGGCCGCGGCCCGGCGGCTTTGCGGGATCATGGGGCGGCTGGCCGACCGCGCCGGGCACCCGGGCCCGCGTCCACAGGCCCTTCCAGTCCGGATATTTCGCGTCGTCGAACGCCAGCGCGCCGGTGGCGGCGAACATTGCCATGGCCGCGGTAACCGCGCCGATCAGGCTTCGCGTGGACATGCATCGTCTCCTTGCAACTCGATCCGCTGCGGGTTCGGACCTTGACTTCGGGGCCGGCCGCATCCCATCAATTTCATCGCAAATCGCCCGCGGGGCAATGCCGCCTATTGCGGGGCCGGTCCCCCAGCCGATTTCCGTCCACGACCCAGCTCCGGCTGCATTTTTTGCGTCGGGTGCATTTTTTGCGTCGGGCGAGGGTCCGGGCTGGCGTCGCGCGCATCTTTGAGGCAAATACCGTGCCTGCGCCGCGCCGGCGGGACAAGGCGGCGGCCGGGGGTTAATATCGCTGAAATGCGCCCCAGCTATGTTCGGGAACCCGATCCGACGCGGCTTGCGGGGATCGCCGGGATTGCAAGGAGACTGCGATGAACGACGTCGCCGCACCATTGGCGAGGCATCAGACGACCCCGGTCAAGGTCGGCGACGTGACCGTCGGCGGCGGCGCCCCGATCGTGGTGCAGTCGATGACCAACACCGACACCGCCGATATCGACGGCAACCGTGCGCCAGGTGGCGGCGCTGGCGCGGGCGGGCTCGGAGATCGTGCGCATCACCGTCGACCGCGACGAGGCGGCGGCGGCGGTGCCGCACATCAAGGAACGGCTGCTGAAGATGGGCGTGACCGCGCCGATCGTCGGCGACTTCCACTATATCGGCCACAAGCTGCTCGCCGAGCATCCCGGCCTGCGCCGAGGCGCTCGACAAGTACCGCATCAATCCCGGCAATGTCGGCTTCAAGGAGAAGAAGGACCGCCAGTTCGGCGCCATCATCGAGATGGCGCTCAAGCACGGCAAGCCGGTGCGCATCGGCGCCAATTGGGGCTCGCTCGACCAGGAACTGCTGACCCATCTGATGGACGAGAACGCGCAAGCTGCCGCGAGCCCGCCGACGTGCGCGCGGTGACCCGCGAGGCGATGGTGCAGTCGGCGCTGCTCTCGGCCGGAGCGCGCCGAGGAGATGGGCATGCCGCGCTCGCGCATCATCCTGTCCGCCAAGGTGTCGGCGGTGCAGGACCTGATCGCGGTCTACATCGATCTCGCGCGGCGCTCGGATTATGCCATCCATCTCGGCCTCACCGAGGCCGGCATGGGCTCCAAGGGCATCGTCGCATCATCGGCCGCGATGGGCATCCTGCTGCAGCAGGGCATCGGCGACACCGTCCGCGTGTCGCTGACGCCGGAGCCCGGCGGCGACCGCACGCTGGAGGTCAAGGTCGCCCAGGAGCTGCTGCAGACCATGGGCTTCCGCACCTTCGTGCCGCTGGTCGCGGCCTGCCCGGGCTGCGGCCGCACCACCTCGACCACGTTCCAGGAGCTGGCGCGGGAGATCCAGGATTTCATCCACGTCTCGATGCCGGAATGGAAGACGCGCTATCCCGGCGTCGAAGGCCTCAACGTCGCGGTGATGGGCTGCATCGTCAACGGCCCCGGCGAATCCAAGCACGCCGACATCGGCATCTCGCTGCCCGGCACCGGCGAGCAGCCGACCGCGCCGGTGTTCATCGACGGCAAGAAGGCGATGACGCTGCGCGGCGCCGACGCTGGCCGCCGACTTCAAGAACATCGTGATCGACTACATCGAGCGCCGCTTCGGCACCGGCGGCGCCGGCCGCAGCGCGGCGGAGTAGGGAAACCTCGTCCTCGAAGCGGGCGCGCGGATGCAGGCTTTCAGCCGGAGTTCTTTTCCCCGGCCGGTTCCGGATAGAGCGCCATGAGGATCTCGGTAGCTGACCGGACCCGTTGCTCTATTTCCGTCGGCTTCGGCACATTGGTCACGCGCAGCAGCAGGCGAACCAGCAGATCGCCCCAGATCAGGGCGAAGAAGCGTGTCGCCATCGTTGCGGGTTCGCCCGCTCCGAGGAGGCCGTTCGCCTGCGCCGCCGTCAGCAATTCAACCAGGGCGGCACGATTGGGTTCGCGGCCGGCTTTATCCAACACGCGTGCGATCTCAGGCGAACTGTCGGATTCAGCGATGGCGAGACGATAGACCGCCAGGACCTTGGGATCGCACACCCCCTGCAGGATCGCGATGCCGAACTGGTTCAGTGTGGCGGCCAGAGCCGTGCGGCTCTCGACCGCGGGCAAGTTCAAGGGGAGACGCATGCGTTTGGCGCGCTCGGCGATACACGCAGTGAGCATGGCGTGCTTATCGTCGAACAAGGTGTAGAGCTCGCGTTTGGACACCTTGGCGCGGGTCGCGATATCAAGCGTGCTGGCGCGCTCGTAACCGCGTTCCATGAATGCCGAGAACGCCGCGCTCAGCACACGATCGCGCACCGACGTCTCGGAACTCCGCGGCGTCGTGCCGCGGGATGCTGTGTTCGTTCGTCTCACAATAAGCCTCTTGCATTGGTACCAAAAAGTACCATAGCTTAGCACGTCAGGGTACTTAATGGTACCACTTTCGACAAAACCATGACGGCGGAGGCTGCAATGGAAATGGTCCAACCTTCCGGACCTATTGAACCGGAGGCACTGATGATCGTCAGCCGAAGAAGTTTGGTCGCCGGAGCTGCGTTCGTCGCCTTGCCGGCGGGCGCCATGAGAGCCGCGGGCCGTCGGGTGGCGGAAATCTCATCGAGCGGATGACTCCTCGGCTCGCGCCGCAGATGCGTGCGCAACCGCCAAGCGAAAGCGAGAAACCGCAAACAGGGTCGATCGAAGAGGAACTGCCATGGCAACAATATCCGAGACACTTGAAACCGGCATCGTCCGTCGGGACCTTCTCACTCTCCTCGGAACTGCCGCTGCTGCCGGGTTTGCTGCGAGCCCGGCTGTCGCGCAGTCGCAGGCGCCGACGAGCGGAACGGCGTCCGCCCGGCCGCAAGGCAAGAGCACCGTTACCCTCGATCGTCTCCCGATGGGCGTGCTTCTCATCGGCATCGATCGCGTGGACATGCAGAACCGCATCGATATTCCGACGTTCAGTGCCTTGGGCCAAGCCTATTACGAGTTCGAGCATGACCAGGAGCTTCGGGTCGCCGTGCTCTACGGCAAGGGACCGGATTTCTCGCAGGGCCTGGACCTTCCATCCTGGGGCGCCGGCCTGCGCGCGGGACCGTTTCAGGCTCCGCCGAATTTTCTCGATCCGCTCGGCACAACCGGGCCCGAGCGCTCCAAGCCTCTGGTCGTCGCCGTGCAGGGCCACGTGACGCGAATTGCCCATGAGCTCTTCCTGGCAGCCGACGCTGCGGGTTGCGGGGCGGGACGCGGTCTTCAATCAGGGCGAAGTGACCGCCGCGTCGTTTCCGGGAGGCGGCGGCACCGTTCGCTTCGTTCGCGACGCCGGATGGGGAAATGCGATGCGCTACATGCTCACAGGCGAGGACTGGGATGCCGATGAAGCCTACCGCATGGGACTCGTGCAAGCGCTGACCGCGCCCGGTCGGCAGCTCGATCGGGCTACCGACTTCGCAAAGCAGATCGCCGCAGCCGCTCCGCTCGCCGTGCGCGCCCTCCTCGCGTCAGCCCATCGCGCGCTCATCGAGGGCGAAAAGGCTGCGCTGGCGGCGTTGCAGCCCGAATTTGGCCGTCTGCTGAGAAGCGAGGACCGCCAGGAATTCCTGCGTTCGCTTCGAGAGAACCGCGCGCCGGTCTTCGTCGGGCGATAGCGACGGTGGCGATTCCCGAAAAATCCGAAACACCGCACAACGATATCGGCCGCTGCGATTTCCTGGCCAGGGAGGCAACCATGCGGACCATGTTCTTGACCGTGATCCTGCTCGTCCTCGCGTCGACCGCCCGGGCGGGCGAGGTCGACCGGCTCTATGTCATCGATTGCGGCTGGGCGCACGCGTCCGACCAGTCGCTTTGGTCGCCCGGTGTCGATGCCGGCGTGCCGATCGATTTCGCCGACAATTGCTATCTTATTCATCACAGCAGCGAGGGCTATCTGCTCTGGGACACCGGCATCACCGACCGCCTCGCGGCGGCCCCGGACGGCGTGACCGTCCCGGCGCTCGGCCAGACGTGGCACCGCACCCAAACCCTGGTGGCGGCGCTCGCTGCGCTCGGCGTCGAGCCCGCGGATGTGCATTATGTCGCGATCTCGCATGTCCACCCCGACCATGCTGGCAACGTCGACGCGTTTCCCGGCGCGACCCTGATCATCCAGAAGGCGGAGTGGGACTATGCCATGACGCTACCGCAGAAGCCCTTCAGCCCCCAGCACAAGGTGCAGCCGATCGAGGGCGACAAGGATCTGTTCGGCGACGGCAGCGCGGTGATACTGTCGACGCCCGGCCATACGCCGGCGCATCAATCGCTGCTCGTGCATCTCGAGAAGACCGGCCATGTCGTGCTGTCGGGCGATGCCGTCCACTTCCAATCGAACTGGGACAATCGCCGTGTTCCCGGCTTCAACCACGACAAGGCGGAGTCGATGGCATCGATGGAGAAGATCGCGCGCGTTCTCGCGGAGAACCACGCCCAGCTCTGGATCAACCACGACAAGCCGTCCAGCGACGCGCGTCGCCACGGTCCGGAGTTTTACCAGTAGCGCTCCTGGAAAACCGTCGGCCCCTCTATCGGTCCGGTGACGATTTGGCCGCAAGCGGGCTGAAGCAGGACTTCGCTATTTAGGTACTTGACAGTACCCATGATCGAAAGTATGGTACCATAAGGTACCAATCGAACCCTCACTGTCCACATGCACCGCCCCAGAAACCGGGTCTTCCCGAACCAAAGGAGCCGAGCAATGACCACGAAAAATCTAGTTGCCATTTTGCTATACGGTTCGACGCTCACTGCAGCGGGAGCGACGGACCTCACCGTCACGGTCAGCGGCGTCCAAAACGACCGCGGCTATATCATATCCACCGTTTTCAACAGCGAGACGAGCTTTCTGAAACCTCCCGAGGCCTTTGCTTCGTTGCGGATCAAAGCGTCGCAAGCCGACGTCGGCTATTCGCTCAGGAACCTGCCGCCCGGCAAGTATGCCGTCAGCGCCTTTCACGATGTGAATGGTAACGGCAAGCTCGATACCGATCCCTCCGGTCAGCCGACCGAAGTCTATGGGTTCTCCAACGATGCTCGCGGGACATCGGGTCCGCCGGAGTTTGCGGACGCGGCGATCGAGATTGGGGACCAAACCAAAACCATTTCCATCAGGCTCGGCTATTGATCGGACCAACGGTCCGGCATGAGACGCCCCGCTCGCGCAACTGGATTTTCGAAGGAGACGTCGTACGATGCCCAGCATCCTCAATATTTTGCCCAACACGCCCTGGTGGGTGTTTGCGCTCTTTGCTCTGCTCATGTGGCTCGGCTTCCAGGCATTGAGGCCCCGCACATTGCCGATGTGGCGGCTCCTGATCACTCCTGCGATCTTCATCGGATGGGGCGTCGTTTCGCTGGCGCTTCAATCGATGTCCTCGCCGATCCTGATCGCGGACTGGTCGGTCGCCGCCGTTGTCGGCGCAGCGATTGCGTGGACGACGACCCGTCTCCACGACGTCGCGATTGATCGTGCGCGACAACACGTGTCGCTGCCCGGCAGCGCATTGCCCCTGATCCGGAACCTGCTGATTTTCTCTGCAAAATATGGATTGGGAGTCGCTGTTGCGATTGCGCCGGCGTCGAAGTCGGATCTCGCGATCTGGGACATCGCCGTATCGGGAGCGAGCGCCGGCTATTTTCTAGGTTGGCTGTTGCGGCTTGCGTCGGCTTATCGACAGACGCCTGACCGGAATCTGGCGGCGCAAGCACAGTCGTGAACGGCGTTCGGCGACGGCGAGGAGCATGGAATGAAGCGCGTAACACCCTGGCTCGTCGGAATCTCTCTCGTTTTACTCGCAGCCGGCGGCGCGTATGAGTTGCTCCGCGCCCAACGTGGCGCCGCGGGAAGCCCGTCAAATACCGGCGCACAGCCTGCGCGGCCGCTTCCCGTCACCGCTGCCATCGTCGGGATGAAGGACTTCCCGATCTATCGCATCGGCCTCGGCACCGTGCAGGCCTACAATACCGTGACCGTCAAGGTGCGGGTCGACGGGGAGATACAAAAGATCGCCTTCCACGAGGGGCAGGATGTGCGCAAGGGCGACCTGCTCGCGCAGATCGATCCTCGACCCTACGAAGCCCTGCTCCGACAAGCCGAAGCCGACAGGGCGCGTGACGAGGCGCTTCTGGCCAATGCCGAGCTCGATCTCCAGCGTTTCCGCACCCTTGTCCTCAAGGAGTTCGCGACGCACCAGAGCTTGGACACGCAAAAGGCGCTGGTTGGGCAGTACCAGGCCGCCATCCAGCGCGACCAGGCGGCGATCGACAATGCGAGCGTTCAGCTCGGCTACACGACGATTTCGTCGCCGCTGACAGGCCGGACCGGCCTTCGCCTGGTGGATCAAGGCAACATCGTGCATGCCGGCGATACCGGCGGCCTGGTCGTCGTTACCCAGCTCGATCCCATCGCCGTGATCTTCACGTTGCCGCAGCAGTATCTGCCCGAGATCGTCGACGCAGTTCGACGCGGACCGCCGGTCGTGGAGGCCTACGACCAGGACAATCTGGTCAAGCTCGGAGCGGGGCGGCTCGAGCTCATCGACAATCAAATCGACCAAGGCATCGGGTCGGTTCGGCTGAAGGCGATATTCCCCAATGACGATGAGCGGCTCTGGCCCGGTACATTCGTCAATGCATGGCTGCGGCTCGATGTCCGCCGCGGTGCGGTCGTCCCCGAACCGGCGGTGCAGAACGGCCCCGACGGCAGCTACGCCTTCATCATTCGACCGGACGCCGCGGTCGAGGTTCGTCCGTTGCGCGTGGCCGCCACCCACCAGGGCAAGGCATTGATTGCCTCCGGGCTTTCGGCCGGAGAACGTGTCGTCGTTGACGGACAGTACAGGCTCCGGCCCGGCACTCGGGTCGTCGTCACGTCGACATCCGAACCCGACCCTCCCGTCGAGGAAAAGACGGTGGCGGCGGAAGCCGGAGTGCCCGGGCAATGAATATCTCGGCGCCATTCATCGTCCGGCCGATCGCCACGGCGCTGCTGATGGTCGGGCTGACGATTGTCGGCGCCGTCGCCTACGTTTTGCTCCCGGTTGCGCCACTGCCGCAGGTCGATTTTCCGACCATTCAGGTGACCGCACAGCTTCCCGGGACCAGTCCCGAAACCATGGCATCTTCGATTGCGACTCCGCTCGAACGCCAGTTCGCGCAGATTTCCGGAGTGGCCCAGCTCACCTCGGTCAGCGGCATCGGCACGACCTCGATCACCATTCAGTTCGATCTCGCGCGCAACATCGATGCGGTTGCCCAGGACGTTCAGGCGGCGATCAACGCCGCGGCCGGCCAGTTGCCGAAGAACTTGCCGAGCCCGCCGACCTATCGCAAGACCAATCCGTCCGACGCGCCGGTCATGCTCCTGGCGCTGAGCTCCGACACCCTGCCGCTCACGACGGTGAACAATTATGCCGACAACATCGTGGCGCAGCAGCTCTCGCAGGTGGACGGCGTCGCGCTCGTGCTGATCGCCGGCGCCCAGAAACCCGCGGTGCGGGTGGAGGCGAACCCGGTGGCGCTCGCCGGCCGCGGCTTGAGTCTGGAGGATGTCCGCGCCGCCATCGCCTCGACGACCCTCAACGCTCCCAAGGGCACCCTGACGGGGCCGCGCCAAGGCTACACGATCGAGAACAACGATCAGCTCTTCACCGCCGGAGCCTATCGCCCGGTGATCGTCGCCTGGCGCAACGGGTCTCCGGTGCGGCTCGGCGACGTCGCCACCGTGGTCGATGGCCCCGAGGAGAGCCGCGGCGCCGGCACCTATAACGGGAAGCGTTCGGTCATCCTCATCATCCAGCGGCAGCCCGGCGTCAACGTCATCGACACGGTCGAACGCATCAAGGCCGCCTTGCCTCGCCTTCAGGCGTCGATTCCGCCTGCCATCGACATGCAAATCGTCACCGACCGGACCCAGACGATCCGGGCCTCGGTCAGCGACGTGCAGTTCACGCTCATCCTCACGATCGGCCTGGTCGTGATGGTGATCTTCCTGTTTCTGCGGAACCTGCGGGCGACGCTCATCCCGAGCGTCACCGTGCCGCTGTCGCTGATCGGCACGTTTGCCGTGATGTACCTCTTGGGTTACAGCCTCGACAACCTGTCGCTGATGGGGCTCACGATAGCCACGGGCTTCGTCGTCGACGATGCCATCGTCATGGTCGAGAACGTGACGCGGTACCTGGAGCACGGCGATACGCCGCTCCAGGCCGCGCTCAAGGGTTCGAAGGAGATCGGCTTCACCATCGTTTCGATCAGCATCTCACTCATCGCCGTGTTCATCCCCGTCCTGCTGATGGGCGGGTTGATCGGTCGCCTGTTCCGCGAATTTGCCGTGACCGTGAGCATCGCGATCCTGATGTCCACCATCGTCTCGTTGACGCTGACGCCGATGATGTGCGCGCAGCTGCTGCGTGACCCCGCAAGTGAACGCCGCGGCCGCCTCTATCTGCAGGGCGAGCGCTTCTTCGCCGGCATGCTGGCGATCTATGAGGCGGGCTTGCGATGGGTGCTTCGGCATCGGGGGATCACCCTCGCGGCCACCGTGGGAACCGTCGTTCTGACCGGATATCTCTATGTGGTCATTCCGAAGGGCTTCTTTCCGCAACAGGACACCGGTTTCATCGTCGCGGTCTCGGAAGCCGCCCAGGACATCTCCTTTTCGGCAATGATCGAGCGCCAATCCCGGCTCGTCCGCATCCTGCTGACAGACCCGGGGATCGACGGCGTCATCTCGGCGGTCGGAGCGGGCGGCGTCAACCAAACCGTCAACAACGGCCGGATGTTCATCAATCTCAAACCGCGCGGCGAGCGCGACGCGAGCGCCAGCGAGATCATCGACCGGCTCCGGCCGAAGCTGGCGCAGGTCGAAGGCATCGCGTTGTTCATGCAGGCCTCGCAGGACATCAACGTCGGCGGCCGGTACAGCCGAACCCAATATCAGTTCACCCTGCAGGACGCCGACCTCGACGAACTCGACCACTGGGCTCCGATCCTGCTCAAGGCGCTGCAGGGGATCCCGTTGCTGCGCGATGTCGCGACCGACCAGCAGATCGCCGGGCCCACCCTGAAGCTCGAAATCAATCGCGATGCGGCATCGCGCCTCGGCGTCGCTACGCAAGCGATCGACGACACGCTTTACGATGCCTTCGGGCAGCGCAAAATCGCGCAATTCTTCACCCAGCAGAACAACTATTGGGTGGTGCTCGAGGTCGACCCGCGCTTCCAGCTCGATCCCAATGCGCTCGATCTGATTTATGTGCCGTCGACGAACGGCCGACAGGTGCCGCTGAGCGCTTTGGTGGTGCGCCAGCGCACGGTCCGTTCGCTCTCGGTGAGCCATCAGAGCCAGTTTCCCGCCATCACGCTGTCGTTCAATCTGGCGGCGGGTGCCGCGTTGGGGCAGGCGGTCGAGGCGATCGCCAAGGTCAAACGGGATATCAACGTCCCCGATACGCTGATCACGACATTCCAAGGCAACGCCCAAGCGTTCCAGGATTCGCTGAGGACCCAACCGCTGCTGATCCTGGCGGCGCTGATAGCCGTCTACATCATTCTCGGCGTGCTTTACGAGAGTTCTCGTTCATCCGATCACGATCCTCTCGACAATTCCGTCGGCCGGGGTCGGGGCGCTGCTCATTCTCATCGCGTTCCACTACGAGCTGAGCGTCGTTGCGCTGATCGGAATCATCCTGCTGATCGGCATCGTCAAGAAGAACGCCATCATGATGATCGACTTCGCGCTGGATGCGGAGCGCAGCCAGGGAATGAGCGCCGAGGATGCAATCTATCAAGCCGCAGTGCTGCGCTTCCGGCCGATCATGATGACGACCTTTGCCGCGCTGCTCGGGGCAATACCGCTCGCGCTCGGCCACGGAACCGGTGCCGAAATTCGACAGCCGCTCGGCCTCGCAATCGTCGGCGGGCTGCTGTTATCGCAATTTCTGACGCTCTATACGACGCCGGTGGTCTATCTTGCCCTTGACCGGCTCCGAGGCAAGTCCGTTGCGACACGGCCATCGCTTTCCGCGCCATTGGGCGTTGCGGCTGAATAAGAGCGCCACAGAGCATATAATGCGATGACACTGCGCGGCCCGATGCTCACGATATGGCGCGCCTGACGCGTCGAGGCGAAGGCCGCCGGGCGACGACGAAACCGTCGGCCTGTGGTAGTGAATTGCAGCATGAAGCGCATAACACTCCGGCTCGTCGGAATCTCTCTCGTTTTTCTCGCTGCCGGCGGCGCGCATGAGTTGTTCCGCGCCCAACGTGGCGCCACGGGGCGGTCCGGATTGGGCCCGGCCGCACGACCGGACCCAACAGCGTCGCATCGGGTGCCACCCGCATGACGAGCCATGTCCTTGCCATCGACCAGGGCACGACCTCGACGCGTTCCATCGTGTTCCGTGCCGACTGCACCATCGCGGCCATCGCGCAGCAGGAAATCCCCCAGCACTATCCGGCCTCGGGCTGGGTCGAGCACGATCCGGAGGATTTGTGGGGCAGCGCGCTCGCCACGTCGCGCGCGGCCATCGCCAAGGCGGGCCTCGCAGCGCGCGATATCGCGGCCATCGGCATCGCCAACCAGCGCGAGACGGCCCTCGTGTGGGACCGCACCACCGGGCAGCCGATCCACAATGCGATCGTATGGCAGGACCGGCGGACCGCCGAAATGTGTCGGAAGCTGAAGGACGCCGGCAGCGAGACGCTGGTCGCCCGGCGCATCCGGCCTGCTGCTCGATCCGTATTTCTCCGCGTCCAAGATCGCCTGGCTGCTCGACCACGTCGAGGGCGCGCGGGCGAAGGCCGAGCGCGGCGCGCTCGCGTTCGGCACCGTGGACTCGTTCCTGCTGTGGCGGCTGACCGCCGGGGCCGCGCACGCGACCGATGCGACCAATGCCTCGCGCACCGCGCTCTATGATATTCACACCAATGCCTGGAGCGCGGAATTGTGCGCGCTGTTCGGGGTGCCGCGCGAAATCCTCCCCGAGGTGCGCGACTGCGCCGCCGACTACGGCGCGACGGCGCCCGGACTGTTCGGCGCCGCGATCCCGATCCGCGGCATTGCCGGCGACCAGCAGGCGGCGCTGATCGGCCAAGCCTGCTTTATGCCCGGCATGATGAAAGCGACCTACGGCACCGGCTGCTTTGCCATTCTCAACACCGGCAGGACCGTGGTGGCGTCGCGCAACCGGCTGATCTCGACCATCGCCTATCGGCTCGGCGGCGAGACCGTATACGGTCTCGAAGGCGCGATCTTCATTGCCGGCGCGGCGGTGCAATGGCTGCGCGACGGGCTGCGCATCGTGACGTCCGCCGACGCGACCGGGGCGATGGCGGAGACCGCCGATCCGGGCCATGAGGTCGTTCTGGTGCCCGCCTTCGCCGGTCTCGGCGCACCCCATTGGGATGCCGACGCACGCGGCGCGCTGTTCGGCCTGACCCAGGCGACTGGGCCCAACGAACTCGCACGCGCCGCCCTGGAGAGCGTCTGTTTCCAGACCCTCGACCTGGTGGAGGCCATGCGATCCGATTGCGGCGCCATGGCCGATACGGTGTTGCGGGTCGACGGCGGCATGGTGGTTTCCGATTGGACCATGCAGCGGCTCGCCGACATTCTCGGGGCGCCCGTCGACCGCCCGACCATCGGCGAGACGACGGCCCTCGGCGCCGCCTATCTGGCCGGCCTGCAGTCGGGCCTTTATCCGGAGCCCGAGCGCCTTTGCGACGCGCTGGGCGCTGGATCGTCGCTTCACCGCCGCGATGGATGCCAGCACGCGGGCGCGCAAGATCGCGGCCTGGAAGGACGCCGTCGCCCGCACGCTGACCGTAAAGGCCGCCAGCGCCGCACCTTCGTAGCAATGACCGCGACGACGCCGAAGATGTAGCCGGTATTGGAGCGCCGAAATTCCTGACCGCGCGCGAGGTGCTGGAATTCGCCACCATCGAAGTCGCCCGCGCCAACGGCCTCGACCGCAAGATCGGCACCCTCGCGCCCGGCAAGGAGGCCGACATCATCCTGTTGCGCATCGACCGCCTCAACGTCATGCCCATGAACAACGCGGTCGGCGCGGTGGTGACGAATATGCGCCCGCACAACGTCGATACCGTCCTGATCGCCGGCAAGGTGATGAAGCGCAACGGCGCCATGCTCGGCATCAGCTATGACCGCCTCACCCGGCTCGGCGGCGAGGCGCGCGACCGCCTTTACGCCGCCGCGAACGTAAAGAACACTCGGGTGTGAGAGGCACCCGGATCGGCTAGGTGTCGTCGTCATGCTGGAGGCACGTCATGAACATCATGCGCCGTCGGGTGCTGCAACTGGTCGGGATCGGTGCGGTCACGATCGCAAGTCCAATGCTCGCGTCGGCGCTCGATGCCGAGACGGGCGGTGTGTACAGGACAGCGATGGGACCGGTCAGCGCCCCGCTCAAGCCGGGCGGGCCGCCTTCCAACGGCGTGACGACGGCCACGCCGTACGAGAGTCCCCGCATGAGGCCGCACCATGGTCATAAGCACCGGCGCGCGCACTCCATCGCGCCGACGCGGTGATCGGGCAGAATTCGGGTCACGATGATCGACACGGCGACCGGGCGGTCCGGCCGTGGTAGTGTCTGGACTTGGGTGAAAAAAAGCGAGAGAGGGAGTGCCCGATGCGAAAGCCGGCGACGTTGGTCTGGTGGCTCGGATGGCTTGCCGTGCCGGCCGCTGCGTTGGCGCAGCAGCCCAACAACGTGGTGCTGAGCGAAGGCGCGGCCAAGCCGCTCTCGCCCCATGTCTGGGCGATCTACGGCAACCCCAATATCGCGATCGTGGTCGGCTCCAAGGGCACGCTGGTCGTCGATACCGGTCTCGGCCGCAGCAACGGCGCATTCATCGCGGGCGAGGTCGCCAAGCTGCGCAAGGGCGCCAAGCTGTTCCTCACCACGACCCATGCCCATGCCGAGCATTCGTCGGGCCAGGACGGATTTCCGGCGGACACCGTGGTCATCCGCCCAAAGGCGCAGCAGCAGGAATTGGACGAGACCGGCGCGAGCGGGATCGAAGGGTTCCGCTCGCGCAACGACACCAACAGGAAACTGCTCGCCGATGCCCGCGTCGGCAAGTCCGATATCCTGTTCGATGACGAACTCACGGTGGATCTCGGCGACGTCACGGCGCGGCTGTCGTGGTTCGGGCCGGCGCATTCCAACGGCGACATGCTGACCTTGATCGAGCCCGACGGGGTCCTGGTGTCCGGCGACGTGGTGCAGAACAAGGCCGGCATCGGCCTGTCCGGATCGCAGTCGACCATCAAGAGCTGGATTGCGGTGCTCGACAAGGTGGCGGCGCTCAAGCCCGCCGTGATCCTCCCCGACCACAGCCAGCCCGGCGACGGCAAGCTGATCTCCGAGCAGCGCGCATTCCTGGTCGATCTGCAGGAACGGATCGGGACCCTCAAACACCAGGGCAAGAGCGCCGAGGAGGCGGCCCGCCTGATCAGCGCGGATTTCGCGGCGCGATATCCCGGCTGGACGCGCCTCAATTTCCTCGAGCGATCGGTGATGGTCGCGTTCCCGGGCGCTCAGTGAGCGGGGGCGATCCGGCTGGATGCCGGGGTATCCGCGTGTCGATGTGTCAAGACCGGCAATGCGCCGGACTGCATCGCCTCCCACGCCGGCACCGCGTCGCAGCCGAGCGAGAGGCACGTCCGCTTCGGCTTCGCGCTACCGGCCGACCTTTGCTTATTCCGACCGTAACCCGAGCTTGCGCACCAGCGCGCCCCACTTCGCTTCTTCCGCCGCGATATCGGCGGCCTGCTGCTCCAACGTGCCGGGCAGCGGCTCGCCGCCCTCCTCGACGATGCGGGCGCGCACGTCCTCGCTGCCGAGCGCGGCGCGCAGCTCCGTATTGAGCCGGTCGGCGATGGCGCGGCTCAATCCGGCCGGCGCCACCATGCCGTAATGGATCACCGCCGCGTAGCCGGGCACGCCGGACTCGGCGATAGTCGGCAGCTCCGGATAGATCGACGAGCGCGTCTCGCCGGTCACCGCGATCGGGCGCAGGCCGCCGCTGCGGAGCGAGCCGAACACCGACGGAAAGGTGGTGATGGACATGGCGACATGGCCGCCCACGAGGTCGCCCTGCATCGCGCCGGTGCCGCGGTAGGGGATGTGGGTCAACTTGATGTTGGCCATGACCTCGAACAGCTCGGTCGAGAGATGGGAACCGGAGCCGACGCCGGCGGTGGCATAGGTGACCTTGCCCGGTTCCTTCCGGGCGAGCGCGATCAGCTCGGCGACATTGTGCACCGGCACCGACGGATGGACCACGAGGACCTGCTGATAAGAGGCGATCAGCCCGATCGGCGCGAAATCCCGCCGCGGCTCGTAACCAGGATCGGCATAGAGCGCCGGAGCGACGCCGAACACGCCGGAATGGCCGACCATCAGCGTATAGCCGTCGGGCGGCGCCTTGGCGACCGCCCGTGCGCCGAGCGTGCCGCCGGCGCCGGCGCGGTTCTCGATGACGAATTGCTGGCCCAACGCCCGCCCCAGGTGCTGGGCGATCAACCGCGCCATGATGTCGTTGCCGCCGCCCGCCGCGAACGGCACCACGATGCTGACCGGACGCGTCGGATAGGCCTGCGCCGCCGCCGGCCCGCCGCCGCACGCGGCGTGCGCCGCCACCAGGATGGCGATGAGCGACCCCGACATTCGCCGAAACATGCGCGCAATCATGGGACCGTCCCGGGTTGGCATTTGCGCTGCCTTCGCCCGTTTTAGACGAGAGGCTCGAAGGGCGTATGCATGGTGGCAAGTCTACCCGATCGGGACGCACCCTGGACACAGGCTTCTTCGCTGTCTAGTTGTGGCCCCGCCTGAGCATGAGGGCCTATGTAATGCTCCGAACCTCATCCTGAGGAGCGCGCTTTAGCGCGCGTCTCGAAGGACGCAGCCAGCTCAGGCGCCTGAGCCTTCGAGACGCGCTCCGCGAACACTCCTCGGGATGAGGTTTCAAGCGATCGACAGGCGCCCAGTACGAATGAGCGATTGCGGGGAAACCATGAATTCCGCCGAAATGCCGTGGGAAGCGCCTGATGTCCTCGTGGTCGGGGCCGGCAATGCCGCCTTGTGCAGTGCGATCTCGGCGCACGAGAACGGCGCGCGGGTGCTGATGCTCGAAGCCGCTCCGTTTGAAGAGCGCGGCGGCAATTCGCACTTTACCGGCGGCGCTTTCCGCTTTGCGTTCCGCGGCGTCGACGATCTCATCGCGGTGCTGCCGTCGCTGGCGCAGGAGGACCTCGCGAACGTCGATTTCGGCACCTACAGCGAAGCGCAGTTCTTCGACGACCTGTTCGCGCTGACCCAATACCGCTCCGATCCCGACCTCGCCGAAATCCTGGTGCGCGGCAGCCTCGACACCGCAAAATGGGTGGCGCGCCAGGGCGTCAAGCTGCAGCCGGGCCTGGGCCGCCAGGCCTACGAGGTCGACGGCAAGTTCAAGTTCTGGGGCGGTCTCGCCCTGCACATCTGGGGCGGCGGGCCGGAACTGCTCAAGGCGCTTTATGCCAATGTGGAGCGGCGCGGCATCCCCATTCTCTACGAGACGCCCGGCTCTGAGCCTCATTCGCGAGAACGGGCGGCTCGCCGGCGTCATGGCGGAATACCGCGGCGTGCCGGTCGCGATCCGGGCCGGCGCCGTCGTGCTCGCCTGCGGCAGCTTCGAATCCAACCCGGAAATGCGCGCGAAGTATCTGGGCCCGGGCTGGGAGCTGGCGAAGGTCCGCGGCACCCGGTTCAACATGGGCGCCGGCCTCGACATGGCGCTACGCATCGGCGCGCGGCCCTATGGCAACTGGTCCGGCTGCCATTCCGTCGCCTGGGACATCAATGCGCCGCCCTATGGCGACCTCACCGTCGGCGACCAGTTCCAGAAGCACAACTATCCCTTCGGCATCCTCGTCAACGCCAAGGGCGAGCGCTATGTGGACGAGGGCGCCAACTTCCACAGCCACACCTACGCCAAATACGGCGGCGAGATCGTCAGGCTGCCCGGCATGTTCGCCTGGCAGGTGTTCGACGCCAAGGTGAGCCACCTGCTGCGCGGCGAATACCGCATCCGCCGCGTCACCAAGGCGGAGGCCGGTACGCCTGGAAGAGCTCGCGGGAAAGCTCGACGGCGTCGACGCCGCGGCGTTCCTGCGCACCGTGCGCGAATTCAACGCCGCCTGCCGCACCGAGATGCCGTTCAATCCGAACGTGCTCGATGGCCGCCGGACGCAGGGCCTCGCCATCGACAAGACCAACTGGGCCAATCCGCTCGATACCCCGCCCTTCCACGCCTATCACGTGACCACCGGCGTCACCTTCACCTTCGGCGGCCTGAAGATATCGACCAAGGGCGAGGTCGAGGACCTCTATGGCCGGCTGATACCCGGGCCTCTATGCGGCGGGAGAAATGGTCGGCGGCCTGTTCTTCCACAATTACGCCAGCGGCACCGGGCTGATGTCGGGCGCGACCTTCGGCCGGCTGGCGGGACGTAGCGCGGCGCAATTCGCGCTGGCGCCGGCCGCGCGGAACGCGGCGCGGGCGTGAGGAGAGGATGGGATTGCGTTCGAGAGGATCGCGCACGCATGCGCCGGCGTGACAAGACGCGGTTTCCACGCTTTTGATCGATCCGCAGAGCGGGGACCACGCCATGCGAAATCTGCTCAGGCTCGCATTGGCCGCCGCATTGCTCGACACCGCGCTGCCGCGCGCGCAGGCGCAGGTCTATCCGGAAGTTACCCGTCTATCCGACCCGTCCGATCACGGTGATCGTTCCGGTTCCGGCGGGCGAGCCGACGGACACGCTGATGGCCGCGCATGACCGTCATGGAACAGCCGGCTCGCTTCGACTTCGAACGATCGCGCGTCAATTCGCCGACACCAGGGTGCGCGCAATCCAGCTTCGCGGTGCGTCGTCCGGCTTGGCGCGGGCGCGCCGCGGCTTGGCGAAGCGCGCGAATAATGAGTTGAGAGCCGCGACGACGAGACCGGCGGCGAGCACCAGCCAGGCCGCGTTCAGCATCGCCACGCTGCCGACGATGCTCTCCAGCGGAATTTCCGGATCGAAATCGAAGTAGAACGTGAACGCCGACCCCACAACCGCCAGCGGCGACACCTGGAACACGATGGCGACGCCGATCGCCTGGGCAAAGAGCGTCAGCGCCGCCACGACGACGCTGAGAACGGCAATTCCGGCGCTCGACAGTTCGCCGCGGATTCGCCTGACGGCGATCCGGTAGCACATCAGCCACGCGAACAGTCCCGCCGCCAGGGTCGGCGCGCTGACGTCCGCCTTGGTCTGCTGGAAGTAGTGGATCAGCGCCAGGAAGGCGATCCCATAGACGATCTGGTGCAGGCGCACCCAGCGCATGCCGCCGAGCCGGCGCACCATGCCGTCGGTCGAGGTGACCGCGAGCACGGCGAGGCCGGTCAGCGCGGTGAAGCCGATGAGGAGATAGATGCGCTGGACGATCTCGCTCGCCACCTTCCACAGGTCGAAATGCTGGTCGAGCACGTAGAGCGAAATATGCAGGACGGCGTAGCAGAACGTGCCGACGCCGAGCATGCGCCTCACGTCGAGCAACGGCCCGAACCGCGTGATGCGGCGCAGCGGCGTGATGGCGAGCGTGATGATCAGCAGCATCAGCGTCCAGAAGCCGGCGCGGTGGATGAGGTCGTTGACCGGCCGCGCCCCGGCCGCGATCGCCTCGGCGTTCCAGGCGGCGAGCGCCAGCGGCAGCAGCAGCAGCGCCAGCGCCGCAATGCGAAGCGGCGAAACCTGTCCGCGGCGATCCCGCCAGATTTGGAGCCTGACCATGCCCCGCCACTACCATCGTCTCGTCGCGCGCACCAGTCACAATGGCGATGCCGAAATGTGAAGGCAAGTGACGCCCGGTTGATGACGCCGTGAAGCGGACGCTCAGGCGGGGGGCGTGTGCGATGCGATGACCGCTTCCCCCATGCGCACCAGGCGGGCGGCGGGGCCGTCGCGGCCGACGCTCTGGGCGCTGACCCTCGCGCCTTCGAGCAGCAGGAACAGTTCGTCGGCGAGAAACTCCGGCTCGTCGAGGGCCGCGCTGCGGCACAGCCGAACCAGGCGGTCGCGCTGGCCGCGTTTGACCTCCTCGATCACCTTGCGGGCAGGATGGTCCTTGTCGGCGAGTTCCACCGCGGCATTCGCCAGGGCACAGCCGCGGCCGCCGGCAGCGACGATGTGGTCGGTCATGGCCGCAAGCCAGGCCGTCAGCTCGGCGCGGGGATTGCCGGCATGGGTCGCGGCCAGACGATCCCACTCGGCATCGGCCTGCCGGGCGAACTGGCGCAGGCATTCGGCGACGAGAAGGTCCTTGGAGGCGAAATGACGGTAGAGCGTCATCTTGTTGGTGCCGGCGGCCTCGGCGATCTCGTCGACGCCCACGGCGCGAACGCCGCGCTCGTAAAACAGGTCGCGTGCAACGGAAAGTATCCGGTCCCGCGGCGGCAGGCGCTCGGCCGCGGTCTCGCTCGGTTCAGAGTTCTGCGGGTTTTGCGATCATTGGTTCTTGACAATCGATGTTGACAAGGGTGTTACCGGTCAGTATTCTACATTGGTGTTACCGGTCAGTAATACAAGGCCGACAGAAAGTCACGCCTTTGTTGCGGCCTCAACTGGGGATCATGCCCATGTCCGACATTCCTGTCACCAGGAGCGCGCGGCGTGCCGGATCGTACGCCGGTCGAACGCCGGGGAGGTTGCCCTCGCTCATACGTGGGAGGGTTACCGCCGCGGAGGCCCTCTCCACCGTCGAAACAATGGCTCGCGAATTGCGCGCGGCCTCAAAGCAATGAGGGGACATCTCATGACGCAGTGCTGTTCCGAGCCAACTCTCGCCGAAGTGCTTTCCGACCCGCTGGTGATGGAGGTGATGGCATCGGACGGCGTCGATCCCATCCAATTGGAAGCGGCGCTCGCCGATCTTGCCGGCAATATCCGCCGGCGCGAGCCGCAGCGGAAATCCCGGCGGGCTTGAGCGCAGGCGGTCCAATCGCAATCTCCATCCGGGGCGATCGGACCGTCATCCGGCGGAGTCTCGCCCGTCGCGCCCTCACTGCATCAAGGATTCATCCGAACGAGGATTCATCCGACCGCATGCACGGGCGAAGTCTACTCTACCGATCCGCGTCGACGGCGTGCAGCACCCGCGCCGCCGCCGGCTCGTCCTCGGCGGTCACCTCGTCGGTGCGCACCTCGAAACGCTTGAGCGTATTGGCGCCGAACGTCGTGCTGATGGCGACGTCGGCCGCGTCGCGGCCGCGGGCGATCAGGATGCGGCCGATCCGCGGCTTGTTGTGACGGGCATCGAAGGTGTGCCAGCGTCCGCCGATATAAGCCTCGAACCAGGCGCTGAAGTCCATCGGGCTCGGATCCGGCGGCACCCCGATATCGCCGAGATAGCCGGTGCAGTAGCGCGCCGGAATGTTCATGCAGCGGCACAGCGCGACGGCGAGATGGGCAAAATCGCGGCACACCCCGCGCCCCTCCACCAGTGCCTCGGTGGCGCCCCGCATCGGCGCGGCATGCTCGTAGCCGAATTTGATGCGGTGGTGGACGAAATCGCAGATCGCCTGCACGCGCTGCCAACCGGGAGGCGTGGTGCCGAACATGTTCCAGGCGGTCTGCATCAGCCGGTCGGTCTGGCAGTATCGGCTGGCGAGCAGAAACACCAGCGCATCATGGGGCAGGTCGGCCACCGCATGTTCCTCGGCGCCGGGATCGACCGGATCGGGGCGGCCGCTGTCGGCGATGATGGCGTCGCCGGAGAGACGAATCTCGCCGGCCGGCGCCAGCAGGCGCACGCATTTATTGCCGAAGGCATCGACATAGGAGTTGATCGAGCGCGCCGGCGTTATCCGCATGCGGTCGGCCGTCAGGAGATCGGCCCCCCGCGAGGGATGCACGTTGAGCATGAAAATCATCGGCGTCGGTTGGACGCATTCGTAAACGAGGTCGTATCCGAGGTGGATCTTCATGTCCCTGCCTGCAATGAGCGGCTGCCAACCGATAAGTCGCTCGGCTGGCCCATCGTTCCTTTGCCGGAACCGATCAACGCGCTCCATATGGTATCGAGCCGGACGATGTTGCCATATTGAGCCGATTGTGGGCCTGCCCAAATAAGTCGCAGCCAGGGATGCAAGCGCAGGCAGATCGGGCGCGCTTTCCCAGGATGCGACGGCGGCCGGCGCGGATTCCCGGCCATCCTGCACCGCGTCGCGAAGCTGCTTCCCGGCCGCGGCGGCCGAGGGGTGAGGCATTTCACATCTCACCGGATACGGACGCCGCAGCGGCGCATCCCGTTCAGGCGTAGTAGTCCGCGGCCGCTGTCTTGTCCTCGGGCTTGGCGCCCAGCGCATTCACCATCGGGGTCAGCACCATGGCGATGACGAGGTTGAGGATCACGGTGTAGAGCGCGGTATAGCCGGGGAAGGTCCAGCCGCCGATCGCGAGCGGATAGGCGGCGGCGAAGTTGACCGAATAGGCCATGTAGGTGCCGGCCGCCATGCCCACCGCCCAGCCGATCAGCAGCGCCCATGGGTTGAACCAGCGCGTATAGAGGCCGATCAGCACCGCCGGCAGGGTCTGGATGATCCAGATGCCGCCCAGCAGCTGGAGCTGGATCGCATATTGCAGCGGCACGAACACCACGAAGATCAGCGCGCCGAGCTTGACGATCAGCGACGCCCACCTGGCCATCTGCGCCTCCTGCTTGTCGGTCGCCTCATCGTGCAGGAACTCGCGATAGACGTTGCGGGTGAACAGGTTGGCCGCGGCGATCGACATGATCGAGGCGGGCACCAGCGCGCCGATGCCGATCGCGGCGAAGGTGACGCCGGCAAACCACGCCGGGAAGCTGTGAAGCATCAGCGCCGGCACCGCAAAATTCGCCTTGAACTGCTTGAAGCCGTCGGCGAACTCCGGAAGCTTGTCGACGCCGGCCGCCAGTGCGAAGAAGCCGAGCAAAGCCAGCAGGCCGAGCACGAGGGAATAGGCCGGCAGCAGCGCGGCATTGCGGCGCACCGCACGCCCGCTGCTGGCGCTCAATATGCCCGTCATCGAATGCGGATAGAGCAGCAGCGCCAGCGCCGAGCCGAGCGCGAGCGTGGCATAGACGCCATAGTCGCCGGTGGTGCCGTCCCCAGGCGGCTTCAGCAGCAGCTTGTCCGCCGGCACCGCGGCGAAGACATTGCTCCAGCCGCCGAGCTGGATGGGGATCACGATGACGGCCGCGAACGCCGTGATGTAGATCAGGGTGTCCTTCACCACCGCGATCGCAGCGGGCGCCCGCAGGCCGCTCGAATCGGTGAAGGCCGCGAGGATTACGACCGCGATGACCAGGGGAATGGCGCCGGCCAGGCCCTCGCCGGTGACGCCCATGGCGCCGATCACCACCTGCAGCCCGACCAGTTGCAGCGCGATATAGGGCATGGTCGCGATGATGCCGGTGACGGCGACCGCCAGCGCAAGCCAGCGGTTGCCGAACCGCCCCCGCACGAAATCCGCGGCGGTGACGTAGTGGTGCTTGCGGCAGACGTACCACAGGCGCGGAAACACGATGAACAGGATCGGATAGACGATGATGGTGTAGGGCACCGCGAAGAACGCTATAGCGCCCGCGCCGAAGGCGAGCGCGGGAACGGCGATGAAGGTATAGGCGGTGTAGAGGTCGCCGCCCACCAGGAACCAGGTGATCAGCGTGCCGAACCGCCGGCCGCCGAGGCCCCATTCGTGCAACTGATCGAGGTCGCCACGCCGCCAATGGGCGGCGGCGAAGCCGAGCCAGCTGATCAGGCCGAACAATGCGATGAAGACGGTGAGGGCGGTCCAATTGACCTGTTCCACGGCGGCGTTCCTATCCGTTCCGGCTCGGTTCCGTCGCGAAATAGACGACGGCGGTCACCAAGGCGCTGACGAGAACCAGCGCCAGCTGGAACCAATAGAAGAAGGGAATGCCGGCGACGACCGGCTCGGCCCTGTTGTAGAGCGGGACCAGGAGGGCCGGGATGAACTGGATGAGCAGCAGCAGATACCACGGACTCCAGGCGCGTTCGCGGTTACCCTCCATCGGCGTCCCTCCCCCGGCGCTTTGCTCTGCGAAGCGCCTCGGCAAATTGTGGAACGCATATACTCCATTCCGTCAGCGAGGCAAAGAATGGTGTCGCGCTAGAATGGTGTCGCGCCTGCCGCCAGCGGTCGACATGGGCGTTCAGCGACGGCGATACGCGGCATCGCAGTGGCGCCTTAGCGCGTCAGCCCGCGCGCATCCGCGCCAGCAGTTCGGCGGTCGGATAGGAGTCGGCCGGCAGGCCGAACTTGATCTGCATGGCGCGTATAGCCTGCCGCGTCGAGGTGCCGAGCTTGCCGTCGGCGCCGCCGACGTCGTAACCGGCCCGGATCAGGTACTGCTGCAATTCGCGGGTCTGCTCGACGCTGAACGGCGGCGGCGTGCCGCTGCCGCGCTGCATCGGCCCGGCGCCGGCGAGGCGCGTGGCGTAATAGGCGGCGGTGGTGGAGTAGACGAGCGAGGAGTTCCACTTGAGATAGGCCTGGAAATTGTCGAAGGCGAGAAAGGCCGGCCCGAACCGTCCCATCGGCAGCAGCAGCGAGGCCTTGAGGCGCGTCGTTCTCCAGCGCCCGCCCGTCGGCGCGCGCGACCCCCCACTTCGCCCATTGCGACCGCGGATGCTGGATGGTGAGATCGGCCTGGTCCCATGGCAGGTTGGCCGGCACCCGCACCTCCTCCAGCCACGGCTCGCCGCGCTTCCAGCCGAGGCTGACGAGGTAGTTGGCGGTCGAGCCGATCACGTCGGGCACGCTGCGCAGCAGGTTGCGCTTGCCGTCGCCGTCGTAGTCGACGGCATATTTGATGTATTCCGACGGCATCATCTGGGTCTGGCCGAGCTCGCCGGCCCACGATCCGAGCATGTCGGCCGGCTGCAGGTCGCCGCGCTCGATCAGCCGCAGCGCGTCGAACAGATGGCCGCGGAACATGTCGGCGCGGCGGCAGTCATAGGCGAGCGAGGTCAGCGATTTGATCGAATGGTCCTTGCCCATATTGGTGCCGAAGTCGCTTTCCAGCCCCCAGAACCCGACGATGACCGGCGCCGGCACGCCGTACTGCTTCTCGGCGCGGTCGAACACCGCGGCGTATTTCTTGATCTCGGCGGCGCCCTGCTGCAGCCGGTAGGCCGGCAGCATCTTGCCGGAGAATTCGAGGAAGCTCTGGGCGAAGATGCGCTGGCCGCGGTCGATATTGACGATCCGCTGGTCGTAGACGAGGTAGGGCGAGGCCGCGGCGATGGCGTTGCGCGAAATGCCCTGCGCGACCGCCTCGGCCTTGAAGCGCGCCAGCCAGGCCTCGAAGGTGCCGTTGGTGCGGCAATCGGCGGCGCCAGCCGCGGTGGCCGCAAGCAGCGCCGTCGCCAGGACGGGAGCCGCGCAGAGACGCCTGAGATGGTGTCGGTTCATGTTCGCCTTCGCCGCCGCTGTGGTCGTGAGAATCGGCCCCATTTCGTATCACAGGCGTGGCAGCATCGTGACCGCTTCCCCGACAGGGGCCCTACTCCGGATAGGACAGGATGATTTCCGAGATGGTCGGCTTCGAGGCCCGCATGTTGGGGTCGCTGGAAAGAAATTCCTTTTCGCCGCTCACCTTGTCGCGGGCCGCGTCGGGCGCATCCGCCCATGGATTGAAGCCGAAACGGAGTTCGCAGCCGCCGGGGATCTTGGCGAGCGCGCCGCCCTGCCAGTTGGATACCCGGCCGCCGAGGTCCCAGTCGAAGCCCGTCATCTTGAAGGTCTTGCCGTTGATCTTCTCGACCTCGGCCAGCTCGGTGCCGACGTGGAGCCCGCGCACGGTGGGCCAGCCCGACCGGAAGTCGACCCTGATCTCGGCCGGGCGGCGGCGCAATTTCTCGTCACGCCATATCACGTAGATCCGGCGTTTCCACTCGTCCGGATAGACGACGCTGGCCTTGACCCTGGCGCCGCGGTCGCCGTCGATTTCCAGGAAGGCCACGTTCGACCTGCCGAACGCCTCCACCAGCTTGGCGTGGGTGGTGTCCCTGGCAAAAACACCCTCGCAGGCGAGGGTGTCGGGGGCGGCTGCCGCCGCCGATGCCGCGGCGAGCGCCAGCATAGCGGCCGCTGCGCCGACCAATCGTGCATGGAAAAGAATCATGGTCGCGTCCCCTCCCCTATTGGTAGCGGGGATCGGGGCCAGGGTTCAAGCCCGGTTGCAAGTCTCCGCGCCCCGCCTGCGGTCACCCCCGCCTTGCGGTCGACAGGCGAGGCGGGACCCTCACGGCCGCTTGCCGCGCCAGGCCCTGGTGCCGGGACGACCGGAGGTCGAGCGCGGGCCGGTTTTTCCGGCGGCCTTGCCGGGTATGGATTCCACCCCGGGGCCCATTTCGTCGAGGCCCGGCTTGCGCGGCGCCGGACGCCGCGCGCCCGGCGGCGCCACCACCTTGGCGGTCGGATCGTCGACCACGGCGAGCTCGGTGGCGCGCAGCCGCTTGATCTCGTCGCGCAGGCGCGCCGCCTCCTCGAAATTGAGGTCGGCGGCGGCCTCGCGCATGCGGGTCTCGAGGTCGGCGATGATGGCCTCGAAGTTGTGGCCGATCGAGGCGACGTCGCCGCCGAACCGCCTTGTCGCCGCCGGTGGAGACCAGCACGTGGTCGCGCTCGTAGACGCTGTCGAGGATGTCGGCGATGTGGCTCTTCACGCTCTCCGGCGTGATGCCGTTGGCGGTGTTGTACTCGACCTGCTTTTCGCGGCGGCGGTTGGTCTCCGCCATGGCGCGTTCCATCGAGCCGGTGACGGCGTCGGCATAGAGGATCACCCGGCCGTCGATGTTGCGGGCGGCGCGGCCGATGGTCTGGATCAGCGAGGTCTCGCTGCGCAGGAAGCCTTCCTTGTCGGCGTCGAGGATCGCCACCAGCGCGCATTCGGGAATGTCGAGGCCCTCGCGCAGCAGGTTGATGCCGACCAGCACGTCGAAGGCGCCGAGCCGCAGGTCGCGGATGATCTCGATGCGCTCGATGGTGTCGATGTCGGAATGCATGTAGCGCACCCGGATGCCCTGCTCGTGCAGGTATTCGGTGAGGTCCTCGGCCATGCGCTTGGTGAGCACCGTGACCAGCGCGCGATAGCCCGCGAGCGCGACCGCGGCGCAGCTCGCCGACGAGATCGTCGACCTGGGTGCGGGCCGGGCGGATGTCGACCGGCGGGTCGATCAGGCCGGTCGGGCGGATCACCTGCTCGACGAACACGCCGCCGGACTGGTCGAGCTCCCAGCCCGCCGGGCGTCGCCGACACCGCGACCGACTGCGGCCGCATCGCGTCCCATTCCTCGAAGCGCAGCGGCCGGTTGTCCATGCAGGACGGCAGGCGGAAGCCGTATTCGGCGAGCGTCGCCTTGCGGCGGAAGTCGCCGCGATACATGCCGCCGAGCTGCGGCACGGTGACGTGGCTCTCGTCGACGAACACCAGCGCATTGTCGGGCACGTATTCGAACAGGGTCGGCGGCGGCTCGCCGGGGCGGCGGCCGGTGAGATAGCGCGAATAGTTCTCGATGCCGGCGCAGCTGCCGGTCGCCTCCATCATTTCGAGGTCGTACACGGTGCGCTGCTCGAGCCGCTGCGCCTCCAGGAGACGGCCGGTGGCGTTGAGCTGGTCGAGCCGCCAGCGCAGCTCCTGCTTGATGCCGGCGATCGCCTGCAGCAGCGTCGGGCGCGGCGTCACGTAGTGCGAATTGGCGTAGATCTTGACGAATTTCAGCTCGTCGGTCTTGTGCCCGGTGAGCGGATCGAACTCCTCGATCGACTCGACCTCGTCGCCGAACAGGTTGACCCGCCAGGCGCGGTCCTCGTAGTGGGCCGGGAAGATGTCGACGATGTCGCCGCGCACCCGGAAGGTGCCGCGGGCGAAATCGCCGCAGCGTGCGCTTGTACTGCAGCGCCACCAGGTCGGCGATCAGGCGGCGCTGGTCGATGCGCTCGCCCTGCTTGAGGGCGAAGGTCATCGCCGTATAGGTCTCGACCGAGCCGATGCCGTAGATGCACGACACCGAGGCGACGATGATCACGTCGTCGCGCTCGAGCAGCGCGCGCGTCGCCGAGTGGCGCATGCGGTCGATCTGCTCGTTGATGGAGGATTCCTTCTCGATATAGGTGTCGGTGCGCGGGACGTAGGCCTCGGGCTGGTAGTAGTCGTAATAGGAGACGAAATACTCGACCGCGTTGTCGGGGAAGAAGCTCCTGAACTCGCCGTAGAGCTGGGCGGCGAGCGTCTTGTTGGGCGCGAGGATCAGGGCCGGGCGCTGGGTCGCCTCGATCACCTTCGCCATGGTGAAGGTCTTGCCGGAGCCGGTGACGCCGAGCAGCACCTGGGTGCGGTCGTGGCGCTTGATGCCTTCGACCAGCTCGGCGATCGCCTGCGGCTGGTCGCCCTTGGGCTCGAAATCGGACTTGATGACGAACCGCTGGCCGCCCTCGGTCTTGTCCGGACGCGGCGGCCGGTGCGGAACCCAGGGCTGCTCCTTGAACTCGGGCCGGCCCTCGCGCAGCAGCGCTTCGAGCGCCTGGGCGGTGGCGGCGACACCGCTTTCGTCGCCCTCCCCAGGCATGGGAATGACGCGCGGCAGCGCCAGCAGGCGGCGCTTCTCGGCAGCGGCCACGTCGTCGGCCTCCGGCGCGGATCTCATCGTCGTCGACGAGCCCCAGCGCCTTGGCGAGGTCGGGATCGATCTCGCCGGGCATGACGGCCCGGCTGCGACGGCGCGTGCAGCGGCGACTTCGCCACATAGCCGGACTGCGGCCGCTCCTGGAAGCCGCCGGGCGTCGAGGCCCGGGCCGGTGCGCTTCGGCAAAGTCGTTGCGCCGGTCGCGCGAATTGTCGGCCGGCGGCTGCAGGCCCGACCTCGGATCGTCGCTGGCCGGTCTGGGAGCCGACCCCGGCCTCGCCGCGATTGATGGCGGGGTTGAGCAGGTCGGCCAGCGCCGGCGCGATCGGCGGCAACTCCGGCCGCGCCGCCTTGGCGCGGGTCGGCCGGGCGGGGTCCTTGGCCTTCTTGGGCGGCCGATTGGGCTGGTCGGGAGGCGGTGCCATCACGGCGACAATATGGAACGGGGCGTGTGGCGGGAAAAGGGCGCGGGCGGCGCGCGCGGTTGCGGGTTCAGAACCCCTTCACGACCTCGCGGACGTGCTCGACCTCAGGCGGTGAGGCGAAGCAGTGGCCGACCAGCTTGCGCCATTCGAGGAAGTCCGTCGAGTTACGGAAATCGACGGTATGGTTCTCCACCGTCGCCCACTGCACGAACAGGCGGTAGCGCGCCGGCTTCTCGACCGAGCGCTGCAGCGCCATCGCCGTGCAGCCCGTGGCGCGCCGGAACAGCGGCGCTGCCTTGGCGACGCCTGCTTCGAACTCTGCTTCCATGCCGGGCTTGACGTCGATCTGGGCGATTTCGAGGACCATGGGATTCCTTTCCGTTGAGTGTCGAAGACGCATTAACACCCCTGTGTCACAAGGCGATCCGGCCCGGGACAGGCGAGGGAGCGCTCGATTTTCGAAAAACAACCCCATGCAAAGTAGAATCACTTGCACGGGGCGCGGCGTGCGGTATTTTAGTACCTCTTAATCGGGCGCGCGTCGCCCCGCGGTGGTACGGTAAGCACCTCCCCTCGCGCGCGGCTATCGGATTCACACATCGCGAGACGGCGCCGCCCCGGACTGACGGCCTCTTACGGCTCCGCCTCGCCCGCCCGGAAGGCGCGGGCGAACTCTTCGAGCTCGGGGGCACTGAGATCGGAGACCGCCCAATAGGTGAGGTTGCCGTCGGTCCAGTCCACGATGTTGTAGCCGTCGATGGCGCGCGGCCGGGCGGCGCCGAGCTTCGACGGCAGCGCCGTGAGGCTGATCACGTGCAGGCGGCGGCGGTAGACCAGGGTCGGCGCCGGGGTGAGGCCGATCACGTCGATGCGGCCGCCGACCAGCGGAAAGCCCTGGGCGGCGAGATCGACCACCCGGGGCGACTCCGGCAGCTTGCCGTTGAACCACGGCTTCACGGTGTGCCGGTCCGACGAGGCGACCTCGATCGGCTGGCTCGCCATCAATGCGCGCATGTGGCTGGCGACCACGTCCTGCGCCACCGGCGCGCTACCGCCGCGGCCGAGCGCGATGTAGGTCAGCGCGCTTCCCGCCACGAAGGCCGCGGCCACCGAGGCCGCCAGTGCGCGCCAGCCCGGCGCCGGCCGCGGCCGCGCCAGCGCCGCGACGCGACGGCGCAGCAGCGGGCTCGCCCGCTCGCGCGGCACGCGGTCCCGGATCGCGCCCCGCAGCGCCGTCATGCGCGCGTGGGCGGCAGCGAGCGCGGGATCTGCGGCCAGGCGCTGCTCGAATTCCAGCGCATGGGCGGGATCGAGCTCGCCGTCGATATAGGCGTTGAGCCACAGGCGATCGTCGTGCGCGGGGGTCACTTGTTTGCTCCCAATGTCTCGATCAGGCGATCGCGGGCGCGCGCGAGCCGCGACATCACGGTGCCGATCGGCACGCCGGTAATCTCGGCGATCTCGCGATAGCCGAGGCCCTGCACGTCGCGCAGCACCAGGGTTTCGCGGAACGCCGTCGGCAATCCCTCGATCGCCGCCTGGAGCGCCAACTCTTCGGCCCGCGCAATCAGCGCCGTCTCGGGATCGTCCGGCGGCGGCGACACCGCTGCGTCCCCGCGCGCCTGCAGGCGCTCGACCTTTTCGAGGTCGTCGACCGCAACGATGGCGGCCGGGCGGTTCTTGCGCAGCCAGTCATGAGCGGCGTTGCGCACGATGGCGAGCGTCCACGCCCGGCTGTTCGCGCCCGAAAACCCGGAAATCCCGCGCAGCGCCCGCAGGCAGGCCTCCTGCACCACGTCCTCGGCGTCGGCGCGGTTTCCCACCACCCAGCGCGCCAGCGCATAGGCGTCGTCGAGGTGGGGCAGCACCACATCGGCAAAACGCCTGTCGTCCGCCCGGCTCACCGCGCCTCCTGATCCGGTTACGTCGCCGCCGCGCCGCCCCGCGCGGGGAAACGTCCGCACGCCGTCTGCCGGCACTGGCGCCGGCCGGATCGGAACCGCTTCCCATGTCGGCGCTCGCAGCATGCCGAAGAGACTGCCGCCATGGCGGTTTTATTCCCGCACGCCTATTCGGCGGCCGTCGGCACCGTGGCCGGCTCCGAATCGATGAAGCCGCCGGATTGCCGCCGCCACAGCATCGCGTAATGGCCGCCGGCGCGCAGCAATTCGTCATGGGAGCCCTGCTCGACGATGTGGCCGTGATCGAGAATGACCAGCCGGTCCATCCGCGCGATGGTGGAGAGCCGGTGGGCGATGGCGATCACGGTCTTGCCGGCCATCAGGGTGTCGAGGCTCGCCTGGATCGCGCCCTCGACCTCGCTGTCCAGCGCCGAGGTCGCCTCGTCCAGCACCAGGATAGGCGCGTTCTTGAGGATGACCCGGGCGATGGCGACGCGCTGACGCTGGCCGCCCGACAGCTTGACGCCACGCTCGCCGACCTGGGCGTCGTAGCCGCGCCGTCCCCGCCAGTCCTCGAGATCCTCGATGAACTCGTGGGCATGGGCGAGCCTGGCGGCGGCAATGATCTCGGCGTCGCGGCCGGAGCCGATTGTGGGAAAGATCAGCCAGGAAACGCTGGCGGAGATGATCGGAACGACGCGCGCGCGCGTGAGCTTTTTCATGAACAAATTCCGCAAGTTGGGCTTTATAAAGTATAACGGAATTCTGGAGGTCAATAATTCGTTATTGAATGTCGTTTTGTACGACAAACCCCCAATCGGAGGCGAGACAACTGGCAAGGACCGCCGCTGACGAGTGGGCCCTTCCCTGTCAATTTGTGGGTGCCTCTACCGTCTGGGGCGGTGAGCAATTATATGCATAGCGTAGTGACTGCTTGGTCCCGCCGTTGCGCCCTCGTCATTCGGAGGCGATGCTCGGCAATTTCACGCAAAACATCGATCCATTCGGGCTGCGGGCCGATGCCCAAAGCTTTCCGCCATGAGATTCGACGATCGAGCGACAGATCGATAGTCCCATCCCCATGCCGTTGGCTTTTGTAGTAAAGAAAGCATCAAAGATATTATTTATGTGGGCGGGATCAATTCCAGTACCCGCGTCTTCCACAGTTAAAAGAATTTCGTTGAATTCACAAACCCCTGTCTTTATCGCCAAGACTCGCTTGTGACCGGTGATTGAACTCATTGCGTCGACAGCATTCATGATCAGATTGAGGAGAACCTGCTGCAGTTGCACCCGCTCCGCCATCACGCGCGGAAGCCCATCCTGCATGTCACTTTGCAGCAGCACATGGTGGCTCTCCAATTCCACCTGAACGAGCGTCAAAACTTCGACGACGAGATCGTTCACATTCACGGGGCTCGTTTCGCGGCGGTCCTTTCCGAACATAGAGCGGATACTCGCGATCACCTCGCCGGCTCGATGTCCGTCACTGACGATCCGCTTGAGAAGAGAACAAACCTCCTCAAAATCAGGCTCTGGTCTTGCAAGCCACCGCAAGCCGGCATTGGCATTCGTTACGATGGCCGCCAATGGCTGGTTGACCTCATGTGCGATTGAAGCCGTCATCGCCCCCACAGTCATCTGGCGGCTGACCTGTGCCAGTTCGTGGCGCGACGCCCTCAACTGCTCTTCGGCGTTCTTGAGGTCGGTGACGTCGCGCGCCACCGCGTATACGTGACCGTTGTCGGTCACAGCTCGCCAAGACAGCCAGCAGTAGGTGCCGTTTTTGCGAAGGAAGCGATTATCAAAAGGCGGCGTTTTTTGACCCTCCGCCAGCCGGGCCAGCTCCATCTGAGTTTTCGCCCGGTCATCGGGGTGGCACAGCCACTCGAAGGTGTTGCCGAGCAGGTCTTCTTCGGACCAACCAAGCGTAGCAGTCCAAGCCGGATTTATGCTCAAAAGTTTACCGCTCGGATCGGCCACAATAAGAAGGTCCTGTGAGACGTTCCAGATGCGTTCGTGGTCTGAGACGAGCGGGACTGCATGGCTTTTCAATTTTGACCCATGCATCGCGCGCTCCTGGACTATGGGGACTCCGGTCACCGTTCGTCGGCGCGCGAAGTACAAGCGCCCACTTTTGACCACGCACATCGACGGCGTTATCGAGTGCAGCGTGATCGGACGTGGCCCGGCACCGCACACTCTGGTTCAGGCTAGCCAACCGACGGCGGCTGTCTGTTCAATATTGCACACACGATCGAACGATGGTGGCGTGAGCAATTCTATACAGACGCCGTCGGTCAGCCATTGCATCGTTCCTGGTCACTCGGTGAGATTCTGCCTCCAACACCGTAGAAGGAGACTTTTATTGAACCATCGACTGTCACACAACCGACGTGTCCTTCGAAACGTGCTCACCGCAAGCGCCATCGCCGCCTTACTGGCGGTAAGAGCTGGCACCTCAACTGCTTCGGCGCACGCCCAGCATGGTCGTCGGATTGATGCCCCTGTCACCGATCGTCGGGTGCACCGGAGGCGGCGAATTGCGGCAAATCAAGTTCTAAGCGCTCGATCACGAGCGCCTGGAGCAATATTTTCTCAGCTCTGTAAGGCGCAGTTCTCTCGCTTTCCGGCTGTCACTATCGGAGAATAATCATGTCTGGAGAAAGTCTGCTCGTCATTTTACTGGTGGGATTGATCGCGGGTTGGCTTGCCGGACAGATTGTGAGAGGTACCGGATTCGGTCTGGTGGCCGACCTTTGCATCGGCGTCATCGGGGCTTTTATCGGTGATTGGCTGTTGCCCCGGCTCGGGATTCATCTTGGCTCCGGTATTGTAGCCGCGATTATCGCGGCAACCATCGGCGCAATTTTACTTCTGGTTATTCTCAGGCTCGTCAACAGGCGAGGTCGATGGTAGTTTGTCGGAGCTTATCTCCATCGGGAATAAGTGGTTTTGCAATTTACGATGGCGCCGTCGATGGGATGTAATCAGTAAAATGCCCATCGGGGGCTTCGCAGTCGAAGTGCGAAGAGGCTTAATGTTCGCTTAGGTGCTACAACGGGAGAAAGATAATGTCGATCGGACTCATACTCGTCATCCTCCTCGTCATCTTTTTGCTTGGTGGCTTCAGTGGCCGCTTCGGTGGCTACGGCTACGGCTACGGTCACGGCGGCATTGGTGTCATCGGCATCTATCCTGATCGTCCTCGTGGTACTGCTTGTCATGGGTCGGCTTTGATCTGAGAGACAGAATATCGAGCACTTCAAGCCTGAAGCAGCGTTAATTCGCGGCGCGATCGCAGGTTGCCTCCGTAACTGCCGGAGAATTGCGTATGCCCTCCACCATCAACCTTTGCCAGATGGCGTCTGATTCTGTGTAGGTTTCTTCACGGGCGCAGGCCGGGCGGTCGCCGCGTGGCTCGTCGGACGGGTCTCGACGGCAATCTGAACAGCGCCGGCAAGCACATTTGCTCGCACGGAAAAGATGACAATGGTTCCGACCTCTGCAGGGGGGCTGAAGACCTTGCGCGATCGGCTGCGGGACCATTCTCCGGCGATGCAGTCAGCCCGCAGGGCGGATTAGCGTATTCCGCCGTGCCGCCGAGCGGCGTCAAGAGAGCCGCCCCACGCTTCCTGCTAATTGCAGACCCGGACCTGCGGCCTGACCCAGATGCCGCGCCACTGGTCCCATACCGGGGCGCCGGGCGCGAAATAGCAGGTGGGCGGCGGCGCCACATAGACCGGCGGCGGAGCGGCGTAGACCGGCGCCGGCGCGTAATAGACGGGCGGCGGCGGCCGCACCATCGAGCCGATGATCGCCCCGGCGGCGAGACCGCCGATGATGCCCGCCGCGATCTGCCCGCCGTCGGCGCGCGCCTGGATCGGCGCGGCGGCGAGCGATAGGGCCAATCCGGCCGCTATGACTGTTTTCATGTGGTCCCCCGGGATGGCTAAAATTTTCCGAGAGGTTATGGGGACATTATGTACGATCGGTAAACGTCGGCCGGCTCTTTCCGGGGACGCTCATTTCGGGAGCGCTCATTTCAGGAACGGATTGCTCGCCCGCTCGCGGCCGATGGTGCTCGCCGGCCCGTGGCCGCAGATGAAGCTCACGTCGTCGCCGAGCGGGATCAGCTTGTTCTTTGATCGACCGGAGCAGCGCCGCATGGTCGCCGCCCGGCAGGTCGCTGCGGCCGATCGAGCCGGAAAACAGCACGTCGCCGACGATGGCGAAGCGCTCCGCCGCGTTGAAGAAGGCGACGCTGCCTGGCGAGTGGCCGGGGCAATGCAGCACCGCGAATGTGAGCGCACCGATCGCGACCGCATCGCCGTCGTCGAGCCAGCGATCGGGCATGACGTTGCGGGCGCTGAACATCCCGAATTTCAGCCCGCTCGCCGCGATGTGCCCGAGCAGGAATTCCTCGGCCCGGTGCGGGCCTTCGATGGGCACGCCGAGTTCCTGGCGAAGTTCCGCGGCGGCGCCGGCATGGTCGATGTGGCCATGGGTGAGCCAGATCTTCTCCACGGTCACCTCGGCTTCGGCGATCGCCCGGCGGATGCGCGGCAGATCGCCGCCGGGATCGACGACCACGGCACGCATGGTCTGCGGGCACCACATGCAGCGTGCAGTTCTGCTGGAAATCGGTGACCGGAATGATGGCGGCGCGGACGTTCTGCATGATCACCTCACCGGCCGCCCCTCGCGCGCCTTGGCGTCGGCGATCAGTTTCCACACCCGATAGGAGGTCGCCGGCATCCGGATGTCGCGTATGCCGTAGTCGCGCAGCGCGTCGACGATGCCGCTGACGATGACCGCGGGCGCCGCGGTGGTGCCGCCCTCGCCGCCGGCCTTGATGCCGAGCGGATTGGTCGGCGACAGCACCTCGGCGATGCGCGTGGTGAAGGACGGCAGCACGTCGGCGCGCGGCATGCCGTAGTCCATCAGCGAGCCGGTCAAAGGCTGGCCGGAATCCGGATCGAGATAGACCAGTTCCCACATCGCCTGGCCGATGCCCTGCACGATGGCGCCGTGGGTCTGGCCGTCGACGATGAGCGGATTGATGCAGCGCCCGACATCGTCGATGCAGGCGTAACGGGTGATCTCGACCGCGCCGGTGTCGGGGTCGACCTCGACCTCGCAGGTGGCGCAGCCGTTGGGAAACACCGGATCGTGCATCTCGTTGTCGGTGACGACGGAAAGCCCGTCGGCGAGATCGCCGGGCAGCCGCAGGTTCGCCGCCTCGGCGGCGAGCTCGAACACGTCGAAGCTGCGGTTGGTCTCGCGGGCGACGAAGCGGCCGTCCGCGAACGCGACATGGTCGACCGGCGCCGCCAGCACCGCGGCGGCGATGCGCCGGCCCTTGTCGATCAGGTCGGCGGCGGCCTTGGAGAATACCGTCGCGGCGTGCCGCATCGAGCGGCCCGAATGCGACCCGCCGCCGACCCGCACCACGTCGGTGTCGCCGAGGATGATGTCGACCTTCTCGACCGGCACGGCGAGCAGGTCCGAGATCACCTGGGCGAAGCTCGTCTCGTGGCCCTGCCCGGCCGGCTGGGTGCCGATCACCACATCGACGCGGCCGTCCGGGCGCACCCGGATCTGCGCCTGTTCCTTCGGCGCGCCGATGGAGGATTCCACGTAATTGGCGAGGCCGCGGCCGAGCAGCCTGCCGCGGCGCCGGGCGTCGCGGCGGCGCGCCGGAAACCCCTTCCAGTCGGCGATCTCGATCGCCGCGTCCATGTTCTCCTCGTAGCGGCCGCTGTCATAGAGCATGCCGACGGCGTTGCGGTAGGGCATGCGATTCGGCCGCACCAGGTTCTTGCGCCGCAGCGCGATGCGGTCGAAGCCGAGCTGCGCCGCCGCGATGTCGATCAGCCGCTCGATGGCGAAGGTCACTTCGGGCCGCCCCGAGCTGCGATAGGCCTGGGTCGGCATGGTGTTGGTGAACACCGCGACCGCGCGCAGGCTCGCGGCGGGGATGTCGTAGGAGCCGGTGATCAGCCCGGCGCCCTTGGAGAGCGGCGACAACGACACGCAGCGCGCGCCGACATTGCTGATATTGGTCGCGCGCATGGCGAGGAAGCGGCCGTCCTTGCGCAAGGCGAGTGCGACCCTGGTGACGAGGTCGCGGCCCTGGTAGTCGCTCAGGAACGCCTCGGAGCGCGTCGCGGTGTACTTCACCGGGCGGCGCAGCTTGGCCGCGGCCCACAAGGCGAGGCCGAACTCGACGAAGACGCGGTTGCGGGTGCCGAAATTGCCGCCGACATCGTAGGAAAGAACGCGCAGCCGGTCCGGCGCGACGCCGAGCACGGTTGCAAGCTCGTTCTTTTGCCGCACCGCGCCGCCGCTGCCGGCATGCAGGGTGTAGCGGCCGCTCGCCGCGTCGTATTCGGCGAGCGCGGAACGCAGCTCGAGCGGCACCCCGGTGACGCGGTCGACATGGAAGTCCATGGCGACCACATGATCGGCGGCGGCAAAGGCGCGCTCGGTCGCCTCGCGGTCGCCGAACGCCGTGTCGATGGGCACGTTGCCGGGCACCTCGTCCCATACCGGCGGCGCGCCCGGCTTCATGGCGTCCTCGGAATGCAGCACGAACGGGAGCACTTCGTAGTCGACCGCGACGGCCTCGGCGGCGTCGAGCGCCTGCGCCTGCGTTGCCGCCACCACCATGGCGACGGCCTCGCCGACATGGCGGGCCTTGTCGGCGGGAAGCAGCAGATGCGGACCGATGAACACTTCGCCGCCGCCGGGCGCATGCAGCTTCATGTCGTATTTGGTCTTGGGCAGGGGATCGTGGGGAATTGGCCTGAGCCCGTCGGCGAGGCAGTCGGCACCGGTGAACACGCCGAGCACGCCGGGCATGGCGCGGGCGCGGGCGGCATCGACGCCGCGAATCCGGGCATGCGGATGGGGCGACCGCACCATCGCCAGATAGCCCTGGCCGGGAGCGTTGAAATCATCGGTGAAACGGCCGGCGCCGGTCGTCAGCCGGGCGTCCTCCTTGCGGGGGAGCGGCCGGCCGATGAAGCGGAAATGCTTATCGTCTGTGTTCATGAATGTCGGGCGGACCGGAACGAGGGGCCTCTCGATAACGCGATAGAACCCGGCGTAACAGGGGAATCTGTCCGGCCGTCACTCCGCGGCGACGTTCGCGGCCTTGATGATGGGCCACCATTTCGCCGCCTCCGCCCGCTGAAAGGCGCCGAGCGCCCCGGGCGTCCGCTGGTCGGCGGGCGGCCCGTCGAGGCCGAGGCCCGCGAGCTTGTCGCCCACCGCCGGATCGGCGAGCGCGCCCACCACCGCGGCGTTGAGCTTGTCCACGATCGCGCGCGGCGTGCCGTGGGGCACCCACATGCCGCTCCAGACCTCCATCTGAAGCTCCGGCAGACCGGTTTCGGCCACCGTCGGAATCTCCGGAGCGGAGGCCATCCGCTCGTTCGCGGTCACCGCCCAGGCCCTGATGCTGCCCTGCCGGATCTGCGGCAGGGAGTTCGAGGCCTGGTCGATGATCATGTCGATCTGGCCGGCGACCAGGTCCTGCAAGGCGGGGCCGGTACCGCGATACGGCACGAACGACAGCCGAGCGCCGGTCAGGCTTTGCAGCAACAGCCCGGCAATGTGGGAGGCCGAGCCCGCGCCCGCCGTGCCGGCCGAAATCTTGCCGGGATTTGCCTTGAGCCGTTCGATCACCTCCTTGAGGCTGGCGGCGGGAAAATTCTTGCGCGTGACCACGATCATGGGATTGCTGGGCAGCCGGGCGACCGGGTCGAGGTCGTTGAGGAGATCGTATTTCAGGGGATAGATCGCGCCATTGGCGACATGGGTTCCGACATGGCCGATGCTGACAGTGTAGCCGTCCGGCGCCGCCGCAACGACCCGGCCGACCCCGATCGAGCCGCCGGCCCCGGTGACGTTCTCGATCAGCACCGGCTGGCCGAGCGCGGCACGGATGCGCTCGCCGAGCACGCGCGACAGCACATCGGTCGGACCGCCCGCCGCGAACGGCACGATGATGGTGATGGGACGGGTCGGATAGGCTTGGGCGGCGGCACCCGACGCGCCCGCCAGTTCCGCCATCGCAATCAGGGCCATGGCCGCCACCGCTCTTGCCGGGCTCATTCGGACCTCTCCTCGTGCAACGATTGACTTGGCGCAACGATTGACTTGGCGCAACGATTGACTTGGCGCAACGATTGACTTGTGCGAACCGACGCGCCCGGCTGTCGGTTGGAGGGCGCGTCTCAGCCGCACAGAACAGAACCATCGGTTTTGCCGCACACCATATCAATATCATGCGCCGACCGGCAGGAATTTACCGCCCCGTCGCACGGTTGGTAAGACCGCGACGGGACGCATGACCGCGGGCATGTTCGATCGCGCGGCCGGCCGGCTCATAGTCCGCGCCCGCCTTTCCTCGCGACATGCGGCACTGGGGCCGGTCCGGAGCCGAAGCGATCGAATCTTCCATCGAAACCAGGGCCTCCTCGGCGGCGTGGTGCATGATTGCGGCTGGACGAATTACCGCAGCCCGCGCTAATCTACTCGATGTTAAGCTGTTTGCAAGGCATTCAGCTCGAGTACCGACAGCACCATGACCTTGATTTAAATGCTCGACGGCCGGGAAGGGTGGTGCGCGAAAATAAAACGCGATACTAGCGAAGTCTAGCTTAGACACTTCAAAGGATCTCTGATGCATTTATTTAATCAAGCACAGGAAGCGCTCCAAAATGGGCGATTTGACGAAGCGGAAGCTCTTTTTCGGAATATCATTTTAAATGATGCACGCAACTTCGATGCACTCCATATGCTCGGGATCGCATGTTCGGAGAATGGAAAACTATTGGACGCCGAGCAGTTCTTTTTGGCGGCCTTGTTGATCGACTCTCATTTTCCGCCATTATTCCATAACTATGGATTGTTTCTCGCCAAACAAAGGAGATATCAAGAATCCATCGACCAGTTCGACAAGGCGCTGACACTTTTCAAGAACTATGGACCAGTGTATTGCGATCGCGGCATCAGCTTAATGGAACTCGGGCGATTGGAGGAATCGCTCGCAAGCCACAACACCGCGGTTGCTCTCGGTCCTGGTGTCCCGATGGTATTTTACAACCGCGCAAACACGCTATTCATGCAAAAGAGCTTCGATTCTGCTCTTCGCGACTACGACAAAGCGATCGCACTTCATCCTAGTTACGCAGGTGCATATTGTGGTCGCGGCAATGTTTTTCTCGAACTCAAGCGCCACGACGACGCCCTGGCCGCTTATGACAGGGCGCTGGCGCTCAAGCCGGACTTAGAACACGCTTGGCTCGGTCGCGGCAATGTTTTCCTCGAACTCAAGCGCCATGACGACGCCCTGGCCGCTTATGACGAGGCGCTAGCCCTCAAGCCGGACTTGGAAAACGCTTGGCTCGGTCGCGGCAATCTCTTCGGTCAGCTCAAACGCTACGGTGACGCCCTTGCCGCTTATGACGAGGCGCTGGCGCTCGAGCCAAACTTGGAACACGCTTGGCTCGGTCGCGGCAATATTTTCCTTGAACTCAAGCGCTACGACGACGCCCTGGCTGCCTATGACAAGGCGCTAGTCCTCGAGCCCGGCTTGGAAAACGCTTGGCTCGGCCGCGGCAATCTTTTCGGCGAACTCAAACGCTACGATGACGCTTTTGCCGCCTATGACAACGCGCTGGCCCTCAAGCCGAACTTAGAAACGGCTTGGTTCGGTCGCGGCACTCTTTTTATTGAGCTCGAGCGCTACGATGACGCCTTTGCTGCTTATAATCGGGCACTGGCGCTCAAACCCGATTTGATTAGCGCAGAAGGCGCGCGGCTCCGTGCAAAAATGCATCTATGTGATTGGAGTAATTTCAAGGCCGAATGCGAGCATTTGACTTCGTCGGTATCAGCAAAGAAGACAAATACCGACCCATTCACCTTCCTCGCAATTTCGTCATCTCCTGAAGATCAACTCCAATGCGCCAACTTGTGGGTCGCGGAGAAATTTGCTCCATCTCAAAATCCTGTTTGGCTCGGCGAACGCTACATACACGACAGAATTCGTGTCGCTTATATGTCTGCTGACTTTCATCAACATGCGACCGCGTGTCTCATGGCTGGTATGTTCGAAAGTCACGATAAGTCGCGATTTGAGATAACCGCGATATCGATTGGACCCGATGACAATTCTGAAATGAGGCGGCGCTTGAGGCACTGCTTTGAACATTTTGTCGACGCCAGAGCGCTGAGCGATGAAGAGATTGTTTCGCGCATAAGAGGGCTGGAAATTGATATATTGATCGATTTGAAGGGTTTCACACGAGACGCGCGCACCAACGTCTTCGCTCGGCGCCCCGCGCCAATTCAGGTAAACTATATCGGCTATCCGGGGACGATGGGTGCCAGTTATATAGATTACATTATTGCAGATCGCACCGTAATTCCGGATGAATGCAGGAAATTTTATTCGGAAAAGATTGTCGTCATGCCCAATACCTATCAAGTAAATGACAGTCGACGCATCATATCAGATAATACGGTCAATCCGGCCGACCTGGGCCTGCCATCACGGGGGTTCGTGTTTTGTTGTTTCAATAATAATTATAAAATTACACCGGATTTGTTTGACTGCTGGATGCGAATACTTGCCCGGGTCGAGGGCAGTGTGTTATGGCTTTTACAAGACAATGTGTTCGCAGCAGAAAACTTAAGGAAAGAGGCTTCGAGACGAGGTGTTGATGGAGAGCGCCTGGTTTTTTCGGGGCGGATACCGCTGCCCGAACACCTGGCGCGTCATAAATTGGCAGATCTTTGTTTGGATACTGTGCCCTGTAATGCTCATACGACCGCGAGCGATGCGCTATGGGCCGGTGTACCCGTGTTAACCTGCGCTGGCGAAACGTTCGCGGGCAGAGTCGCTGCGAGTTTATTGAGGGCGGTCGGGTTACCGGAGCTCGTTACGACGACGTTAGACGCTTACCAGCAAATGGCGGTGGAGTTAGCGACCAGCCATGAAAGGCTGCAGATAATCAAAGGTGAGCTGGCAAAAAACCGCCTCAGAGCGCCGTTGTTTAATACGGCGCTCTATACGAAGCATATAGAAGCTGCATATCGGGCCATGTACGAGTGTTATCAGGCTGGTTTGCCGCCGGATCACATCGTAGTTCCGAGCTGAGAAAGTTGGTGTCGTCATTTTTTGTGGAGTTTCGGTCTGGTATGTCGCACTCGATCGTAGCGCCTGCAGAGGGCGAAGGGGGATGGTTTGCGGCGGCGAGATGCAGCCGCGTCAGCGTCGCTCGAGGCGAAAGGGGGGTGGCGACCGATTGTGCGCAAGGCGCCGCCCGCGATCTTCTTTTGGGGCGGGGAGGCGGGAATTGTGCAGATGGCGCGAGCAGCGAGGGAATTATATCCATCGGCGCAGATGTACACCGAATGACGGAGCCCCTGCACGCCTCGGCAGCGGCCGAAGTTGGTAGATCCACATCAGCGGTTGGCGAAGCTTCTGCGTTCGCACACCGGGAAAGAGCAAAGAGCCGACGCCTACCGCCGTGCCCACGCGGCAAAATAAAGCGCAAGGCCACCGTGTCGGCACTGCGCTTCTCTTCACCGTGACGCTCGGGCGGGCCGATGTCGCCAAGTCGGTCACCTTCGGCGCCTGGTCCCAAATACAAGGCGGCGCTGGGAGCGGACCCGTGATTTTGCCCCTTTGTTGGGCTACAGTTTTTGTTGAGGATGGCGACCGGGGTGAACGCGAATGCACTCAGCCAGGCGCAAACGGTGTGGGCAACGGACGCCCTTAGTGCAACGATGACGGTTGATCCGCCGGACGGCTCTGAGGAGCGCAGGAGCAAGATCGTTGCTGCGGCGCGATGGGTTACGATCGACTATCGTTCCATCGTGGCTAACGCGGTCGCAGGGCTTGCCGACAACACCCCCGATGCCCGCCGCGATGTCTATGCCGAGGCCCGCGGGGTGGTGCACCGGCACCTCCAGCTGATGCGGCTGCCCGAGCCGATCATCGAGCTGGAGAAGCTCGCCCTCGACCGGACGATCAGAACGATCGAACGGCAAACCCGCGCCGAGCGGGCCGCACCCGAAGAGGAGCCCGCCGAGGTAGAAGAAGAGGCTGAGCCCACGGTCCGTGACGCCGCGCACTCGTTCGGCACGGCGGTTGGCGAAGTGGCGCAGGCCTTCACCTCGCTGATGATCGTGCTCGGCCTGCGGCCGGTTTTCTATATCCTAGCGTCTCCGCTTCGGTTCATCGCCGGGGCGATCTTTTCCCCGGTCTGGCTCGCCGCCGGCCTGCCGATCACCGCGTTGCTGGTCACAACCTTCTACCTGCTCGATACCAACACCGGCTTTCAGAGCACCGTGAGCGTGCGGACGGCACAATTTCTGGAGCACGTCGACACCTGGTTGGGCGCGTCGGCGCCGCCGGTCGCGGGCAAGCATGAGGAGCGGGTCGCCGCCCCCATTGAACCGCTGGCGTCGGCGGGAACCGCGCCGGCGCGCGTCACCGCGTCATCGCGTGGCCGCAACGGGGTGTACGCTCCGCCGTCGCAGGCCAATGCGGTCGCGACGCTCGCCCCACCGCCTGCGCCCCCGGCCGCGTTATCGGCCGGCCCGGCCACGAGCAATGCCAACGTGCTTCCCAAATGGTTTTCGGGCTACGCGGACGTGCTCAAAGCCGCTCCAACGGCGTCGGCGGTGATCGATGGTGCGCCAGAGGCCCCGCCCGCCGAACCCAAGGTAGCGCCATACACACCGGCCGCCGCCAATTCGCTGGCGGCGATCCCGGATGACCGGGCGGCGCTCGCGGTCACCCTCCCTCCGCTGCGCACTCCTGCTCCGAAAGTCGCCGCGCTGATCGAGGCCGGCAAGAAGGCCGCAACCGCCGATGACCTCGAAAAGGCGGTGCGCGATTTCACCGAGGCGGTCCGCATCGACCCGATCTATCCCGGCGGCTATACCGAACGCGGCCAGGTACTGTTCAAGCTCGGGGAGACCGACCGCGCCATTGCCGATTTTTCGGCTGCGATCAAGCGTGACCCCAATTACGGCCCGGCGCTGCGCGGCCGCGCCATGGCCAATCTGTACCGGGGCGCGACCGAACTCGCTCTGGCCGACCTCTCGAAGGCGATCCAGCTGGCCGAAATCGATCCGAACCGGCTGTACTCCGCTCGAATTGTTGTACGCCCGACGCAGCCGCGCGAACATCTACCACAACAAGATGCAATATGACCGCGAGATCGCTGATTGCAGCGCGATCATCGAGGCCTATAAGCGCGACAAGGTGCTGCGCACCGCGCTGGTGGGCGTCTATCAGACCGATTGCGGTCTGGGCGTCGGCAAATGATCGGACCGCTGGGGCTGCCGATCCTCAGCACCTTTGCCGGCCGCTCAGGGGGCGAGGCCGTGGCGTGTACGCTCTCCCCCATCGAAGACATAGCCTTCGATGCTCAGTCCGCTGTTGTAATGGTGCCGGCTACGGTGATCAGGCGGACCATCGGCGACGCGGCGAGTGCTGCGGCAGGGACCGCGGCGGGGTTTGTTGTGCGAGGGAGCGAAGGGATATCGTCAATCGCTACTGGGCAGCCGCCTTCTGCAACGGAGCTGTGGCGGACATAGGCGGGCGATTATGTGCCAAGCGCACAGGGCACCCCGGATTGGCCAGGATAAACGGCGGCGCCGTGGTGGAGCGGGCTGGTGCGGGGGCGCAAAAAACCCCCGGAGGAAAACTGAAGTTGATAGAGGCTTTCCCTCCGGGGGCCATTTCCCGCCCTGCAGCCAGACGGGAAAGTCAATGGATATTACGGCGGCGTAAACTTAAATGTCAATGAAATTAATTTCACATAAATATCCGGTGGGGGCGGCTGACAGGTGAGCGGTTCGCGGGGCCGCTCCATATCGCTGTTGTTGCCTTCATGGCACCGGTTTCGTGCGTAGTGGTCGGCCCCGCCGGTGGAAAACTCAGGACGAGGTCCGTGGAGTTAATCCCGTCCCAGCCGATCGGTTTCGTGGAATCGATCCGCCAGGCAGTTTGCGGTCTTACTCCAGGCGCGCCCGGCTTGCCACCGGCCTGCGTGCGACCGCCGCGGCTATTGATCGCCGGGCCCGCGTCGGGCATGTCTGCGGCGCGATTGGAGAAGACCCGATGCGGACGCTGGCGCAGTCGGCGCGCGAACTGGAAGCCGGGGCATCGAGCCGGTCCCTGGTCGAGGAATGCCTTGCCCGGATCGCCGATCCCGCCGGCGAAGGCCGCCGCGTCTTCCTCAAGGTCCATGCCGATGGCGCGCGCGCCGCCGCCGACCATATCGACGCGCCTGCGCCGCCGTGGCGCCGCGCCGTCGCGCGTTCGCCGGCATTCCGATCTCGGTCAAGGACCTGTTCGACGTTGCCGGCGACGTCACCATGTCGGGCTCGGTGGCGCTGCGCGACGCGCCGCCCGCGGCGGCCGACGCGGTGGCGGTGGCGCGCCTGCGCGCCGCCGGCCTGATCCCGATCGGCCGCACCAACATGACCGAGTTCGCGTTCACCGGCCTCGGCATCAATCCGCATTACGACACGCCGCGCAATCCCTTACGACCGCGCCACCGGCCGGATTCCCGGCGGCTCGTCGTCGGGCGCGGCGGTGTCGGTGACCGACGGCATGGCGGTCGGCGCGCTCGGCACCGACACCGGCGGCTCCTGCCGCATTCCGGCGGCGCTGTGCGGCATCGTCGGCTACAAGCCGACGGCAAAGCGGATTCCGCTCGGCGGCGTGCTGCCGCTGTCGTTCTCGCTCAATTCGGTCGGGCCGCTTGGCGCCGACCGTCGCCTGCTGCGCCGCGCTCGACGCCATCATGGCGGGCGAGGAGCCCGGCGACATCGAACCCTTTCCGCTGCGGGGCTTGCGGCTCGCGGCGCCGCAGGCGGTGGTGCTCGACGGCCTCGACCGAACGGTGGCGCGCAGCTACGCGGCGGCGCTGTCGGCGCTGAGCGAGGCGGGCGCCGCGATCACCGATATTGCGCTGCGCGAACTCGCGGAGATCGCGACGCTCAATGGGCGCGGCGGCTTTGCGGCGTCGGAAGCCTATGCCTGGCACCGCAGGCTGATCGAAGCCAAGGGCGCGCTCTACGATCCCCGCGTGCTCATGCGCATCATGCGCGGCAGGGACATGGTGCCGGCCGATTACATCGAACTGAACCGCGGCCGCGCCGACCTGATCCGCCGCGTCGCGGCGATCACCGCGAGCATTACGACGCGCTGGTGATGCCGACGGTGCCGGTCGTCGCGCCGCCGCTCGCCGCGCTCGAAGCCGAGGAACCGCTACCGCAAGGTCAACCTCCAGGTGCTGCGCAACCCGACGGTCGCCAACATGCTCGACCGCTGCGCCATTTCGCTGCCGTGCCACCGCCCCGGCGAGGCGCCGGTCGGGCTGATGCTGATCGGCGAGCATGGCGGCGATCGCCGCCTGTTCGCGATCGCGGCCGCGGATCGAGGCCATCGTGTCGCCGATCGTGAGACGCCCATGATGGCCGATGTCCTGTTCAGCGCTGGCGCGGCCGGCGCTCGCGTGTCTCGATCCCGAACGCGCCCACGGCCTGACCATCCGGGCGCTCAAGCTCGGCCTCGCGCGGCGCGGCCGCCGCGAGCCCGACGATCCGATCCTCGCGACCACGGTGTGGAACCTCGCCTTCCCCAATCCGGTCGGCCTCGCCGCCGGCTTCGACAAGCATGCCGAGGTCTGCGACGCCATGCTGGCGCTCGGCTTCGGCTTCGTCGAGGCGGGCACGGTGACGCCGCGGCCGCAGCCCGGCAATTCCGGCCAGCGGCTCTACCGCCTCGCCGAGGACGAGGCGGTGATCAACCGGTTCGGCTTCAACAGCTGCGGCATCGCGCCGTTCGCCGGGCGGCTCGCGAAACGCCGCGCCGCAGCGGGGCGCGCCGGCATCGTCGGCGCCAATCTCGGCAAGAACCGCGACACCGCCGACGGCGCCGCCGACTACATCGCCTGCATCGAGGCGGTGGCGGGTCTCGCCGACTATCTCGTCGTCAACATCTCCTCGCCGAACACGCCGGGGCTGCGGGCGCTGCAGGCGCGCGCCCAGATCGAGGACCTGCTCGCGCGCGTGCACGAGGCGCGGCGCGCGAGCGCGGCTGCCGCGCCAGCCGCCGCTGCTGGTCAAGGTCGGCCCCGATCTCGACGAGGGCGAACTGCGCGACATCGCCGAGGTGGCGCTCGCGACCGGCGTCGACGGCCTCATCATCGGCAACACCACGGTGGCGCGGCCGCCGACCCTCAAGAGCCCGCACGCGCTCCGCGCCGGGCGGCTTGTCCGGCAGGCCGCTGTTCGCGCCGTCGACCGCCTGCCTCGCCGCGATGTACCGGCTGACGCGGGGCACGCATCCCGCATCATCGGCTGCGGCGGCATCGCCAGCGGCGCCGACGCCTATGCCAAGATCCGCGCCGGCGCCTCCCTGGTGCAGCTCTATTCGGCGCTGGTGTTCCACGGGCCGGCGCTGGTCGGCCGCATCAAGCGCGAACTCGCGGCGAAGCTGCGCGCGGACGGGTTCGCATGTGTCGGCGACGCGGTGGGGGCGGATCAGAGATGACGCTGGGACTTCCGTCATCGCGGGGCTTGTCCTGCAAACCGCGCAGGTGACGGCGTGGAGCGGCAGCCCGCCTCACTTCACCGCGATGATCACCGCCTCGGTCAGCACGAAATCGACGTCGCCCTTGTTCTCCCGCGGGCGCGCGAAGGCGCGGAACGCGGGCGAGCCGGCGAGCAGCATCGACTTCAGGTCGGCCTTGATCGCCTCGCCGACGCCCTGCTGGTCGGCCCAGGGGCCCAGCACCATCGGCTTGTCGAGCAGTTCCACGTGGCGCTCGTGCAGGCCGGCAGCGGCGACGAGACCGCGCCATTCCGCGAGCGTCAGGCAGCGCACATGGCTGGGGTCGCGGTGCTTCTCGAAGGCGTTGTACTCGTCGGCGGCGGCGGCGAGGGCGTCCGCGCCGTCCGCCATGATGCCGGGATCGGGGGAGACGTTCTCGCAAAGGCCGAACAGGCCGCCGGGCCGCAGCACCCGCGCCACTTCCGTCACGAAGGCGCGCACGTCGTCGAAGTGATGGGGCGCGATCCGGCAGGTGACGATATCGAAAGTGCCGTCGGCGAACGGCAACGCCTCGGCCCGCAGATCGGCAAACGAGATGTTGGCGATGTTGCGCTCGGCGGCGAGGCCGCGCGCCACCGCCAGCATCTGCGGCGTCAGGTCGGAGGCGACCACATGGCCGGCATGCGGCGCCAGCGCGAGGGCGACATGGCCGGCGCCGGTGGCGATGTCGAGCGCACGCCAGTCCGGCTGCGGCGCCAGCAGCTCGACCAGCCGCGGCAGGCTGCCGCCCTTGGCGTGGGAGCGGCTCGTCGCATAGGTCGCGGCATAGGTACCGAACCGTTCCTGGGCCAGCGATTTCGATTTCAGTTCCATCGGTCTTCCTCGACGCCGTCTTCGAAACCCGGCGCGCCGAGGTTAACCAAGCCGTGCTTGCGCGGCAATGCGGGACATCGGTCGCCTGTTCAATTCCGCGTTTTGCGTCTTATAATCGCCCCGCTCGCTCGCGACGCCGGGAGGACACTTGAACGCGATTCCGTCAGGATCGACCGATCATGACCCGATCATTCTCGTCGACGCCGATGACGTCCCGCAGGGCGTCGCGTCGAAGATCGAGGTCCATCGGCGCGGGCTGAAGCATCGCGCCATCTCGGCGCTGGTGCGCAATCGCGCCGGCGAGATGCTGCTGCATCAGCGCAATGCGGTGAAATATCACTCCGGCGGATTGTGGACCAATGCATGCTGCAGCCACCCCCGGCCGGGCGAGCCCACCGACGACGCCGCGCATCGCCGGCTCGCGGAGGAAATGGGCATCCGCTGCAGCCTCAAGCCGTTGTTCACCGCCCAATACCGCGCCGCGGTCTCGAACGGCTACATCGAGGACGAGGTCGTGCATGTGTTCGGCGGCACCTATGAAGGCGAGGTGGCTCCCGACCCCGCCGAGGTGGCGGACTGGAAATGGATCCCGCTCGCCGGCCTGATCGACGATCTCGAACGCCGCCCCGAGCGCTACACCATCTGGTTTCGCCATTATCTGCGCGAGCACCTCGCCGACATCGCGCCGTGGATGGAACGCGGCTGATCGGCGCGGCCGACACGTCGAGGCGGCGGCGACCGGAAGACGAGCCGGAACTCGACGCAGCCATCGTTGTTTCTTCGAAAAATGTCCCGGAGCAGACCCGCGTATCAATCCAGTTTGATAGCTGCGGTCGCGACCGCTTTCGATAAGGCTCCCCGCTGGCAATTCACAGCAGGTCTCGCCAGCAAAACCGAACCACGGCCCGCCGAGAAGAATCGTTCACCTCCTCTTCCCGAGAATTGGCGGGAAGGAAAAAAAATCAATGCTCCGAGGCGGCCTGCGCCGGGCCGGGCGGGAACGCCGGATTGGTCTCGGTGCCGCGGATCAGCGCCAGCGCGGTCTGCAGCGCCTTGTCGTCCTTCGCTTCCCTCGGAATGTAGGACTGCGAGCCGCTCTGCTCCTCGCCTTCCGCCTTGAGATGTCCGGGCAGCGTCGATTCGCTGCGCGTCGCGGCTTGCGCCGCCAGTTCCGGCGGCACGTCCTGGAGGACCTCGATGTCGGGGGCGATGCCCTGCGCCTGGAGCGAGTGCCCCGACGGGGTGTAGTAGCGCGCCGTGGTCAGGCGCAGTGCGCCGTTGCCCTGGCCGAGCGGAATGATGGTCTGCACCGACGCCTTGCCGAACGTGCGCGAGCCGACGATGGTGGCGCGCTTTTGATCCTGCAGGGCGCCGGCGACGATTTCCGAGGCCGAGGCCGAGCCGCCATTGATCAGGACGATCAGCGGCTTGCCGTCGATGAGGTCGCCGGGCGCGGCGTTGAAGCGCTGAATCTGGTCGGCATCGCGGCCGCGGATCGAGACGATTTCGCCGCTGGTCAGGAACGCCCCGGCCACCCGCACCGCCTGATCCAGCAGGCCGCCGGGATCGTTGCGCAGGTCGAGAATGTAGCCCTTGAGGCGATCCGGCGGAATCTTCGCCGAGAGCGCCTTGACCGCCTGCTCGAGTTCGTTCGCCACCCCGCTGTTGAATTGGGTGAGCCGAATGTATCCGACGTCGCCCCCTTCATCACGCTGGCGCACCGAGCTGACCTTGATGACCTGCCTCGTCAGCGTGAGATCGAGCGGCTCCGCCACGTCCTTGCGCACGATCTCGAGCCGGACCTCGGTGCCGGGCGCACCGCGCATCTTTTCCGCCGCCTGGTTCAGGGTGAGACCCTTTGTGGGAACGCCGTCGACCTGGGTGATGACGTCTCCCGCCACGATGCCGGCCCTGGAGGCAGGCGTATCCTCCATCGGCGACACCACCTTCAGGAGGCCGTCCTGCATGTTGACCTGTAAGCCGAGGCCGCCGAACTGGCCGCTGGTCGCCACCTGCATGTCGCGGTAGCTCTTCGCATTCATGTAGCTCGAATGCGGATCGAGCGAGCCGATGATGCCGTTGATCGCCGAGTCGAGGAGCTTGCCGTCATCCGGCTTGTCGACATAGTTGGACCGCACCGTGTCCAGGATCTTGCCGAGCAATTCGAGCTGCCGGGAGGTTTCGGCGCTGGGCGCCGTCGTGCCGTGCGGCGAGGTCTGGGCATGCCCCGCCATGGTGCCGAGCATGAACAGCGCGGCGCCGGCTGCCGCGCCGGTGACGATTTTCGGGAACCTCATCATGGCATTTTTCCTCGCTGATGACCGCAGCACCCAAGGCAGCACCCAAGACATGAGCACGAGCCCAATCCAACGCCCCTGCCGATTCAAATATGCCTGTGCATCGGTTTTTGCAAATATGCCCCGGACATCCGTCACTTTGCGTTCCTGAACCGGCAGAAAACGTGGCGGCCTGTGACCCCGATCCCGGCTCGCCCTTCGGCCATCCGCCTGCTCAGGCCCCGCCCCCCCGCGCCATCAGCTCGACCAGCCGCGCCGGGGTCACCGGGGCCTGCGCGATGCGCACGCCGAACGGTTGCAGGGCATCCTCGATCGCGGAGATCACCGCGGCGGCCGCGGGGATGGTGCCGACCTCGCCGGCGCCCTTGGCGCCGAGCGGATTGAGCGGCGACGGCGTCTGCATGTAGCGGGTTTCGAACATCGGGAAGGCGGGCGCGGTCGGCAGCAGGTATTCGGCGAAATTCGTCGTCACCGGCTGGCCGGCCTCGTCATAGACCATCCATTCCAGCAGCGCGTTGCCGATGCCGTGGGCGATGCCGCCATGGACCTGGCCGTCGACGATCATCGGATTGACCAGGGTGCCGGAGTCCTGCAGCGCCACGTAGCGCAGAATTCGCACCGCGCCGGTCTCGCCGTCGACCTCGACCTCGGCGGCATGGCAGGCATTGGCATAGGCGAGCGCGTCGGTGCGGAAGTTGGCGGATTCCTGCAGCCCCGGCTCCATGCCGGGCGGGAACCCATAGCCCGGCGCGCCCTGCAGGATGCGGGCGAGTTCGCCGAGGGGCACGCCGAGCTGCGGCGCGCCGGCGACGTGGAGCCGGCCGTCGACCAGCTCGAGATCGTCCTCCGCGACCTCCAGCACATGGCTTGCGAGCTTTCTCGCCTTCTGCGCCACCGCCCGCGACGCCAGCAGCACCGACGAGCCGGCCGTCACCGTCTGCCGGCTGGCAAAGCCGCCGAGCCCGACCCGCACGACCGCGGTGTCCCCGGAGATCACCTGCACGTCCGCGGGCGCAACCCCGAGCTCGCTCGCGCAGATCTGCGCCAGCGCGGTCTTGAGGCCCTGCCCCATGGCGGCGGCGCCGGTGTAGACCGAAATGCGCCCGGACGGCGAAATTCGCACCACGCCGGATTCGAACGGGCCGCGGCCGGTCCCCTTCATGGCATGGGCGAGCCCGATGCCGATCAGGCGCCCGGCGGCGCGCGCCTGCGCCTGCCGCGCCGGGAAGCCGTCCCAGTCCACGGCGGCGAGCACCGCGGCCTGGGCGGCCGGATAGTCGCCGCTGTCATAGACGATGGTGGTGCCGGATCGCGTCTTGAGCGGCTTGAGATACGGCATCTTGTCGGCCGCGATCAGGTTGCGCCGCCGCAGCGCGGCACGGTCGAGACCGAGTTCGCGCGCGACCCGGTCCATCAGCCGCTCCATGACGAACGAGGCCTGCGGATAGCCGGCGCCGCGCACCGAGGACACCGGCACCTTGTTGGTCAAAGTGACCGTGACCTCCATGGCGAAGGCGGGAACGACATAAGGCCCGGTCAGGGTCGATGCGGAATTGTAGGGCAGATTGACGTCCTGCAGCGCATAGGCGCCGAGGTCGTGCAGCAGCTTGCCGCGCAGCCCGACGATGCGGCCGTCGGCCGCGGCGGCGATCTCCATCGACCAGTGCTGGTCGCGCTCCTGCACCGCGTTGAGGAAATGCTCGCGGCGATCCTCGATCCAGGTCACCGAGCGCTGCAACAGCTTCGCGGCGGCGGTGACCGCCACATCCTCCGCATAGACGCACAGCTTGGGACCGAAGCCGCCGCCGACATCGGGGGTCGCCACCCGCAGCCGGTCGTCGTCGAGGCCGAGCAGCGCGGCCAGCGTATTGAAGAGGTCGTGCGCCTTCTGGGTCGAGGCCCAGACGACGAGCGCCGCATCCGACTTGCGGTACTCGACCAGGATGCCGCGGCCCTCGATGGAATGCGCGCCGCCGCGGTGGATGAAGAAGCTTTCGCGAAACACGTGGGGCGCGCCGCGGAATGCGGCGTCGGTATCGCCGAAGCCGAGCCGGTAGGACGAGATGACATTGGCGGCGATCTCGCGGCGCACCGCCGGAGCGTCGGCGCGCGCGGCGGCCCGGCAATCCGCGGCCGAGGGAAGAATTTCGTAGCTCACGTCGACCAGCGCCACGGCGTCCTCGGCGATGTAGCGGTTGCTCGCGAGCACCAGCGCGACCGGTTCGCCGACATAGGACACTTCGCCGTCGGCGAGCGCGAACGCCCAGCAGCGATCGAGCGGGGTGCCCGAATTCGAGGTCCGCATCATGCGCCGCTTGGCCATCGCCGGCGCGATGTCGTCGAGCACGAGCACGGCGAACACGCCGGGCAGCGCCCGCGCCGCCGCGCTGTCGACCGCGGCGATCAGGGCATGGGGATGCGGGCTGCGCACGAAGGCCGCATGCAGCGCGTCGGGGCACGCGATGTCGCCGACATAGCAGCCGGCGCCGGTGAGCAGCGCGCGGTCTTCGAGACGAGGCAGACGGGAACCGATCGCGCGCATTTTCGTCAGCCTGGATGTTCTCGCTCAGGTCGGCGCACATTCCCTGTCATCGCCCGGCTCGACCGGGCGATCCAGTAAACACCGACCGTGAGTACTGGATTGCCCGGTCAAGCCGGGCAATGACACGAACAGGATGAGCATAATCGGAAAACGCTCTCGGCGTCTCGGTTCGCGGCGCCGGCTCAATTCGCGATCGCCTTCGCGGCCTTGGCGACGATGTCCTTGGGCGTGGCGTAGATCTCCGCCAGCAGCTTTTCGATCTCCGCCGCGGTCACGGGATTGACGTCCGCCTGCATCTTCTGGGCGTCGGCCAGGAATTCGGGGTCCTTCATGGTGGCCTCGAACGCGGCGACCAGCGCCTTGCGGCGGTCTTCGGGAATGCCGGGCGGGGCGGCGTAGGGGCGCGCCATCGCCTGCCCCGCGAGAATCAGCCTCACCATCTTGGTCTGCTCGTCGCCCTTGACGAGGTCGATGACCGCGGGAACGTCGGGGATGTCGGCCTCCTTCTGCAGTCCGAACTGCACGGGCAGGTTGACCCGGTGCGCCTTGATCCAGTCCATGTGGCGCGACTTGACCGTGCTCCAGGAAATTCCGCACACGCCGGTGACCTCGCCGCGCTCCATCGCGAGGGTCGCGTCATTGGTGCCGGGATAGCCGCTCACCAGCTTGAGCTTGGCGCCGAACACATTGCGCAGCATCAGCGCGAAGATATCGGGATCGGCGCCGCCGCCGAGCCCGCCCATGGTGAAGGGCGTGGCGAGCATGTCGTCGAACGTCTTGATGGGCGAGGTGTGCCAGGTGAAGCAGACGCTGACGTCGGTCGAGATGCTGCCGATCCAGGTGAGCCTGGTGGCATCGAAGGGCGCGCCGGCGATCAGCGGCGCCACCGCCATGCTGCGCGAGAACGCGCCGATGACGGTGCCGTCCCGCGGCGCCGCGTTGTAGAGATAGAGCGTCGCGCGCTCGCTGCCGGCGCCTTCGCGATTCTGCGCGACCACCCTGGGCTGCCCGGGAATGTGCCTGCCGAGATGGCGCGCCAGCAGCCGGGCATAGAGATCGTAGCCGCCGCCGACGCTGAAGCCGATCGCGATGGTGACGTTCCTGCCGCGATAGAACTCCTCGACGCTCTGCGCGCCGGCCGGCCGCAGCAGGGTTGCGGCAAGGAGCAGGCCGGCGCCCAGCACAAAGCCTGGACAAGGACGACGGCGCCACCCTCCCGACGCTTCGATCCCATCATCGTCATCGCCCGGCTCGACCGGCCGATCCGGTAACCGCCGGAGGCCGCGATTTCGGGACAGCATGAGTTCCACTGATGGCACAGGGGCTACTGGATGCCCCGCTTTCGCGGGCCATGACAGTGAAACCGAATGAGCCGCCGGAGTCATGGCACTAATGCCGCGGGAACAGCGCCGGGAATTTGGCGCGCAGCTCGGCCCGCAGGTCGCCGCTCACGTCGACCACGGTCGGGAAGGTCTTGTTGAGCTTCTTGTCGTAGGGGATGCAGGCGTCGACCAGGATGCGGTTGTTGAAGTTGCCGGGCAGGAACAGCGGGTCGCGCTTGGAGGCCCAGGCCTTCTGGATGAGGTCGATGTCGCTCACCGGATCGAACCGCGTGCACATCGCCCACAGCACCTGATCGAGATCGCCGGCATCGACGTCCTCGTCCACCACCACGGTCCATTTGCCGGCATAGGCGCCGCCCTGGCAGTTGGAGGCGATGTGGAGCGCATTGCGGGCATGGCCGGGGTAGCGCTGCCTGATCTGGATCGCGGTGAAGCGGGTCGCCGGGCCGGCCTCGTGGTTCCACACCCCGAGCACGTCGGGAATGCCGCTGGCGTCGAGGGCGCGCCAGATCTGTGCGGCGCCGGCAATGCCCTTGAGGAGCCCGGTCTCGTCGACCGGCTTGTGCTGCGGTGCGCAGGTGAGGATCGGATTGTTGCGGTAGAGGATGGATTTGACGGTGACGTAGGGCCGCGGCACCGTGTCGTCGGAATAATAGCCCATCCACTCGCCGAACGGCCCTTCCGGCCGCACCTCGCCCGGCACCGTCTCGCCTTCCAGCGCGATTTCGCAGTCGGCCGGAATCGGAAAGCCGGTATAGGGGCCGCGCACCACGTCGATCGGTTCGCCGCGCAGCCCGCCGGCGATGTCCATTTCCCCGATCTCGGGCAGCGGACTCGAGGAGAGCATGAACAGCAGCGGGTCCTGGCCGCACAGGATCACCACCTTCATCGGCTCGCCGCGCTCGAAATACTTGTCGCGGTGGATGCGGCCGTGCTTGCCCTCGGTGATCTGGCAGCCGACGGTCCTGGCGTCGTAGACTTGGCTGCGATAGGCGCCGAGATTGTACCAGCCCAGGTCGGGATCCCTGGTGATCACGCAGTCGGCGGTGCCGATGAAGCGCGCGGTGTCGAGCTCATGGTGCCGCGGCACCGGAAACTTGAGGACGTCGACGGCGTCGCCGGTGAGCACGTTCTCCAAAATCGGCCCGTCCTTGACCTCGCGGGGCGGCAGCGGCTCGAGTTCCTGCATGCGCTGGTGATAGCGCTGCACGATGTCGACCTTGCGGTCGTGCTCGAGCGGCAGCCCCAGCGTGAGCGCGATGCGGCGGATCGAGGAGAGCTGGCCGTACAGCGTGCGGAAACCCGCCGGATAGCCCGGCACCTTGTCGAACAGGATGGCCGGCGCCTGGCCGCGGCTCTTTTCCGTCAGCATGTGGGTGATGGCGCCCATCTCGACGTCCCAATGGGCGCCGTCGACATGCTGCAATTCGCCCATCTTGCTCGACCTGCTCCAGCCAGCCGCGCAGGCCGCGATATTGCATATTGAATTGCGAGTTCGCGGCGGCAACGTTCATCGTCTCTCTCCGGTCAGGCGCGCCGCGCGGTCGGCGCGGTGCGAGCGATCTTCACTTCAGGCGCCTGCCGGCGTCTTCCACCAGGCTGAGGTCGGCGAATTTGGCGACGTCGAAGCTCGACTTGATGAAGCCCATCTCGCGGGTGAGGTCGACATTGCGCTGCAACGCCGCGAGGTCCGGCCGCAGGTCCGGATCGCGGTAATTGTCCTGGGGCGTGAACACCCAGCCGAACCGCTCCGCCGGCTGCTTGATGAGGCGCGCGCAGATTTCCATCACCTGTCCGTGGTTGGCGGGGTCGAGATACCAGCGCACGATGCGCAGCGCATCGGTCATGAAGTCGACCATCGCCGCGCGGTTCTTGTCGATGAAGCCCTTGCGCGCCGTCCACATGGAGAACTGCGACACCCCGACGGCATCGCCGGTGGTGAACAGCACGCGCGAAATCTTCTTGAGCTCCGGATCGAGGGCGAACGGCAGCACCGCCGCCACCATGTCGACCTTCTTCTCCGCCAGCATCGCACGCATGGCCGGGAACGGCGCCTCGATGACGGTATAGTCGCGCCGGTCCTGGAGCCCGTGCCGGCGCAGCATGGCGCGCATCGCGATGTCGACGGCGCTGCCGGCGGCATTCGACGCGATCACCTTGCCCTTGAGGTCCTCGACTTTCCGGATCGGGCCGTCCGCCAGCACCATGAACTGGTTGCTGAAATAGCCGGCATTGCCGTCCTGAAAATCGTCGGAGATGATCCGCAGGTCGCTCATGCCGGCGTTCTGCACGGCGATCGGGAAGGTCGGATAGGTCAAATTGGCGATGTCGATGTCGCCGGCCGCGAGCGCCGTGATCATCGGCGGGGTGCCGGCGAACCGGACGGTGTCGAGCTGGTAGGTCTTGCCGAGATTGTTCGCCAGCTCCTTCTTCTCCGCCAGCATCGACGCCCAGTTCGAGATCGGCACCACATAGGACAACCGGATCTTCACGGGATCGGCGGCGCCGGCAGGGCCGAGGCCCAGCCAGAGGGCGCCGACTGCGGCGATCACCGCCGGTCCCAGCCTGGCAAGACCCATGACTTCCTCCCGGATCGTCGATGTTTTGGCGCGCTTCTCCTCTTTGTCCCGCGAAAGCGGCGACTTGGCAAGCGGGCCAGTTTTTCGGCGTCATTCCGGGCGCGCTCTTGCGCGAACCCGGAATGACCGTGCCTCGAGTCGGGTGCGGATGCCGTCGCGGACGGCGTATGCTTGCGGCGTCACGACGGAGAGCGACAATGACCAGTGGGCGGCTCGAGGCCTTCACCGACGGCGTGATCGCCATCATCATCACCATCATGGTGCTGGAGCTGAAGGTGCCGCAAGGGAACGATTTCGCCGCGCTCGCATCGAGCATTCCGATCCTGCTGGCCTATGTCCTCAGCTTCGTGAACGTGGGCATCTACTGGGTCAACCACCACCACATGCTCCACGCCACCGACCGCATCGACGGCAAGGTGCTGTGGGCCAACCTGTTCCTGCTGTTCTGGCTGTCGCTGGTGCCGTTCGTGATCCGCTGGATGGACGAAGCCGGCTTCACCGCATTGCCCACCGCGGCCTATGGCGTCGTGCTCGGCATGGCCGCGATCTGCTACATCATGCTGCAATGGGCGATCGTGGCCTGCAATGGCCGCAGCTCCAGGCTCGCCGCCGCGCTCGGAAATGACATGAAAGGCAAGGCGTCCCTCGCCATGTACGCCGTGGCCATCCCGCTCGCCTTCGTCAGCCCATGGATCGCGGTGGTGCTCTATGTCGCGATCGCGCTCATCTGGTTCGTGCCCGACCGGCGCATCGAAGCGATCCTGAAACAATGAGATCGGCCGGCGCACGAGCCATCCAATTCTGAACCGTCTAATTGCGCATTGTCATGCGCCGCGACAGCGCGGCATCCGATAACCGCTGTGTCGGCAATAAATCCCCATGCGCGACGAGTCCGGTGATTACTGGATCGCCCGCGTGCGCGGGCGATGACACCGATATGGGTCTTCAGCCCTCGACATCGGTCTCGGGCCGATCGGTGCCTTTCGACAGTTCGTCGTGCCAGCGGCCCTCCTTGTCCTCGTAGGAGATGCCCGTGGTGTCTCCGGGAACGACCTGCTCCTTCGCCGCGCGTTCCGCCGCCTGGCGGGCCTCGTCGTGGGACGGGAAGGGCTCGGAGAACACCCCATCGACCCGGTAGGCCCAACCGCCGTCATGTTCGACGATCTCGTAGGTGATCTTGCTCATGTATCCTCCCGATGCTGGTCGAGGGACGCATCGTCGGCCGAGTCCGCCTCGGGCGCAAGTCGAATAGCCGCCACGCGGACTCCGGAACAAGTGGTGCGGTCATGGCGAAACCTCGTTGACGTCGACTTATGCATGATTACCTGCAAGACCGAAGCCGGCAGAGGATCTACGACGATGGCAGAGGTGAGAGCCGAGCGATGCACGGCGGAGATCGACGGCGATTTCGTCGTGTTCCTGATCGGCATGCGCGTCAACAGGTTCTGGAAGCCGCACAAATGGCTGCCGGTGGCGGCGGCGATGCCGCGCATGCTGGCCGAGCTTGCCCGCGCCCCCGAACTCGGGCTGCTGCATGCGCGCACCCACTTCGGATTTCCCAACATCATGGTGGTGCAATATTGGCGCAGCTTCGCCCATCTCCATCGCTACGCCACCGATCGCGACCTCGCGCACCTGCCCGCCTGGAAGGCCTTCAACCAGGCCATCGCCGGCAATGGCGACGTCGGCATCTGGCACGAGACCTACCTGGTGCGCGCCGGCGAGCACGAGAGCGTCTACAACAACATGCCGCCGTTCGGGCTCGGGATCGCCGGGCGGCTGGTGCCGGCGCAGGGACGCAAGATGACGGCGAAGGGCCGGCTGGGGCTGGGTGGCGATGATGATCAGCGGCCGGGGTGAGCCGCGGCGCCGATTGCTTTGTTTCAGCGCATGGCTTGTAGGATGGGTTGAACGCAGTGAAACCCATCATCGGGCGCGCCGCAGGGAAAGGTCCGTGATGGGTTTCGCAAGAGCTTCAACCCATCCTACGCGCTGATTGCTTTATCTCAGCGCGCGACTTGCAGGATGGGTTGAACGCAGTGAAACCATCATCGGGCGCGCCTTGGTCGAGGCTGATGAAGCCGAATTCGATCGCGTCTTCGCCGGCAAAACTAAGACGCCGTCGAAATCCGCGAGGCGCCCGGCTGCAGCGCGCGGATGCGGTCGGTCAGGTTGCCCGGACGCGGCGCCGTGACCTCGCCGCCGATTCCATTGGCGGAATCGGCGAGGATGGCCGCGATCGGCGAGCCCGATTTTTCCAGCGTCATGGTCATATGGGCGATCTGCGCGGCGATGTCGCTGATGCGCTCGCGCAGCAACGTGTTCTCGTTGCGCTCGGCCCGCCAGGTCGCGTCCGCCTCGCGATTGAGCGCGGCCAGTTCGGCCTGCGCCTGCGCATAATTGCTTCCGGCGGTCTGAAGCTCGCTCTTGAGCCCGGCGTTGGCGTCCAGCAACCGCCCTTCGGTCGCCGCCGTCTGCTCCTGGAAGGCGGCCAATTCGCGGGTCAGGTTGGCCAGCTCCTCTTCGCGCTGCTGCAGCAGCCGCTGCCGCTCGGCGATCCAGCCCTCGAGATCGCCGATCCGGCTGGCGCGCGTCTCCAGGTCGGCGCTGGCGCTGGCGAGCTGCGATTCGAAGGTGGTCTTGCCGCCGATCCAGCGGGCGGCGGCGGCGTCGGCCTCCGCCTTGTGCGCGGCGATCTCGTCGTGAAGCGCCTGCGCCTCGGCATCGCGCCGGCTCACCAGCTGCTCGAATTCCTGGACATGCCCTTCCAGTTCCTCGATCCGTTGGGCGCGTGCCGCAAGCGCGGCGGTTGCGGCCTCGAACTGCTCTTCGAACGACGTCTTCTCGGCGAACCAGCGCGCCTCGGCGGCGGCGGCCTGCTCTTCGAGGGCGACGATCTCCTGGTTCAGCGCTTTCGCCTCCGTCTCGCGTTGGCCTACCAGCTGCTCGAAATCCCGGACATGCGCTTCGAGTTCCTCGATCCGCTGGGTCCGCGCGACGAGCATATTGGCCGCGGTCTCGCTGCGCTCTTCAAAGGACGTCTTCTCGGCGAACCAATGCGCTTCTGCGGCGGCGGCCTGCTCTTCGAGGGCGGCGATCTCCTGGCGCAGGGTCTTTGCGTCTGTCTCGTGCTGGGCAACCAGCCGCTCGAAATCAGCCACCTGCTGAACGAAGCCCTCGATACGGAAGGCGTGTTCCGTCGACGTGCCGGTGGCGGCCGCGAGCTGGGCGTCGAGGGAGGCCTTGTCGGCGAGCCATAGCTGCGCCGCGACCGCCGCCTCGTCCTTGAGCGCGGCGATTTCGTGGTGCAGCGCCTGCGCCTCGGCATGGCGCTGGCTCACCAGCCGCTCGAACTCCGCCACCTGCTGCTCGAACGTCTCGATGCGGCCGCCATGCTCGATCAACGAGTCGTGGGCCGTCGCGATCTGTCCCTCGAGCGAGGTCTTGTGGGCATGCCACTGCGCCGCGGCGGCGGCGGCCGCTTCCTCGAGCGCCGCGATCTCCTGGTGCAGCGATCTCGCCTCGGCGTCGCGCTGGCTCACCAGCCGTTCGAACTCCGCCACCTGCTGCTCGAACGCCTGGATGCGCCCGCCGCGCTCGACCAGGGTGTCGTGGGCGGCCGCGAGCTGTCCGTCGAGCGAGGTTTTCTGGCTGTGCCACAACGTCGTGGCGGCGGCCGCCTCTTCCCGGAGCGCCGCGATCTCCTGGTGGAGCGATTTGACCTCGGCGTCGCGCTGGCTCAGCAGCCGCTCGAAATCCGCCATCTGGCGCTCGAAGCCCGCGATGCGGCCGGCGCGGTCCGCCAGCGCCTGGTCGTCGGCGGCAAGCCGCGCCTCGAACGCCGCTTTGTCGCCGGCCCATTGGGTTCGGGCCGCGCTCGCCTCGTTCTTGAGCGTGGCGATTTCCTGGTTCAGCGCTTGCGCCTCGGCGTCGCGCTGGCGCACCAGCCGGTCGAGCTCGGCAATGCGCCGCTCCGTATCCTCGATGCGGCCGGCACGCTCGGACAGCATGTCGTTGGCGGTTTGGAGCTGGGTCTCCACCGCGGTTCTTGCCGACAGCAGGCGCTCGCCGGTGGCCGCCGCTTCTTCCCTGGTGGCCGCAAGCTCCTGGTGCAGGTCCTGCGCCTCGGCCTCGCGCTGGCGCAGCACCCGGTTCTGCTCGGCAATGCGCGCGTCGAGCTCGCCGATATGAGCGGCGCGCATTTCGATCTCGTTGGCCTGGGCCGCCAATTCGTGTTCGAGCCGGGCGACCTGCGGGTGGAGCATTTCGATGGTCTGGCGCGCCTGGTAGAGGTCCTTGTGGACGCCGGCAGCCGTCGACTGTTCGCTCAGCAGCCGCTGCACCGTGCTCTCGGAGGCGTTCTGCATGTCCGTGATCTGGGACTTGAGGTCCTCGATCTGGGTCTTCAGCACCGCGACTTCGACGCGCTGGGTGTCGGCGGCATGGTTGAGCGCGCTGACGACGTTCGCGGCGTTTGCCAGTTCGGCGTCCTTGGCGGCGACCGTCTGAGCGATCGCTTCCAGGGCGGTGACTTTTTCCAGGTTTTCCTGTTCCGCCTGGGTGAGCTTGCCGCCGAGCAGCTTCGCCTTGCCGGCGAGTTCGTCGGTCACCGCCGTCTTTTCCACCAGCTCGGCCTTGAGCAGGTTGATCGCCTCGGTCTTGCGCGCGATGTCGCTGAGCTGGGCGGTCGCCTTGGCCTTGAGTTGCTCGACGGTCATTTCGAGCCGGCGCGCCGACAGCGCGAACTCGGCCCGCAAATGGTCCTTGTCGGCCTGAATCTCGGCCATCGATACCGGGATCGCGTCGGCCAGGCGGCGCTGGGTGAGACGGACCGCGCGTTGATGGACGAAGGAGATGAGCACGATCGCCGACAGGCTCGCGACCAGGAAGCCGCCGCCGAAATACATGATCGCTTCGATCATGAACACACTCCCGCCTTCCGCCCAACTTGCACGCCGGTTTCAGCAGGACCCGAAACCGCTCGAAATTCCACGGATACGCCAGTTCACGACTACGCCGCACAGCCTGTAAGCCCGAGCCGCCCAAGCCGAGCCGGCGCGGGCGCCCGCTCGCCATCCGCCGGCGGCCTCGGCTCCCCGACCAGGCGCGCGCAGCAAGCCCGCCGTCAGAACGGATTCCAGGTCGACTGCGGCGTGAATTTCAAATAGCCGACATTTGCCCCCAATCGCAACCCGACACCCGACCGGATCGGCACCAGGACGATATTATTTGCCGTCAACGCTGTCATCCCGAAACCGCCGATAAAATAGGCCGATCCGTCGATGCCGGCAAAACGCTGGTAGATCGCCTCGGTCGCCGGCAGGCTGTAGACCAGCATCATGGTGCGCGCACCGTCGCCGCCGAAATCCCATCCGAGCGTCGGGCCCTGCCAGAACACCTTGAGATCGCCGGCATTCTTGGTGTAGAGCATGCCCTCGCCATAGCGCAGCCCGCCGAAAAAGGCGCCCCCGGCCTCTTCGCCGAGCACATATCCATTGGGCAGGCCCCATTTGCTGACCGCATTTTCGATGACGGTGGCGAGGCCGCGCGAAACAGTGCCGAAAAACCGATGGCCGGCATTGACCAGTTCGCCTGGCGTGAAAGCGGGTTGTTGCTGGCTGGGAGGCGGGGCCGGCTGGGCCGGCGCCAGACTCGGCCATAACGCCAGGACGAACACCGAGATCAAAGCAGACACTCGCAGCGCGGCGCGCATCGCGTCCTCCATGAAAGGTGATCGAAGGGGTCCGGACGGTATGCGGCCAAGGCTCAATCCGTTGCCCCACCGAATAGGACTGACCGTCGGATCGAAGTGCGACGAATCAGATCACAGTCGGGCATAACTATGACGGCAGCACGGCGGCGAAAAACCGCCGGCTCGGGGCGCGTTCCGACCTATGGTCCGACATCTCCGGGTCAGCGGCACGACCGCCTGAATTAGTGGCACTGACGCGGCCGGTCAGCCGGCCGGTGGAATCAGCGAAGGGTCCCCCCAGGCGATGAAGGCGGGCACGCGGTAGTCGCTGGCGGCATTGCCATACCGCAATGGTACACCTGCAGGAGAGGTGATTGCGCCGCCGGCGGCCTCGATCAGGGCATGGCCGGCCGCCACGTCCCATTCGCAGGTGGTGGCGAGCCGGGGATAGAAGTCGGCTGAGCCTTCGGCGACCCGGCAGAATTTGAGCGCCGAGCCGCATGCCAGGCGCGTTTTAACCCCGAGACGATCGAGCAGCGCGACCGTGGCGGGGTCGAGATGAGACCGGCTGACGGTGCCGACGAGATCATGCTGCGGCGCTGTCCGGGTCCTGATCGGCGTCGGATTGGCGAGCCCGCCATCGGGCAGAAGTTGCAGCCGCTCGGCCCCGACCCCGGCAATCCCGCGATAGAGGAGGCCTGCGGCGGGCACGCCGATGAAGCCCGCCACTGCGCGGCCGGCCTGCACCACCGCGAGATTCACGGTGTATTCGCCCGATCCCGAAACGTATTCCTTGGTACCGTCGAGCGGATCGATCAACACAAAGGGATCGCCTGGCTGGGCCGGGAGCAACGCCATTTCCTCCGCGACCATGTCGACGCCCGGCATCAGCCGCGAGGTCGCCGCGAGCAGCAGAGCCTGGGATTGCTCGTCGGCTGCGGTGACCGGGGTCGCATTGGACTTGGCGCGGATGTCGAGGGCGCTGCGCGAAATCCGGAGGATGGCGACCGCCGCCGCGGCGACCGCCGCGCTCAGGCCCTCCACCAGGGCGCGATCGAGCACCATCCGCTTGGGCGCGCCATCGGCCCCGTCATTGCTGTTCATTCGGTATTCTCGCCGCATTCTCGCCTTGGCGGTTGGTCCGGCGCGGTGTATCAGACGCGACCTTCGCGGGCACCTGAGTCGAGGTCGTACCCGAGCCATGCCCCGACTGCGGAGAACGAGATGTCCGCCGCCACCACCCTCGAAGCCCTCGACCTTGCCGCCCTGCTGTGCTCACGGGTCTGCCACGACTTGATCAGCCCTGCCGGGGCGATCGTCAATGGGCTCGAGGTCCTGGAGGAATCCAAGGACGAGGAAACCAAGACATTTGCCCTCGACCTCATCAAGAAGAGTGCGCGCACCGCCTCGGCCCGGCTGCAGTTTTGTCGTCTGGCGTTCGGGGCGGCCGGTTCGGCCGGCGCCCAGATCGACACCGGGGATGCCGAAACCGTTGCCCGCGGCTTTATCGAGGACGACAAGATCAAGCTCACCTGGGGCGTGCCTCGTGTCCTGCTGCCGAAGAACCGCGTAAAGCTCGTGCTGAACATGCTCGTCGTGGCCGCCCAGGCGATCCCCCGGGGTGGACTCCTTACGGTGGAGTCGAGCGGGGCCGATGCCGCCACGACGTTCCGGATCACCGCGCAGGGGCTCAATGCCCGCATCGCCCAGGCGGTGCCCGAACTGCTTGCCGGCAGCCCAGCCGGCGGGACGGTGGACGCTCACGCGATCCAGCCTTTCTACACCGGGCTGCTCGGGCGGCATTGCGGGCTCGCGGTAACGATCGCGGCCGAAGGCGACGCCGTCGTCGTCGCCGCGCACTGAACCCGGCGCGACCGCGACCGGCGGTTCGCCGCAGGGATAAATCTGGTTGCCGCACCCTGCGGTTGCCGCAACCAAACCTAAACCTTTTTCATCGATAGTGCCGTGGTGCCCCCAGGTGGTGTGCCTGGTGGCATTGCGTCGATCGGAACCATGACGGACTTCGGATCGGCCAATTCGCCGACCGGTGGCCGGCGGGCGAGACACCGCTCCGGAGTCATCGCGGAGCGGCGTGGACCTGCGGTGCGACGCCAAAAAAGGGTGGAGTGGCGATGAAAACCTGTCTCGTGGTCGACGATTCCAGCGTCATTCGCAAGGTCGCGCGCCGCATTCTGGAAGGGATGCAATTCGAGATTTCCGAGGCGGAAGACGGCGCCCAGGCCCTCGACATGTGCCGGGTCGACCTTCCCGACGTGGTGCTTCTCGATCTGAACATGCCGAAGATGGATGGCATGACCTTCCTGAAGGAAATGAGGGATCTGCCCGGGGGCCGGCGCCCCAAGGTGGTGTTCTGCACCACCGAGCACGATGTTGCGCACATTGCCAACGTGCTTCGCGCCGGCGCCGACGAATACATCGTGAAACCGTTCGACAAGGAAATCGTCGAGGCGAAATTCCAGCAAGTCGGTCTCGTCTGATCGGGCCAGGCGGCAAGTCGCCGGGCTGGTTCGACGGTGCGCCCCGCAGGCGCCGCGGTCCGCCTCCCAGGGCAGCCGGTGTTCGGCGCGAGCGAAGTTTTTGCGTGTGTGTGCAAGGGGTATGTGTCTTGGGTCCGTTGGAGTTCGAGTTTCTGCGCAAGCTCATCGAGAGCCGATCCGGTCTTGTCCTGCCGGCTGGAGAGCACCTTCGTCTGGAAGGCCGGCTGCACCAGCTGGCGCGCCGGACCGGGCTCGGCAGCCTCGGCGCATTGGTCGCGAGGCTTAGGCAGCCCCTCGCCGAACCGCTGATCGCGCAGGTGGTCGAGACGATGGCGGTGCGCGAAACGTGGTTCTTCCGCGACAAGGTGCCGTTCGATGCCTTTGCCGGGGACGTCATCCCGCACCTGCTCGATGCGCGTGCCTCCGAGCACCGCATCCGAGTCTGGTGCGCGGCCGCTTCCACCGGCCAGGAGGCCTATTCGGTGGCGATGTGCCTTGGCGAAATGGCGCCGCAACTCGCCGGCCGCCGGATCGATATCGTCGCCACCGACCTTTCCCATTCCGCCCTGGAAAAGGCGTCCGCAGGCATCTACAGCCAATATGAAGTGCAGCGCGGCCTGCCGGCCCGGCTACTGGTCAAATATTTCACCCAGGAGGGCGACGCCTGGCGGATTTCACCTGAGATCCGCGCCATGGTGCAGTTCCGACCGTTCAACCTGCTGCAGGATTTCGCCGCGCTCGGCCGTTTCGACGTGGTGTTCTGCCGCAATGTGCTCAGCCTGTTCGACCGTGCCACGAAACATGATGTCCTGCGGCGCATCGCGCGGGTAATGCCGGCCGACGGCACCCTGATTCTGGGCGCCGGGGAGACGGGCGGCGCCGATGGACCGAGGCTGCCACTCGGACGCAGCGCCCCGGCATCGCATGCCGTCCCAGCAGCGGCGAGGCCGCGGCTGGCGGTGGTCGGGGGATGATGGCATTTCCAGCCGGCGGCCCTATAGGTCCTCAAGAGCCTTTGGGTCGCGGCTGGCGTTCCAGAACTTGAGTATGTCGACCGTGCGCGCCTCCTCATCGACCTTGTAGACGATCCAGTATTGGGTTCGGCGCCCAACACGAAACAAATAGGCGCGATAGGGCGCTCCCGTCAGCGCGAAGTAACCCCAGGTGAGCGGCGCTTCACGAAGGGTAACCGATAGAATTCGATCAGGCGTTCAAATTGTTCAATCGCAAGGTCTTCGCTGTAACCGCCGAGGTAGGCAGCGAATGCTTCAATCTCGCGCAGTGCGACCGGATCGATTCGCACCCGAAAAGGCATGGAATCTACCGCTTGGAACCCCGGTAGATGACAATCAGGCGTTCGCGAAAGGATTTGCGATCATAATCGACTGCCTGGCCGGCTTCGATGCGCGCCTCGGCCTGCTTCAGCGACTCAAGCAACTCCGCCCGCTCGTTCTCGGAAAGAACCGGGATTTCCTCCATGGTGGTGACCGGCACCATGGTGGTGCGATGTTGCTTGGCCTTGCCGTCCATGTTCGCCGTCATGACTTCTATCACTCATTCGCGGACATACGACAGGGCGCGGATGCGCTTGGCCGGAGCACCGGACGCGACGCCTGCCTACTCTTCCTTGTAGCCGTACTGCGGCGCATTGCCGGTGGCACCGTAATATTTGTACGGCAGGAACTTGCCCGACATGGTGATCCTGACCCGGTCGCCGCGGGGATCGGGCTGGCGCTCCAACTGCATGTCGAAGTCGATCGCCGACATGATGCCGTCCCCGAACTCCTCCTCGATCAGGGCTTTCCAGGCCGGGCCGTTCACCATCACGAGTTCGTAGAACCGGTAGATCAGCGGGTCGGTCGGCGGCATCGGCGTGCCGCGCATGGGCACCTCGTTGAGCATGGCCTGCTCGGCCTCGCCGAGGCCGAACAATTCGGCGGCCTTGGCGGCCAGGGGCTTGGTCAGCTTCATCTGGCCGAGCAAGGCGCCGGTGACCAGCATCGGCGACATGCCGCCGATGTGCTCGCAGACGTATTTCCACGTCCACCCCTTCTCGCGCTTGATGTCGAGAATCCTTTCGGTGAGTTCGGCACGATTCATCGGAGGCTCCCTGGCGCCATGTGGTCGGGCGAGGCGTTTCGTCTGGTATTCGTACCCCACGCCGCGCAAGAGGCCCCGTGGCAGCAATCCTCGTGCCAACGGATATGGGCCAGGCGCATCGGCGTATTTGCCGGGACCAGATTTGAGTGCGCCCAAGTCGCCTTGATCTTGCGTTCGGGGACGAAGGGCCGAACGCTCGCGGCCGGCCGGACCGCAAAAACCCCGCCTTGCGGCGGGGCTGATGTCGGCAAACACGGCTGCGCCGGGTCAGGCCGGAATGCGGGCGTCGTCCTCGCTCGGTTCGCGCAGCACGTAGCCGCGGCCCCACACCGTCTCGATGAAATTCTTGCCGCTCGAGGCGTTGGCGAGCTTCTTGCGCAGCTTGCAGATGAAGACGTCGATGATCTTGAGTTCGGGCTCGTCCATGCCGCCATAGAGATGGTTGAGGAACATTTCCTTGGTCAGGGTGGTGCCCTTGCGCAGCGAGAGGAGTTCCAGCATCTGGTACTCCTTGCCGGTGAGATGGACCCGCTGGGCCTGGACCTCGACCGTCTTGGTGTCGAGATTGACCACGAGATCTCCGGTCTGGATGACCGACTGGGCGTGGCCCTTGGAGCGGCGCACGATGGCGTGGATGCGCGCCACCAGCTCGTCCTTGTGGAACGGCTTGGTCATGTAATCGTCGGCGCCGAAGCCCAGGCCCTTGACCTTGTCCTCGATGCCGGCGAGCCCGGACAGGATCAGGATCGGGGTCTTGACCTTGGAGACCCGCAACGACCGCAGGACCTCGAAGCCCGACATGTCCGGCAAGTTCAGATCGAGCAGGATGATGTCGTAGTCATAGAGCTTGCCCAGATCGACGCCCTCTTCGCCGAGGTCGGTCGTGTAGACGTTGAAGCTCTCGGATTTGAGCATCAACTCGATCGATTGCGCGGTCGCGCTATCGTCTTCGATCAGTAGGACGCGCATGCCAGTCCCCTTCCGCGCCGCTTCCGGCTCAGGTCGGCCTGCCGCTCGTGGCGGCCATTGGTTAACGCATTGGGACAACTGATTCGAAACGTTAACGATCTATCGTTAACAAAACCTAATTCCTCAACGCAAGGACCGCGTAGCAAAATTTTATCAGATCGATCCAAAACATTGGAATTGAATGGTTCTCGTAGCATCATAAAGCTCGAGTTTGACTTTAAGAACCAGGGTTAACCGGCTCGTGCGTCCGGCCCCTGATTGGGCCGGCCGCAGTGGTCCCGCGATCGGTGGAGTAATCATTAACGATGCGGGTAAACACGACGTTAATAGCTTTGGCGACAGGCCGGGTTGCGTTGAGGAAAATGCTCTTGACGAGCGCGACGCGATCCGCGGCCGATCGCCAGCGTTGGCCAACGCCCCGGCAGCGATCCCCGGCGGGGATCCCGGCGCCTGCGAAATCCCGGGGCCGGTGGAAACCGAAAACTAACATTATCATGCCATCATCCCGGTCGTTGCGGCTCCTCAAGGTGGTCTCCGGTTGGGCCGGCCTCTGGCGCCGCCGAGGTGTGGGAGTTGGACTCTATGAAGTCGCGTAACACGCTCATTCGTCTGAAGAAATTTCAGGTTGACGAGAAGCGGCGCAAGGTCGCGCAGATCGAGGCGATGATCGCCGACTTCCAGCGCATGGGGGCCGATCTCGACCGCGAGATCGCGGCCGAGCAGGAGCGCGCCGGCATTCATGATCCCGCTCATTTCGCCTATCCGACCTACGCCAAGGCAGCCATGACCAGGCGCGAAAACCTCAAGCGTTCCGCCGGGGAACTCGCGGTCCAGCTCGAGGAGGCCAAAATCGCGCTGCATGAATGTTTCGACGATCTCAAGAAGGTCGAGCAATTGGACGAACGCGATCAGATTCGCGACCGCTGCGCTGACGATTCGTCCGCCGACGGTGATTCGCTGGGCCCGTTACGGGCGCGCAACGCGGTGGCCTGAGGCTTACCGGCCGATCGGCGCGATTCGCCGGCGAAAATGCGTCTTGCGTGCGGATGCCAATGTCATCCGCCGGTTTCCATCTCGACGGGAGCGCGTTGCCCCAGCAATATCGGTCGCGGTCCCGCATCGATCGCGGGATGGGGCCGTTAGGGAATGCTGACCTCGCCGGAACTGGTGTGGCTTCTCGCTGCCGTCGCCAAAGGCGACGAAGCGGCGTTCGAACGCCTGTACCAGGCGACCCGGGCGAAACTCTACGGCGCAGTGCTGCGTATCTTGCGTCGAGCCGGCCCCGCCGACGCAGTCATGCGGGAAGCCTATCTCGAGGTCTGGAGCTCCGCCGGGCAGTTCGATCCGGCATTGGCCTCCCCGATCACCTGGATGCTTGCGATCGCCCGCAACCGCGCGGTCGATCTGGTTCGCAGGACGTCGGCAACGCCCATGGAGGAGGAACCGGAGGCCATGCAGGCTGCGGCCGACACTCCGGATCCCCTCGCCGAGCGTGAGATGAGCGACGAGCTAAAGCGCCTGCTCGCCTGCATGGGCCGTCTCGACCCGGAGCGCCGGCGCCTCGTATTGCTCGCCTATTACGGCGGCTCGAGCCGGGAGGAATTGGCCGCCGCGTTCGACCAGCCGGCCAACACCATCAAGACCTGGCTGCGGCGGGCTTTGTTCGATATTCGCGAGTGTCTGGGATCATGAACCCCGGAGCGTCCCAAAATCCCCCCGGGCCGGTGCCCGACGACCGGTCCTTGATGCTGTCGGAAGACATGCTGGCGGCTGAATATGTGCTCGGCACCCTCGATGCCGCGGAGCGTGAGGACGCGCAGGCACGGATTGCGTCCGATTTCTCCTTTGCCGCGATGGTGCATCATTGGGAGCGATGGCTGGGCGAACTGCATGCGCTGACCGGGGATGCCGAGCCGCCCCCGGCAGTGTGGAACGCGATCAAGGGGAAGCTCCCCGAAATTGCGCCCAGTGCCACGGTGCGGCTGCCCGAGGTGGAGCCCCCCGCTCCCGCTCCGATGCTGGGCGCCGTGGTCGAACTCCGCGCCCGGCTGGTGCGCTGGCGCGCCCTGTCTGCGGTCACCGGCACGCTCGCGGCGGCGCTTGTGCTGTTCGTCGTGACCTCCGTGGTCGCGCCCGGACTGGTGCCGGGCCGGCTGCGGCCCAAACCGGAGGTGGCGGCGCCTGCGCCCGGCGCCGGGACGGCATCGGCCTCGCGTTTTGTCGCCGTGTTGCAGCGCGAGGCCACCGCGCCGGCGTTCATCGTCACCGTCGATGTCGCCAACCGCAGCCTGACCATTCGCCGGGTCAGCGCCCCGCGGGAACCCGGCAGGATCTATCAATTGTGGCTCATATCAAGCAAGTTCCCGGAGCCGCGCTCGCTCGGCCTCGTCGGCGCCGACGACTTCACCCAGGCCAGCGATCCGGTCCTCCTCGACACCGCAACGATCGGCGACGCGACCTTCGCGGTTTCGCTCGAGCCCGATGGCGGCTCGCCCACCGGCGCACCATCGAACGTGATGTTTCTCGGCAAGTCCATCGAATCGACCCGGCCCGCGATCGGCCAGCCGGTGGTGCAATAAAAAAAGCGCGCCCTGGGGGAGGCGCGCTTTGCTTGGGGGGGTGGGTAGGGGTACGCAGGTACTCAACACGCAGGTACTCAATACGCAGCTACTCGGCACGCAGGTACAGGGGGGGGGAACTCAGCGAATTACGGTGGTATCGCCATGGGTTATGGCGATGGGCTTGCTGGCTTTGACGGCCGGCCCGGAGGCCTGGATGCGGCCGGTGTCGAACGACGTGGTGTGGGCGGTGATCCCGACGACCAGAACCACGATGGAGGCCACCAGCGCGAGCGCCACGATCTTGAGGTGCGTCACTCGGTCGGCGGCGTAGAGCGAAGAATTATTCATTGGGATGTTCCCCCGGTTCTCTTCTACTTAGTCACCCCGGCGCGTCCGGTGGTTCAAATCGAATTAACGCGCTGCTAACTTTTTCTTGATCGCGCGGGATGAAAGAAAAGATATATATCTTTCAGTGTCTTGGATGAAGCACGCAGCGTTTCCGCCGCGTTCTCGGGAGGAAAACGGCCGAGCCGGCGCAAGGTTTCACCGCGCCGATCACGGATCGTTGATCGCGCCGGGGACGCCGGCGAATGGCAGCAAAGCACCCGGCCGCCGCCGCACCCCTGTTGAATGTTTCGCCGCCCGATGCGAACACAGGCGCGGGCGTTGGGATTCGCCGGCCACGGGGACCTTTGGATGCTGACCCGGCTCTCGATCCGAGACATCGTCCTGATCGACCGCCTCGACATCGATTTCGCGGCGGGTCTCTCGGTGCTGACCGGGGAGACGGGCGCCGGCAAGTCGATCCTGCTCGATTCCTTCGCGCTGGCGCTCGGCGCGCGCGGCGATGCCGGCCTGGTCCGCCAAGGCGCCGAACAGGGGCAGGTGACGGCGGCCTTCGACGTGGCGATCGATCATCCGGCGCGGGCGATCCTCGCCGCCAACGACATTCCGGCCGAGGACGAGTTGATCCTGCGCCGGGTCCAGCTGGCTGACGGCCGCACCCGCGCCTTCCTCAACGACCAGCCGGTGGCGGTGCAGGTGCTGCGCGCCGTCGGTACTGCGCTGGTGGAGATCCACGGCCAGCACGACGACCGCGCGCTGGTCGATACCGCGACCCACCGCCGGCTGCTCGACGCCTATGGCGGACTCGAAATTCAGGCCGTCGAGGTGGGACGGCTGTGGTCGCTGCGTCGCGCCGCCGAGCAGGAGGTCGCCCGCCACCGCGCCGAGGTCGAGCGCGCCCAACGCGAGGCCGACTGGCTGCGCCATGCCTCCCGGGAACTGGCGGAACTCGCTCCGGAGCCGGGCGAGGAAACCGCGCTTGCCGGCCGCCGTACCGGCATGATGCAGGCGGAAAAGGTCGCCGCGGATCTGCGCGAAGCCGAATCGGTGGTGGCGGGCTCCCAATCCCCGGTGCCGATGCTGGCGGCGGCGGTGCGGCGGCTGGAGCGCCGCCACGCCCAGGCGCCTCTCTATATCGAGCCGGCGGTGAAGGCGCTCGACGCCGCCCTGACCGCGCTCGACGAGGCGCGAGGCCACATCGAACAGGCGCTGGCCGCCGCCGCCTTCGATCCCCATGAGCTGGAGCGCATCGAAGAGCGCCTGTTTGCGCTGCGCGCGGCGGGCCGCAAATACATGGCGCCGGTGGACGAGCTTGCCGCGCTGAGCGTGCGCTATGCCGCCGACCTCGCCCTGATCGACGCCGGCGCCGCCCGCCTCGCCGCACTCGAAACCGAGGCCGCGGCAGCGGCGCAGCGCTACGCCACGGCGGCCGGGCTGCTGTCCGAGCGGCGCCGCCAGGTGGCCGAGACGCTCGACAAGGCGGTCAATGCCGAACTCAAGCCGCTCAAGCTCGAGCAGGCGCGGTTCTCGACGGCGATCGCTACCACGCCCGAGGCGCCGGCGGCGGACGGCATCGACCGCGTCGAATTCTGGGTCCGCACCAATCCCGGCACGCCGGCAGGACCGCTGATGAAGGTCGCCTCGGGCGGCGAACTCGCCCGCTTCATGCTGGCGCTCAAGGTCGTGATCGCCGACCGCGGCTCGGCGCCGAGCCTCGTGTTCGACGAGATCGACACCGGGGTCGGCGGCGCCGTGGCCGACGCCATCGGGGTCCGCCTCGCGCGGCTGGCGCGCCGCGTCCAGGTGCTCGCCGTCACCCACGCGCCCCAGGTCGCGGCGCGCGCCGGCCACCACTACCTCATCACCAAGGACGCCCTCGCGCGGGGAAAGCGGATCGCCACCAGGGTGGCCGAACTGGAGCCCGAGCGCCGCCGCGAGGAGATCGCCCGCATGCTGGCCGGCGCCGAGATCACCGCCGAGGCGCGTGCGGCGGCGGAACGGCTGATCCGGGCGGCGGCGGGGTGACGGCGCCCGCCGGCCCGGCGCGATGCGGGTGATGGCGCGCCGTATCGACGCCGCGCGGTTGATCCCAATCCAACAAAACCCAATCGGTCGGCCGGGCCACGCAAATTCTGTATGCTGCCCCGAGGGAAGGCTGGACCGGGCGCGAGGCGGGCGCAATGAAACGAATTTGGCATTCGGTCGGCGGTGTCGCGGCGCTGCTGCTCGTGGCGGCGTCCGCCGTATGGGCGCAGGACTGGCCGACGCGGCCGATCAAGATCGTGACCCCGCTGGCGGCGGGCGGCGCAGGCGACGTGGTCGGCCATGCGGTGGGCGATGCGTTTTCCGCCGCCACCAGGCTGCCGGTCATCGTCGACAACCGGCCGGGCGGCGGCGGCACCCTGGCGGCCGTCACCGTCGCGCGGGCGGAACCGGACGGCACGACGCTGCTGCTCGGCACCGCGGCGGCCTTGAATGTGGCGCCGGTGCTGGCGAAGAATTACCCGTCCGACCTCGTCGCCAGCCTGACCCCGCTCACGGTCGCGGTCGAGCTGCCGATGTGCCTCGTGGTGAACAAGTCGCTGCCGGTGAGCAACATCACGGAGTTGATCGCCTATGCGAAGGCGCGTCCGGGACAGCTCGCCTTCGGCAGCTCGGGACCCAACACCGTTCATCACATCGCCGGCGAGTTTCTCGGGCGCTACGCCGGCATCGACTGGGTCCACGTGCCCTATCGCGGCGGCAGCCCGGCGATGACGGATCTCCTGGCCGGGCAAATCCCGATCCTGTTCGCCACGCTCTCGACCGCCATGCCGTTTATCGACAGCGGCGCGGTCAAGGTCATCGGCATGGTGGAGGCCAAGCGCTCGCGTAGCCGGCCGAACATCCCGACCATCGGTGAGGGGTTGCCGGGCTATGCGATTCCGCAATCCTGGGTGGGCTTTCTCGGACCGCCGAAGATGTCGGCAGCGCTGGTCGCGCGCATGAATGCCGAACTGGTGGCGGCGATCTCGACGCCCAAGGCGCGGGCGGCGCTGGAGGCCGGCGGCTTCGAGGTCGTCACCAGCACGCCGCAAGAGTTCGCCGGCCTCATCAAGGCGAGCCTGGAACGTTACCGGAAGATCACGGCCGAGGCCGGGATCGAAGCCCAGTAGGAGTTCGGCCGCCGATGCAAACCTACCGGCTCACGCGCGACATTCCGGTCGAGGAGAATTTCGACGTCCTGGTCGCCGGCGGCGGACCGGCCGGCAGCGCCGCCGCCATCTGCGCGGCGCGCCTCGGCGCCAAGGTGCTGCTCGCCGAAGCGACCGGCTGCCTCGGCGGCATGGGCACGTCCGGCCTGGTTTCGACCTTCGGGCCGATCTCCGACGGCAAGCGCATGCTGGTCGGCGGCTTCATGCGCGAGCTGGTGCTCTCCATGCACCAGCGCGGGTCGCTCGGGCCGCATGTGGTGCCGGAATTCCTCCACAGCCAGCTCAACCGCTGGGTGCCGTTCCGGCCCGAGGAGCTCAAGCGCATGCTCGACGAGATGGCGCAGGACGCCGGCGTCGAAGTGCGCTTCTTCACCCGCGTGATCGACGCCGAAGCGAAGGACGGGCGCGTCGAGGGCGCCGTCATCAGCAATGTGGAGGGTTATCGCTTCATCCGCGCCAGGACGTTCATCGACGCCACCGGCGATGCCGCCCTGGCGGACCTCGCCGGCGCCGACTGCAAGGTGATCCTGCGCGATATCGATGCGGTGGCCCCGAGCACCCTGTGCTCGCTGTTCGCCGGGATCAACTGGGACGATCCGGCCTATGGCGACGATTGGCGCGGCATCGACAAGGTGAAGGCGTTCTCCAAGAAGCAGATTCACCAGGCGATCGCCGACGGGCACTTCTCCCAGCCGGACCGCTTCATGCCCGGCATGAACAAGATCGGCAACCACGCCGCCCAGCTCAATGGCGGTCATGTCTTCAATCTCAACGGGCTGTCGACCCGCTCGCTGTCCGACGGCATGATGGCCGGCCGCAGGCTCGCGGTCGAATATCTGGAGTTCTTCCGCAAGTATGTGCCGGGCTGCGAGGAGCTGGAGCTTCTCACCACCGCGCCGGTCATGGGGGTGCGCGACACCAGGCGCATCGTCGGCGAATTCGAGCTGACCATTGCGGACTTCGCGTCCGCCCGCCAGTTCCCGGATCAGGTCGCGGTCTACAACCGGCCGACCGACGTGCATCCGACCGATACATCGGAGAAGGAGTACCAGCGCTTCCTGCACGACTTCGAGGGTTTCCACGGCCTCGGCGAAGGCGACTGCCTCGGCGTTCCCTACGGCATCCTGGTGCCCAGGGGCTGGATCAATCTGTGGGTGGCGGGGCGCTGCCATTCGAGCGATACCAAGGTCCACGGCTCGATCCGCGCCCAGTCGGCCGCCTACATGATGGGCCAGGCCGCGGCGACCGCCGCCGTGCAGTCGATAAGCACCGGCCAGCCGGCCTGCGACCTCGACACCGAGCAACTGGTCCTCACCCTGCGCGCTGCCGGTGCCTACCTGCCCCAGCCGAAGCTGTCGAAGACGATGACGCGCTGAGGCGGCAATGCTACTTGTGCGGGCCGGCGCGGCGGTGGAACCACGGGTCCAGCGGCGGCGCGGCGAAGCCCGCAACGCCATGCAAATCCCGTCGCGCGCGGCCGCGGCTTCTGCTAAGGTGCGACCATAAATTTCGGAGGAAACACATGCCGGCTCGTCTCGCTACCCTTTCGCTCACCACCCTTACGCTCACGGTCACTGCGGCGGCACTGCTGCTCGCAACCTCGTCGTTCGTGTCGCGCGCCGCCGACACGACGCTCGATTACGACTACTTCAAGGCCAAGGTGCAGCCGATCTTTCTCACCAAGCGCCCGACCCACGCGCGCTGCGTGATGTGCCACGGCGGAGCCAACAACATGCTCCACCTGGAGGAGCTTCCGGAGGGCCAGGCGAGCTGGACCGAGGAGCAGACTCGCAAGAATTTCGAAACGGTGTCCAAGATCATACAGGCGGTCGATGATCCCCTGCAGAGCAAGATCCTGGTCCACCCGCTCGCTCCGGAAGCGGGCGGCGACGTCTATCACTCGGGCGGCCGCCAGTTCGCCAACCGCAACGATCCGAATTGGAAGACGATCTACGCCTGGGCCAAGGGCGCGAAGCTCTCCGATTCGAAGAAATAGCGCTCTCCATCTCGATTCCGGCCATCGGATTGAGCCATCGCCGCAGGGGGGATTCTCCCCGCTTGCGGCTATGGGATTTGCATATCTCGGTGGGACTGCGACAACGGGGCGCCGCGCCTCTTCGCGATCCGCGCGCGGCACCTGAGAATGTCCCAATTCGGTGCCGTGTCAGGCGCCCCGCCCACGCAAAAAACGACGCCCGTGTCCGTCAGGATCACGAGCGTCGCAATTTCAAGCTCAATAACGCGGAAGCGACGCCTGCTTCAGAAAAGCAGGCGCCGTGGGATCGTCACAGGCCCGCGTGCTTCTTGGAAGCGGCGGCAGCGTGTCCTTCGTCCGGGATCACCAGCGTATTGCTGCGCTTCGGCACTTCGCCGACCGGGATGACCTTGACGACCTTCATCGCTCCGGTATCGACCACCGATACCGACTTCATCGACGAGTTCGAGACGTAGAGATACTTGCCGTCCGGCGTGAAGGTGACCCATTCCGGCACCGAGGACATCGGCTCGTCGTGTCCGGCGATCTTCTGGCTGGGGAGGTCCACCTTGCCGATGTTCTTGAGCGTGGCGACGTCATAGACATAGACGGCGTTGTTGGGAATGCTGGTGACCCACAGGGTCTTGTTGTCCGGCGACATGCTGATGCCGTGGGACGGCTCGTTGGTGCGATAGCCGCCGTGGTCATATTGCTGCGGGGGCTCCGGCAGCGGCACCTTGGTCGTTTCCTTGCGCTCGGCGAAGTCGACCACGGAGAAGCCGTTGAGGGCCGACATCTGGGTGAACACCCGCTTGGTCGAGCCGTCCGGATTGGTCTCGATGGCCATGCAGCGCACGCCGAGATCCATCTTCAGGTCCCAGGCGAGCTCTTCCTTGTCCAGGTCGAAGGCGTAGAAGGTCTTGGCCGGGATCGAGCCGCCAACGACATATTTGTTGTCCGGCGTGATGTAGACGTCGTGCAGGCGCCCGCCATTGGTCGGAATGGTCTTCTTCAGCGTCAGGGTGGCGGCATCGACGATGTCGAGCCCGCCCTTGCCGCGGGCGATGGCGACCACGATGCGATCGCCCTTTTTCGTCACTGCGACGAGGTTGGGATGGCCGCTCAGCTCCACTTTCTTGATCAGCTTGCCGGTCTTGCGGTCGAGCACGTCGAGGGTGCTGCTCTCCTCGTTGGTGACATAGACCCGCGTGCCGTCAGGCGAGAAGTCGAGGGCGTGGGCGCCGGGGAAGTTCTTGATCTCCTGCACGACTTTCTGGGTTGCGGGGTCGATGACATGGATGCTGTCGCCGGCGCTGTTGGTGATATAGACGCGAACCGCGCCCGCTGCCGACGCCGGCAGCGGCGCCACCAGTGCCAGTGCCAGGAATGGCATCGCGTATTTGAGATGGGATAAGGCCTTCATTGGACCCGCGCTCCTTGGATGCGTGAAAAACCGGCGACAGGTTACGCGCAAGCCGGGAGCTAGACAAGGCAGTAGCGAAGTGTCATTTCGGCGCTGACGGCCGCAATCGAACCCCAACCGATGCCAGCCAAAGACCTCTCCAGCATCGCTCCCGACGCGCTGGCCCCGGCGCAGGCCAAGGCCGAACTCAAGCGGCTGGCCGCCGAGATCGCCGCCCATGACCGGCGCTATTACCAGGAGGATGCGCCGGCGGTTTCCGACGCCGAATATGATGCGCTGCAACACCGCAATGCCGCCATCGAGGCCCGCTTTCCCGAGCTGATCCGGCCGGACTCGCCGGGCCACCGGGTCGGCGCCGCCCCCGCCGCCAAATTCGCCAAGGTCCGCCACGCGGTGCCGATGCTCTCGCTCGGCAACGTGTTCGCGGACGAGGAGGTCGTCGATTTCGCCAATCGGGTCAGGCGCTTCCTCGGGCTTTCCGGCGACGAGAGACTTGGCTTCACCGCCGAGCCGAAAATCGACGGACTGTCGTGCACGCTGCGCTACGAGGGCGGGCTGCTGGTCAATGGCGCGACCCGCGGCGACGGCTTTGAAGGCGAGGACGTCACCGCCAATGTCCGCACCATCGCCGAGATTCCCCACAGGCTCCATGGCACTGGCGTCCCGCACATCTGCGAGGTGCGCGGCGAGGTCTATATGGGCCATGCCGACTTCTTCGCCCTCAACGAGCGCCAGGCCGCCGCCGGCAGGCCGGTGTTCGCCAATCCGCGCAACTCGGCCGCCGGCTCGCTGCGCCAGCTCGATCCCGCCATCACCGCCGAACGGCCGCTCAGGTTCTTCGCCTATGCCTGGGGCGAGATGAGCGAGCATGCCGGAGGATACCCAGTTCGCCATGCTCCACTGGCTCGGCGCTCGCGGCTTCCCGGTCAATCCGCTGACGAAGCTCACCCACTCGGTCGAAGAGATGCTCGCAGTCTATCGCGACATCGAGCTGCGCCGCGCCACGCTCGGCTACGACATCGACGGCGTGGTCTACAAGGTCGACCGGCTCGACCTGCAGGAGCGGCTCGGCTTCGTGTCGCGCAGCCCGCGCTGGGCGACCGCGCACAAGTTTCCGGCCGAGCAGGCGACCACCATCCTCGACGGCATCGACATCCAGGTCGGCCGCACCGGGGCGCTGACCCCGGTGGCGCGGCTGGAGCCGGTCACGGTCGGCGGCGTCGTCGTCACCAATGCGACGCTCCACAATGAGGACGAGATCGCCCGCAAGGACGTGCGGGTCGGCGACACCGTGCGCATCCAGCGCGCCGGCGACGTCATCCCGCAGGTGCTCGGCGTCGTGCTGGAGAAGCGGCCGCCGCACGCGAGACCCTACGAATTTCCCAAGGTCTGTCCCGTCTGCGGCAGCCATGCGGTGCGCGAGGTCAATCCGCGCAGCGGCAAGGAGGACGTGGTGCGCCGCTGCACCGGCGGCCTGATCTGCCCGGCGCAGCGGGTGGAGCGCCTCAAGCATTTCGCCTCGCGCCTCGCCTTCGACATCGAGGGCCTCGGCGACAAGCAGATCGAGCTGTTCTACGAGCGCGGCTGGATCAAGGAGCCGGCCGACATCTTCACGCTGGAAGCACGCAACCGCAGCATCAAGCTGGAGGAGGAGGAAGGCTTCGGCGAACTGTCGGTGCGCAACCTGTTCGCCGCCATCGCGGCGCGGCGCAGCGTGCCACTGAACCGGCTCGTCTTCGCGCTCGGCATCCGACATGTCGGCGAGACCAATGCCAAGCTGCTGGCGCGCCACTACGGATCGATCGAAGCGTTGCGCAAAGGTGTCGCCGCGGCGGCGGCCGGACACGAGTCCGAGGCCTATGAGGAGCTCAACGCCATCGAGGGAATCGGCGACGTGGTGGCGGACGCGATCGTGGAATTCTTCCGCGAGCCGCACAACCGCGAGACGCTCGACCGCCTGCTCGACCAGGTCACGGTCGAACCGATGGAGGAGACGCGGCGCGATTCCCCGGTCGCGGGCAAGACCGTGGTGTTCACGGGGTCGCTCGAACAGATGACCCGCGACGAGGCGAAGGCGATGGCCGAGCGCCTCGGCGCCAAGGTCGCGGCGTCGGTGTCGAAGAAGACCGACTACGTGGTCGCCGGACCCGGCGCCGGCTCCAAGCTCGACAAGGCCCGCGAGGCCGGCGTCGTCGTGCTCACCGAGGACGAGTGGTTCGCGCTCGTCGGCGAGCGGTGAGGGACAAGGCTCACCCGCAGCCCAAACCGGCGGTGCAATCGTACCACAAGGGCGCGTCGGCGGAAGGAATTCTACTTTGCATGGGGTTGTTTTGCAGGAAATTGAATTCCCCTCCCCTCGACCCATTCAGAGGACGAAGCCTGGGCGGGACGAAATGGCCTTGCCGCCTCAACCGCCTCCTGGATTCCGGGTTGGCGCCAAGCTATCCGCCCGACCTGCTGCGCGCCGAGCGAAGCGTGCAACCGGGTGTATACTCGGCATCGCAAAAAGTCCTCGGATGAAAACGCCGGGATAGAGGGAGGAACATCGTGATGAGCAATCCGCAGATATCGCGCGCATTCGCCGTGCCGGGGCTGCTGGCCTGCACGCTTCTGGCCGGCGTCATCCTGGCGCTTGCGCCCGGCGCCGGCCGCGGGCAGGACGCCGCGGCGACCGACGAGTGGAAGGTCGACCCGTTACGTGGGCCGGTCGATCTCGGCCTGACCGATCCCTCGCTCATCGGCGCCATCGACGTCCATGTCCATATCGATCCCGATTCGCCGGGAGCCGGCGGCGTGATCCGCGCCATCGATGTCTTCGACGCCGTCACCATGGCCAAGTCGCGCGGCATGCGCGGCTTCGTGTTCAAGACCCATCAGGATGCGGGCTCGGCCGGCGCCGCCTATCTGATGCGCAAGCACGTCGCGCCGGGCTTCGAGATTTTCGGCCGCATGGCCTCGAACTATGCCACCGGCGGGGTCAACGTCGCCGCGCTGGAGCACTATTCGCAGATCAAGGGCGGCTGGGGGCGAATCTTCGAAATGCCGACCCGCGACTCGATCACCGCCACCACCCGTCCGGGCAGCATGGACCCCGCCAGCCTGGCGCGGACCCGGCCATGGATGCTGATGATGCCGCCCGGAACCCCGCCCTATATCGCGGTGTCCAAGGACGGCGAGCTGCTGCCCGAGGTGAAGCATCTGATCGGCGTGCTCGCCAAGATCAGGACGGTGGACAGCAATGGCCGCATGGTGCTTGCGACCGGGCACGCGACGCCGGAGGAACATCTCCTGCTCGCCCGCGAAGGCCGCAAGCAGGGCCTCAATGTCCTGCTGACCCATCCCGGCGACATTCCCCAATTGGCGGAAGCCGGCAGGCTCGGTGCCTTCATCGAATTGACGGCCTCGAACGTCTACAAGACCGAAGCCGCGCGGGCGGCGGGAGCGGCCTTCGTCAAGAAGGTCGGCGCCGAGCACATCATCGTGTCGACCGATTGCGGCCAGACCGGCAACGTCTATCCCACCGACTGCCTGGCGCTGACGGCGCGGGGGCTGCGCGCCCATGGCGTGACCCAGCACGAACTCGATCTCATGTACAAGACCAATCCGGCGAAGCTGCTGGGGCTGCCGCCGCCCGAAGACACCGCCACCGCGACGACCGCGGCGCGGCCCTGAACGCGCGTGGGAGCGGAACGGGGGCGCCCGGTCACGGGCGCCCGGGCAGCGCAAGTCGCTTGAAACATCGAAAGCAGAAAAGGCCCGGCACAACGGCAGGTTCTACCGCGGCGGTGTGGTGAAGAACCACGGATGGCCATCAAGGTCACGCGCGGTATAGGTGCGGCCATAAGGCTCGTCGTGCGGCGGATGCACGATCTCGGCGCCGGCCGATTGCGCCCGCACATGATGCGCATCGACGTCGTCCAAATAGATGAACACTCCCATCGTGGCCACCATGGCCTCTCGCGGACTGATCATGCCCCATTGCTTTGCACCCTGGCCCATCATAATGCGCTGGCCATCGAGCGACATCTCGCCGTGCATGCCGCCGCTCGGTGTGCCGGTGCGCATCTCCTCCTTGAAGCCGAACGCGCGGGCCAGCCATTGCAGCGCGCTCGGAACGTCGCGGTAGAAGATGTACGGGATGATCTCGGTGCGTGTCATTGCTCTATCTCCTGGTTCGACACCGCGCGGCCCGCGAGAGGACGCTTGGAGCGTAGTCCCGGAAGGTTCAGCTTTTCTGACAAGATGTTGCCCGCCATAAGGACTTGGACCGGAGGGTGTTCCAGCCGCGTCCACCTCATTAGTAGGCCGCTCGCCGCCTCGCCCATGAAGGCCCGTCGACGACGCTCTGCCGGGGCCGACCAGCTTGCTCCGTTGCCGGGGCCGAACACTGCCGGCTGCAGGTGTCGTTTTGGCCAGTGGCGTTCGGCTATGGCAACGGCGTGCGCAAGCATCACCGCGGGAGGAATACTCGCATTGCGGTTGTCACGTCTGTGGAACGATTGCAATCGCGAAATTACCCAGCAAAGAATGAGGTTCTAATTTCCAGAAACCAATTGACGCGTCGCGATCCTGATGCCGTGATGAGGATGCGTATGGCTTAATTGCGAGGGGATGAAAGTGGCATTGTTGCCGGGCCGCGAGGCTCATGGGCGGTCTTTCGCGAAAGCGGTCAGCTGGCGTATCACCGGAACGATCGATACGTTCATCATCAGTTTCATCGTGACCGGAAAGATCACGATTGCCGGATCAATTGCAGGAGTCGAGTTGATGACCAAAATTGGTCTCTATTACCTGCATGAAAGAATCTGGGCCATGATTTCTTGGGGACGTCGGTAATGGAGGCATGGCCCAGGTCGTCGAGCCCTCACAAAAGCGAGAAGCCCGGTAATGGCCTCGATCCGGGTTTGCGCTCTGGGATCCTGGTGAGCGTTTGCTCTGAGCGGGGGCTGAGCCGGTCTGCGTCGTCTTGGAATCCCGCCCATGCGAAGACCATTATGCGTACCCGCAGCACGGCGGCTACCGCAGGTAAGGCCGGCTAATTTTGATCGGCGTGCCGGCTGACCCAGCGATCAAGAGCAACAAAGACGCACAGCCAGGCTACCACGAGCAGTGGGACCCCGATGAATGACTGGCTTCCGCCGTCCAAGGCATCGCCAATTATCCAAAGCAGCGACACAATTACGGCGATGCGCAGAATGGCGCCAAAAGTAAAAGTCAGGGGAGGCTCCGGATCGGTCATCGAGTTTTCCCGTCGGCTTTTCCTCGCCACTACTATCTGCGCGAAATTCTTGGCAGCACTGTGGCCGGCGGCGGGAGGCGAGCGCCCGAAGAACCTGCTCGGGGCTACCCTTCGTTGAACGATTGGCCTATCGGACGGCCGGTGTGAAACGATGCCACCCGGCGACCCGCCGGGGTCGTCCTACACCACGTCGTCGGGCGCGAGCGCGCAGGCGAGGTGCTGGTCGACCTCGATCTGCACGGTGGCGTGGTTGATCTTGAACCGCAGGGCGAGTTCCTCCGCCAGCGTGTGAATGAAGGCGTCGCCCGGATGGCCGCCCGGCATCACCAGATGGCACGTCAATGCGATCTCGGTGGTGCTCATCGGCCAGATGTGCAGGTCGTGCAGGCTGGCGACGTCGGGGCGGGCTTCCAGCAGGCTGCGCACCTCGGCGGGATCGATATGGGGCGGGACCGCCGCCATCGACATGCCGACGGAATCGCGCAGCAGGCCCCAGGTGCCCCAGACGATCACCGCGTTGATCGCGAGGCTCACGATCGGGTCGAGCCACAGCCAGCCGGTGAGAAGGATCATCAGGCCTGCGACCACCACGCCGAGCCGAGACGACCGCGTCGGCCGCCATGTGCATGAAGGCTGCACGCACATTGATGTCGCCGCGGCGGCCGGAGGCGAACAGCGCGGCGGTGATGCCGTTGACGACGATGCCGATGGCGGCGACGATCATCACCGTCGCGCCGGACACCGGCTCGGGAGCGCCGAGCCGCTGGATCGCCTCCCACGAAATCGCGCCCACCGTCAGCAGCAGGAACACCGCGTTGAACAGCGCGGCCAGGATCGAGGAGCCGCGCAGCCCATAGGTGAAACGGGCGGACGGCGCCCGCTTCACCAGCACCATGGCGATCCAGGCCACCAGCAGCCCCAGCACGTCGCCGAGATTGTGGCCGGCGTCGGCGAGCAGGGCGACCGAATTGCTGAGGAAACCGTAGACCGCCTCGATGATCACATAGCTGATGTTGAGGATGAGGCCGATCGCGAAGGCCTCGCCGAAGCTGGCGGGCGCATGGCTGTGCCCGTGATGATGGCCGCGATCGTCGTCGTGGTGGTCATGGTCGTCATCACCATGATGGTCATGATCGTGATGGTTATGATCGTGAGGGTCATGGCCGTGGGCGTGATCATGCCCATCATGGTCGTGATGGTGGCTCATGAATGCCTTCGCCTTTCTCGCCGTCCCGCGGGCGCTATCGGGGGCACATTATGCCGCGCGACTTGCAACGGAACTTGTCGTTGAGGTTTTCCAGGAAATCGAACAAGGCCAGATTCCGTATGGGTCGCGCAAGTGCCGTGCCGGCGGCAGGAATCACCGCAGAGCGTATCAATGTCCCAGCCGCAAGCGAGTGGGCCCCAACGGCGCGCCATCTCATGTTCCGTTTCGCGGCTGCACCCCACGCGCAAGACCGTAACACGATGCGAAGCGATTTCTTCTTGCCGTAGCCCGCACGATAGGCCAAAGCGTGACCACTTGGCGCGGCCCGGATCGGGGTTCCGATTTCGACAGGTCGCATCCACCTCAATAAACGAGTGGGCTGACTTTTCGCAACGTTCGGCAACGGATGTGGGGTCAAACCACCGGCGTGCAACGGCATCGCACGCATATCGCTCCAACTTGCGCGGGAAACACACGATGAAAGCCGTTTACATCAACAAGCATGGCGGGCCTGAAGTCCTCACCTATGGCGACGTGCCGGATCCGGTCGCCCAGCCCGGCGAGATCGTCGTCGACGTGTTCGCCGCCAGCGTCAACGGCGCCGACTGGAAGGTGCGTGCCGGCAAGTCCTACCGCGCGTCGCGGTTTCCCTACGTGTTGGGGCGGGATTTTTCCGGCGTGGTCGGCGCCGTCGGCGCCGGCGTCCATGACCTCGCTGTCGGCGATGCCGTGTTCGGCGTTTGCGATGTCGGCCAGGAGGGCGCCTATGCTGAGAAGGTTGCGATCAAGGCCGCGATCGTCGCGAACAAGCCGGACAGCCTGTCCCACGCCGAGGCGGCGGCGCTTGCGCTCGCCGGGCTCACGGCGCTGGTCTCCGTCGAGGATACGCTCGCGCTGCAGCGCGGCGAGACGATCCTGATCCAGGGCGGCGCCGGCGGCGTCGCGAGCTTCGCCGTGCAACTGGCGAAGCACATCGGCGCCCGCGTCATCACTACGGCGCGGGCGGAGAACCACGATTACCTGCGCGCCATCGGCGCCGACGAAATCATCGACTATGCGGCAACCGACTTCGCCGCGGTCGTCGCCGGCTGCGATGCCGTCCTGGACACCGTCGGCGGCGCCGTGGCGGAACGCTGCTTTGCGGTGCTCAGGCCGGGCGGCCGCGCGGCCTTCATCGGATCGGGCCCGCAGGCGCCGGCATCGCCGCGCAGCGACGTGCGCTCGCTGCGGCCGTCGGTCGGACGCGACCGCGCGCACCTCGACCGCATCGTCGAACTGGTCCGGTCGGGCGCTGTCCGCGCGCCCGAGATCACCATGTATCGGCTGTCCGATGCTGTCGCCGCCCATCGCGTGAGCGAGGCGCGCCACCTGAGGGGCAAGCTGGTGTTCCAGGTGCGATAAGGGACAGACGACAGCGGACCGACGACGGACGACGGAAAGCCGACCACAGATATCCTTTCCGTCCTCCGTCCTCCGTCCTCCGTTGTCACCCCTTGCGGGCGGGCTGGTTCTGCAGGAACGCCAGCAGCAGCTGGCTCACCTGCTCCGGCTGCTCCTGCTGCACCCAGTGCCCGGCGCCGTCGATCAGGTCGAAGCTCAGCATCCGCGTGCACGCCTTGGTGCGCATGGCGTCGACGAGGCCCGGGGTCTGGTAGACGCCCCAGTCGCTCTTGCCGGCGATGAAGCATCGACGGCACGTCGATGGTGCGGCCGGAGAACGTCAGCATCTCGGCGATGCTCTTGGGATCGGAGCCGCGCCGCACCCGGTAGCCCTGGAGCGCGCCGTTGAATCCGGTGCGGCCGTATTCGGTGGCGTAGACCTCGACCTCGGCCTCGGTCAGCCACTTGCAGGCCGCGATCTCGGCCGCGGACGGCATCGCCGAGGCCGCCGTCGCCGCCATCCCCTTGTCGAGCTCCATCACGTAATAGGTCGGGATCTTCGCCAGTTCCTCGGCGGTGCGGGCCTTGAGCGGGAACGGCTTGTTCCCTTTCCAGTCGGCGCTCTTGTAGTGGTAGTAGGCGCGGAAGAAATTGTGCAGGCCCTGCGGGGCATACAGCATGTCTTCGTTGGCCCCGGGCTTGCGCTGATAGTTCTGGTAATACTTGCGCGGCGGATTGAGCTTCGCCAGCTCGGCGTCGATTTCGTCGTCGGTGGGCGCGGGGCGCGGCACCGGGGCGCCGTTGGCAGTGTTGAACGGCAGAGCCGGCGGACCGCCGAACGGCGAGCTCATGATCGCCACCGACTGGAAGATGTCGGGCCTGATCAGGGCAGCCCATGAGGCGACCGGCGCGCCGGCGTCGTGCCCGACAATGGCGGCGACCGAACGGTAGCCGAGCGCATAGACGAGCCCGATGGCGTCGCGCACCATGTTGAGGATGCGGAACTGGTCGGGATCGGCGTCGAAGGAATCGTCCCAGCCCAGCGGTGCGCCCGTAGCCGCGCTGATCCGGGGCGATCACGTGATAGCCGGCCGCCGCCAGCACCGGCATCACCTTGCGCCAGCTATAGGCAAGCTCGGGAAAGCCATGCAGCAGCAGCACCGCGGGGCGGCCCGGCGTCTCGAAGCCGGCCTCCAATGCGTGGACGGTAAGGCCGTTGACATCGCTGATGGCGCGCGAACGCACGCCGGGCGGAAGCGTCCCGTTGCCGTAGGGCGGCAGGCTCGAAAAATCGGTGCGCACGATGGCCGCACGCGCCGACGCTGGCGCCAGCGCGAGGCCGCCGACCGCTGCCGACGCGGTCACGAACAAACGCCGCGACAGGGCGGCTGTTTTGGTGACGGGCTCGTTGTCGTGTGGCTGCGTGGTCATGGTCATGTCTCCCTTGGTCCGGTCTGGTGCCGGATCGTGACGAGCGGGCGCCGGCGGCGCCTTTACGGCTTTGCCGGCAGCGAGAGCCGGCCGAGCAGGACTGCAACATCGTCAGTGCGGTCGAGCGCCCACAGTGCCTGCAGGATCGAGGCCGTGCGCTCCTGCGGCCAGCGCCCGGCGACATTGCCGCGGAACTTCCGCTCGACGTCGGCCCGTTTCATCGGTTGCCCGACGAAGCCCGGCGCGTCGTCGACCTCGCGTGAGATGCGCCGGCCGTCGTCGAGCACTGCGGTGACGCGGGTGGGCACCACGCTGCCGACCCGGGCGGTGAAGGCGGGATCCTCCTTGACCGTGATCTTGCGCATGAAGGCGAGGATAGACGGATCGCGCAGCTTGTCCGGCGCGTAGCTCGCGTTGGAGATTTCGCCGTCGAACATGGCCCGCGCGGTGACATAGGGCAGGCTGTGATCCGCCGTATCCCTGGTCTCCGGCGCCCATTTCTCCGGTTCGCTCCCGGCCGCCTGGTAGCCGCGGCGGGTGGTGGCGATTTCGACGGCGGCGATGCGATCGAGCGCCCCGACCTCCTGGGCGACCTCCTTGGCGACCGCGATGCCGGCCACGATCGCCGTCTGGGTGTGGAGCACGGCGGGATAGGCCTTCATGGCGGACAGGTTGATCCTGAACGGGACGCCGCGGCGGCCGAAGGCGTCGACATCGACTTCGGCCGGCCCCGACACCATCCGCATGAACCCCGCCCGCCCCTCGAAGATGGGTGCCGGGCCGGTGATGCCGCCGCGCGCCAGCGCGGTGGCGAACACCGCATTGCGCGCGGCCTCGGCGTCGGCCAGCCCCTTCCAGTCGGACAGCGTCTGCACCCGGGTCTGGTTCATCGGGATGTGGTCGTTGATGGCGAGGTTGACGGCCTGGGTCAGCTTATCGGGACCGAGCTTCATCAGCTTGCCGGCGGCGAGCGCCACGGCCGGCAGCGTGAACACCGGCGGGTCCCAGCCGCCGGCGCTGATGTCGAACGCGTCGAGCAGGCGGCAGTTGATCTCGTAGGCGAGCGCGATCGCGGTGATGAGGTCCGTCGCGCCGGCACGTTCGGCCTCGGCGACGGCGAGACACGCTGCGATGGCGCCGCTGGGATGGGCGGGCTGGCGCCCGACATAGAAGTCGTTGAGGTCGTAGTAGCGCGCCGCGGCGCCGTTGGCGAAGGCCGCGAGCGAGGGCGAGGTGCGCCGGGCGGTGCCGATCACGGTCGCGTTGCCGCTCGCGGCGGCGAGAGCGACATCGCGGCAGACGCGGACCGGCCGCTCGTCGAACGCCGCGATCCCGCATCCCAGCGTATCGATGAGATGGGTTTTGACCGCTTCGATGGTCGCGTCGTCGAGATCGCCATAGCGCAGGCCGTCGGCATAGGCGGCGAGCCGTTCGGCGAGCGGCCGGGGGTTCGACGGCGCTGCCCGCGCCCGCGGCGCGAGCCCGCACCATCCGAGCGCCGCCATGCCGGCGAGGAGGTTTCGGCGCGGGATCGCCGTGTTCGCCGGCGACGTGCTCGCAAGTGACCCGTTTGCAAGTGACACGCTTGCAGGTGACATGTCTGCAAGTGACGCGTCTGCAGGCGACATGTTCTCGGGCGACTTGTTCTCGAGTGACATGGCCGACAACTCCGCTGTTCCGATGCGCCGCGAATGCCTTCGGGGCAAGACGAGCAGATTACGCCACGCCCCATGCTTTTGCGATAGGGCGATAGGGGAGGCTAGCGGCCGCCTTCTTGCGGGCCGGACCTGATCGGCTCATCCTGGCCGCGCGACCGACCAGCGACCCCTGTTCGGATCCTGCGGAGCCACCGGCGATGCCTGCATTACGCGTGGCGGCCGGAGCAGCTCCGCACCATTCGCCCATGCATGACGATGATGGAGGACCAGATGACCGAGGACCGCATGAACGATCTCACGCAAGACGCGACCTACATGACGCCGCGCCGCGACTTCTTCGGACACATGGCGGGCGCGGTGGCGCTCGGGATCGCGGGCGCGGCGCCGACGCCGCTGCTGCGCGCAGGCCGCCGCGCCATCCGATGGGCCGGACTGGCCGGGAGTGCTCAAGGGACGTCATCGCCAGGTGGTGGATGCCTATGAGGTCAACTCCGGCTTCCCGCTGGCGTTCGTCTATACCTTCATGCTGCCGAACGATCGGTCCAACACCACGGCGGTGCTGGTCCTGCGCCACGGGGCGTTCCCGATCGCGCTCGGCCACGAGATGTGGAGAAAATACAAGATCGGAGAGTCCTTCAAGATCATCGACCCCGAGACCAAGGCGCCGGCGGTGAAGAATCCCTTCCTCACGCCGAAGCCCAGTGCGCTGCCCCTGGACGAGATGGCGATCGACCGCCTGCTCGCCAACGGCACCGTGGTCGGGGCTTGCAACGTTGCCCTGATCGTCCAGAGCAGGATGCTCGCCGGCAATGCCGGCGTGGTCGCCCACGAGGCGGCCATGGAATGGGCGGACAACGTGATCCCGGGGATCACCGTCATCCCGTCGGGAACCTGGGGCGTGAACCGCGCGCAGGAAGCCGGCTGCAGCTACTGCGCCGGAGGCTGAGCGGACGCAGCGCCCGGGATGATGGCGTGCCGCGCCGCGGGATGCGCCGCCGGCTGGGTTTGCGCGCGGGTTCTTTTGCGGCTTTTTTGCGGCCGATGGGGATGCCTGTCTCGGCACCACCTTCCGGGGAAGGCTGGTATCGACGCCGGGTATCTGTGCTATAGTGGGATCGGGCCGTCATATACGGGGGGTGCTTCGATGCATGGGGGCATTGGCCGCTTCAAACTGTCCTCGACCGCCATTTCCGGCGGAACGATCAGGATCGCGACGCGCAACGAGATCGCCGTCGCTGCCGCGCTGGCAGAGCGCGTTCGGCGACGAGCGCAAGGACCGTCGCTTCTACGAGCTTCTCGAAGACACGCTGGAGGGGTTCGACTACGGCTATCTCGTCGCCGGCAGCGGCGACGACATCTGCGCCGTCCAACCCTATTTCATCGTCGACCAGGATCTCGCCGCCGGCACCGGCGGCCAGGCCAAGGCCCTCATCGCCGGCATCAGGCGGCTGTGGCCGCGCTTCATGCGCGCGCGCACCCTGATGGTGGGATGCGCGGCGGGCGAGGGGCATCTCGACGGCGGCGAGGTCGTGCAATCGGCCACGGCCGAGCTGCTGGCGGGGTCGCTGCGCCGCGTCGCGCGGGAATTGAATTGCGTCATGGTGGTGCTGAAGGAATTCCCGGCCAAGTACCGGGCGGCGTTGCAGCCCCTGCAGCGCGCCGGGTTCACCTGCGTGCCCAGCATGCCGATGACCACGCTCGGCATCGAGTTCACGAATTTCGAGGACTATGTCGACAAGACGCTGAGCCCGCGCACGCGCGGCAAGGTGCGGCGCAAGCTGCGCGCCGCCGAGCGCGCGAAGCCGGCGATCATCATGAGCGCGGTGGACGACGTCGCCGCGATCGTCGATGAAATCTACCCGCTCTATCTCGGAGTGTACGAACGCTCGCCGCTCCAGTTCGAGAAGCTCTCCAAGGAATTCCTGTGCGAGATCGCGAGGCGGATGCCCGACAAGGCCCGCTTCTTCGTGTGGCGCCAGGGCGAAAAGATCATCGCCTTCGGCCTGTGCACGGTGCAGGGCGACGCCATCTGCCATGATTATGTCGGGTTCGATTATTCCGTCGCCTTCGAGCTCAACCTGTATTACGTCGTGTTCCGCGACATCATCGAATGGGCCATCGCCAACGGCTGCAAGCGGTTCTACTCAGGCAGCCTCAACTACGATCCGAAGTGGCATCTGCGCCAGTCGCTCTATCCCATCGATCTCTATGTCCGGCACACCTCGGGCCTGGTCAACGCGCTGTTCCGGCGGCTGCTGCCGGTGCTGGAGCCGACCCGCTCCGATCCGATCCTGCCGAACTTCCATAATTATGGGGATCTGTGGGCGTGAGGCGAGCCGCCTCTGCTCCGATCATCGATGTCATTGCCCGGCTCGACCGGGCAATCCGGTACTTCCAACCGCCGGTCAGCACATCGCCACTGACGACGAAGTGAGCGCCGTCGGTACATCAGGCGGAGCAAGGCTGAATATCCCTCGTTTCCGTTTCAGGCGGACCCGGGGCGAGAGCGGAGTGGGTCGCAGCGGCGGCTTTGAGCGAAACCCCGAACTCCACTTTCGCGCTGGCACGTTCGGTTCGACCACGTTCACGCATCGGTCCGATAGGTCCAATAGGCGATCCGTTGGTCAAGCGCGCGCATGTTGGCTAAAATCGCATCGAGCCCGCGCCCATGCCGACCCGGACCCATAAGCTCCCGTTCCAGCCCGACGCCGCCGGACCGCTCGCCGGCGTGCGCGTGCTCGATCTGTCGCGGCTCGTCGCCGGCAACATGCTCTCGCTCCAGCTCGCCGATTTCGGCGCCGACGTCATCAAGGTCGAGCCGCCGTCGGGCGACCCGCTGCGCGACTGGCGCGACGGCGGCGCAGGAACTGCATTGGAAGACCTATGCGCGCAACAAGCGCTCCATCGTGCTCAACTTCCGCCACGCCGCAGCCAAGGACGCGTTGCTGCGGCTGGTCGCCACCGCCGACGTCCTGATCGAGAATTTCCGCCCCGGCACGCTTGAGGAAATGGGGCTCGGCCCGGATGTCCTGCTCGGGCGCAATCCGGGCCTCGTCGTCGTGCGGGTGTCGGGCTTCGGCCAGACCGGGCCTTATGCGCCGCTGCCCGGCTTCGGCACCCTGGTCGAGGCGATGAGCGGCTTTGCCGCCCGCACCGGATTTGCCGACCGCGAGCCGGTGCTGCCGCCGCTCGCGCTCGCCGACATGATCGCCGGCCTCTACGGCGCCTTCGCCGTGGTGACGGCGCTGCGCGCCCGCGACCACGGCGGCGGTGGCGGAGGCAGCGGCGGCGGACAGGTGATCGATCTCTCGCTGCTGGAATCGATGTTTTCGGTGCTCGGGCCGGAAGCGGCGATCTACCGGCGCACCGGCGCGGTCAAGGAGCGCATCGGCAGCGGCTCCAACACCTCGGCGCCGCGCAACGTCTATCGCTGCGCCGACGGCGACTATGTCGCGCTGTCGGGCTCGACCGGGACCATGGCGCGGCGGGTGTTCGAGGTGATCGGGCGCGCCGACATGATCGCGGACGAGCGGTTCGCCACCAACAGCGCGCGGGTCGAGAACCGGGCGTTGGTCGATGAAGCGGTCGGCGCGTGGTTTGCCGGCAAGCGCCGCGACGAGGCGGTGCTGCTGATGCGCGCGGCGCAGGTCACCGTGGGGCCGGTCTACACCATCGCCGATGCGGTCGGCGGATGCGCATTTTCGCGAACGCGAAATCATCGTCGAGGTCGATGATCCCGAGCTGGGCCTCCTCGCCATGCACAACATCGTGCCGCGGCTGTCGCGAACGCCGGGGGTGTTGCGCCGCCCGGCGCCGCGTCTCGGCGAGCACACCGATGCCGTGCTCGCCGAGGCCGGCCTCGATGCGGATGCCATCGCAGAGACTCAGGGATGAAGGAGGCGCCGCATGATCCGTTGGTTCTCCGCGGGCTCGATCGTCGGGTTCGCTTGCACATTGCTTGCTGGCAGTTGGGCCGGCGCCGCCATGGCGGCGTGGCCGGACGACCGCCCGATCGAGATCATCGTCGGCTTCCAGGCCGGCAGCGGGCCCGACATCCTGGCGCGGCGCCTCGCCCCGGTGCTGGCGCGACTGCTCGGGCCGAAGGCGAGCTTCGTCGTCAGCAACCGCACCGGCGCCGGCGGAGAGATCGCGCTCGCCGCGCTCGCCCGCGCCGAGCCCAACGGCTACACCATCGGCGCGCTGTCGACGCCGTCCTTCATCATCATTCCGCTGGTCAAGAAGCCGCAATACGATCCCGCCGACATAATGCCGCTGGCGCGGGTGGTGGACGATCCGACCCTGGTGGTGGCGGGCGGCGCCAGCCCGGTCAGGGACATCGCCGACCTGGTCGCGCGGGTGAAGGCCAGTCCCGGCACCATCGCCATGGGCCACAACGGCGTCGGCACCAACGGCCATCTCGCCGCACTCGCCATCGAGCGCGCCGCCGGCGCGAAGCTCAACGACATCCCGTTCAAGGGCACCTCGGAATCGCGCACCGCGCTGCTCGGCGGCCATGTCGACATCGTCGGCATGAGCGTGTCCGAGTTCGCCATGGACCGCGAAGCGGTCGACCTGTTCAAGGGCCTCGCCCAGCTCAACCCCGTTCGTTTCCAGACCCTGCCGGAAGTGCCCGACTGCGCGCGAACTCGGTTTCGACATCGTGATCTCGTCGGAACGCGGCTTCGCGGCGCCGCGCGGCCTGCCGCCGCAGATCGCGCAACGGCTGCGCGAGGCGATCGCGGCGGCGGTCGACGATCCCGATTTCCTGCGCGGCACCAGCCGCGACGAGCTCGCGCTCGCCTATCTCTCCGGCCCAGACTGGGAAAAGAGCATGGCCGAGCGCAAGGCCCGCTACGAGGCGATCTGGAACGGCGCGGTGGGGAAACCGTAGGGCGCAATAAGCGTAGCGCATTACGCCGGTGTCCGCGAGGCGGCGGGATAACGCGATCCCGCCCTACGGGTCCAGCGGCGCGGTAGCCGCCACGAGCCAGGCGCGGGTGGCGTCGTCGACCAGCGGCGAGAGGGCGGCGTGTACCTCGCGTGGTAGCGCGTCGAGCCAGGCGATCTCGCCTTGGTCGAGGAGCGCGCGTGCGATCAGGCGGCGGTCGATCGGCGCCAGCGTCAAGGTCTCGAAACAGTCCAGCGGCTTTTCCGCCCCGGCGACCGCGGGCGCCGCGGCGACCAGCACCAGGTTCTCGATGCGGATGCCGTAGGCGCCGACCTTGTAGTAGCCGGGCTCGTTGGACAGGATCATGCCGCGCTTGAGCGGCGTGGTGCCGAGCTTGGAGATGCGCGCCGGCCCTTCATGCACGGAGAGATAGCTGCCGACGCCGTGGCCGGTGCCGTGGTCGAAATCGAGGCCGGCCGCCCACAGCGGCGCGCGGGCGAAGCCGTCGAGCTGCGCGCCGGTGGTGCCTTCGGGGAACACCGCGCGGGCGATCGCGATATGGCCCTTGAGCACGCGGGTGAAGCGGTCGCGCATCTCCGCCGTCGGCTCGCCGACGATCACGGTGCGGGTGATGTCGGTGGTGCCGTCCTGGTATTGCGCGCCGGAATCGATGAGGAAGATTTCGCCCGGCGAAATCCGGCGGTTGGTCCTGCGGGTGACGCGGTAATGCACGATGGCGGCGTTCGGGCCCGACCCCGAAATGGTCGAGAACGACACGTCCTTGAGCAGCCCGTTGTCGCGGCGGAAGGTTTCCAGCGCCTCGACCGCGTCGATCTCGGTGAGTTCCCCCGACGGCGCGGTGCGGTCGAACCAGGCGAGGAAGGTCGTCACCGCGGCGCCGTCGCGGCGGTGGGCGGCGCGGCTGCCGGCGATCTCGGTGTCGTTCTTGACGGCCTTCATGGCCGCGATCGGATCGGCCCCGCGCGGCGCCTTGCCGCCGTGCCCGGTGATGGCCTGGGTGATGGCGTTCGCGGCGGACGACTGATCGAGCTGCACGGTGCGGTGCTCGGCGCCCAGCGCGGCGATGTCTTCCACCAGGGCCGCAGGCAGCCTCGTCTCGGCGAGGCCGGCGAGCGCCGTCTTCGCCGCTTCGGTCAGCTTGGCCTCGTCGACATAGAGGCGCGCTCCGCCGTCGGCGGGAACCACGGCGAAGGCGAGCGCCACCGGCGTATGGGCGACATCGGAGCCGCGGATGTTGAACAGCCAGGCGACCGCATGGGGATCGGAGACGACGAGGGCGTCGGCCTTGAGCTTCGCGATCTCGGCGCGCACGCGGTCGAGCTTGTGGGCGGCCGCTTCCCCGGCGAATTGCAGGTCGTGCGGCACCACCGCGCCGTGGGGCGGCGCCGGGCGGTCGCGCCAGATGGCGTCGATCGGGTTGGGCTCGGTCGCGACCAGGATGGCGCCGGCGGTGGCGCAGGCCTTGGCGAGGCGCTCGGCGCTCTCGGCGCTGTGCAGCCAGGCGTCGTAGCCGAGCTTCTGGCCCGCCGTGAGGTTCGCCTCGATCCAGGCGCTGGGCGGCTTGTCGACGAGGTGCTCGATGGCAAACAGCGCGCCGTCGACCTGGTCGCGCGCCTGGGTGGTGTAGCGGCCGTCGACGAACAGCGCGGCGCGGTCGGCGAGAATGACCGCGGCGCCAGCCGATCCGGTGAAGCCGGTGAGCCAGGCGAGGCGCTCCTCGCCGGGCGGCAGGTATTCGTTCATGTGGCGGTCGGCATGGGGCACGACGAAGCCGTCGAGCCCGCGCCGCGCCAGCTCGGCGCGCAGGGCCGCGACCCGCGGCGCCGCCTGCGCCGCTTCCGGCGGATCGTCGAAGGTCTGGAACTGGGCGTGGAACCGGCGGGCGGTGATTTCGTTCATGGTCTTAATCTAGTCCAACGTTGCCAAAGTGCGAATCATCGATGAGCCACGCAGCCACGTAGGATGGGTTTCATGGGCCGCCGCAGCACCAGCGTCGCCCAGCCGTCGAGGGAAATGCGCCGCACGAGCACGAGGCCGTGGGCGCGGTAGGCGGCGAGGGCCGCATTGGCTTGCGCCGGGAGCAGGCCTGACAGCACCACGAAGGCGCCGGGCGCCGCCATGGCGGCGATCGGCTTCGCCAGGCCTTTGAGCGGCCCCAGCAGGATGTTGGCGAACACGAGGCCATAGGGCGCGCCGTCGCCAAAGCGACGGTCGCCGAGGCCGCGGGCAAGGATGACCGTCAGCCCGGCGGCACGGTTGAGCCGCGCATTCTGCCGCGCCAGCCGCACGCTCATGGGATCGATGTCGCTGGCGAGCACGGTGCCGCGCAAGCTCCGCGCCGCCGCGATCGCCAGCACCCCGGTTCCGGTGCCGACATCGAGGATTCGCAGCGAGCACCTCTCCCTGCGTGCGGGAGAGGTCGACGAGCGAAGCGAGGGAGGGTGAGGCGGCCTTTGCGCAGAGTCTGAGCGCGTGGATAGGCCCCCTCACCCCGACCCTCTCCCCGACCGAAGTCGGGTTTACCCGACTTCGGCACACGAAGAAGAATCGAAATCGGCAGCAGCCGATTTCGATTGCGGGGAGAGGGAGAAGGGCGGCGCGCCTTCACGATGGCGTCCAGCGCCAGCAGGCATCCGCGCGTGGTGCCGTGATGTCCGGTGCCGAAGGCGAGCGCCGCCTCGATCTCGATGCCGATGCGGTTGGCCGGCACCGCGATCGCGGTGGTGGGCGCCGTGCAGGAAGAAGCGGCCGGCCTCGACCGGCTGCAGGCCTTCGAGGCTGGCCGCGACCCAGTCGCGCGCAGCGACGGTTTCAAATGCAAGGCGGTCGCGCGCGGCATCGCCCGCGAGATCGCCGACGAGGCGGCGCAGCGCGGCCGCGTCGGGAGCCTGCGCGAAATAGATCTCCACGGTCCAGCCGCCGTCGCGCGCTTCGAAGGCGGCGATGGCGGCCTGCCCGGGGTCGAGGGTTTCGGCGAGCCCATCGGCGAGACGCCGCGCGGTTTTCCCGTCCGTCGCCACCCGGGCCATCACGGTCGAAACGAGGGAGGCATCGTTCATGCCTCCGTTTCCACCGTTATGCACCGCCTGTCCAGGCAATTTTCAACGCTCCGTCCACAGGCGATGCACGGCTATTTTCTTTGTCTCTTTGTCCGTGATGGCATGCAAGTGGCCAAAAACACAGCGATTTCCCGTGCCCTTCGCTATCCGCGCTGTCCGGGTGGGCCGGACCGCCGCGCGCGAGGCGGCGCGCGAGATCGCGATCCTTTTCCCTGCTTCCCCACAGCTTGCGCACCGACTTTTCCACGGCGTGATCTCTACATTTCCCGCCGTTTTCCACAACGCCACGCAGCCGTCCGCCGCCTGACCGCGCCGCCCGCCCGTGCTAAAGGAAGCGCCCCCGAAACCGGCGCACGGCGCCCACCCTGCGAGGCGATGTGACCGATCCGCCGGCCGGCCTTCGCGGCCTCGTTCACCAGCTTGGTCCGGTGCTGACCGCGGCGACGATGTTCGGCGTCTCGGACGTGTCCGGCAAATATGTGCTCGAGTCCGGCAGCGACGTGCTGACCCTGCTCGCCTTCCGCAGCGTGGTCGGCCTCGGCCTCGTCTTCATCTGGCTGCGGCTCGGCCCCCCGGGCGCCGAGCTGCCGCCGCGCCTGAAATGGATATCGCTCGGCCTCGGCCTGCTGCTCACCCTCAACCTGTTCGGCGTGTTCAAGGCGATCGAGCTGGTTCCGGTGTCGATCGCGATCCTCACCTATTTCATCTATCCGCTGCTGACCGGGCTGTTCGGCGCCTTGACCGGCATCGACCGGCTGAGCTGGCGCGGCGCCGTCACCGCCGTCATCGCCTTTCTGGGCCTCGGCCTGATCATCGGGGCCAATCCCGCCCACCTCGCGGTGCTCGGCCTCGTCACCGCGGTGGGCGGCGCGTTCGTCCGGGTGGCGATGCTGCTGATCACCCGCGCGATGCTCGCCGGCGCCGACGCGCGGCTCGTCACCTGGTACACCCTGTGGTCGTCGATGCTGGTGTTCGTCGGCCTGTCGATCGCGACCCGGAACTGGCAGCCGCCGCACGATTGGCTCGGCTGGACCGCGTTCGTCGGCATCGGCATCACCAGCACCACGGCGATCCTCGCCCTCTACGTCTCGACCCAGCGGATCGGCCCGTTTCGCACCGCGCTGTACATGAACCTGGAGCCGCTGATGACGACGGTGCTGAGCGCCGTCGTCCTCGACGACCGCCTGACCCCGCTCCAGCTGGTCGGCGGCGCCGTCATGATCACGGCGCTGTGCGCGTTCCAGATGCGGCGGTGAGCATTGCGATAGGTCTGGGTTGGCGGCGGCGACGCGCGCCTCCGCCATTGTGTCGTTTATGTAACGTCGCCGGCTGCAAACGAATTACCGCTGTTTGGCGCGCTTGCGAATCAACCCTGGATCGATTCAACGTCTGCGCAGCGGCCAAATCCCATGATGCAGCCTCGACGGGTCTCTGCCGCCACAGTTCGAAATCATCGCGGTTTTCGCCCGGCATTCGCACCGGGCTCGAGCAATTCAATCAGGGAGCCGTGTGCCATGGTCGTCATCACCGTTGCGTCCCGCAAGGGCGGGTCGGGCAAGAGCACTTTGACCGCCAATCTGGCGGCGTTCGCGGACCGGGCGTCGCGCCGCTGCCTTCTCATCGACGCCGATCCGCAAGGCTCGCTCAGCCTGTGGCACGGATTGCGCCAGACCGGCGAGCCGCCGCTGCGCACGGCGGTGCGCGGCGTCGACAACCTGGTGAGCGCCGCCGGCAAGGCCGGCTTCGAATGGGTCTTCATCGACACGCCGCCGCAGATGTCCGGCATCGTCAACGACGCCATCCGCGCCGCGACCCTCGTCGTCATTCCGGCGCGGCCCTCGGTGTTCGATCTCGATGCGGTAGGGGAGACCATCGCCTATGCCCGCGCCCGCCGCAAACCCTATGCGGTCGTGCTCAACGGCGCGCCGGCCAAGCGTGACGGCGCCGAATCGCAGCTGTGCGCGGCGGCGCGCGCGAGCCTGGAGTCGCTGCGCGCCCCCGTGTGGGGCGGCCAGATCACCCACCGCACCACCTATTCGCTGGCACTCGCCGGCGGCGAGGGCGCGCGGGAATTCGATGCGCGGTCGGAGGCCGCGTCCGAGATCGCCCGCCTGTTCGGCGCCATCGAGCGTTCGGTCAAGGCAATCCAGGGCGAATACAAGGGCGCCGACGTCATGCACCGCAAGGCGGCGTGACGGCGACGACGCATCGCGATCCTCCGCCACCGGCGCGGCGAACTGCGCAACGCATAAGGGCGGCGTCCGCGCCGTCGACGGCCGGCACCTTATTTTTGCACAACGAAAAAGCGGCGCAGCCGGGCTGCGCCGCCGATTGCTTTGGCGGTGAACGACGCGTCGTTGTTCCGCTTACTTCAGCTGGTCGGCGACCTTGTCGAGGCCGGCCTTGGCGCAGGCCTCGTCCTTGTCGCCGCCCGGCGCACCGGATACGCCGATGGCGCCGATGGTGTCTTCGCCGACCTTGATCGGCAGCGCGCCCTGGGCCGGCACCATGTTGCTGAGATGGAGCCCGCCGGCGGTCGGGTTGGTCTTCACCGCCTCGGCGAACACGCCGGACGGCCGGCGCTGTGACCTTGCGGTGTAGGCCTTCTTCATGGAGTTTTCCAACGTGTGCGGGCCGGTGCGCGTCGCCGCGCATGGCGACGAGCACTTCGCCGCCGCGGCCGACCACGTTGGCGGACACGTTGTAGCCGTTGGTCTTGCAGGTCGCGATCGCGGTCTGCGCCATGGTGACGGCCATGGCGAGGGTCAGGTCCTTGTGGGTGACGAGCTGGGCGTTCGCCGAGGTGGCGAGGCCGCAGGCGAGCGCGGAAGCGAGCGAAAGTCCGGCAACACGGATGACAGTCTTGGACATGGTTGATTCTCCCAGATCGATGCCGCCTCTGATGCGGCTTGGAGGGAATGGGGATGGCCGGCGACGCCAGTCATTGGCGTGCCGCCGATTGGCTATGACGGGCTTACTTCAGGTCGGCGGAGACCTTGTCGATGCCGGCCTTGGCGCAGGCCTCGTCCTTCTCGCCGCCCGGCGCGCCGGAAATGCCGATGGCGCCGATGGTGTCGTTGCCGATCTTGATCGGCAGCGCGCCCTGGGCCGGCACGATGTTGGTGAGGAAGAGCGCGCCGGCAGTGGGGTTGCCCTTCACGCCATTGGCAAATTCGCCCGACGGCCGCGCGAAGGTGCGGGCGGTATAGGCCTTCTTCATGGAATTTTCCCAGGTGCCGAGGCCGGCGCCTTCGTTGCGCAGGGCGACGATTACCTGGCCTTCGCGGCCGAGCACATGGGCGGACACGTTGTAGCCGTTCGCCTTGCAGGTCTCGATCGCGGTCAGCGCGATGGTGGTCGCCATTCCGAGCGACAGATCCTTGTGGGCCAAGGTCTGCGCGTTGGCGGGCGCGAGGCCGAAGGCAAGCGCCGACACGAGCGCAACGCCGGCGGCACGATACACGATGTTGGACATGATGAACCTCCCAGTTTGGCAGCCGCCTTGATGCGCGGCTTAAGTCTCACACGAGCTCACCTATAGATCATCCATCCGGATTTGCATCAGGATTTCGAGGCCCGCGCTGCCTCCACTTTCGGCACGCCCGGTTCCTCTTCGCCGTCGGGCGACGATGTCTCATACTACGACATTGGTACGGATTTGTATCAGCGGCGGCAGCCGCAAGCGGGGCAAGGACGCAGGGCAGGCAAAGGGCGTGCCGCCGGCACGCCGCTGCGCCTCAATAGCCGTAGCGGTAAGGCTGGTACGCTCCGGGATAATAGAAATTCGGCACGGCGCGGGGGTAGGCGGCGCGCTGGACGTATTGGGCTGCCGGCCGGCCGGCGCCGGCGGAGCGTTCTTTCGCCGCACCCCCGCGATGGCCCATCGCGAGGTTCACGTCGCCGGCGATCACCACCTTGGTGTTGGGCAGGCCCTGCTCTTCCACCAGCGCATAGAGCTTCGCCGCGTTCTCCGGCGCGAGGCGCACGCAGCCATGGGAGGCCGGGCTGCCGATATGGCTGGCAAAGGAACCGTGGATGGCATGGCCCTTATAGGTGAAGAACACCGAGTGCGGCATCGGCGCATCGTCCCACTCCTTGGAGTAGTGGTCGGCCTCCATGCGGAACGCGGTGTAGCTGCCGCTCGGGGTGTCATGGCCCGGCAGGCCGGTCGAAACCGGCCAGGTCCAGCGCCGCACGCCGTCGACATCCACGGTCATCTGTTGGGTCGATTTGTCGACGGTGACGAGGATCGATGCCTTGGCCGACGTCGCCGACACCAGGACGGCGAGGGCGAGCAGAACGAATTTCGTGGTACGCATGTGACCGGGCTCCGTGACGCGGGCCACCCACGAACCCCGCGAACATATTACACGTCCGCGGCGGGATTTCGATCCCCCCGAGGGCGAAGCCGGGCTGCGTGGTGAACGCGGGGTTCAGAGCGATTCCGCAAGAAACTCCGAACCGTCACGTCCCTGCGACTGACGTAACCTTGCTGATCGTGTCGGCGTTCATCGTGGTCAGCTCAAACATGGAAATGAGCCATTCGATCATCATGTCGCGACGCCCCGCGTCGCAACAGGCCATGGCGTCCTGCGCAAGGATGACCTCAAAGCCCCGTTGCTCGGCGTCGGCGGCCGTGACGCCGACACAACCATCGATGAAAGCGCCGGCCAGAACCAGGCTTCGGACTTCGAGGGAACGCAATTGCTCTTCAAAATTCGTTCCCAGAAATGCACTGTTGGCCCGCTTTGCGACCGAGCGCGCGGATGGCGGCAATTCGAAACCGTCGACAAGCTCGACGTCCGCGGTTCCTTCGATCATGCATGGATAGTCGTACTTCAGCATCAAGCGCGACCAGGTGCTCCGGTCGGCCTTGTGAACGACGTGCACATTGAACACCGGCAGGCCGGATGCTTCGAAGTCGGCGGCCAGTTTATTGATGACCGGGACCAGGGACGGGAGCTGCGCCGCACGCTCCGGCAAACGAAACATCCAGCGCTGCATGTCGATGATCGCCAATGCATGCATGAGATGCTCCAGCTCGGCTCAGACACGACGGATGGCGGCCCTCACACCCGCGCGATGAAGCTGTCCACCACCTTCTTCTCGCCGGCGCGGTCGAAATAGATGGTGAGCTTGTTGCCCTCCACGTGGCGCACGTTGCCGTTGCCGAATTTCTGGTGGAAGACGCGGTCGCCGACCGCGAAATCGGAGGCCGTGCCGGTCGATTTCGCCACCAGCTCGCCTTCGATGGTGAGCGGTCCGCGCGCACGCGGCGCGGGACCGGGCGCGGGACCGGGCGCAGCCTTGGCCCCATATGAACTGCCGGGGTCGCGGAAGCCGCCGGCATCGCCGCCGGAGGCGCCGCCGGATCCGAAATTGCCGCCGCGGCTGCGGGCGCGCTGCCAGCCCGGCGTGCCGTAGCTCGATCCGAACGTCTCGGCCTGGTCGAAGCGCGAGCCGCCGACATTGCCGTAGCCGGTAAAGCCGCCGAAGCCCTTGGACTCCGCGACCTCGATGTGGGGCTCCGGCAATTCGTCGACGAAGCGCGACGGGATGGTCGAGGTCCAGCTGCCGCGCATGCGGCGGTTGGACACGAAATAGATCCTCGCCCGCTTCCTCGCCCGCGTCATGCCGACATGGGCGAGGCGGCGCTCCTCCTCGAGCCCGGCGCGGCCCTCCTCGTCGAGCGAGCGCTGGTGCGGCAACAGCCCTTCCTCCCAGCCGGGCAGGAACACGGTGTCGAATTCGAGTCCCTTGGCCGAGTGCAGGGTCATGATCGAGACCGCGTCGGTGTCGCCGCCGCGGTCGGTGTCCATCACCAGCGAGATGTGCTCGAGAAAGCCCTGCAGGTTCTCGAACTCCTCCATGGAGCGGACCAGCTCCTTGAGGTTCTCGAGCCGGCCGGCGGCGTCGGCGGAGCGGTCCTTCTGCCACATCTCGGTGTAGCCGGATTCGTCGAGCACGATCTCGGCGAGCTCGGTGTGGGGCAGCGCGTCGCGCTGGGTCCGCCAGCGGTCGAACGCGGCGAGGAGGTCGCGCAGCGCCTGGCGCGGCTTCGGCTTCAATTGGTCGGTCGCGATCACGGCGCGGGTCGCCGCCATCAGCGGCACGCGGCGGGCGCGGGCGTGGTCGTGCAGCAGCTTGATGGTGGCGTCGCCGAGCCCGCGCTTGGGCACGTTGACGATGCGCTCGAAGGCGAGGTCGTCGGCCTCCGAATTGACGCAGCGCAGATAGGCCAGCGCATCGCGGATTTCGGCGCGCTCGTAGAAGCGCGGGCCGCCGATGACCCGGTAGGGCAGCCCCAGGGTGACGAAACGGTCCTCGAACTCGCGCATCTGGAACGACGCCCGCACCAGGATCGCGATCTCGTCGAGCGAGTGGCCGCGGCGCTGCAGCGCCTCGATCTCCTCGCCGATGACGCGGGCCTCCTCCTCGGAATCCCAGGCGGCGGTGACCAGCACCTTCTCGCCGAGCTCGCCCTCGGAGCGCAGCGTCTTGCCGAGCCGGCCTTCATTGTGGGTGATGAGATGGGAGGCGGCGGCGAGGATGTGGCCGGTGGAACGGTAATTGCGCTCCAGCCGGATCACCTTGGCGCCGGGAAAGTCCTTCTCGAAGCGCAGGATGTTGTCCACCTCGGCGCCGCGCCAGCCATAGATCGACTGGTCGTCGTCGCCGACGCAGCAGATGTTCTTGAGCATGCGCGCCGCCGACGGGGCGGGATCGGCCGCGGCCGGCGCGGTTTCCGGCAGCAGCGGCGCGGAGCCGCTCTGGCCGAGCAGGCGCAGCCACAGATACTGGGCGACGTTGGTGTCCTGGTATTCGTCGACCAGGATGAACTTGAAGCGCATCTGGTATTGCCGCAGCACCTCGGTGTGCTCGCGGAACAGCCGGATGTTCTCCAGCAGCAGGTCGCCGAAATCGACCGCGTTGAGGGTCTTCAGGCGCTCCTGGTAGGCGGCATAGAGCTTGAGCCCCAGCCCGTTGGCGAAGGCGGCGCCTTCGCCGGGCTTGACCTGCGCCGGGGCGAGGCCGCGGTTCTTCCAGCCGTCGATCATGCCGGCGAGGATGCGGGCCGGCCAGCGCTTCTCGTCGATGTTCTCGGCCTGGAGCAGCTGCTTGAGCAGCCGGATCTGGTCGTCGACGTCGAGAATGGTGAAATTGGGCTTGAGGCCGACCAGCTCGGCATGGCGGCGCAGGATCTTCACCCCGATCGAGTGGAAGGTGCCGAGCCACGGCATGCCCTCGACCGCCTCGCCGACCATCTGGCCGACCCGCAGCTTCATCTCCCGCGCCGCCTTGTTGGTGAAGGTCACCGACGAGGATTTCCGACGGCCGGGCGCGGCCGAGGCTGAGGATGTGGACGATCCTGGTGGTGAGCACCCGGGTCTTGCCGGTCCCGGCCCCGGCCAGCACCAGCACCGGCCCGTCGAGCGTGACCACCGCCTCGCGCTGCTCGGGATTGAGCCCTTCGAGATAGGGCGCGCCGGCGGCGGCACGGGCACGCGCCGCAATCCCGCCCGGCGCGGGCGCCGGCGGCCGCAGCGGATCGACCGGAAGTTTGAGCGGGTCAGCCAATCGGAGGCCTGTCCATGATGTTGACGAGAGATGATTCTCCTGGATCAGAAAATGGCATCTGGCGGCCGATTTTGCGAGGGCGGCTTCTTCTCCCTCCCCGACTTCGGGGGGCCGGCGTGGGGCCTTCTCCCAAGGCGCCGCCTTTTGGCCCAGCAGACCCCATCCTCACCCTCCCCGAAGTCGGTCCGAGGTCGGGGGGATCGACAATTTCTCACATGTTAAAAAATTGTTAAAACTTTTCAATATCTTATCCTGGATTAAGCTTTTTTTTCCAGCTGGTGGTCGAGTTGTTGGAGGAGGTTGCCGGTTTGCGCCGAACGGTTGCGGCTCAACGCAACGAAATCGTGCGGCTCAAAGGCGATCCGCCTCGGCCGGCGGATATGCCGGTGTTGATCACTGGCGGAATTGGCGTCACGCCCATCATGAGTTGATCCGCACGTTTGCCGGTCGCAGAGACACGCTGCCGATAATCCTGCTTTATGGCAGCAAAGATTGGGAAGTCGATCACTTTCCGCGAGGAGTTGGAGGCGCTGAAGGTGAGGCTCGACGCTGTCCGGAGCGCGGTGCGGCGCTGACCTCGCAATCGACCATCAGGCGTCCGGAGAATGCGCCGAGCCGAACTGAGTTGAGTCCGCCGCATTTCAATCATGTCTCAACCCGCGAATGCGGATGACCGCTATTTTATTGCATGATGACCGGCCGCCTGGAGGCATGAGGGTGGCAACATCCTCATCTACTCGGCGGTTTGGCGCGGCGGTGCGGTCGCTTGCCGTTTGTGGCGCGGGTGCGGGAAGTCCAGCTCTACCGACGCAGTGACTGGCGCCAGGTGGTAATATGGGCTTTTGATGCAGTATCCGCCCCTCCCGGGCAGGGACATCATGCACTCCTCATAGCTTTTGAAATAGCACGAAGTTGCACCGGGGTATGCGAAGGACCTGAGGCACCATGGGTACGAGTACGCCGATTGCGCAGATGCCGCCTGGATTTCGCCAAGTAGCGCGCACAGCGATCAGAAAAAGCCACAGGCTTGGCAGATGCATCGAAGCCTCCCGCAACCGGACTGCTCGTTCAGACGCTTTATGATTTTATCACAAGAGCCCATGAAGCGGCCACGCGCCATTGTGCGACCACGTCGAAATCTGTCATTCCGCTGATGCATGTCAGATCACACATTTTTTCAGCCGGCCTCCACGGTGCCTCCGAAAGATACGCGGGAGAAACGGTGGCTGACGACTTGTGTTTCGGGACGTTGGGCACGCCGTCGGTCGTGCGGTGGAGGTTATCGAAACGTCATCGGCCGTTTCGGTATCTCGCACCCATTAAATTCCTATATCTACGATATCTTTGGCACTGTGCTCTCCATATCACCCCCCAATTCCGATCCGAGCTCCTGCGCAGAAGTTCTGGTCGTTTTTTTCCGAATGTCCCGCGCCCACTGAACCACCTGCATCGAAGGGCCCTGGATCGTATTCCGGAGCTCTCTATTTTGGTGGTCAATTGGCGCTCTGCTGCACTTTCTTTCGCGCTACCGAAACTGCGCCGTCCCCCAGTCGCGCATATCAAGCTGATGCATTCGCCTGGTCAAAGATATGCCGGCGAGACAGCTCTTCATTTTCTCTCAAGAGGTCGGATTTGTGCTTTGCAACATGCCGCGCCCGGGGCAGAGCTTTATGCCCAGCAAAGTCAGTCCGGGAAGATCGCGTTAACTCTCTATAAACAGGCTATTTTTTCTACATCAAGTACGATCGAGAACGCCGCTTGTGCAACACGGAATTGGCGCTAAACAAGGGAGATCGAATTGAGAAAGAGGTTGATCATGAAGACGACCCTGAAGGTTGCCTTGTCCGCTGCCGCCCTCGCCACTCTGATGGCGGCGTCGGCGCTCGCGAAGTCGCATCCCTTACAGCACAACACCCAGCCGCCGATCTATTCGAACAACACCGTAGTAGTGGACAAGCTGGGTACCTGGTATGACCCCGACAGCTTTATCCGCTCCCAGATCGGGCGCGAAAACAGATCGTACATTCGCCCCTCGAGTCGTCTTTTTCTCCACTATGTGAAAGAGTTTTGGGCTAGAAGCTGCCCACACGACTTCACGAAGAGCCATCAAGCACCGCCGCCGCCGGTCATGGACTTGCGCGGCAGCGAAAGCAGGCCGAGGAAAGCGCGAAGGTGACACGCTTCCACGATGAGATGGAACCGGGTCGAGCTGCTCAATGATGCAGCACGGGTACGGGCGAACGCGGCCGAAGTGGACAGTCGGGCGGAATTGTCCTAGCGGGTGCAGAATACGCCGCTCCAGACGGGCTGTGCCTGGGTGAGGGATACCTCATGGTCGAGGGCGGCGGCGCTTGGACGGCCTTAGAACGAAGCCGCCCTGCCACCTCGGATCAGGAATATACCCTTTGTGCCAACCGGGGCTGATTGAACAGGGCCTGCCTGGGTCGCGGTGGATCGCGCGACCGGCTTGGCCGCCTTATGATGCTTCAGCATCGCGTCGCACGGCGTGCGGCGACCGTTTCCTTCATCGACAAAGCACTTTTTCGCAGCCATCGCTGGAACGCCACCGAACACAACGAGAGCGGCTGCTACGACCGCTGCGGTCATCACCTTATTCGACATCGAAGCCTCCTCTGCCAACCCCGTAGGCCGCATGTGGTGCGGCTGGCATCGAAATTCAAGTTCCGGCCAATCGGCGGGAAGCGGCCGGGCTGCCTCCCTGGCCGCGGCCCAGGGTTCTTCAGGGCGCCTGCGCCAATATAAATCGTCCCCCCCCACTCGCGCACCGCCGTGCCGCCTCAACGGCCGTCTGCGAGACGTGTACACCCACATCCGTTCCGGCCCATGTGGGCAGATCGTTGGCCGGAGCGATCACTGCCAATCCCTCCGCGCTGTCACGACCCGATGAGGCCCATGTTCCACGTCGCCATCCCTGCGCCCGTCACCCAAATCCCGACAACATTTGCGAGAACCCTGATGGACGTTTATCGG
>CAWCJX010000025.1:0-30548 GCA_963795865.1 uncultured Alphaproteobacteria bacterium
CGAAATGCGCCGCCGCCTCACGCCCCCCGTCGACGCGCCTTGCCGGCCTTACCCGCAGGCTCTACTTGCACAGGGCGCGGGTCACGAAATGCTCCAGCGTGCAGGCCCCTTCCGGCGTGTCGCGGCCGGAGGCGCGATAGGGCGGCCGGCATTTCTCCGCGGTTACGAAATCGACACTGGCGCCGGTGCCGAAACCGCGGGCGCGGCACAATGCCTCGGCCGCGACCTGGCAGTCAGGGGCGCCGTTGCTGCAGCGATGTCGCACGGTCCCGGCCGCCTGGCGACGCCGGCGACGGCAGGTCGGGACGCCGTCCACAGCAACGCGCTCGGCGGCCCCCTTGGCCGCATCGGCCGCGCCCTTGGCGACGCTGGAAGCCGCGTTCGCAGCGCCTTCGGCGGCACCCATCATGGCGTCGAATCCGTTGCCCATCGAGGTCATGCCCTGCTGCAGCCAGGTGCCGAATACACCGGCGAGGCCCGGGCCTTCCGTCGCGGGAGGCGGCGCCGGCGCCGGAGCAACGGCAGGCGGATCGCTCGGGGGCGTAAGCGGCGCGGAGATGGTCTGCGCGGCCGCAATGCCGGCCAGGAGGATCACCGAGGCGGCGACCCCGGCGGCAATCCCGGCCCGCGACCTGCCGCGCCGAAACGACGGATTCCGACACGACGTGTTGTGCAGTTTCGCTGCGGTAGCCATCGCCTGCTCCAGCACTGACATCACGAGGCAAGATTCCCAAGCACTTTAATGAGAGGAAATTGCGGCGCCGCGGTGCCGGGGCGATCCGACCGCCCGGTCAGAACAGGTAGACCGCGGCGATGATCCCGCCGAGCAGCACGGCCACGCTGATCGCGAACCAGAAGCCCAGGCGCTTTTCGATGATTTCGCGGGCCTGCGGACCGTAGCGGCTGAGCAGGAATGCGGCGAGGAAGAACCGCATGCCGCGCGCCATGATGGAAAACACGATGAACAGAGCGAGGCTGTAGCCGGCGAATCCGGAGGTGATGGTGACGATCTTGTAGGGGATCGGGGTCACGCCCTTGAGCAGGATGATCCAGGTTCCCCACCGCGCATAGGCCTCGCGAAACGCCTCGACCTTGTCGCCATAGCCATAGAGCGAAATGAGCCAGTGGCCGACGAAGTTGTAGAGAAAAGCTCCGATGAAATAACCGAGCACACCGCCGGCGACCGAGGTCACGGTACAGATGGCGGCGTAGGACCAGGCTTTTTCCGGCCGCGCCAGCGACATCGGGATGAGCATCGCGTCGGGGGGAACCGGAAACACCGAGCTTTCCAGAAACGCCACGAGCCCCATCAGCCACAGCGCATAGGGCTTGTGGGCGGCGGCGATGCACCAGTCATATGCGCTTCTCAGCATGGCGCGCCTGCATATAGGCCGTGCCCGCCATTGTCCACCGAGGAGAATTGAGGCCAGTGGCGGCGGCCGGTGCAACGCGACCGCGAGGTCGCGTCTGTTTGGCGTTCGGGCGGTGCGGCGTGAGGCAACCAGATGGTTGCGGTCCTTTCCCCTCGCATTCACAGAGAAGGCGGCCTTGGCCCGGCATCGGGAACCGCAGGGCGGGGTCGGACCAACCGGAATCACTGCCGGCGGCGCACCCGAAGCTCCGACGCGGCCTTGGCGCGCCGCTTGGCGAGCATGTTCCGCTTCAGGAGCTTTTCGGCGATGCCGAACAGGCCTTCACGCCGGTCCATCTCCTTCCACACTTCGCCGGGGCGCACGCCGCAGGCTGCCCACACGACGACGAGATTGTAGAGGAGATCGGCGCTTTCGCGCACCACCGCATTGCGGTCGCCGTTCACGGCGTCGATCACGACCTCGATCGCTTCCTCCGCGAGCTTTTTCGCGATCTTGGAGCGGCCGGCGTGGAACAACCGCGCGGTTCGCGAGACACCGGGATCGGAATCCCTGGCCTCGAGCACCGCGTCATATAGCCGGTCGATCGAATCAGTCATTCGGGTAGATTAGTCGCATCGCCATGATCGGCAAGTTGGCGGCCACGAGCGGTAAGATGCGACCACGCGCGGCAAGGTCCGACGGCGATCGGAGGTCGCGGCCGAACTCCGGCGTTTGCGCCGCTTGTGCAACTGCGGTTTCTTGACGAGGTCGTCGCGATGGAGCGTCACACGCCGAACGGATCCGCGCTTGCTTCGCATCGACGGTTCCCCGGGCCCCCTGCGGTATTTCAAGACCGGGAAATAACCGCGAGGCCGTGGCCGGGCGACGCCGCGACATGATCAAATTTTATCGATCCGCCAGAAGGTTTTGATCACGGGGGCCGATCTGATAGAACCGCGATGTCCAGCGGCAGCGCGGGGCAATCGCGTTGATTGCCGTTGACGATTTCCGGCTGTTCAGGCTGGAACCTTCTTCGCACGAGGTTCCCTGATGCTCGACCGTACCAATCAACGTGCAGATCAACCGCCGGACCAGCCGCCTCAGCGCAGCCGCGCGCCCGCGGACTTCCAGGAGCACCTGGCGCGACTGGAAGCCGCCGGACTCCTGGTTCGCATCGACCGCGAGGTCAACAAGGACACCGAGCTTCACCCGCTGGTGCGCTGGCAGTTCCAGGGCGGGCTGGACGAGGACCAGCGCCGCGCCTTCCTGTTCACCAATGTGGTCGGATCCGACGGACGCCGCTTCGACATGCCGGTCGCGGTCGGGGCGCTGTCGGCCTCCGCGCAAATCTATGCCGTCGGCATGGGGCGCCCGGTCGAGGAGATCGACGCCGCCTGGAACGAGGCGATCGCGCATCCGTTGCCGCCCGTCACCGTCGCCGCACCGCCGTGCCAGGAAGTCGTGATCACGGGCGACGATCTGCACGGCGAGGGCAAGGGGCTGGCGCTGCTGCCGGTGCCGGTGTCGACGCCGGGCTTCGACGCCGCGCCCTATCTCACGGCGACGCTGTGCATCACCAACGACCCGGAGACCGGCGTGCGCAACATGGGCACCTACCGCGCCCAGCTCAAGGCCAGCGACCGGCTGGCGGTGCGGATGGCATCGCGGATCGGCGGCGCCGGCGGCTATCTGCATTGGCAGAAATACCGTGCCCGCAAGCAGCCGATGCCATGCGCCATCGTGCTCGGATGTGCGCCGGTGGTGGCGTTCACCGGCCCGCAGAAGCTCGCCGTCGACCAGGACGAGATGGGCGTTGCCGGCGCGCTCGCCGGGCTCCCGATCCGCACCTCCAAGGCGGTGACCATCGACGTCGAGGTGCCCGCCGACGCCGAGATCGTGATCGAGGGCCTGATCGATCCGGAACTGCTGGAGCCGGAAGGGCCGTTCGGCGAAAGCCACGGCTATATCGCGCTCGAAGACTTCAACCTGTCGATGCAGGTCACCGCGATCACCCACAAGCGCAAGCCGGTGTTCGTGTCGATCGTGAGCCAGGTGACGCCGAGCGAGTTGAGCGTGATCAAGCGGGTCGCCTACGAGCCGATGTTCCTGTCGCATTTGCGCGACAAGCTGACGGTCAGGGGCATCCGCCGGGTGGTGCTGCACGAGCCGTTGAGCAACATCCGCCCGGTGATCTTCCTGCAGTTCGCGCCGGGCACGCCGCAAAGCGAGGTGTGGCGCGGCCTCAACGGGGCGGCGACGCTGCGGGCCGATTGCGGCAAGATCGTCATCGCGGTCAGCGAGGACATCGATCCCCGCAACGCCGACGCGGTGTTCTGGTCGCTCGCCTATCGCGCCAATCTCGGCGAGGACCTGCACGTGGTGCCCCATCGTTCCGCCGGACATGGTCCGAAGACCGGCCGGCGCGGCGACGATGCCACGCTGTTGATCGACGCCACCTTGAAGCACCCGATGCCGCCGCTGGCGCTGCCGGCGCGCCGCTACATGGAGCACGCCCGCGCCATGTGGGAGGAATTGCGACCTGCCGGCGCTCAAGCCGCAGCCGCCCTGGCACGGCTATTCGCTCGGCGAATGGGATCCGGCATGGGATCGCTATGCCGAGCGCACTGTCGAGGGGCGCTGGGCCGAGACCGGCGTCGAAACCTTTGCCCGCCGGCGCGGCGGAATCACGCCGGAAACCCCGGTGCACGCGGCCGAAGGGAAAGACAAGCGGCGCCCGTGACGGTGCGACGGCTTCGGCGACGCCGTCGCCGGCTTTGTCTTGCCATTCCGGGTTCGCGAAGAAAGACGCGCGCCCCGGAATGACGACGTACCGGTCTGCTACAGCCCGAACACGTAGACCATCGTGGCGTTGCCCTGCAGGCGCAGTTCGGGATTGCGCCCGAGCTGGCTCCTGGTGTTGCGCGGCGGTGCAGCGCCGGGGCCGGCGCAGCACAGGCCGGAGGCGATGGCGATGTATTGCTTGCCGTTCACCGCATAGGTCATCGGCGGGGCGTTGAAGCCGGAGCCGACATTGACCCGCCACAGCTCGTCGAGGGTCTGGTCGTCATAGGCGAGAATGGTGCCGTCGATCATGGCGGTGACCACGAGGCCGCCGGCGGTGGAGAGCACGCCGGCCGCATTCGGATAGGGCAGGTCGACGCGCTTTTTGACTTCGCCGCTACCTGGATCGAACATGACCAGGCCGCCGGTGACGGGACCCTCCACGCCGGTGGCGCCGCCCATGAACTTGGCCTTTCACGTGGGCGCTGACATCCGGCGTGACGCGGCTGCAGCCCTCGTAGGTCGGGATGTAGAGCAGGCCGGTCTTGCGGCTGTAGGACGCCGGCCAGAAATTGGTGCCGCCGGCGATGGTCGGGCACACCCTGCGCGCCAGCTTGTCCTGGTTGGCAGTGGCGGGCTCGGCGTAGAGCTGGAGGTCCTTGCGGGATCGTATTCGACCGGCTTGCCGGTCTTGGGATCGATGCCCTTGGTCCAGTTCACTTCCTTGACGTGCTGGGAGGCCTTGAGGAACTGGCCGTTGAGGCGATCGAAGATGTACTCGAAGCCGTTGCGGCCGGCATGGGACAGGATCTTGCGGTCCTCGCCGTTCACCTTGGTGTCGATGATGATGTGGGTGCCGGTCTCGTCATAGTCGCGGTTGTCGTTCGGCGTGTATTGGTGGAACCACCTGATCTTGCCGTTCGCGGCGTCGAAGGCGATGCGCGCTCGAGGTGTAGAGGTTGTCGCCGGGCCGGTAGGTCGGATCATAGGCGGGAACCGGGTTGCCGGAGCCCCAATAGGTCAGGTTGGTGGCGGGATCATAGGAGCCGGTGACGTAGAAGGCGCCGCCGCCGGTCTGCCAGGCCCCGTGATTGTCCTTCCAGGTCTCGCTGCCGGGCTCGCCGGGGGCCGGAATCGAATAGGTCTTCCACTGGATGTCGCCGGTCCGGGGATCGAGCGCGGCCACCCAGTTGCGCAGGCCGCGGTCGCCGCCGGAGCCGCCGATCACGATGGAGTCCTTGAGCGCGAGCGGCGCCGCGGTGAGCTCCAGGTCGGCCTGGTCGAGCAGGTTCTTGTCCCACACGATCGCGCCGGTCTCCTTGTCGGTCGCGATCACCCGCCCGTCATAGCCGGTGACGGAGATCACGAGATTGTGCCACAGCGCGACGCCGCGGTTGCGGTCCTGCTTTTCGAGCTTGGGGTCCATCTTCCACACGATCCTGCCGGCGGTGCCGGACCGCACGTCGATCTTGGAGACGACGCCCCAGCTGTCGACCATGTACATGAAACCGTCCTCGACCAGCGGGGTCGCCTCGAGGCTCTCATTGGTCGAGGTGCCGCCGAGCGCGATCGCGAACAGGAGGCGCAGGTTCTTGACGTTTGCCTTGTTGATGCCGTCGAGCGCGGAAAAGCGCTGCGAGGTGTAGTCGTGATGGTTCATCAGCCAGTTCTGCGGCTCCGGATTGAGCAGGCGCTCATAGGTGAGATCGGCGGCGGGCGCGGGAACGGCGCCGGCCGCGACGGCCGCACAGCCGAATGCTGCCATCGCCAAAGGCTTTCCGAACCGACCGGGCTCGAGTTTCATGTTTTCCTCCCTGTTTTAGGCTCGCCTAGCTCACCCATCCGCTCCGGCAATCGCCGCGATCGGAATGCCGGTGTTCCAACAACGGCGAACGCCGGAGCATGCCCCGGACGCGGCTGCGAGGTCGAGTCCCGTTTGGGAGGATGGTCGGGCGGCTGCGGGCTAGATCTGGTTGCCCGGCAGGGGCTGCGGCTTGCGCACCCGGATGAACTGGTGGACCTTGTGCATCAGGCGCAGGTTCGACTCGATCTGGGCCAGCACCTGCTCGGCCGTCGCGGTCGGTTTGCCCTGTGCGTGAAGCCGGGAGATCAGCGCGCGCTGACGCGCCATCAACGTCTCCGACTGTGCGATCGGAATGCTCGAACCAGCGAGCGCGGCAAGCCCGTCCTTCATCGCAAAACGCCCCCCAGTAATCCCTGGCAGTATTATAGCGCATTAATTGGCGTTGGCGATGCCCAAAACACAAAATCTACATCAAAATACCATGATGACGCTACCGCGATACCGGCATCGGGATGAATGCCGCGCCGGCGTCGCGACACCCGACAGCAAATGCCGTTTCGCGCCCCCGAACGAGCCGCAGCACAATACCCCTAAACGCTGAGAACTTACTGATAATTAATGCTAATCTCGCCTGACGCTTGCTTTGCCTGCAGCGCCCTTCATAACCACGATGCGCGTTGTTCCCGGCGAGATTCGGCTCTGCTGCGCGGACAGCGGCCCTGATGTTGGAGGTTTACCGTGCGCCAAAGTGTTCGTTGCGTTGCGTTGGGTCTTGTTTCCGCCATGGCAGTCGCATTCGCGGCGCTGCCTGCGTCCGCCGGCCTGCTCGACGGCGGCTGGGGCTGCGGCTGCGGCGGGCCGTCCTATGTGGTCGTGCCGGACTATGTCGCGCCGGCTTTTGTCGAACCGGTCCCGGCCTTCATCTATCCTCAGATGCAGGTCGTGGTCCAACCGCCCCTCGTTTACGCGCCGGCCTACGGCTACGGCCCCCCGGTCCGCGCCTGGCGTCATCCCTACGGACACCGCCGGTATTATTGAGACACGGCGACTTCGGCGGGCGGATCGCAAGCGATCCGCCTCGCCGCACTCTCCGCCGCCCGCGGCCAGCCCACCCGTCCAATGCAAGGTCGGGACCGCGCAATCCACCCATGTCCGGCGCAAATCTGGACGAACCGACCCGCCATATCCAGATAAGCGGCTCCAAGATGAGGGCCGCCAATGTCGATCCGACCAGTCAAGCGTATCGTTCAGTCCACACCCACCATGGAAGGCGCCGGGGTGAAGCTTCACCGCGCCTTCGGGTTCGGCAATACCGGCGATTTCGACCCGTTCCTGCTGCTGGACGACTTCCGCAACGACCGTCCTGAGGATTATCGCGCCGGCTTTCCCTGGCACCCGCACCGCGGCATCGAGACCATCACCTATGTGCTGTCCGGCACGGTCGAGCACGCCGACAGCCTGGGCAACAAGGGCCGGCTCGGCGCCGGCGACGTGCAGTGGATGACCGCCGGCAGCGGCATCATGCACCAGGAAATGCCGCAGGGTGATCCGCGCGGGCGGATGCATGGCTTCCAGCTGTGGGCGAACCTGCCGGCCACCCTCAAGATGACGGCGCCGCGCTACCAGGACATCCCGGCAATCGAGATTCCCCAAGCGGTCGACGATGACGGCACCACGGTGCGGGTGATCTGCGGCGACTTCGCCGGCAAGCGCGGCCCGGTGGACGGCATCGCGGCCGAGCCGCGCTATCTCGACATCTTCGTTCCTCCGGGCCGGCGCAAGACCCTGCCGGTGGAAACCTGGCGGCACGCTTTCGCCTATGTGTTCGAGGGCTCCGGCAGCTTCGCCGGGGCTTCGAAGCCGTTCGGCGTCCTGACCGAGACGGAAACCGGCGACACCCTCGTGCGCGAACGCACCGGCAACCGCTCGCTGGTGCTGTTCGACAGGGGCGACGAGGTGACGGTGGAGGCCGGCGAGGACGGCATCCGGTTTCTCCTGGTTTCGGGCAAGCCCATCGAGGAGCCGGTCGCCTGGTACGGCCCGATCGTGATGAACACCAAGGCGGAGCTGCAGCAGGCGGTGGCCGAGCTCAACAACGGCACCTTCATCAAGCACGGATGAAGGTGCACGGTGTGAAGGCATTGAGCGCGCTTCGGACTCGTCCGCCAACAATCGAGTTCCTTTTCGTCCCTCTCCCGCTTGCGGGGGAGGGTCAGGGAGGGGGCAATTCCACGGCACAGACTCGCTGCGAGAGCCCCCTCCCCAACCCTCCCCCGCAAGCGGGAGAGGGAGTAGAAAAGCCGTTCATTCACACGAATTGAAGCGATAATTCACGGGCGAGTCCTCACGCCTGCCGCATGAACCAGCGACTGCCGTCGTTCCGGGCCGTGTGGTAGCCTTGCATGGAACCGGACACGGTGACGCCGGGAATGGCGGGAGTTTCATGATGCCGATTCGTCTCGTGATCTCGGCGATCTGCGCCGGGCTTGCGGTCATGGCCGCGGCCTTGCCGTCCGCGGCGCAAACCTGGCCGCAGCGAAACGTGCGTTTCATCGTGCCGCTGGGGCCGGGCAGCGGCGTCGACATCACCGCGCGGCTGTTCGCCGACAAACTGTCGGCCCGCTGGGGCAAGCCGGTGGTGGTCGAGAACCGGCCCGGCGGCGACGGCATCGTCGGGATCAGCGCCTTTGTCGGCGCCCATGACGATCATACGCTGCTGTTCACGCCGGCCGCCACCTTCAACGCCCATCCCTTCCTCCACGACAAGCTGCCCTACGACGTCGCCGATCTCGCGCCGATCGCGCGGGTCTCGAACACCATCGTCGCGATCGTGGTGCCGGCCGCCATGAAGCTCGGATCGCTGGAAGATCTGTTCGCCCAGGCTCGCCGGCAGCCCGGCAAGCTCAACTGGGCGACCGCGACCGGCATCAGCGATTTCCTGCTCGCTTCGTTCCTCAAGAACGCCGATCTCGACATGTCGAAAGTGCCTTATCGCGACACCGTGCAGGCCTCTACCGATCTCGCCGAAGGGCGCATCCAGTTCTATTGGGGGGCGCTCGTGATCGTGCGGCCGCAGGTCGAGGCCGGCAAGGCCCGGCTGGTCGCGGTCAGCAACAGCACGCGCGCGCCCGACTATCCGGACGTTCCCACCGTCGCCGAGGCCGGCTATCCGGCTCTGCAGTACGATGGCCTCGCCGGGCTGTTCGGGCCGCGCGATCTCGCCGACGACATCCGCGAGCGCATCGCCGCCGACGTCAAGTCGATCGCCGCCGACCCCCTGATCGCGGCACGCCTGCGGTCCGCCGGCCAGATCGCCAACCCCGGACGCGCGGCGGAATTCGCCGCCTCGATCGAGCAGCAGCGCGCCATCGTCGCCAAGATCGCCCAGGAGATGGGGATCAAGCCGGCGACGCGGGCGGCCCAATAGGGGGGCGTGCATTCAACTCAACACCGTCATTCCGGGGCGCGCGCCTCCTTCGCGCGAACCCGAAATCCAGCGGCGGTGCCAAACGGAAGATGCCCTCTGGATTCCGGGTTCGCCGCTGCCGCGGCGCCCCGGAATGACCGCGCAGTAATGAATGCAAGCCGCTACCGCGTCGGCACCGGCTTCTCGCCGCGATAGTCGTAGAAGCCGCGCTTGGTCTTGCGGCCGAGCCAGCCGGCCTCGACGTATTTCACCAGCAGCGGACACGGGCGGTATTTGGAATCCGCCAGCCCCTCATGGAGCACCTGCATCACCGAAAGGCAGGTGTCGAGGCCGATGAAGTCGGCGAGCTCGAGCGGGCCCATGGGATGATGGGCGCCGAGCTTCATGGCGGTGTCGATGGCATCGACCGAGCCGACGCCCTCGTAGAGCGTGTAGATCGCCTCGTTGATCATCGGCAGCAGGATGCGGTTGACGATGAAGGCGGGGAAATCCTCGGCCACCGCGATCTTCTTGCCGAGCCTGGTGATGAAGGTCTTGGTGGTCTCGTAGGTGGCGTCGTCGGTGGCGATGCCGCGGATCACCTCGACCAGCTCCATCACCGGCACCGGGTTCATGAAGTGGACGCCGATGAACCGTTCCGGCCGGTCGGTGGAGGCGGCGAGCCGGGTGATCGAGATCGACGAGGTATTGGTGCCGATGATCGCGGTCTCCTTGAGCACCGGGCACAGCGCGGCGAGGATCTTGCGCTTGACGTCTTCCTTCTCGATCGCGGTCTCGACGATGAAATCGCAGTCGGCCAGCGCGTCGACGGCCGGCGCCGGCGCGATGCGCCCGAGCGCGGCCTGCCGGTCGCCTTCGCTGATGGAATTCTTGGCCACCTGGCGCGCCATGTTGCCGTTGATGGTGGCGATGGCGGCCTTGACCCGCTCCTCGGAGACGTCGTTGAGCGCGACGTCGAAGCCCGCAAGGGCGCACACATGGGCAATCCCGCTGCCCATCTGACCGGCGCCGATGACGCCTACCCGGTGAATGTTCATGTCCGTCCGCTGGCCTTTCGAGCCATCCCGCAAAAATGCGCCGAGGCGACGTTCTACAGCGAAGCGTCCTGCGCCACTACCGTCCCGGGCGCCCTCGCGTAGAACCAATCAACTGCATCGGCGCGCTCATCGTCCATGTAGCGCATGATCCGGTCCGAAAAACCTGCGACTTTCGGTATCATGCCGTTAACCTTGATGGCTGCCACATTTCAGCGGCCGAGCTTGCCGAGCTCCTCGGCGAGTTCCGGAAGCGCCTTGAACAGATCGGCGACCAGGCCGTAGTCGGCGACCTGGAAGATCGGCGCCTCCTCGTCCTTGTTGATCGCCACGATGACCTTGGAATCCTTCATGCCGGCGAGATGCTGGATCGCGCCGGAGATGCCGACCGCGACATAGAGTTCCGGCGCCACCACCTTGCCGGTCTGCCCGACCTGCCAGTCGTTGGGTGCGTAGCCGGCGTCGACGGCGGCGCGCGAGGCGCCGACCGCGGCGCCGAGCTTGTCGGCGACCGGCTCGATATATTTGGCGAAGTTCTCGCGCGACGCCATGGCGCGGCCGCCGGAGATGATGATGCGCGCCGAGGTGAGCTCGGGCCGGTCGGTCTTGGACAGCTCCTCGCCGACGAAGCTCGACAGGCCGGAATCGGCCGGGGCGCTCACCGCCTCGATCGTCGCCGCACCGCCGTCGCCGGTCGCCTGGAAGGTCGAGGTGCGCACCGTGATCACCTTCTTGGCGTCCTTCGCGCGCACGGTCTGCACGGCATTTCCCGCATAGATCAACCGCTCGAAGGTGTCGGGCGCCAGCACCTTGACGATGTCGGAGACCTGCATGACGTCGAGCAGGGCCGCGACCCGGGGCATGAAATTCTTCGCATTGGTGGTGGCCGGCGCGACGATGGCGTCGTAACCCGGCGCCAGCGCGACGATCAGCGCCGCCATCGGCTCGGCCAGCATGTGCTCGTAGGGCGCGCCCTCGGCGATCAGCACCTTGGAAACCCCGGCGAGCTTGCTCGCAGCCTCGGCGGCCGGGCGGCAATCCTTGCCGGCGACGAGGACGTGAACCTCCGCACCGATCGACCGGGCCGCGGTCAGCGCCTTGGCGGTGGCGTCCTTGAGGCTCTTGTTGTCGTGCTCGGCGACGAGGAGGGTCGTCATCTCACAGGATTCCTGCTTCGTTTTTCAGCTTGCCGACGAGTTCGGCGACCGAGCCGACCTTGCCGCCGGCCTTGCGCACCGGCGGTTCGGTGGTCTTGAGGACTTCGAGGCGCGGCGCGGTGTCGACGCCGTAATCGGCCGGCGTCTTGTCCGCGATCGGCTTCTTCTTCGCCTTCATGATGTTGGGCAGCGAGGCATAGCGCGGCTCGTTGAGCCGCAGGTCGGTGGTGACGATCGCCGGCATATGGAGCCTGACGGTCTGCAGGCCGCCGTCGACCTCGCGGGTGACCGCAATGGCGTCGCCGTCGATCACCACCTTGGACGCGAAGGTGCCTTGCGGCCAGCCCAGCAGCGCCGCCAGCATCTGGCCGGTCTGGTTGCAGTCGTCGTCGATCGCCTGCTTGCCGAGGATGACGAGCCCGGGCTGCTCCGCCTCGACCACGCCCTTGAGGATCTTCGCGACCGCCAGGGGCTCGACGATGCCGTCGGCCTTGACCAGGATGCCGCGGTCGGCCCCCATGGCGAGCGCGGTGCGGATGGTCTCGGCCGCCTGGGCGCTGCCGATCGACACCGCCACGATCTCGGTCGCCCGGCCCGCTTCCTTGAGGCGGATCGCCTCCTCGACGGCGATTTCGTCGAACGGGTTCATCGACATCTTCACGTTGGCGAGCTCGACGCCGGAGCCGTCGGTCTTGACCCTGATCTTGACGTTGTAGTCGACCACCCGCTTGACGGGCACCAAAACCTTCATTCTGGTTTCTCCAGGAGGCGGCGCGCAAACTATGACCCGCGCCGCGGCGTGTCAACGCGATTGCCGCATTGCAGCATAAATCGCGGGCGGCGTCACCGGTCGCGCTGAGCAGCTTTCGGTCGACCAGTGGATTGCACCGGTCCAAAGCGCCGAATTTATCGGCTCTGCTTCGGCCGCGCGGCGCCCCAGCTCTTGAGCGAGGCCCAGATTCCGCGTTCCAGGCGGAACCGGTCGAGCGGCGCCGACGACTGGATGGCGCGGATGCGGTAGAGGCCGACGCCGGTCCACTGGAAGCCGCATTTCTCCAGCACCCGACGCGACGCCGGATTGCTGATGCGGGCGCCGGCGACGAGCATCGGGTGCCCGCGGTCGCCGAAGGCATGGTCGATCAGGGCGCGGGCGGCCTCGGTGGCATAGCCGTTGCCCCAGAACGGCACGCCGAGCCAGTAGCCGATCTCCGGGACGCCGTCGCGACTGTGATAGCCGCAGCCGCCGATGATCTCTCCGGCCATGATGATGACGAAGGATACTTCGCCGTCCTTCTTGTTGCTGGCGCCGATCCACTCCCTGGCGTCGGCGAGAGCGTAGGGATGGGGAATGCGGGCGGTGTTCTCGGCGATGCGCCGGTCATTGACGAGCGCGGCTATTCGCTTGGCGTCCTCGAGGCGCGGCGCGCGCAGGCACAGCCGCTCGGTCTCGAGGACGGGGGTACTTTCCTCGCGAAAGGTGTCGGTCGGGGTTCGGTCCAGCAAAGGCATGGTCGGGTTCCTCGGTTCGGAAAAACCATGAGGGGGAGCCGGCTGCCCGTCTCCCCCTCATCGGAACCCTTTGGGGTCCACCGGGTCGACTGACGCGCCGGCGGACCTCGATGTGATCCACCGTCTATTCGGCCGCCGCCTGCATCGGTACCACCGACACATAGACGCGGCCCTTGGCTTTGGTGCGGTACGCGATATGGCCGTCGACCAGCGCGAACAGGGTGTGGTCCCTGCCGATGCCGACATTGTGGCCCGGATGCCACTGGGTGCCGCGTTGCCGCACGATGATATTGCCGGCAAGGCAGGCCTCGCCGCCGAATTTCTTCACGCCGAGGCGCTGGCCCGCAGAATCGCGACCATTGCGCGACGATCCGCCTGCTTTTTTGTGCGCCATGATTGTCTCCGTTCTATGGGGTCTTTTGTTCGATTTGATGACGCTGCGCTACGCGCGCCACCACGGAAAAAGCTCAAATCGTTGCCGCGCGACTTGCTCCTATGCGACCGCGTCCGTCGCCACCTCGGCCTGCGGCCGCGGCTCCCGCTTCGGGCGCGGCGGCGGCGTCTGCGACGGCTTCCTGCCTTCGGTCAGGATCTCGGTGATTCGCACCAGCGAGAATTCCTGGCGATGGCCACGCTTGCGCCGCGAATTCTTGCGGCGGCGCTTCTTGAAGGCGATCACCTTCGGCCCGCGCACATGATCGAGCACCTCGGCGGCGACCGTCGCCCCCGATACCGTCGGCGCACCGAGCGTGGTGCTGTCGCCGCCGACCACCAGGACTTCGCCGAACTCGATGACCGCGCCGGGCTCGGCCTCGACCCGGTCGACCCGCAGGATGTCTTCGGCGACGACGCGATACTGCTTGCCGCCCGTTTTGATGACCGCGAACATCTTTTTCTTCCTCGTGTTCGTCACCCGATTCGCGGGCACGGATGCCCGGACCGGCTTCTTTCGATCGTGGTTTCAGATATAGCTGCAGACGCTCGGCATTGCGACACCAGGGGTGTCGAAAAAGACCATGGGCATCGCAACAAAGCGCGCGGAACCGCTGCCGGCCCGCGCTGCCCGGCGGTTATGACCTGCGCCGGCCCGGCTGTCAAGAATTGTGCAGAACTGACGGAACCGACCTCACGCAAAGCAGCCCCAGCCGTGCCGGCCGCATGGTCCGTGGTCTGAGCGCGACCTGTTTCCGGAAAACACTCAGTCAGACGCCAGGAAGCGATCGTTTGGATTCGTTACCGCCGATCCGCCCGCGCGACGCCATAGGAGCGATATAGCTCTGCGAAATCCTCGGCTAATTCGTAACACAGATAAAGCTGGCGGGTCGGAGGGTCCCAAGCGGCGTTGGGGGCGCCGCAGCTTTGCATTTCCAGCACAAAGGGAGCCGGCCACACGAATTCATCTGCCAAATGCTGGGCCACGGTTTCCAACAACAAGATGGAGCGAGCCGCTTCGGCAATGCCCTTAAGGTTGCCTTTGGCTTCGCCATAAACCACATCGATCTTCGTTTTTGGCTGATCAGGAGTACGCAGATGTGGCTTGAGAACCAATCCCCAGGAATTCGCAGCTTTGTTGTAATCTCGCGTACAACTATCCTGGCGGTCCTTTGGCAGCTTCGTCTCATCGGCAAGATTCTTGAACTTGTCCTCGTTGGAGCCGACCATAAAGCATACGATTTGGTAGGCGCGCACGAGATCAAGGCCGTGCGCGTCGTAGGGGGGGACTGGGTCTCCCTCTTTTTTATCGCGACGGTTGGTCATGAACCAGCCCTTGGCCGCCTCGGTGAGCACGCGATCCGAAAATCCGGACCCTGCAATGATCAGTCTCGTTGCGGCGAACGAATCGGCCGCGTCTTCCTCCTTCCCGAGGACCGGTAATCCCATATCACTCACGACCGCATGGCCCAATTCGTGAAGCGCCGCAAACAGGATATTGCCGGCTACGAATTCCGCGAGTCCCTTGCGATCTTTTGGAGAAAGGCCTTTGTAGCGCTCATCACTGGCGTGCGCGAGCGCGGCGGCGTCGATCCTGGCCTGAAGTTCGTCCGCTCCGGGCGGAGTCGGCTGCGCGAAAACCGGCTCGACGGCGAACACGAAAGGCAGAAGCAGCAGAATATGCCGGAGGAGTCGCGATTGCATGGGAGCCACCTGTCTTCTGACCAGGTTAGTCTTCACCAAGGCGTCCATGCTAGCACGCTGGAGGCAACCGTCAACGTGACTGGGCAGAATCGGGGCCAGAGTTTATCGGGGCCAGAGTCGGGGCTGCGAGATGTCCATGAAGCCGCTTCGTTCTGCCGCGGCTGCGCTTTGTTTTCCGTTCCGTCGGCGGTCTGGTCGGCTTTATCAGCGCCGGCCGCCCGATATGACGATCGTGGTCGCGCCCATGCCCTCGCGGCTGACCAGGGCGAACAGCGTCGCGGCATTCTCCGGATGCAGGCGGACGCAGCCATGGGAGGCCGGTCCACCGAGGCGGCTGATCTCGTAGCTGCCGTGGATCGCATAGCCGCCGTGGAAAAAGATCGAGTACGGCATCGGCGAATTGTAATACAGCTTCGAAAAATGCGACCGCTCCAGGCTCTGCGGATGATAGGTGCCGCTCGGCGTCGAGTACCCGGACCGCGCGGTGGAGACCGGCCAGCGGTAGCTCGGCTGGCCGTCCACGGAAACCGACATCTGCTGGCTGCCCTTGTCGATGGCAATGACGATGTTGGCTTGCGCCGGCGCGGTCATCGCCGCGATTGCTGCGGCGGCGGAAATCATTGCAACACGCTGGTACATGATCGACCTCGATGTCAGCCGACGCGCGGCGAATTCGTGAATTGAATTCTGGCGCAGCCGCGGGGCTTTCACAAGCGGCGCGTGCGCGTCGTCGCAGCGGATGATTAATCCCCGGCGCAATTCTCCGCGCGAGATGCGCGGCGGCGGAAAAGCTTCGTCAACCTTACCTTTGCGCGTCGATCCTGGCGGCCTCGGCCACCGCCTTCCAGCGCGGAATTTCCGCGGCGACATGGTCGCGAAACTGCTTCGGCGTCACGTCCCAGGGATCGACCCCTTCGGCCGCGAGGCGCGCGACCACGTCGGGCATTTTCATGATCCTGCCGATCAGCTCGGAGTAGCGCGCGAGGATCGGCGCCGGCGTATGGGCGGGCATGACGATGCCGTACCACTGCGACGCCTCGAAGCCCGGCAGGGTCTCGGCGATGGCGGGGATGTCGGGCGCGACGCTCAGCCGCCCGAGGGTGGAAACGCCGATCCCGCGCATGGTGCCGGCCTGCACGTGCTGCAGCACCGCGGTGCTCCCGGTCATGGTGAGTTGCACCTGGCCGGCCAAGAGGTCGGTCACCGCCGGGGCGGTGCCGCGATAGGGCACCGCCACCATCCGCGTCTTCGCCGCCACGTTGAACGCCGCCATGGCGATGTCGGCCGCGCTGCCGCTGCCCGCAGTGCTGTAGTTCAGCTTGCCGGAATTGGCGTGGGCATAGTCGATGAGTTCCCGCACGGTCTTCACCGGCAGCAACGGATGGACGACGAGAATGTTCGGCACCAGCCCGAGCGGCGCCACATAGTCGAAGCTCGTCAGGGTGTCGTAGCTGAGATTGGGATACAGGCTCGGATTGACGCCGAGCGTGCCGATGTGGCCGATCATCAGGGTATAGCCGTCGGGAGCCATGCGGGCCACCGCGGTCGATCCGATGGTGCCGCCGGCGCCGCCGCGATTGTCGATGATGACGGCGACGCCGAGCGCGGCGGCGAGCTTGTCGGCGATGGCGCGGGCGAAGATGTCGTTGGTCCCGCCCGGCGGAAACGGCACCACCAAAGTGATGTTGCGGCTGGGCCAGGACTGGGCGAGCGCCGGACGCGCGATGGAAGAAGCGAGCAACAGCGCCGCGCCGCGCCGGAGAAGATGACGTCGATTCATTTCAGGCTCCCTTGCGCTTGTTGCCATCGCTCCTGCTGCCGTCGTTTTCGCTGCCGATGGCGGGATGGCGGTCGGGGCCGAGATCGCGCTGCCGCGCCAGCGTCCCGAACAGGATCGCGTACCAGCTCTCCGGCAGCGTGCTGCCGCGCTTGAACGCGCCGGGGTCGTGGTCGAGGGTCGCGGCCAGCCGCTGCACGGCGCCGAGCGCGATCTCGTCCTCATCGCGTTGGGTGCGGCCGAGCCAATTCTCGATCGAAGCTGCGTCGTCCAATGCACCTCTCCGGGCTGCCTGCGGCCGGGCGACTTTGCCCCTCCTGCGGCAAACGTCAACAGCGTCGGCGGAATTGCGTCTGCCCTGTCGCGGCGAGACGGAGTCTGCCACATTCGCCGGTGAGCTGAGTTATGCTGACGCACGCCGATGTCATTGCCCGGCTTGACCGGGCAATCCAGTACTCCCGGCCGGTGGTTACTGGATCGCCCGGTCAAGCCGGGCGATGACAGTGGGTTTCGGCGAACTCGACGGGGGCTGTTTCGTGCGGATTCGCTCGCTTCTCTATGTGCCGGTTTCCTCCGAGCGCTTCGTCGCCAAGGCCCATGAGCGCGGCGCCGACGCCATCATCCTCGATCTCGAAGACGCCGTCGCGCCCGCCCAGAAAGCGGCGGCGCGGGCGGCGCTCGCGGCCGCCGTCGCATCGGTGGGCCGGCACGGCGCCGCCGTGTTCGTGCGCATCAATGCCGATGCCGAATTGATCCGGCGCGATGCCGAGGCGGCCTGCCGCGCCGGCGCATTCGGCCTGCTGGTGCCGAAGGTACGCGATGCCCGCTCGCTGCAGGCGCTGGCCGGATTCCTCGACGGCATCGAGCATCTGGTCGAACGCGCACCGCTGCGGCTGGTGCCGATGATCGAGGATCCCGGCGCGGTGCTCGACGCGAGGTCGATCGCGACGGCGACGCCGCGCAACTTCGCGCTGATGACCGGCGGCGAGGACCTCGCCACCGCGCTCGGCGCCGAGCCGACGCCCGAGGTCCTGCATTTTCCCAAGCTGATGGTGCATTTCGCCGCCAAGGCCGCCGGCCTGCGCTCGCTCGGCCTGATGCGCACCGTCGCCGACTACAACGAGCTCGCCGCCATGGAGACATCGGCCCGCGAAGCACGCATGTTCGGCTTCGACGGCGCGAGCTGCGTCCACCCGGCCGTGGTTCCCATCCTCAACCGCGCCTTCTCGCCCTCCGCCGAAGAGCTCGATCGCGCCCGCCGCATGGTGGCGGAATTCGAGCGCGCTACGGCGAACGGCGTCGGCGCCTTCGCGTTCGAAGGAAAGATGGTCGACGAACCGGTGGTGCAGCGCGCCCGCGCGCTGCTGGAACGGGCGTGAGGTTGAGCGTCGCGCAGATTGTACTACGGCCAAAGCACTGCGGGCTTTGCAGGAGAAAGGGGGTCGTACGCTCCGGCGTGGCGGCGATACTTGCCCACTCTCGTCAGCAAAACCCGGGACGGCCGTCCCGGATGTCCGCTGCGCTCCCATTCGGGCTACGGAGCCGATGAGCGGCTCTGCGAATTGACTACCGCATGTTCCCCGTGTGCCCGAGCGAATAGCGGCCGGGCTGCGGCCACACGGTGAGGCCGTGCGGCTCGGTGCCGACCGGGATCTTCTGCACCGAGCCGTCGGTGGTGTTGATCGCATAGACCTCGTTGTCGAACCGGCCGGACAGCCACAAGCGTCTTGCCGTCGGCGCTGACATTGCCCATGTCGGGACTGCCGCCGTCCGGGATCGGCCATTCGGCCACCACCATGCGGGTGGCGAAATCGATGACGGCGATGCTGCCCGGGCCGTGGCGGCGGCCGCGCACCATGTGGGAGCCGCGGTTGGTGACGTAGAGCCTGGTGCCGTCGCGGCTCGGGTAGAGGCCGTGGGTGCCGGTGCCGGTGTGGATCAGCCCGGTCTGGGTGAAGGTCTCGGCGTCGATCGTGAAGACGCCGTCGGCATGCATGTCGGCGACGTAGAAGATGTCGCCCTTCGGGGAGATGCGGATGTCCTGCGGCATGCCGCCGCCGGACAGCTTGAGATAGCCGAGCACGCGGCGACCGATCATGTCGATCTTCACCAGCGCGCCGCTGAACTCGCAGGTGAAAATGGCGTAGCGGCCGTCGATGGAAAAGTCCGCGTGATTGAGGCCGCCGCATTGGGGCGCCGGCACCGAGAATTTGAGCTCCATGGTATGGGCATCGCGGAAGTCGAGGCGCCGCCGCTGCTCCGCCACCACGATGGCGAAGCCGCCGTCCGGGGTGAAGTAGAGGTTATAGGGATCGTCGACCCGGATCGGTGCGCCCGGCTGGCCGGTGGTCGGATCGATCGGCGTGACGGAGCCGTGGGTCCTGCGGCCGCCCGCGCTGGTGACCCACAGCGTCTTGAGGTCGTAGGACGGCACGATGTGCTGCGCATGGAGACCGACGGGAAAGCGGTAGAGCACCTTCAGCGTGGCGGGATCGATCACATAGACGTCGTTCGACGTGACGTGCGGCACATAGACCCGCGCCAGCGCGCCCTCCACTGCGGCGCTCAAGTGCTCGGCGCCGATCTCGCTGTAGACGTTGTTGCGATCCGGAATCGGCGGCATGCCCGGATAGGTGTCCGGCGCCTGCGCCGGCTGTTGGGCCGGCTCTTGGGCCGGCTCTTGGGCCGGCTCTTGGGCCGGGACGCGGCCCGGCGCCAGCATGGCGAGCGCCAGGCAAAGCGCCTGAAGCGCGCCGCGGAGCTTGCCTGCGCATGGGGAGGAAAGGATTGCCATCGCCGGCGTCTCCAGAAGCGTGATTCCAAACAATTGCGAGCTCAGAGCACTGGCGCCCCGAGAACGGGCGCGCCAGTGCCCGCCGGTCATCGGTCGCACACCGGCGCCGTGGCTTCAACTTGCTTGATGGCTTCGGCCGGCGTCGTCCACCTTCTTCGTCCGCCGGCGATCGATTCGCGTCGCCTGCAAGGTGTCGCCGCGTCGAGCCCAACCCGCCCGCTCCTTAGAAAAGCCGTTCATTCACACGGGGGCGTCAAGCCTGCGCCTTGGCGGGCGCGCGATAGAGCGCTTCCTCCATTTGCGAGGCCACGCCCTCCCGCTTCAGGGTCTCCTCGTATTCCTTGCGCAGGAACGGGTCCTCCAGCCAATACGGGATCGCGGTGCCGCCTTCCGTCACGTCGATGGCGCCTTCGTCGGTGTCCTTCTCGCCGGGGACGCCGGGCTTGTCCTTGCGGTGGTTGTTGGGACCATACCAGCCGATCAGGCGCAGCGGCTCCTTGCTGATGCCGAAATGGGCGTGGAACCAGTCGCCGCCATAGGGCGCCGCGGTGACGACGCCGACCGGCTCGTAGTCCTGGCGATAGACCTGGTCGGCCTTGCCGTCCTGCCACGGCGTCATCCCGATCGCGCGCGGCCACGTATAGGTGTAGCCCTTGCCCTTGATGCAGACGAGCACCGCGGCCGAGGCATGGGCGTGGGCCTTGGAATAGCGGCCGGTGATGTGCTCGCCGACGAACTGGTAGAACACGTTGCCGGCCAGCGCCGGCTCGAGGCGGCGATAGCCGGGCGAGCGGCGGTTGTCGAGATAGAGCTCGGCGTTGAAGATGTCGGGCACCAGATTGGTGCGCCGCATCGCGAGCCCGCGCAGCGGTCGGGCGCGACGTCGTCCTTGGGCTTGAAGTAGTTCTCGCTGCCGTCGAAGCGCGACGGGAAGGTCGACCGGGCAGTTGAAGATCCAGTCGCTGTCGCGGAAGATGTTCATCACGTTGGGGGCGGTCGACGCCACCAGGATCAGCGCCGGGCTCGATGCCGCATTGATGATGCGGTGCCAGGTGTTGAGCGGGATCGAGAACATCGAGCCGCGCTGCCATTCGAAGCTGTGGGGCTTCTTCTGGTCGTCGGTCCACACCTCGGTGGTGCCGCGTCCCTCCACCACCACCATGATCTCCTCGTACATGTGGCGCTCGGGGTTGAGCGCGCCGGCGCCGGGCACCTCGATCACATAGCAGCCCCATCGGCCTTCGGTGCCGTAACAGCTGGATGAAGGTGCCGTTGCCGCCCATCCGGTTCCAGCGCTTGAGCGGCATGTCCTGCACGCGGCGCACGCCGATGCCGCGGAAGATCGGGATTCCCTGCGCCTCCATGTAATCGTCATAGGGCGTGTTGGGCCGCTTCCAGGCGCCGTAGCCGGCGTTGCTCGTGCCCTCCGGCTCGTGCCAGTGCTCGCCTGTGATTTCATGCATGGGGCTCTTCTCCTCGGGTCGGACGGCGGAGGACAGATGACGGACGACGATCAGGTCATCCGGTGCTTCCGGTGCCCTGCTGTGATCACAGCATATCGAGACGATGGCGAACAGATTTAGGGCTTGCGCGTCCTCGTCCTCCGTCCGTCAGTTTCCGCCGAACAGAAGCCCGGGATAGAGTTCGAGATGCAGCAGCCAGCCGAACAGGAGCCAGATGCCCGCGAGCGTCGCGGCGGCGCTGAGGAGACAGACGAGATAGGGCCTCCCGCCGCGCCAGCGGGTGGCGGCGAACACGTAGATGGGGATCGCGTAGGTCGCGCCGATCAGCGCGAAGGCGGCGACGAAGCCGCCGATCCAGACCATCGCCATGACCTGCTGGTGGAACGGATAGGCCACCGGCCCGGCGCCGTGGCGCGGCCGTGCCGTGACCGGATTGAGCCAGCCGGCGAGCGTGCGCCCGACGCGGGTCTGGGTGCGCGACGCGATGTCGAGCAGCGCCAGCGCGACCACGGTCCAGCCGATCAGCAGCGGCGTCGCCCGGGCCTCCGGAGCGTATTGGTAGGCCGCGCCGAGATAGGCCACGGCCACCGCGCCAGCGGCCGCGGCCGGCAGGTAGTCCGAGATCTCGGTCCCGAGCAGGCGCGCCATGGTCAGGCCTTTCCCGCGCCGGCGGGGGCGTGCGCCTTGCGCGGCGGGAACAGCCGGGCGCGCAGCGGCGGCAGGATGAGGAACACGGCGATCGCCGCGATCAGCGCCAGGCACATCCAGCGCGAGGTGAAGATCCACCAGCTGCCGTCTCCGATCATCATGGATTGGTGGAAGTTGCGCTCCGCCGTGGCGCCGAGCACCAGCGCGATGACGATGGTGAGGCGCGGGTAGTCGTAGCGGATCAGGACATAGCCGAGAATGCCGAACGCCAGCGTCAGGATCGGGTTTTCGATGCTGCGGTCGACCGCATAGGACCCGGTCATCGCCACCGCGATGATGATGGGCACGAAGATGCGGGAATCGACCAGGGTGATGAGCCCGAGCGGGCGCGCCAGCAGGACGCCGATGATGGAGGCGAGGATGCAGGAGCCGGTCAGCGCCCATACGAGGCCGTAGATCTCGTTCTGGTTCTGCGCCAGCATCAGCGGTCCGGGCTGCATGCCGTGCAGCACCAGGATGCCGAGAAACACCGCCATCTCGGCGCCGGAGGGAATGCCGAAGGCGATGGTGGGAATGAGCGCGCTGCCGTCCTTGGCGTTGATCGCCGCTTCCGGCGCGATCACGCCCTGGATGTTGCCCTTGCCGAAGCTCTCGGGATCGTCGGAGGCCTGCATGGTCATGCTGTAGGACAGGAAGGCCGCGACGGTGCCGCCCTCGCCGGGAATGGCGCCCACCAACGTGCCGATGATCGAGCCGCGCAGCACCGTGCGCCAGTGCTTGAAGGTCGCCTTCACGCCGCTCATCATGCTGGTGATCTTCACCGCCCGCACGTCCTTCGACACCGTGCCGCCGGTGACCGACAGGTTGATCATCTCGGCGACGGCGAACAGCCCGATCAGGGCGGGCACGAGATGCACGCCGTCCCACAGATATTCGATGCCCCCGGCAAAGCGGGTGGTGCCGGTGACGCTGTCATAGCCGATGGTCGCGATCATCAGGCCGACGCCCCCGGTCAGGAGGCCGCGCAGCATCCGGCCGCTGAGGCTGCCGGCCACGGTGATCAGGGCGAGAATGGACAGCAGGAAGAATTCCGGCGGCCCGAACAGCAGGACGAGCTGCTTTGCCACCGGAAGGACCGCCAGCACCGACACCGTGCCGATGATCCCGCCGAGCGAGTTGGCGGTGGCGGCGGCGCCGATCGCATATCCCGCCTTGCCCTGCTGGGCCAGCGGGTAGCCGTCGAGGCAGGTCGCCGCATTGGGCGCCGAGCCCGGCGCGTTCAGGAGAATCGCGGTGAGCGAGCCGCCCATCGGCACCGCGCCCATCACGCCGCCGGCGAGCGCGACCGCGGTGAAGGGCTCGAGGCCATAGGTCAGCGGCATCAGCAAGCGCCAGCGCCGTCGCCCCGCCGAGCCCGGGCAACGCGCCGAAAACGAGGCCGATGCCCATGCCGAGGCTGAGGAACATCAGTTCCCGGACCTGCAGCAGGCCCTGCACGCCGGCGACCCACGCATCCAACATGGCCGACCCGATCTGTCGGGCCACCGGGCCGAAGCTGGCATCCGCCGCGCCGGTACGACCGACGCGGTGGCGAAGTCTCGGCCGATGGCCTCACGTTTCAAGCGCAACGGGCTTCCTGGTCTGGAAGCCGCGCCGTCGCTTTTATCGCGAGACCGCTCAGTTCGGCACCAGATATTTGCGCCACTTGTCGAAAAAATTGGCCTGGGCATGCACGTCGGCGGCGACTTCGTCGGGCGACTGGAGCGCGAGGCCCATGCCGGCCTTCTCCGACAAGGCGATGACGGCGGGATCGTTGACCGCCTTGTCGATGGCCTCGACCAGGATCTTCTTGACGTCGGCCGGCAGGTTCGGCGGTGCCGCGACCATGCGCTCCACCAGTGATGTCGGCGAGTTGCGGCTGGCCGAGCGCGGTGGCGTTCGGAACGTCGGGCCTGGTGCCGTCCTTGGTGAAGGTCGCGAGCAGGCGCAGCGACTGGCCCGCCTCGAAGCGCGCCAGGATCGGCAGGTTGGTGATCACGGCGTCGCCGTCGCCGCGAACGGCGGCGGCCACGTATTCGGACGAGCCTTTGTATCCCGTGATGAGCTGCAGCCTGATGCCGAGGAGTTCGGTCGCGATCATGGTGACGCCATAGGCGGTGCCGTCGGGCCCGGTGGTGGTGAACTTGACCGGCCGCGTCGCCGAGAGCGCCTGCAGGTCGGCAACCGACTTGATCGGCGAGTTCCACGGCACGGCGAGGGCGTAGGGGTCGCGGCCGAGGCCGGCGAGCCAGGTGAATTTGTTCAAGTCGTAACCGCCGCCGCGCGCCTGCAGGATGAACAGGCCGGGGATGTTCAGGATTCCGACGGTGTAGCCGTCGGGCCGCGCGCGATAGAGCTGGCTCACGCCCTTGGCGCCGCCGCCGGCGGGAACATTGAGCGGGACGACATTGACCTTGTTCGGCAGGTATTTTTCCATCGCCGGCGCGATCGCGCGCACATAGGCGTCAAACCCGCCCCCGACCTGGTTCGGGATGATGAAGGTGATGTCGCGTTCGGGATAACCTGCGGCGATGCCGCGCCCCGGCATGCCGGATAAGGCGATTGCGAGAAGTGCGATGGCCAGGTGAAGACGCGGACGGTGCATGGTTGCCCTCACGTGTTCGAAGCCGGCAAACCTAACATCATCACGGCGGCCCGGCCACCCGCGCCTCCCGGCCCGGGTGCGGCCGGGCCGGTCGCGATGTGGGTGCGTCCCAGGGGCTGGTGCCGGCACCTTTCGAGGTCAGTTGGTCTTCATGTAGGTGGCATGGCAGCCGTCGCAGGCGGCGCGAAGCTTGGCCACTGCGGCCCGGAGCTCGGCTTCCTCGGTGGCACGGCTGGCATCGAAGGCGATTTTCGCGGCCGCGGTCGCTTGGCTGTAGAAGTCGCCGAATTTGGTCCAGACCTCGGGCGCAGCGAACGTATCGGTTCCGGGGTCCTTGTCGACATTGGGCTTCCATTGGTTGGTGGCGGGCGGAAACAGGTGCGGGAACGCCATCAGCAGCACCGACACGGTATCGGCCTGATCATTGGCCCCGGCGAGGTCGATCTTGGCTGTCCCTGCGGTCGCCGCCTCCAGGACGTCCATCTTCGAGCTGAGGGTGTCCATGACGGTCTTGCGCGCAAAAATAGCGTCGGCCGGGGTAGCAGCGCTCTGATCCTGGCCCTGCGCGACCGATCCGGCGAGGCCGGCCAGCATGAGGCAGGCCGCTGCGATCAGCGTGCGCCGGCGCGGCCGCGCAAATGGTTGGCTCGATTCTGTCATCTGTCACTCTCCCTCGGTTTTGCTGCACGGTTCCGTCGACAACGGTGTCCCTCTCAGCGTCGTTTATCCAGGCACCACAGCCGATCTTGCTCCCGCGGTCCAGAGCTGTGTGCCTGCTGTGAATTCAATATGTTGCCTCGTTCCCGCCGCCGGCAGGACGCCGCGAAGGAGCGGTGGAGGTCATGGTCGCCGCAATCGTCGGTGGCGCCGCACCGCGGCGCATGGTCGCCCCCATGCTCGCCCCATGGCCGCCCGGGGTGCGGCAACCCGTCACTTCTCGAAAAGCCGCCGCCCCCCACATTCAAGGCTGGAGCCATACACCGCGCGCACGCATCCCCGTGCCCCCCCAGCGCGCGGATGGCTTCGACTTGGAGGCTCGGCCGAATTCAACGGCCGAGCCTCTTTTTGTTGCGGTTCGTCGGTTCATCACTCTTTTTCTTGTTCTTGGCGATTCCGGTCACCAACATGCAGCCGGCATGGCGCCCATGTTTTCCATCCAACGGGATGTGGGGTCGGCATGACGCCGGCCCATCATTCGCAATAGGATTGCCGACCGGAGGGTCCGATGAGAATTCGCCTGAAGCCGGCGCAGCCGATCCTGACCGCCGTCGCGGTTGCCGGCATCGTCTGGTTGAGCCCGGCTCGCGCGGTGGCGCAGAACTATCCGGACCATCTGATCAAGATCGTCGTGCCGTTCGCGCCCGGCGGGCCGGTGGACGTCGTGGCGCGGCTGGTGGCACAGCGCATGTCGGCGATCCTGGGACAGAGCGTGATCGTGGAAAACCGCGCCGGCGGCGGCGGCGTGATCGGAGCCAAGGCGGTCGCGAACGCCGCGCCGGACGGTTACACGCTGCTGTTCGGCAATGTCAGCACGCTGGCCGTCATCCCCGCGGTCGCCAGGAACAAGGATTACGATCCGGCCAGGAATTTCGTTCCGGTCGCCATGGTCTCCGACAGCCCGGAGGTGCTCGTGGTCGCCGCGTCATTTCCCGCGCGCACCGTGCAGGAACTGGTGGCCATCGCCAGGAACAGTCCCGGCACGCTCAATTTCGGCTCCTCCGGCTACGGCAACGCGACCCATCTGGCGGCGGCGTGGTTCAACGCCAAGACCGCGGTGAACGCCGTCCACATTCCCTACAAGGGCCTGTCGGAGATCGTGACCGGCCTGTTGGGCGGTCAGGTCAGCTTCGCCTTCGGAGCGATCGAAGGCCTGATGCCGCACATCCAGGACGGCCGCCTGCGCGCGCTCGCGGTGACGAGCGGGCAGCGCTCTGCGCTGATGCCGGAGCTTCCCACCACGATCGAGAGCGGCGTCGACGGCTTCGTGGTGACGAGCTTTCAGGGGGTGGTGGCGCCCGCCGGCACGCCGCCTTCCGTCGTCGCCAGGCTCAATGCCGCCGTCAATGAAAGCGTCGACGCGCCGGAGATGCGGGCCCAACTGGCGAGGCTCGGCGCCACCCCGGCGACCGGCACGCCGCAGGATTTCGCGGTGTTCTTCGCCGCGGAAACGCGGAAATGGGCGACCATCGTCAAGTCCGCCGGCATCAGCATCGAATGATCGCGCTTCGCGCATGATCTTCGCCCGAGAAGATCAACGACCCTCGCGCCGCCCTGCGGCATCGAGTTCCTCGCGGCAAGCCTTTTCAAGCGCCGGCAGATCGTCCTGCGCAAGCTTCCACAGCACATCCGGCGCAATACGATCGTAAGCATGCCGAAGCACGTTGCCGATATTCGCTACCTTCGACCACGGGATTGGGGCTGCCGCGCTTTTACCTCATCCGTGAGATGTCGGCTCGCTTCTGAAATGACCGCAAGATCCGCGCTCGATAAGCCGAACGCTTTTCCCAGTCCTGCTCGAACGTTTCGAGCGGAACGCCGTCCAAGACGTGATGAATGCGTTCGATTGCTTCGACAATATCAGCGAGACGAAGCGAAATCGTCCGTTGGATCATCAGAACACTAGCACCGCCGATTCTTCGATCTGCTTCCTGAGACGGGGATGCAAGCTGTTGCGCGTCATGATGTCAGTCTTACGATCGAGGATGCTGGCGGCGCACTCCTTCACGTCCATCAATTCGAAAAGACCAAGCTTGCCTCTTTCATGATCGAAAAAAAGATCGACGTCGGAATTTTCCGACGCCTCGCCACGCGCCGTAGAGCCAAAAATGTACAGATGCGTGACGCCGAGGCGTTTCAAATCGCCTTCGTGCCGCAGCAATCGGCTTTATGGCTTCGTCTCGTTTCATAGAAGACAATGTAGCAAATTTGGCGGTTGCTTACAGCCCTTTCGCTCGCAGGCCATTCGACGGTACACCGCCGCTCGCCGCTGGCGTGCCGCGCTGCCGTCCAATCCGTCGCAGGACGATAGAATTCTACGGAATAATGCGGCGCGGCATCGGTGGTGCAGGATAGCGTCCGGTCATGGCATTCCAATAGGCCCAGGACCGCTCGTCCATGATGCCCGGCGGCGCTCGCTCCAGCGCCTCGCGGAGATCATCCAGCGCAACGTAGCGTCGAACCACAGCGAGGTCTTCGACCGTTCCGTAGGTCATGACATACACCAAAAACCGGGCGGGATCGGCCGGCGCCTGTTCGGGGGGCTCGAACGAAACCACCCGCGGCGCCAGGTTCAGCAGGTCGGCGTTGTGGGGTAGCGGTTTCATCAGGTTCTCATCATACCCGATCGCCATGCGTTGCGGTCATCGACCCGAAAGGAAGATGCCCGATCGCTCTACGCCGGCACGGCGACCGCGAGCGACCGCGGCTGCCGCGCCGCCTCGCGCGTCGAGCGCCGCGATCTGCCGGTCCAGGTCCGCGATCAGGAATTGGGCGAACGTGCCGAGGTGCAGGTAGAACGCGATCATCGCCAGCACGAATTCGAGATTGCGCGGCCGGTGGCGCAGGCAATCGATGACCGCGCCCCAGAAATGCCGGCGCAGATCGGTGCGCCGGAACGTTACGCAGCCGAGCAGGCGGGCGAGGCCCTTCAGCTCACGCAAGGTGCGTGCGAGCGAGAAGCGGCCCGCCAATGCAGGGCGATCGAGCATGCGGCCCAGCACGCGCACCCGCTCGAAATAGGCGGCCGGATCGTAGACGTTCGCGAGGACGGCGCGGAAATCGGCCAACACGTCGCGGCGCGGCCGCAGCGTGACGAAGTTCAGTCCGGCGCTGCATTGATCGCCCAACCCCGGCGCGATCGGCAGGAGGCGGCCCTCCGCCTCGAGCCGGCGCGTGAGCTGGGTGTTGGGCAGCGCGGTGAGCAGACCGACCATGGCGACCGGAATGCGGTGGCCTCGATGCAGTCGATCATGGCGTCGGCGACCTCGCGGCCTTCGGTGTCAAAGCCCACGATGAAGCCGGCGATTACGAACATGCCGGCATCGTAGATTTGGTGAACGCTCTCGGCAGGCTGCGCCGGGTGTTCTGCTTCTTTCGCATCGAGACCAGAGTGTCGGTATCGGGACTCTCGATCCCGACGAAGATCGAGAAGAAATTCGCCTCCCGCAGCATCGCCAGCAATTCGGCATCGTCGGCCAGATTTATCGACGCTTCGGTCGAGAACTCAAACGGGAAGCTGTTCTTCTTCTGCCAGCTCTGCAAATGCCGGCAGGAATTTCTTGAGCGCCTTCTTGTTGCCGATCAGATTGTCGTCGACAAAATCGACGTGGCCGCGATAACCGAGCGCGTACAGCGTGTCGAGCTCGGCCAAAATCTGCTGCGTTGGTCTTGGTTCGCGGCACTCGGCCGTACAGCTCGATGATGTCGCAGAACTCGCAATTGAACGGGCAGCCGCGCGAGAACTGGACGCCGACATGGAGATAATGCTCGAGCTTTAAGAGATCGAAGCGCGGCGTCGGGCTCCTCGTGACGTCGGTCTGCCCCATCGGCGCCTCGAAGACGCCGCCCTCGGCGCCCGCCGCCATGCAGCGACGAAATCCTCCATGATGCCCTCGGCTTCGCCGAGCACCCGGAAGTTCGCGCTGCGATAGATGTCGGGGCTCGAGGTCACATCGGGGCCGCCGACCACGACGGGCTTGCCGCGCGCGGCACAGCTCGATGATGCGCGAGCGTATCGGCCTGCTGCAGCAGCATTCCGCCGGTCATCACCAGATCGGCCCAGTCGAGATCGGCGTCGGTCAGATACTCGGTGTTGCGATTGACGAGCCGCACCTCCCAGGATGGCGGCAGCAGGGCGGCGACGGTGATCAGGCCAAGCGGCGCCGCCGGATAGCGCGCGCCCCAGATTCGCATGCCGCCCGGAAATTCCAGAACGAATTCGGATTGAACTTCGGAAACACCAGGAGCACGTTCGGGCTCTTCCTCGTCATCCGGCTACTCCTCAGTGTTCGCTTGCGCGAACGAAACTCGTCAGCCGGGACAACGGCCGCATCACGCCGCGAGATTGCCACGCTTGATCAGTATCTCCTTCTGACCGGCTTTACGGCAAGATTATCGACCCCGTTGGCGCTCTGTCGCAAGCTCAGTGGGTGGCTGCAGGGTCAGGCGGAAATGGTCGCGGAAGATTTCGCGCGGCGAGCGGTCGACCCAGGCATCTCGGTGCGCACCCCGCGCCATGATTTCGCAAGCCGCCACAGGAACCCCGGCACCCAGGTGACGCCGGACTCGATCAGCACGACCCTGAGCCGGGGGTGCTTGGCGAACACGCCCTCGCAGATGAGGCTCGCGACCTGGGACTGGAAGCCCTGCGACTGGGCGGCGTAGTCCTCGACGTAGAAGCTCGGCCAGCCGAGCGAAGTCACGGGATGGCGGTAGGCGCTGCCGGCGTGGATGCCGAGCGGCAGGCCGTGGCGTTCGGCCGCCGCATAGATCGGCCAGAAATGGCGGCGTCCCAGCGGCGCTCGCCCATGGCGAGCACCAGCACCTGGACGAAGCGCGGGTCCTTGGCGCAACGCTCGATCTCCTCGACGGCGAACTCGACGTTCTGCAGCGGCACCACGATCGAGGCGCGCAGGCGGGGGTCGCGGTCGAGCCACTCTCGTACGATCCAGTCGTTGACGGCGCGGGCGAAGGCGCGGGCCATGTCCTCGTTGAAGGGAAGCTGGACGCCGTAGAGGCAATTGCAGATCGCGAAAGCTGCGCCCCAGCGGTCGAACAGCTGGGCGGCGAGCGCGCCGACGTCGGTCGCCGGCCGCGTCCCCGGCACGCGGAAGTCCGGCCGCGCCGTGATCGGGGCATTGGGCGGATAGGCGACGCTGTCGAGGCCCTCGATGCCGCGGTCGATCACCGGTCGCGCCAGAACGGGTCGAGATAGGGGAGCAAAGTGTCGATGCCCGGCACTGTCGGGTGCACGTCGCAATCGATCGGTTTCACCGCGGGCGCTCATGGGGCGATGTCTTGTCAA
>CAWCJX010000026.1:0-96906 GCA_963795865.1 uncultured Alphaproteobacteria bacterium
CGAGGGCCGCAGCCGCGTCGCGCCGGATGTCAGCGCCCACGTGAAAGGCCGATTTCATGGGCGGCGCCACCGGCGTGGAGGGTCCCGTCACCGGCGGCCTGGTCATGTTCGATCCAGGTAGCGGCGAAGTCAAAAAACGCGTCGACCTGCCTTATCCGAATGCGGCCGGCGTGCTCTCCACCGCCGGCGGCCTCGTGGTCACCGCCATGATCGACGGCACCATTCTCGCCTATGACGACCAGACCCTCGACGAGCTGTGGCGAGTTAATGTCGGCTCCGGCTTCAACGCCCCGCCGATGACCTATGCGGTGAACGGCAAGCAATACGTCGCCATCGCCTCCGGCCTGCGCGGCGCCGGCCCCGGCGCTGCACCGCCGCGCAACACCAGGAGCCAGCTCGGGCGCCATCCCGAACTGCGCCTGCAGGGCAACGCCACGATGGTCTACGTGTTCGGGCTGTAGCAGACCGGTACGTCGTCATTCCGGGGCGCGCGTCTTTCTTCGCGAACCCGGAATGACAAGACAAAGCCGGCGACGGCGTCGCCGAAGCCGTCGCACCGTCACGGCCGCCGCTTGTCTTTCCCTTCGGCCGCATGCACCGGGGTTTCCGGCGTGATCCGCCGCGGCGGCGGGCAAAGGTTTCGACGCCGGTTTCGGCCCAGCGCCCCTCGACAGTGCGCTCGGCATAGCGATCCCATGCCGGATCCCATTCGCCGAGCGAATAGCCGTGCCAGGGCGGCTGCGGCTTGAGCGCCGGCAGGTGCAATTCCTCCCACATGGCGCGGGCGTGCTCCATGTAGCGGCGCGCCGGCAGCGCCAGCGGCGGCATCGGGTGCTTCAGGGTGGCGTCGATCAACAGCGTGGCATCGTCGCCGCGCCGGCCGGTCTTCGGACCATGTCCGGCGGAACGATGGGGCACCACGAGCAGGTCCTCGCCGAGATTGGCGCGATAGGCGAGCGACCAGAACACCGCGTCGGTGTTGCGGGGATCGATGTCCTCGCTGACCGCGATGACGATCTTGCCGCAATCGGCCCGCAGGGTCGCCGCCCCGTTGAGGCCGCGCCACACCTCGCTTTGCGGCGTGCCAGGTGCGAACTGCAGGAAGATCACCGGGCGGATGTTGCTCAACGGCTCGTGCAGCACCACCCGGCGGATGCCCCTGACCGTCAGCTTGTCGCGCAAATGCGCCAGGAACATCGGCTCGTAGGCGACCCGCTTGATCACGCTCGACTCGCTGGGCGTCACCTGGCTCACGATCGACACGAACACCGGCTTGCGCTTATGGGTGATCGCGGTGACCTGCATCGACAGGTTGAAGTCTTCGAGCGCGATATAGCCATGGCTTTCGCCGAACGGCCCTTCCGGCTCCAGCAGTTCCGGATCGATCAGGCCCTCGATCACGATCTCGGCGTCGGCGGGCACCTCGACGTCTATGGTCACCGCTTTGGAGGTGCGGATCGGGAGCCCGGCGAGCGCGCCGGCAACGCCCATCTCGTCCTGGTCGACGGCGAGCTTCTGCGGGCCGGTGAACACCACCACCGGCGCACATCCGAGCACGATGGCGCATGGCATCGGCTGCTTGCGGGCACGGTATTTCTGCCAATGCAGATAGCCCCCGGCGCCGCCGATCCGCGATGCCATCCGCACCGCCAGCCGGTCGCTGGCTTTGAGCTGGGCGCGGTAGGTGCCCATGTTGCGCACACCGGTCTCCGGGTCGTTGGTGATGCATAGCGTCGCCGTGAGATAGGGCGCGGCGTCGAAGCCCGGCGTCGACACCGGAACCGGCAGCAGCGCCAGCCCCTTGCCCTCGCCGTGCAGATCGTCGCCCGTGATCACGACTTCCTGGCACGGCGGTGCGGCGACGGTGACGGGCGGCAACGGATGCGCGATCGCCTCGTTCCAGGCGGCGTCGATCTCTTCGACCGAGCGCCCCATGCCGACGGCATAGATTTGCGCGGAGGCCGACAGCGCCCCGACCGCGACCGGCATGTCGAAGCGGCGTCCGTCGGATCCGACCACATTGGTGAACAGGAAGGCGCGGCGCTGGTCCTCGTCCAGCCCACCCTGGAACTGCCAGCGCACCAGCGGGTGAAGCTCGGTGTCCTTGTTGATCTCGCGGTCGATGCGAACCAGGAGTCCGGCGGCTTCCAGTCGCGCCAGGTGCTCCTGGAAGTCCGCGGGCGCGCGGCTGCGCTGAGGCGGCTGATCCGGCGGTTGATCTGCACGTTGATTGGTACGGTCGAGCATCAGGGAACCTCGTGCGAAGAAGGTTCCAGCCTGAACAGCCGGAAATCGTCAACGGCAATCAACGCGATTGCCCCGCGCTGCCGCTGGACATCGCGGTTCTATCAGATCGGCCCCTGTGATCAAAACCTTCTGGCGGATCGATAAAATTTGATCATGTCGCGGCGTCGCCCGGCCACGGCCTGGCGGTTATTTCCCGGTCTTGAAATACCGCAGGCGCAGGTCCGGGGAACGGTCGATGTGAAGCAAGCGTGGATCCGTTCGGCGTGTGACGCTCCATCGCGACGACCTCGTCAAGAAACCGCAGTTGCACAAGCGGCGCAAACGCCGGAGTTCGGCCGCGACCTCGGATTGCGCCGTCGGACCTTGCCGCGGCGCGGTCGCATCTTACCGCTCGTGGCCGCCAACTTGCCGATCATGGAGATGCGACTAATCTACCCGAATGACTGATTCGATCGACCGGCTATATGACGCGGTGCTCGAGGCCAGGGATTCCGATCCCGGGGTTTCGCGCACCGCGCGGTTGTTTCACTCCGGCCGCTCCAAGATCGCGAAAAAGCTCGCGGAGGAAGCAATCGAGGTCGTGATCGACGCCGTGAACGGCGACCGCAATGCGGTGGTGCGCGAAAGCGCCGATCTCCTCTACAACCTCGTTGTCGTGTGGGCAGCCTGCGGCGTGCGCCCCGGCGAAGTGTGGAAGGAGATGGAGCGGCGCGAAGGCCTGTTCGGCATCGCCGAAAAGCTCCTGAAGCGGAACATGCTCGCCAAGAGGCGCGCCAAGGCGGCGCCGGAGCTTCGGGTGCGCCGCCGGCAGTGATTCCGGCGGTCTGAGACCACCCAGTGGTTCCCGATGCCGGGCCAAGGCCGTCTCCTCTGTGAATTCGAGGGGAAAGGACAGCAACCCCCTGGTTGCCTCACGCCGCACCGCCCGAACGCCAGACAGACGCGACATCGCGGTTGCGTTGCACCGGCCGCCGGCACTGGCCTCGATTCTCCTCGATGGACAATGACGGGTACGGCCTATATGCAGGCGCGCCATGCTGAGAAGCGCATATGACTGGTGCATCGCCGCCGCCCACAAGCCCTATGCGCTGTGGCTGATGGGGCTCGTGGCGTTTCTGGAAAGCTCGGTGTTTCCGGTTCCGCCCGACGCGATGCTCATCCCGATGTCGCTGGCGCGGCCGGAAAAAGCCTGGTCCTACGCCGCCATCTGTACCGTGACCTCGGTCGCCGGCGGCGTGCTCGGTTATTTCATCGGAGCTTTTCTCTACGACTTCGTCGGCCACTGGCTCATTTCGCTCTATGGCTATGGCGACAAGGTCGAGGCGTTTCGCGAGGCCTATGCGCGGTGGGGAACCTGGATCATCCTGCTCAAGGGCGTGACCCCGATCCCCTACAAGATCGTCACCATCACCTCCGGATTTCGCCGGCTACAGCCTCGCTCTGTTCATCGTGTTTTCCATCATGGCGCGCGGCATGCGGTTCTTCCTCGCCGCATTCCTGCTCAGCCGCTACGGTCCGCAGGCCCGCGAAATCATCGAAAAGCGCCTGGGCTTCTGGTTCGCGATCAGCGTGGCCGTGCTGCTCGGCGGGATCATCGCCGCGGTCTACCTGTTCTGACCGGGCGGTCGGATCGCCCCGGCACCGCGGCGCCGCAATTTCCTCTCATTAAAGTGCTTGGGAATCTTGCCTCGTGATGTCAGTGCTGGAGCAGGCGATGGCTACCGCAGCGAAACTGCACAACACGTCGCGTCGGAATCCGTCGTTTCGGCGCGGCAGGTCGCGGGCCGGGATTGCCGCCGGGGTCGCCGCCTCGGTGATCCTCCTGGCCGGCATTGCGGCCGCGCAGACCATCTCCGCGCCGCTTACGCCCCCGAGCGATCCGCCTGCCGTTGCTCCGGCGCCGGCGCCGCCTCCCGCGACGGAAGGCCCGGGCCTCGCCGGTGTATTCGGCACCTGGCTGCAGCAGGGCATGACCTCGATGGGCAACGGATTCGACGCCATGATGGGTGCCGCCAAAGGCGCTGCGAACGCGGCTTCCAGCGTCGCCAAGGGCGCGGCCGATGCGGCCAAGGGGGCCGCCGACGTTGCCGTGGACGGCGTCACCAGGCTGCCTGTCGCCGGCGTCGCCAGCGGCCGGGAGCCATGCGCCATTGCCGGCAACGGCGCCCCTGACTGCCAGGTCGCGGCCGAGGCATTGTGCCGCGCCCGCGGTTTCGGCACCGGCGCCAGCGTCGATTTCGTAACCGCGGAGAAATGCCGGCCGCCCTATCGCGCCTCCGGCCGCGACACGCCGGAAGGGGCCTGCACGCTGGAGCATTTCGTGACCCGCGCCCTGTGCAAGTAGAGCCTGCGGGTAGGGCCTGCAAGGCGCGCCGGCGGGGACGTGAGGCGGCGGCGCATTTCGTCGTCAGTTCGCCGGCGGCGCGGCCCGATCCGAGAGATGGGCAAAGCAGGACCTGAAATTCCATGTTAACCTGGCGCGTCAACGCGAGTTTTCAGCCATGAAAAAGCAAACCTGCCTGACGAGCTTCGCAGCGGCGATGGTGTTCGGCGTCGCGCTCGCCGCGCCGCTCCCGGCGCCAGCACAGGACACGCCCCAGCTTCTCGAAGGAAAAGCGGCGTTCACGGACTGGCGGGCCGACCGGCCCGGCCTGCGCCGCCACATCAGGCCGGCCGATCTGCCGCCGGCGAACCTGGCGGGGTCCAGAGACAACGGGGTGCGGGTGACGCCGCGAACCGGCAACGAAAAGCCGATGGTGCCGCCGGGCTTCGAGGCGACCCTGTTCGCTGCGGGGCTGGACCGCCCGCGCCAGATGCGCGTCGCGCCCAATGGCGACGTGTTCGTCGTCGAGAGCGGTTCCGGCCGCATCCGCGTGCTGCGGCCGTCGGAGCGCGGCGAGCCGGGCAGGGAGGTGTTCGTTTCCGGGCTGAACCAGCCGTTCGGCGTTTCCTTCTATCCGCCGGGCGCGGACCCGAAATGGGTCTACGTGGCCAACACCAATGCGGTGGTGCGCTTCGCCTATGTGAGCGGCGACCTCAAGGCGCGCAGCCCGGCCGAAACGGTGGTCGGCCGCCTTCCCGCCGGCCCGAGCCATTTTACGCGCGACGTGGTGTTTTCGGCCGACGGCAGCAAAATGTTCGTCTCGGTCGGGTCCGCCTCCAATGTCGCCGAAGGGCTCGAAAAGCTCGATCCGGCGGCGCTGGCGAAAGTGGAACGCGCAGCATGCGCCGGGCGCCGCCTGGGGCTTCGAGACGGATCGTGCCGATGTCCTCGAGTTCACGCCCGACGGCAAGAACGGCCGCGTCTTCGCGACCGGAATTCGCAATTGCGTCGGCCTCGCCGTCAGTCCCAAGGACGAGCTCTGGTGCTCGACCAACGAGCGCGACGGCCTCGGCGACGATGTGCCCAGCGACTACATCACCCGCGTGAGGGAGGGCGCCTATTACGGCTGGCCCTGGTACTATCTCGGCGCCAATGAAGATCCGCGGCACCGCGGCGCGCGTCCCGATCTCAAGGACAAGATCACCGTTCCCGATGTCCTGCTCCAGGCCCATTCCGCTTCGCTCGGCATCGCGTTCTATACCGGGCAGCAATTCCCGCCGGACTACGCCGGCAACATCTTCGCCGCCGAGCACGGCTCGTGGAATCGCAGCAGGCGGACCGGATACAAGGTGATCCGCGTCATCATGAAGGATGGCGTACCGACCGGCGAGTATGAGGATTTCGCCACCGGCTTCGTGTTGAGCGACGCCACCGTATGGGGGCGTCCGGTCGGCATTGCCGTTGCGAAAGACGGCGCCCTCCTGGTGTCCGAGGACGCCAACGGCACCATCTGGCGCATCGCCAGCACCAAGAGCGCGCAGAATTAGGTTAGGACTTGTCCGTGAATTATCGCTTCAATTCGTCTGAATGAACGGCTTTTCTATTCCCTCTCCCGCTTGTGCGGGGGAGGGTCAGGGAGGGGCTCTCGCAGCGAGTCCGTGCCGTCGAATTGCCCCTGACGCGCCCCCACCGGCACCGCGAGCAGCCCGTCGGCGATCAGGTCGATGCGCCGGTGCCCCAGCGCCGGATCGCGCTCGCCCGCCCCGGCGAATATCGTCGATCGACGCCATCGCTGGTTGACAAACGGCCGTGCACGACTATAAGATGCATCCCAATCGCTGCCGCGATGAATTTACTGCCAGACCGTTCCGAAGTGTGCATCCCAATTTTCGGGGGCAAACATGCCCGACATTGACTCAATTATTCAAAATATTTCAACGATTTACCAACTAATAGCGTCCAACACCTGGTCGGCGACGCTCTCGGTCGTCGGCCTCCTTCTGCTCCTCATTGCAATTTACGCCGCCTATCGGGCGATTTCATCAAAACCCGAAGATACCCCGACCTACCTCAGGGCATTCTTGTTCGTAAGCCTTATTGGCGGCATCATCTTTTCAGCCGCCGGGCCCTCCATAGCCCTGTTCTATGTTTCGGAAGGACCCATTGCGACGATCTCGCCCGAGCATGCGTCGTCGACAAGCTCAAGGACAACGAACGTGTTTATTGGGTTATTCGGCTTATCCCTTTCAATCCCCAGAAGGCACCGCAACTCGCGATCGGAAATCTGTCCAGTTTGGGACCCAAGGAGCAGCAATACTCGTTCGTGGCGCCATACGAAGAGCTGCGAGGTTATTCGGTCGAACGGGCCGTTCAGATGACCGGGGGAACCTATCATCTCGGAGATCACGTTTCCGCGATCATATTTCAACTTGACCCCCATCAGGTTTATCCGGCAAACGCTCGGGGCCTCCTTCAGGTCGTCCAAAATGTAGAAAACAATTTGGACGACGACGCGCATCAAAAGTACCTTCTGAAGAAAACAGATATATTAAAAGACGAAGATATTAGAGATTTCAACAACGTGTCGCTTTATACATGGCGATGGGATAATTATCGTGCTCGATATCAACGCTATTGTGAGGCCGCTCACAAATTTCGCTGCGACACCGAATACTCAGCACGAAAACTAATTGGAGGGCTATACAAAGACTGGCATCCCATTGGGGCCGCCCAGGAAGAGCAGGAGGATCCCTGTCAGACGGCCGCCAATGATTTTTGCAAAATTACAGATTGGAATGAACTGAAAAAACAAATTATGCCGCACTTCGGCAGCCGCGTATTTCTCATTGGAAATCTGGAATTGAGTGAAATTGGAAACCGTTATCTGATCGAATTCGAAAATCCATCATATCAGGTAATACCGGATATCGGATTCCGCCGGCCACGATCGTAATCTGCCGACCACAAGCATTGCGTCTTACCGGTCCGGTCCGCCAGCAAGTCCAGTGTCCCCTTGAAGAAGCCGCGAGGCCTTCCTGGTCGGAAGGTGTGCCTGCCCAAGGATTCGGTCACAGGATTGACGCAGACGTCGATGTCGACGGGATTTGTGGCCTTCGCCACGTCTTCCGCAACTGCTTCACGCGCCTGCGGTGTCCCTCGAGCAAGACCGCGACGTAAGTCCTCCCGGCGCCATTCGCTGCGTTGGGGTTGCAGCGCTCGGCGTTGATGTCCGCTACGGGCTTGCGCGCGCTCATCGATGGCGCGCCGGAGCGCCGTCTCCCGCGGGCGACCGATGCCCCAACGACCATGGCGAAAAATTCGTGAAGTCGAGGATCGCGATGCGGTCGTGTTCCGTCCCACGCAACTCGCGCGCCTCCTTCAGCGCCGCAACCGTGTGGGCATACTCATGCTCGCGCCGGCATCAGCCGCACCTGCGTCCAGGCCGTGCGTTCAGTCCACTGCGTCCCGCTTGCCTCGTCTGAGCAGATTGCCCTGCCGGCCGGGTGGTCACAGGAATGACGCAAACGCCCATGTAAACGAGAACCGGGCATCCTCCGTCCACGACCGCCATCCTCACCCAGCTGCGGTGACCTCATGCAGGAACGCGATGCTATTCCTCCCGGCGGCATCGCGGCATTGGGGTTTGCGGCGCTCGGGGTCGTGTTCGGCGACATCGGCACCAGCCCGCTCTACACGCTCAAGACCGTGCTCGATCTCTCCGGCGGGGACGGCCGGGCGACGGTGCTCGGGGTGTTGTCCCTGATCGTGTGGACGCTGATCGCGATCACCAGCATCAAATATGTCACCATCGCGATGCGGGTCGACAATGACGGCGAGGGCGGCATCCTCGCCTTGATGGCGCTGTTGGGGGTCAAGCGCGAGAAGCGGCCGGCGATCGTCGCGCTCGGCCTGTTCGGGGCCGCCCTCATCTACGGCGACGGCGCCATCACGCCGGCGATTTCCGTGCTCTCGGCCCTCGAAGGCCTGACCATCGCGGCGCCCGGGTTCGGCCCCCATGTGGTGCCGACCGCGGTCGCGATCCTCATTGCGCTGTTTGCAATTCAATCCCAGGGAACCGCGCGCATCGGGCAAGCCTTCGGCCCGGTGATGGCGGTCTGGTTCGCGACCATCGCCCTGTTGGGCATCTGGGGCATCGCCGGCCACCCCGCGGTGCTGCTCGGGCTCGACCCGCGCTATGCGGTCTCCTATCTCGCCCATGGCGGATTCAAGGGCTTCGCCGTCCTGGGCGGCGTCTTCCTCTGCGTCACCGGCGCCGAGGCGCTCTACGCCGACATGGGCCATTTCGGCGCCAGGCCGATCCGGCTGGCGTGGTCGGCCATCGTGTTTCCGAGCCTGGTGCTCAATTACGCCGGCCAGGCCGCCATCGTGCTCGACCAGGGCGTGACCGCCGAAAACATCTTCTACCGGCTGTGCCCGGCGCCGCTTCTGATGCCGATGATCGCTCTCGCCACCGTGGCGACGGTCATCGCCAGCCAATCCATCATCACCGGCGCGTTTTCCATGACCCGCCAGGCGATCCAGCTCGGCTGGTTCCCGCGGCTCAAGATCACCCAGACATCGGCGGAGGGCTACGGGCAGATCTATGTCGGCCCGGTCAACTGGATGCTGATGGTCGTCACCATCGCGCTCACCATCGGATTCGGCAAGTCCGACAACCTCGCCGCCGCCTACGGCATCGCGGTATCGGCGACGATGCTGATGACCTCGGCCCTGCTGCTGATCGCCATGCGCGAGATCTGGCAATGGAGCCTCGCCGCCAGCATCGCCGTCGCCGGGATCTTCCTCGTCATCGATGCCGCGTTCTTCGTCTCCAACACCTTGAAGATATTCGAGGGCGGCTACGTTCCGCTGGTGCTCGCCGCCGCCGTGTACACGATGATGTATGTGTGGCATCGCGGCGCCGACGCCGTCACCGCGCGCATCCACGAGAGCCTCGTGCCGCTCGACACCTTCATGGCCAAGCTGGAGCAGGACCGGATTCCCCGTGTGCCCGGCACGGCGGTGTTCCTCACCCGCGCCACGCGCGACACGCCGCCGGTGCTGGTCTGGCACGTCCGCCACAACCGCGCCCTGCAGCAGCACGTGCTCGCCGTCACGACGATCACCGAGCCGGTGCCCTGGATCGCCGACGAGATGCGGGTGACGGTCACCCAGGCGGCGCCGAACTTCTGGCGCGCCATCGCCCATTACGGATTCATGGAGCGCCCGGATATTCCGCGCCTGCTGACCCAGCTCAAGGAATATGGCTGCGCCATCGACCTCGCCGACGTCACCTATTTCGTCGGACACGAAACGGTGACCCCGCGCGAGGACGGCAGAGGCCTGCCGCACTGGCAGGAAGCCCTGTTCGCCGCCATGGAGCGCAACGCCGCCCATGTGACGGACTTCTTCAACCTGCCCGGCGAGCAGGTCGTCGAGATCGGCCGCCATATCGCGATCTGAGATGCGGGTGCGGCGCTTCGAGCGCGGCGGCCGCCGTGATGGCGGAGACGGTCGACGACGGCGACCTGCTGGAGCGCTATCGTTTCAAATTGAATTGCATAGCGCTCTAAGTCATCGTCTTGGAGCATGATCTTGTCCGAAAAGTCTGCAACTTTTCGGGATCATGCTCTAGCCGGCGCGTCAACAGGTGGGTCGTGAGATCGATGGTAAAGGGATCGAACGGATCGGTGTGCACGTTTCCCAACCGCCAGAATTCGAATCTCAGCCGGTGGGGAGAGGCCGCCACATACAGTGATCCGAACGAGGAGAGCGCCGCGTCATAGGTCGTATCGTGACTTGCTGCGGTGGGTTGACCGGTTGCGTCGGGGACGGGTTGCGGGGGCATGCCGCCGGTCCCCGCCACGATGTAAGGGACTTGCTTGCCCCCGATCCGCCTCGTGTAGCGCTGATAGTTATGGGCGTGTCCGGACAGGAACGCGTCGGGGATGACGCTCTGGCCGCGTTGCACGCGGCGTCGATGCTCTGGCTCATCTCGGTGCTGCCGCTATGACCGTTTTGACCGCCTTGACTATAGGGCGGGCTGATGGGTCGCGATGAACAGAGACTTTCTTATCTTTGTTCGCGATCGACCTGAGCGTTTTCGTCAGCCACTCCAATTGCGATTTGTCGGTCGCCGCCATTGCCTTCGAGATATCCCGGGTTTTCCAGGTGGTTTGAATACAAGCCGATGATGCGCAAGAAGGGCGTGTCCGAGAAGCCAATACACGCCCGGCTGCGTCATGGTTTCGCGGTAGATCGCCGCTGCCGGCGGCCTGCGGCGGAACGGCCGCCTTGGCCGCGCAGAAATTGGCCTGAAAGGCCTTCAACGAGGGCGTGTCGGCGGGCGTCTTGGCCTCGCCATCGTGGTTTCCGGGAATTGCGATGATCTTTCCGGGATAGTGACGATAGGGCCGATAAAAGCGCTCGCCGTAATGGCTGTCCTTGTCGGGTCCGTAAACGACGTCGCCGAGGTGAAACAGAAAGGCGGGGTTGAGCGCGCCTGCGTCGGGTTTGTAATCGGTGGCCATATCGTCGGCCACTTTTTCCGCGTCGTCGGCATGACCGGAGCCGCTGTCGCCGACCGCATGGAAGCGAATCTCCCCGAGTTGCTCGATCTCTTGCACGCCGACATCGCCGATCGATCGTTGCCAGATCGATGATCCCATCGCCGGGCCAGCTTTGGAATTGGACCGAGCTGAGTTTTGCTCCATTCGGTCATGCTCTTCTGGCCGCCCTTGGTGGGCTCGCGGTCGGCCTGCTGGGCGGGCAGAAAGAACGGATGTGCGTATCGCTGATGGGCGTAGGAGGTCGACTTGCTGACGTCCTTGCGCGGGACAATTGGCTTTCTTGGCATGGGCTCTCTCCTGAAAATTTGTGCTTGCGAGGAATTCGTCTTATTTTGATTGTATCGTACCAATTATACAACTTCAAGTCACATACCCACTCACAGCCACTCACATGCGCACCTCGTTCCCAGGTGGTGCGGCCGTTCATGCATTCTTCCTCGGCAAGCCGTCCTATCGGCGCCTTTCTTCTCGGGGAGGACGGCGGCCAGCCGCGTCCGCCGCCCGTTGACATCGATCGGCCGGTCCGCGACACCAGCCCGGCAAACCCCCGGGGATTTCCATGTCGCACACCGAACTCGCCAACATCATCGACGACGCCTTCGAGCGGCGCAACGATGTCAGTCCCGCCACCAAGGGGCCGGTGCGCGATGCCGTCGACCAGGCGCTCTATCTGCTCGACGGCGGCGTGGTCCGCGTCGCCGAGAAGCAGGCGGACGGCTCCTGGCACGTCAACCAGTGGCTCAAGAAGGCGGTGCTGCTGTCGTTCCGGCTCCACGACATGGAGGTCGTCCCGTTCGGCGCCGGGCCGGACGCCCGCGCCTGGGGCTGGGACAAGGTGCCCCTCAAATACGACCGCTGGCGGCGCGAGCAGTTCGGCCAGGCGCAGTTCCGCGCGGTGCCCGGCGCCATCGTGCGCCGCTCCGCCTATATCGCGCCCAATGTGGTGCTGATGCCGTCCTTCGTGAACCTCGGCGCCTACGTGGATTCCGGCACCATGATCGACACCTGGGCGACGGTCGGCTCGTGCGCGCAGATCGGCAGGAACTGCCACATCTCCGGCGGCGCCGGCATCGGCGGCGTGCTCGAGCCGCTGCAGGCGGGCCCGGTCATCATCGAGGACGATTGCTTCGTCGGCGCCCGCTCCGAAGTGGCGGAGGGCGTGGTGGTGCGCCGGGGCTCGGTGCTCTCCATGGGCGTCTTCATCGGGGCCTCGACGCGGATCGTCGACCGCGACACCGGCGAGGTGTTCCAGGGCGAGGTGCCGGCCTATTCGGTGGTGGTGCCGGGCACCCAGCCCGGCAAGCCGCTCGAGAACGGCGCCCCCGGGCCGGGACTTTACTGCGCCGTCATCGTCAAGCGCGTCGACGAGAAGACGCGCGCCAAGACCAGCATCAACGAACTGCTGCGGGATTGAGGGCGCGACATGTCCGCCGATCCCGTCGCCTTTGCCCGTGACCTGCTGCGCTGCCCGTCGGTGACCCCGGCGGAGGGCGGCGCGCTGAGCTATCTCGAAACCGTGCTGGCGGGCGCCGGCTTTGCGGTCGACCGCGTCACCTTCTCCGAGCCCGGCGCCGAGGACGTGGAAAACCTCTACGCCCGCGTCGGCAAAGGCCCGCCGCATCTCGTGTTCGCCGGACACACCGACGTGGTGGCGCCGGGCGACGAGGCGCAGTGGCGGCACCGCCCGTTCGGCGGCGACATCGCCGACGGCATTCTCTACGGCCGCGGCGCCGTCGACATGAAGGGCGCCATCGCCTGTGCGCTGGCCGCCGTGCTCGACCATCTCGCCGCCGCCGGCGGCCGGCGCAACGGTTCGATCTCGTTCCTGATCACCGGCGACGAGGAGGGCATCGCGGTCAACGGCACCGTCAAGCTGCTGAAATGGGCGGCGTCGCGGGGCGAGGCGTTCGACCATTGCATCCTCGGCGAGCCCACCAATCCCGAGCATCTCGGCGACATGATCAAGATCGGCCGCCGCGGCTCGCTCAGCGCAACGCTGGTGGTGCCGGGCACCCAGGGCCACGTCGCCTATCCCGCGCTCGCCGACAATCCGGTGCGCCGCATCGTGAACATCATGAGCGCGATGATGGCCGAGCCGCTCGATGCCGGCAGCGCCCATTTCGATCCGTCCAACCTGGAATTCACCTCGGTCGACGTCGGCAACAAGACCGGAAACATCATTCCGGCCGAGGCGCGCGCGCGCTTCAACATCCGCTACAACGACATCCACACCCGCGACTTCTCTCAAGGCCCTGGTGGAGGCGCGCGCCGCGCGCCGGCGCCCGGGGTGGCCGCTTCCGCATCGATTGGGATCCCTCCAACGCCCACGCCTTCGTCACCACGCCGGGCCCGTTCGTCGATCTCGTGAGCGCGGCGATCGCCGAAGTGACCGGGCGCAAGCCGGCGCTGTCGACATCGGGCGGGACCTCCGACGCCCGCTTCATCCGGGACTACTGCCCGGTGGTCGAATTCGGCCTCGTCAACCGGACCATGCACGGCATCGACGAGCACGTCGCCACCGCGGACCTCGTTGCGCTGACGGCGATCTATCGGAAGGTTCTCGATCGTTATTTCGGGTGAGAATGGTCCGTCACCTTTTGCCCGGTCATTCCGGGGCGCGCGTCTTCGCGCGAACCCGGAACCCAGGCTGCCATGCAAGCCGCGAGGCCGTCTGGATTCCGGGTTCGCGCGAAGGAAGACGCGCGCCCCGGAATGACCGCGCAAATGCTTTGATCATTGCAAGGCGGTTGAACGATGAAGCGCCCGCCCCGCAGTCGCTTCGCTCGTGCGGGCTAGCTCATTTCCCTACCATAATACCGTCACGGTACTTTGCATGGGGTTGTTTTGCAGAAAATGCGAATACCCCCCACCCCCACCCCTCATGTGCCCGGCGGATAATCCACCCGGACCAGATACAGCCCGTCGGGCGGCGCCACCGGGCCGCAGGCCCGGCGGTCGCGGGCGGCCAGCGCGCGGGCGAGATCGTCGGCGCTCCAGCGGCGCTCGCCGACCTGCACCAGCGAGCCCACCATCGAGCGCACCTGATGGTGCAGGAACGAGCGCGCGGAGGCGTGAATGCGCAATTCCTCGCCGTGGCGTTCGACATCGAGCCGGTCGAGCGTCTTGAGCGGCGATTTCGCCTGGCATTCGGCGGCGCGGAAGGTGGTGAAGTCGTGCCGGCCGACCAGGCGCTGGGCGGCGTCGTGCATGGCCGCCGCATCGAGCGGCCGCGGCACCCGCAGCGCCCGGCCGGCGTCGAGCGCGAGGTCGGCGCGGCGGTTGACGATGCGATAGAGATAGTGGCGCTGCACCGCCGAGAACCGGGCATCGAAATCATCGGCCGCCGGCGCGGCGGCGAGCACCGCGACCGGGTGCGGCCGCAGATGGAAGTTGAGCGCATCGCGCACGGTTTCGGTGTCCCAGGCCTTGGCGAGTTCGACATGGGCGACCTGGCCGAGCGCATGCACGCCGGCATCGGTGCGCCCCGCCCCCTGCACATGCACGGCCTCGCCGCAGAACGCCGCTACCGCGGCGGTCGAGCACGCCCTGCACGGATACGCCGTTGTCCTGCACCTGCCAGCCGACGAAAGGGCGGCCGTCATATTCGATGGTGAGCTTGAAGCGCGGCATCACGGGAGCCGCGTGCCGGCAGCCACCGCCGTGCCGCGCAGGAATTCTTCCGTCCTCATGGGCCGGCCGCCGGCGCGCTGCAGTTCGAGGATGCGCACGGCGCCGTCGCCGCAGGCGATGGTGAGGTGGGCGTCGAGCGCGGTTCCCGGCACGCCGGAGCCTTCGCCTCGGGTGGTGCGCAGGACCTTGATGCGTCCGGCCCCGGGCAGCTCGAACCAGGCGCCGGGGAACGGCGACAGGCCGCGGCAATGGTCGTGCACGGCCTGCCACGGCTTTGCCCAGTCGATCCGCGTCTCGTGCTTGTCGATCTTGGCGGCGTAGGTGACGCCCTCGCCCGGCTGCGGCGTCAGTTGCAGCGAGCCGCGCTCCAGCGCGCCGAGCATGCGGACCATCAGGTCGGCGCCGAGCCGCGACAGCGCGGTCGTGCAATTCGCCGGCGGTCATGTCGGGGCCGATGGCGACCCGCTCCGCCATGGCGATCGGCCCGGTGTCGAGGCCTTCCTCCATCTTCATCGCCATGACGGCGGTCTCGGCGTCGCCGGCCATGATGGCGCGGTTGATCGGCGCCGCGCCGCGCCAGCGCGGCAGCGCCGAGGCGTGCAGGTTGAAGCAGCCGAGCCTGGGCGCGTCGAGCACCGGCTTCGGCAGGATCAGGCCATAGGCGACCACCACGGCGGCGTCGGCGTCATGGGCGCGAAACGCCTCCTGCGCCTGCGGCGTCTTGAGCGTCTTCGGGGTCAGCACCTCGATGCCGAGCCGCCGCGCCTCGCGCTCGACCGGGCTCGGCCGCAACTCCATGCCGCGCCCGGCGGGCCGCGCCGCCCGCGTGTACGCCGCCACCACCTGATGGCCGCTGCCGACGATCTCGACGAGCGTCGGCACCGCGAAGTCCGGCGTTCCCATGAAGACGAGGCGAAGGGGCATGCAGGGTCACAGGCAGATGCTCGGCGCTCCGCCGCGTGGTCTTCAGGGTGGCAGCGGCGGGATGGGGGACCGCTCACTCGCCACGACCGCCGCGGCGAGGTCGGCCGCGAGCGCCGGGGAGTGGGGCCCTTCCCGCGACCCTACCTGCTTTTGCAGAGGCAGCCTCACCCCGAACCTCTCCCCGCGGCAGGTGCGAGTGAGCCGAAGTCACCTGCTCAGCCCTCCTCCACCGCCCGCTTCGCCACCTTGGTGAACTTCTTGACGATGCGGTCGCGCTTGAGCTTGGAGATGTGGTCGATGAACAGCACGCCGTTGAGGTGGTCGACCTCATGCTGGATGCAGGTGGCGAACAGGCCCTCCGCCTCGGCCTCCATCAGCGTTCCGTCGAGATCGAGATACCGGACCTTCACCCGCGCCGGCCGCTCCACGTCCTCATGGATGTCCGGGATCGACAGGCAGCCCTCCTCGTAGACCGATCGCTCCTCCGAGGACCACACGATCTCGGGATTGATGAACACCGCCGGCTCGCTGTGATCCTCCTTCTTGGACAGATCCATGGTGACGACCCGCTCCGGCACGCCGAGCTGGATGGCGGCGAGGCCGATGCCGGGCGCGTCGTACATGGTCTCGAACATGTCCGCGACGAGGGCGCGGATGTCCTCGTCGATCTTGGCGACCGGCTTCGAAACCTTCCGCAGCCGCTTGTCCGGCAGGATGATGATGTCGCGCAATGCCATGGAACGGCGATGTAAGGGGTCGGTCGGGCGCGGTCAATCCGGCCTGGCCGGCTGCCAAGGGCGCCCGGAATTCAAGCCAGGACAACGTGGACAGAAGTCCCGCGCCGTTCGCACTTCGTTCGCACCGGGCCGCGAATCGGTTAGAATTGGCCCGATGAACCAGCCGATTCTCACCCTCAACGGGCTCGACGTCACGCTCGGCGCCGCCGGCCTTGCTTTCGCTGTGGCGGTGCTGGCGCTGCTGGTCGCCATTGCCGTGCTCGCGGCGCGGGGATCGCGCCGCCGGCGCGAAGACGTCGTCCGGCAGGAGCGCCAGGACGAGGCGATGGAGAAGCGCATCGCCGACCTCGCCCGCATCCAGGCCGAGACCGCGGGCCGACTCCAGGCGCTGGGCGAAGGCCTGGGCGGACGCCAGGCCGAGCTCGCCCGGGTGGTGGCGGAGCGGCTCGACGCCGTCTCGACCCGGATCGGCCATTCCATGGACGAGACCACGCGGCAGACCGTGGCGCGGCTGCAGAGCCTCAACGAGCGCATCGCCGTGCTCGACCACGCCCAGAAGAACCTCTCGGAACTGTCCGGGCAGGTCATCTCGCTGCGCGACGTGCTCGGCAACAAGCAGGCCCGCGGCGCCTTCGGCCAGGCCCGCATGGAGACCATCATCCAGGACGCTTTGCCGAAGTCGCTCTATGCGTTCCAGCACACCTTGCCCAACAACACCCGGCCGGACTGCGTGATCTTCCTGCCCGACCAGCGTCCGCTGGTCATCGACGCCAAGTTCCCGCTCGAGGCGGTCACCGCGCTGCGCGAGGGCAAGACCGACGACGACCGCGCGCGGGCGGCCCAGCGCCTGCGCCAGGACGTCTGGAAGCACATTTCCGACATTTCGGAGAAGTATCTGCTGCCCGGCGAGACCCAGGACATGGCCTTGATGTTCGTGCCGTCGGAATCCGTCTATGCCGAGCTTTACGACGGCTTCGACGACCTGGTGCAGAAGGCCTACCGCGCCAAGGTCGTGATCGTGTCGCCCTCGCTGCTGATGCTGGCGATCCAGGTGATGCAGCAAATCCTCAAGGATGCCCGCATGCGCGAGGCCGCCGACCTCATTCGTGCCGAAGTTGGGGGCATGATGGAGGATGTGGGCCGGCTGCAGGATCGGGTGCTCAAGCTGCAGCAGCATCACGGACAGGCGGCGGAGGACATGCGGCAGATCATCATCTCGACCGAAAAGATCGGCCGCCGCGCCGGCCGCATCGACGCGCTCGATTTCAGCGACAGCGACGCGGCCAAGCCGGCGCTCGCCGCGGTGCCGCGCGGCCTGCGGCTGGAGGCGGGCGAGTGATGCAGATCGGCGCCGGCGGGCCGAACGCGGTGGCCGCGACGACGATAGCCGATGCCGCGCCGGCCGCGGCCGGGCTTTGCCGACACGCTCTCGGTCTATCTGCGCCGGCGCGTGCTCATCGTGATGTTTCTCGGCTTTTCGTCCGGGCTGCCGCTGGCGCTGTCGGGTTCGACGCTGCTTGGTTTGGATGCGCGAGGCCGGGGTCGATCTCGCGCACCATCGGCCTGTTCGCCCTGGTCGGCACGCCCTACACGGTGAAGTTCCTGTGGGCGCCGCTGGTCGATGCGCTCGACGTTCCCGTGCTGTCGCACCTGCTCGGGCGCCGGCGCGGCTGGCTGATCCTGTCGCAATTGCTGCTGATCGCGGCCATCGTCTTTCTCGCGTTGACCAACCCGGCCGCCGATCCGTGGCTGGTCGCGTTCGGCGCCCTGCTGGTCGCGACCGCGTCGGCGACCCAGGACATCGTCGTCGATGCGTTCCGGGTCGAGAGCCTTCCGGAGAGCGAGCAGGCGGCCGGCATGGCCTCCTATGTCGCGGCCTATCGCATCGGCATGCTGGCCTCGACCGCCGGCGCGCTGTTCCTGGTCAGCGGCTTCGAGGCGCTGGGCCTCGCCAAGCACGATGCCTGGAGCGCAGGCTACATCGCGGTCGCGGCGCTGGTCGTCATCGGCATGGTCACGACGCTGATCGCGACCGAGCCGGAGAAATCCGCGCCGGCCGTCGCCGATCACGCGCGGCACAATGCGTTGCAGCGCGTCGCCGAGGCGGCCGTCGGCGCGTTCCGCGATTTCCTGCTGCTTCGACTATGCCGTCGCTGATCCTGGCCTTCGTGGTGCTGTTCAAGTTCACCGACGCGCTGTCGGGCGCGATGACGGCGCCGTTCGTCATCGATCTCGGATTTTCGCGCAACGAATATGCCGCGATCATCAAGGGCGTCGGCCTTGCCGCGACCTTGCTCGGCGGCTTTGCCGGCGGCTTCGTCGCCCGCGCCTATCCGCTCGCGACGAGCCTGTGGATCGGCGGCCTCCTCCAGGCGTCGGCGAACCTCGCCTTTTCCTGGCAGGCGATCGTCGGCCACGACATCGCCTGGCTCACCTTCGCCATCATCATGGAGAATTTCACCAGCGCCATCGGCACCGTGATCTATGTCGCCTATCTCTCGGCGCTGTGCCGCAACCCGCTGCACACCGCCACCCAATACGCGCTGCTCACCGCGCTCGCCGCGGTCGGCCGCACCTATCTCTCGGCCACCGCCGGCTACATCGCGCGAGCACGCCGGCTGGCCGATGTTCTTCGCGATCTGCGCCGCCGCGGCGATTCCGAGCCTCGTGCTGCTCGCGTGCGCTCCAGCGCGGCGGACATTTCAAGATGCTGTCGGCAAGAAGCGCAATAGACCGCTGCAACAGCTCGTCAATGCGGGCCCGTGCGCGACGAACCCGGGGCAGCCATCTGCACTGGGAATTGGACTCCGGGTACGGCTCCGCGTCACCGGCATGACGGCATTCAAAACGGCGTGCGGCTGCGCATGGCGGCCGCGAGCGTGCCCTCGTCGAGATAATCGAGCTCGCCGCCGACCGGCACGCCGTGGGCGAGCCGCGTCACCGCGACGCCGGCGCCGGCGAGCAGGTCGGTGATGTAATGCGCGGTGGTCTGGCCGTCCACGGTGGCGTTGAGCGGCGAGGATGATCTCCTTGACCCCCGGCGCGTGGGCGCGGGTCACCAGCGCGTCGATGGAGAGGTCCTGCGGGCCGATGCCGTCGAGCGGCGACAGGGTGCCGCCGAGCACGTGATAGCGCGCGTTCACCGCGTGGGCGCGCTCCAGCGCCCAGAGATCGGCGACATCTTCGACCACGACGATCACCGAGGCGTCGCGCCGCTCGTCGGTGCACACGGTGCAGGGATTGTGGCTGTCGATGTTGCCGCACACGGTGCAGACCGAGATCTTGTCCATGGCGGTCTGCAGCGCGGCGGCGAGCGGCGCCATCAGCTGCTCGCGCCGCTTGATCAGCGCCAGCGCCGCCCGCCGCGCCGAGCGCGGCCCGAGCCCCGGCAGGCGGGCCAGCAGCTGGATCAGGCGTTCGATTTCAGGACCGGCGATGGCGGTGGGCATCTGCGCTGACGGGTTTCCGATTCAATGCCGCAGCTTCGGGCGACTCTTACCTCTCCCCGCAGGCGGGGAGAGGTCGGCGCGCATCGGCGCGCCGGGTGAGGGGGCCTATCCGCGTGTCTGAGCTTACAAGAGCCCCACTTCAGCACTCAGACGCGCGGTGACGTCCCCTCACCCCGACCCTCTCCCCGCACGCGGGGAGAGGGAGTTCAGAACAGCTTCATCCCGGGCGGCAGCGGCAGGCCGCCGGTGAGGCTCTTCATCTTGTCCTGGAGCAGCGCCTCGGCCTTGCGCCGCGCCTCGGCATGGGCGGCGACGATGAGATCCTCGGCGATCTCCTTCTCCTCCGGCTTCATCAGCGAAGGATCGATGGCGACCGATTTGAGCTCGCCCTTGGCGGTGAGCCTCACGCTGACCAAGCCGCCGCCGGAGGTGCCCTCGACCTCGATGTGGTCGAGCTCGGCCTGCATCGATTCCATCTTGGTCTTGAGTTCGGCCGCCTGCTTCATCAGGCCCAGAAAATCCGCCATGGGTTGCCTTTCATTGCCTTGCATTCAGGACCATCGTCGTCATTCCGGGGCGCGCTCTCGCGCGAACCCGGAATCCAGCCGGCCTCGCCGTCTGCGCCGCAGCCCTGGATTCCGGGTTCGCGCGAAGATGCGCGCCCCGGAATGACGGCGTTGCGCTAGAAATCATCGTCCACGTCGTCCGGGCGGCGATGGGCGCCGAACGCCAATTCCTCGTCATCGGCCGGCACCTCCGGCGGCGGCTCGTCGTCCTCGGCGGGCGCGGCCGCGGCGGGCGCGGCCATGCTGCGGTCGGGCTCGCGCACCGCGACGATCTGGGCGCCGGGAAACCGCGCCAGCACATTCTGCACCACCGGATCGTTCTGCACGCCGGCGATGAACGCGGTGCGCCTGGCGTCCGCCTGCGACTTGAGGGTGGGCTGGCCCGCCTCGGCGGAGACCACCACCATCCAGCGCCGGCCGGTCAGCGCGGTGAGCCGCCGGGCGAGGTCGCCGATCAGCGCCTTCGAGGCCGAAGGCTCCAGCGCAACCTCCAGCTTGCCGTCCTCGAAATGGACGAGCCGCACGTCGCGCTCGAGCAAGGTCCTGAGCGGCAGGTCGCGCCGCTCATTGGCGAAAGCCACGAGGTCGGCGAACCGGGAAAACGCCATCGCCGCGGCGTCCGGCGCGGCTTCGGCCGCCGTGCCGACGGGATCGCGCGGCTGCGCCATCGGCGCCAGCGCCGGGCGTGCGGACGACCGCATGGGTTCGCTGCGCGCCGCTTCGTTGCGCGCGGGCCCGCCGTAGGAGGCCGGGGCCGGCGACGGCGCCGCCGGAGCGGCGCTGCGGGCCGGCGTCGCGGCGCGGCGCCGGAGCGTCGGCCAGGTTGCGGATGACTTCGTCGGGCGGCGGCAGGTCGGCGGCATAGGCGATCCGCACCAGCACCATTTCCGCCGCGGCGATCGGGCGCGGCGCCTCCTTCACCTCCGCGAGCCCCTTGAACAGCATCTGCCAGGTGCGCGACAGCACCCGCATCGACAGGGCGGCGGCAAGCTCGCGGCCGCGCTTGCGCTCGACCTCCGACAGCGAGCGGTCTTCCACCACCGCCGGCACCACCTTCACCCGCGTCACGAAATGGGTGAATTCGGCGAGCTCGCTCAGCACCACCAGCGGATCGGCGCCGGAATCATACTGGCTGCGCAACTCGCCGAGCGCGCGGGCGACGTCGCCGCGCATCAGCGCGTCGAACAGGTCGATGATCCGGCCGGCATCGGCGAGCCCGAGCATCTGCCGCACGTCCTCGGCGCGCACCGCGCCGGCGGCATGGGAGATCGCCTGGTCGAGCAGCGAGAGCGCATCGCGCACCGAGCCTTCGGCGGCGCGCGCGATCAGCGCCAGCGCTTCCGGCTCGGCGATCACGCCTTCCTTGGCGAGGATGCCTTCGAGATGGGCGACCAGCACGCCGGCCTCGACGCGGCGCAGGTCGAACCGCTGGCAGCGCGACAGCACCGTGACCGGCACCTTGCCGATCTCGGTGGTCGCGAACACGAACTTGGCGTGGGGCGGCGGCTCCTCCAGGGTCTTCAACAGCGCGTTGAACGCCGGTTCGAGAGCATGTGCACTTCGTCGAGGATGTAGACCTTGTAGCGCGCGCTCACCGGCGCGTAGCGCACGGCGTCGTTGATCTGGCGGATGTCGTCGACACCGTTGTGGGAGGCGGCGTCCATCTCCAGCACGTCCACGTGCCGGCTTTCCATGATCGCCTGGCAGTTGAGGCCGAGCACCGGCATCTTGATGGTCGGCGCGGTGACCGAGCCGTCCGCCAGCTCGTAATTCAGCCCGCGGGCGAGGATGCGGGCGGTGGTGGTCTTGCCGACCCCGCGCACCCCGGTGAGGATCCAGGCCTGCGGGATGCGCCCGGTTTCGAACGCGTTCGAGAGCGTCCGCACCATGGCCTCCTGGCCGATCAGGTCGTCGAAGGTGGCGGGGCGATATTTGCGCGCCAGCACCCGGTAGCCCGCACCCTGGCGCGGCGCCGGAGTCGCACCACCGGTCGCACCAATAAGGGCAAGATCGAGGCCCGGCTCCGCGAGGCGGCCGGCTGTATCGGCTTCGCTCATGGCAACTCCGGCCGGCGCAACGCCCGCATCCGCGAATTCGCCGGGAGCGGGCAAACGCTAGGAGGTTGACGAGCGACCCGAACCGGAGCTCGTTAGGGCTGCTTCCTTCCGGACCTGACCCGGTTGGCGAGTGGCTCGTCCACCGCCAACCTCCCGGGCCTTATATCGGCGGAACGGCCGGCGATTGCAAGCGCCCGACCCGACAGCGTGCCGCCCGGGATCCGCACCGGCCCGGTCATCTCGGGCACCGGAACCTTTACATTTATGGCGTCATTCCGGGGCGCCGCTTTGCGGCGAACCCGGAATCCAGACGGCCCCGCCTTTCGGGCGCAGACCGGATTCCGGGTTCGGTGCTGCGACCGCCCCGGAATGACGGGGTCGACAAGGTCCCCGTGACATCCCGCGCCGATCTGCGTTATATACAAGGGGGAACATCGAGGGTCGTCATGCAGCGCAGACAATTTCTCTTTTCGCTTCGTTGTGCCATCGCCCTTGCGATCGGCTTCGCGCTGCTCGCGCCGTTGCCGGCGCAGGCCCAGGGCAAGCCGGTGGTGTTCGCAGCCGCCAGCCTGAACACGGCGCTCGACGCCATCGCCTCCGATTGGCAAAAGCAGACCGGCAAGAGCGTCGCCATCTCCTATGCGTCGTCGGCGGCGCTGGCGCGCCAGATCGAGCAGGGCGCGCCCGCCGATATCTTCATCTCCGCCGATCTCGACTGGATGGACTGGGCGCAGGAACGCCATCTCATCAAGACGGAGACAAGGGAAACCCTGCTCGGCAATGCCCTGGTCCTGGTCGAGGCGGCCGACGCGAACGTGGCGTTCAAGATCGCGCCCGGCGCCGACCTCGCGGCCGTCCTCGGCGACAGCCGCCTTGCGGTCGGCGAGGTGAACTCGGTGCCGGCCGGCAAATACGCCAAGGAGGCGCTGGAGCAGCTCGGGATGTGGCGGGGCGTGGAGAACAAGCTCGCCCAGACCGACAATGTGCGCGCCGCGCTCGCCTTTGTCGCCCGCGGCGAGGCGCGGTTCGGAATCGTCTACGCGACCGATGCCAAGGCGGAGCCGAAAGTGAAGGTCGTCGCGGTTTTCCCCGATTCCTCGCATCCGCCGATCCTTTACCCGGCCGCGCTGACGGCGTCGTCGCGCAATGCCGACGCCGCAGCCTTCCTCGCATATCTGCGGTCGCCGGCGGCCGTGCGCCGCTTTTCTGAGCAGGGCTTCGACATGATCGCGAAGTGACCGGGACCAGCATCTTTGCAACGAGCATCCCCGCAATGTTGCGTTTGCGGGACGGAACGGCGATGTTCCCCCGGCATCCTTTCGTCAGGTCTGGACCTTAGGCGGTGTTCGAGCTATCCGCGGATGAATGGACGGCGGTGCGGCTGTCGCTACGGATCGCGCTGGCGGCCACCGCCTTCAGCCTGCCGGTCGGCGTTCTCGCCGCCTATGCGCTGGCGCGCTGGCGTTTCCCCGGCAAGTTCCTGTTCGACGGCCTGATCCACCTGCCGCTGGTGCTGCCGCCGGTGGTGACGGGATATATCCTGCTGATCCTGCTGGGACGGCGCGCGCCCTTGGGGGCGTTCCTCGCCGACCATTTCGGGATCGTGTTCTCGTTTCGCTGGACTGGCGCGGCGCTCGCCTGCGGGGTCATGGGCTTTCCGCTGATGGTGCGGGCGATGCGCCTCTCCATCGAAGCGATCGACCGCCGCCTGGAGGACGCCGCGGGAACGCTCGGCGCCAACGGCCTGTGGACTTTCGCCCTCGTCACCCTGCCGCTGGCGCTGCCGGGGGTGGTCGTGGGCGCCATCCTGTGCTTTGCCAAGGCGCTCGGCGAATTCGGCGCCACCATCACATTCGTGTCCAACATCCCCGGCGAGACCCAGACCATCTCGGCGGCCATCTACACCTACACCCAGGTGCCCGGCGGCGACGCCAAGGCCTGGCGCCTGACCGCGATCGCCATCGTGATCGCGCTCGGCGCGCTCATCCTCTCGGAAATCGTCCAGCGCACCGCCCATCGCCGGCTGGCGCAATTCGAATGATCCGCTTCGATGCCGCCATCAAGCTCGGCGCCTTCGCCTACGAGGTGGCGTTCGAAAGTGCGGCCGGGGTCTCCCTGTTCGGCCGATCCGGCTCCGGCAAGTCGGTCACCATCGCGCTGATCGCCGGCCTGCTGCGGCCGGACCGCGGCGTCATCGTCGTCGACGAGCGCGTGCTGGTCGACACCGAAAAGCACATCTTCGTGCCCAAGCATGCCCGCCGGGTCGGCGTGGTCTACCAGGACGCCCAGCTGTTCCCGCATCTGACGGTGCGTCAGAACCTGTTGTTTGGCCGCTGGTTTGCGCCGCGCACCGAGCGGGCGATCGAGTTCGGCGCCGTCGTCGAGACCTTGGGGATCGGTCACCTGCTGGCGCGGCGCCCCGGCCGCCTGTCCGGCGGCGAACGGCAGCGGGTCGCGATCGGACGCGCGCTGCTGGCGTCGCCGCGCCTGCTCCTGATGGACGAGCCGCTCGCGGCATTGGACGACGAGCGCAAGATGGAGGTGCTGACCCTGATCGAGCGCCTGCGCGACGGGTTCAAAGTGCCGATCGTCTACGTGTCCCATTCGGTCGACGAGGTCGCCCGTCTCGCCTCGCCGGTGGTGGTGTTCAACGCCGGCCATGTCGTCGCCGCCGGCGCGGTGGACGAGGTGTTCGGGCCGCGCAAGGTCCAGGCCGGGGAAAGCCGGTTCGCGCGCTCGTCGGTGCTGACCGGCCGGATCGTCGGCATCCATGCCGAGTACGGACTGACCGAGATCGGCCATCCCGGCGGCACGATCTGGCTGGTCGGCGCGGCCGGCGCCGTCGGAAGCGACGTGCGCGTCGTCATCAAGGCGACCGACGTGACGGTGTCGACCGAGCCGCCGCGGCATCTCAGCATCCGCACGGTGCTCTCAGGCCGGGTGGCGGCGATCGAGCAGGAAGACGGCCCGCTCGCCGCGGTCACCATCGATCTCCCCGGTCACGGCCACATCGTCGCCATGGTGACGCGCATGGCGGTCGACGAACTCGGCCTCGCCGCCGGCCGCGACATCTTCGCGCTGATCAAGACGGTTGCGCTGGACGAACGCGGCATCGCCGGTCGATGAGCGCTTTTGCGGGGCCGCGACGCCCCCTCCTTTACGGCGACGATCAGACCAGCGGTCTTCGATTCTTGAGGTACCTTTCCCGGATCGCGTCCGCCGCCCAGTAGGCGAGTGCGCCGACCGGACCTGTCGGGTTGTAGCCCGAGTTATGCGGGAATGCGGAAGCCCCCATTACGAACAGGTTCGCGACATCCCAGCTCTGCAGATACTTGTTCAGTGCGCTGGTGCCGGGATCGGTTCCCATGATCGCGCCGCCGGTGTTGTGCGTGCTCTGGTAAGGGACGACGTTCCAGGTCAGCCGGGGCGTCGGGTTGCCCATGATGGTCGGGTTCATCGCGCGCCCGATCTGGCCGATCACCTCGGCGGAGTGCCGGTTCATTTTCTGCTCGTTCTCCTTGAAGTCGAAGGTCATGCGCATCAGCGGCTGGCCGAATCGATTCTTGTAGGTCGGGTCGAGGTCCAGGGTGTTGTAGCGATTGGGCATGACCATTCCGCTGGCGCCGATTCCGAGCGCACTCTGGTACCACTTGGCGGTAGCGCGCTTCCAGGCCGAACCCCAGGGCGGCGTGCCGGGCGGTACCGGCCGATAGGTGATCGGACGTCCATTGGAACCGCCCACCGAGATGTACGACCCGCCGATATAGCCGTGCTTGCCGCGATCGAAATTCCAGTTGGTGTGGAAATCGTCGATCGACGTGCCCCAGCCGCCGGTCGCAATGAACGGATTGAAGCTCGTGCCCTCGAAGAACAGCGCCACGTTGGAGCCACCCTGGTAGGCGTAGTTCTTGCCGATCACGCCGGTCTGCGACTCCGGATCGTAAGGCTTGCCGATGCCTGACAGCAGCATCAGGTGCACGTTGGACAAGCCATAGGCGGCGAGGATCACCAGGTCGGCCGGCTGTTCGATCTCCTCGCCGGTCAGCACGTTGACATAGGCCACTCCCGTCGCTTTCTTGCCGGTGGAGTCCATGAGCACCTTGGTGACCCAGCAGTAGGTCCGCAGGTCCACGTTGGAATAGCGCAGCGCCACCGGGATGACCGTGATGTGCGGACTGCCCTTGGCGTTCGCCTCGCAGCCAAAGCGCTCGCAGAAGCCGCAATACTCGCACTGCCCGAGAACCATGCCGTCGGGGTTGGTGTAGGGCCGCGAGGCGTTGGCGGCCGGCCGTGGGTAGGGATGATAGCCGAGTTCGGTCGCGGCCTTGCCGAACAGCTTGCTCGCCTGGTTGGCGACCAGCGGCGGATTGGGATAATCGCGCGCACGCGGATCTTCGAACGGATTGCCGCCCGGCTGAATCTGCCCCTTGATGTTGCCGGCCTTGCCGGAGACGCCCGCGGTGTATTCGAACTTGTCGTAATAAGGCTCGATCTCGGCGCCGGTGATGCCCCAGTCCTGGATCGGCATGTCGGCCGGGATGAAATTCTTGCCGTAACGCTCCTCATACTTGGTGCGGATGCGCAATTCGTGGTCCGGCCACCGCCACGTCACCCCGTTCCAGTGGGCGCCGGCACCGCCTACCCCTTCGCCCGGGAGGAACGAGCCGAGACGACGCATCGGCAGCGCGGTCTCGGACGCCTTGTTGCGGATGGTATAGGTGTCTTTGGACACATCCATCATCAGGTCATGGCGCTGCGAGAAACGCAGTTCGTCACGGATCAGCGGAACGCTGAAATCGTTCTGCGTCGAACGCGGGCCGCCGCGCTCGAGCACGGCGATCTTGAGGCCGGTCGGTCCAAGCTCCTTGGCGAGGATGCCGCCGGTCCAACCCATGCCCACTATGAGGATGTCTACCGGGGGTAGTCTGGTCACCATGGCGCGCGTTCCTCTTCAGGACATGTCGGCAATGCTGATGGGGTCGGCGGGAAATCTCCTGCCGTCGCTGTACTTCTTCACGTTCTCCGCATTGTTGGCCAACACGCCCGGAAACCCGATCATCTTCCAGCCCACCTTGTCCTTGTTGCCGCCATAGATCGGGTCGGCGAACATGCCCTCCATGACGTTGTCGTAGAGCACGACGAAGAAGGCGCGGCCCGGCAGGCCGCCGTCGAGCGTGATCTTGCCGGCGGCGAGATCCTTGAGGAAGGTTTCCTTCTGCTCGGCGGTGCAGCGGTCGAAATCCTTGCCGAACGTCTTTCGGCAATAGGCGTTCGAGCCCTCGATGGCGGCGCGATAAAGCTCCGCCGGCGTGAGCGGTAGCTGATAGCCCTGGTTGGCGGTGCCGCGCTGCCACGGCCCGTCCTTGTACAGGCGGGCGCCCTTGCCCCAGCCCCCCGCGAGAGCGCGATCGATATACGTCGCGATGCCGATCTCGGTGCCGCTGCCGGTGAGTTCGTCCTTCGGAATCATGTGATCGACGAGCGCTTCCACGAACGCCTGCTCGACCGGCTTGAGGTATTCATAGCCTGCCGCTTCCGCCGCCGGCTGTGCTGCGGCCGCTTGCGAGGCTGTCTGCGCCTGCGCCGCGGCCGGAGCCAACGCATGCGCAGATGCGGACGCCGCCCCGACGACGCTGACGCTGGTCAAGAATTCGCGCCGGCCGATCTTCGTTTCCGACATGTATTTGGCTCCCGAGTGTCGCGATCGATGCGCACGATATCATACCTCGATCCCGAGGCGAGGCTCATCTGGGGAGACTTCGGATGCCGCTGCAAACCGGGCACCTGGCCAACAGTTCGACTGATCGGCGAGGCGGGGCGAGGCAGAAGGAGCGCCGAGCCAGATGCGACGCGCGGTAACGGAAGCGCTGATTGCGCATCGCGGCGGGCCATGCGAGTCTTCGCGGGCCCGCCGGAGTGAATCATGCTGTCCCGCCCTGATCTCGGGGTTCCGCCATATCTCGGCTACACCGGTAGCGTGCTCGATCGCGCCGCCGATCGGCGTACCGATGCCGCCGCGATCGCCGCGTTCGAAGCGGACCCGCGCGCCCGCATCCATCTCGTCGGTGGCGAACTCGTGGTATTGCGCAAGTCCGCGGAGATCGTCGGTACGCCCGCGCCGAATGGCGGAGACGACCCCGCATTCACCTTCGCCGAAGCGGGCGCGCTCGCGCCGTGGCGGGAGCGGGTGTTTCTCGGGCTGCGCGACGGCGCGTCCCGGTTCGCCGCAGGCATCGACAAGGAGGCCGCCGAGGCGCTCAAGAGCCGCGACGACCTTCTCGTCACCGACCTGCGGACGGTGGCGACCGGCGGACTCGTGGCCCCGGAACACCTGCCGCCTTTGGCGGAGGCCAAGGCGGTGCTCGGCTGGCATGCGCGCCACCGCTTCTGCGCCAATTGCGGGACGCCGAGCCATGCGGTCGACGCCGGCTGGCGGCGCGACTGTCCTTGCTGCGGCACCCAGCATTTCCCGCGCACCGATCCCGTCGTCATCATGCTGGCGATCGACGGCGAGCGCTGCCTGCTCGGCCGCAGCCCGCGCTTTGCCCCGCGCATGTGGTCGTGCCTCGCCGGCTTCGTCGAGCCCGGCGAGACCCTGGAGGAGGCGGTGCGCCGGGAAACCCGCGAGGAGGCCGGGATCGTGTGCGGGCGGGTCGCCTATTTCGCCTCGCAGCCGTGGCCGTTTCCGATGTCGCTGATGATCGGCTGCCATGCGACGGCCCTGTCCACCGAGATCACGGTGGACCGCAGCGAGCTCGAGGATGCCCGCTGGTTTTCCCGCGACGAAGTCGTCGCCATGCTGCTGCGCCGGCATCCCGCCGGCCTGACGGTGGCCCATCCCATCGCCATCGCCCATCACATCATCCGCGCATGGGTCGAAGCCGACCGGAGCCTGGTCTGACATGCCGCGCATCCTGTGCGCCGGGATCGCGGTCCTCGACGAGGTGTTCCGCGTCCGCGAGTTCCCGCTGCCCGACACCAAGGTGGAGGCGAGCGAGTTCATCACCGTCGGCGGCGGCTGCGCCGCCAATGCGGCCATCGCCATCGCCCGCCTCGGCGGCGAGGTCGCCTTCGCGGCGCCGCTCGGCGGGCCGGCCGGCCACGACGCGATCGGCGACCGGCTCGTCCGCGGCCTCGCGGAGGAGGGCGTCGACTGCGCCGGATGCGTGCGCGCCGCCGGCGCCCGCACGCCGGTGTCGGCGATCTTCATCAATGTGCGGGGCGACCGCACCATCGCCACCTATCGCGACCGTCGCCTCGACGTCGTGGTGCCGCTCGATCCCGATCGGCTGGTCGCCGATGTCGACGCGGTCCTGGTGGACAATCGCTTCTCCGGATTCGTCACGCCGGTGTGCCGTGCGGCCCGCCGGCGCGGCCTGCCGGTCGTGATCGATGCCGACCGGGCGACCGTCGAATCCGACCCGCTGTTTGCGATGGGGACCCATGTGGTCTTCTCGGGCGAATGCCTGCGCAACACGGTCGGAACCGACGACCTCGCCGCCGGGCTCGCGCGCATCGCGCAATTCACCGACGCCTTCCTCGCGGTCAGCAACGGAGCCTTGCCGGTGCTGTGGCGCGAGAATCAGGCGATCCGGGAAATGCCGGTATTCCCGATCGCAGCTCTCGACACGCTCGGCGCCGGCGACGTGTTCCACGGCGCCTTCACCCTCGCGCTCGCGGAGGGACGCGCGATCGCGGACGCGATGCGCTTCGCCGCCGCGACGGCCGGAATCAAATGCACCCGGTTCGGCGGCAGCACCGGCGCGCCGCGCCGCGCCGAGGTCGAGGCGCTGCTGGCGGCGTCCGGGAGTCGTTGACTTTACGCGTGGTGCTAGCGGAAAAGGCTGCAGCCTGGTGGCTCGTGAACGGCCTGAGCAGAATGGAACGACTGGACCAGGCACACTCCTCTCGCAAACCATGTCTGCAGCCGCGAAAGGAGACATCTGAGCGATGGAGAGGCATTCAACACGATGCGTTGTTCGATCTCCGCCATACAGCCGCACCGGGACTTAAGGGTTGCGCTTGCGATGGGTTTGCCGTCGGTCCGCTTTGTACGCCGATGCGCCGACTATTTTTCGGTTTGAGCCGTCCGCGATCCTCGTACCGTCGGCTCGCGCCTCGCCATAGCCGCGGTAGAGGTCTGCGAATTCGGCGGCGAGTTCGTAACATACGGTAAGCTTGTGGGTCGATAGGTCCCAGCGGGCGTTGGGATAGCCGCAGCTTTGCATTTCCAATGTGAAGGGCGCCGGCCACGCGAATTCGTCGGTCGCATGCTCGGCCACCGTTTCCAACAACCGGATGGAGCGATTGACCCGTTGGGCGATCGCAGCCCTGCCCTCGGCCGGTCCATAGACCACATCGATCTTCGTCTTCGGCTGATCGGGAGTACGCCGATGCGGCTTTAGCACCAGATCCCAGGAGAATGCGGCGTTGCTGTAATCCCCGGCGCAGCTGTCCTGGCGCTCCTCCGGAAGCTTGGTCTCCTTGGCCAGATCTTTGAACTTTTCGTCGTCGGAACCAACCATCAAGCACACGATCTGATAGGCGCGCTGCTGGTTGAGGCCGTGATCGTCATAATAGGCGACCTTGTCTCCCGTTTTCTGATCGCGGCGGTCGGCCATGAACCAGCCCTCCGCCGCCTCGGTCAGCACGCGATGGGAAAACTTGGACCCTGACCTGATCAGCCTCAGCGCGGCATAGGTATCGGCCGCATCTTCCATCCTGCCCAGCACCGGCAACCCCATTTCGGTGATGGAGACATGGGCCATTTCGTGAAGCAGCACGAACAGCATGTTGCCGGACACGAACTCCGCGAGCCCTTGGACATATTGCGGAGAAGCGCCCTTGAATCGCGGATTGGTCTCGCGGAGCGCCAGGGCGGCCGCGTCGATCCTCGTCTGAAATGTTCCGGGCGCGGCCGGTGATTCGGGCGCGGCCGGTTGGCCAACAACCGGCGCCGCACCGGACATCAGTGCGATAAGCAGAACGAGAGCCCACCCGGACCGAGGAAACACACCAAAAGTTGGCAAGGCTGGCACCTCCGGGCGGGCTGTTCGGGTGACTTATCCCTTCTTGCTTGGCCTTATTGATGCTTCTTGGTCTTCTTGTTCGGCTTCAACAGTGCCTCGCACGGCGTGAAGCGGCCATTTCCTTCGTCGACCACGCACCTCTTGCTCTTGTACATCGCATCGCACGGCGTACGGCGGCCGTTTCCTTCATCGATCATGCATTTGGCAGCCGCGGGAACCGTCGATGCGACTGTTCCCATGAACATGAGCGCTCCGAGGCCGCTCAGCACCGCGGCGTTAATGGCTAGTGCCTTCATTTTGTTCTCCTATCGGGATTTCGGGTTGGTTTTGACATTTTCACGGGATTGAAACGTATTCGCGAAGGTGCTGCGGGACTTCGCGGCTGCCCACAATCCCTAATTCTTATGCCAATCGTGCGCAAGCAAGTATTTGATCGCGCGCCAGTGCAGAAAAATAGCCCGTTTATAAGGATTTAACCCGATATCCTCGGGCCGAATGTTGCAGGGCACGAAGCCGACCGGTTGAGAGAAACAAAAGAACTGTTTCGCTGGAATATGTTTGCAACCGGCGAGATCCGACCGGCCGCAAAGCCGCGTTTCTGCCGTGTATCCGTCGGCGTTCCCGAGATGGTCCGTGACAAATTGTATCATCTGATATGCATGGATCGACCCTATCATGATACGCCAGCCCCTTGCGGCTCCGCAACGTCGCCCTCGGCGAGCGACACAGATAGCCACGCTGCCCGCAAAAAAAGTAAAGGCGGGAGCAAAGCAAAAACCTTCTCAATCTTCTTTTGCAACGTGCGAGGAAACGCCGCCGGGTCGGCGAATATGTGCACATGGCAGTTGCAGGCGCCGCGCGGCAGGTCGAACGTCGCGACGCTGCGTTCCGCGCTTTCCGCCTCGCGGGAGTGCAGCGTGGCGGCGCCGCCCCGGCGGCGCCGATGTGGTGGAGCATGCCACGCCGCGTCAGCATGGCGTTTTCCTCCCTCGCGCGGCGGTCGACCGGGTCGTCGCGTCGAGCATAAGACGATCGGGCGCCGCCTGTCCCGCCAAATTCCAGTTTCCACGAATGAAAGTTTATTCTACGCGGCCGTGCGACCGATGGCCACTGACGAAACATTCGTCTAAGTTGAGCGCCAATTCGCACGGATATTACTTTATTTGCGATTTTACCGCCACTCGTAAGGACGGCTGCAATGGATGCGATCGACCGCAAGATTCTCGCGGTGCTCCAGGACGATGCTTCGCTCTCGGTCGCCGAGATCGGCAAGCGGGTCGGTCTGTCGTCGACGCCGTGCTGGAAGCGCATCCAGAAGCTCGAGTCCGACGGCGTGATCCAGCGGCGGGTCGCGGTGGTCGATCAGGACAAGGTCGGTCTCGGCGTCACGGTGTTCGTCTCGATCGAGACTGGCGACCATTCGGAAGACTGGCTGCAGCATTTCGCCGAAGTGGTCTGCGCCATGCCGGAAGTAATGGAGTTCTACCGCATGGCGGGCGACGTCGACTACATGCTGCGCGTCGTGGTGCCGGACATTCAGGGCTGGGACCGGCTCTACAAGAAGCTCATCGCCGCCATTCCGCTCAAGAACGTGACGTCGCGCTTTGCCATGGAGAAGATCAAGTCGACCACGGCCTTGCCGCTGTCGTGAGCCGCCGCTCCGGCCCGCTGTGGGCGATGTCGCAGCGGCGCACCGCCGGGGGTTTGATCACAATTCCGGGCGTGCCAGCGGCGCGGCTTTACCCCGTCTCTCGGCGCGCTCCCCGGCTGGACATTCTCGGCTGGACTTCTTGAAGGGCCTCCGCAGCGGGCGTATCATCGTCGTCGCGAACGGCAGCGATCGCAGCCCAGGCCCCGCGTCCCCCATCGGAGAAAGGTCACCACGATGAAAGCCAGTCTCTACGTCGGTACGGCATTCACGGCTCTCGCCATGGCCGCCGCCTATGCGTTCGTGTCGCCGGCTGCGACGCTCGCCGCGGACGGTGCGCCGCTGCTCGCGGGCAAGGTCGTCTCGTCGACCGGCGAGGCTCTGGCCGGGATTCCGATCAAGGCCCATCGCGACAACAGCAACGTCACGGTGGCCGTCTACACCGACGCCAAGGGCGAATATGCGTTTCCGGCCTGGTCGGACCTTACGCCCGGCGCCTATTCGGTTGCGATAGAGCTGCCGGATTTCGAGCACGCCGCCCGCCCGGTCGCGGTTTCCGAAGGCAAGGCCGCGAAGATCGACTTCACGCTGAAATCGAAGCCGCTCGCCTATGAAGACGCAACCGCCTCCGAAATCATCGCCGGCCTTCCCGGCACCGATCAGCAGAAGACCCTGTTCTCCCAATGCAGCAACTGTCACACCCTGCAATGGGCGCTGCAGAGCGGGCGGACCAAGGAAGACTGGGTCAGGGTCGTCAAGAAGATGGCGGGCCGTGCTGCCGAGCAGGAGGCTCCGGGCACCTATGCGTTCGGCCAGAAGCAGTTCATCGAGCCCTTGGCCGAATACCTGACCTCGATCCGCGGACCCGACTCCTCGGACAATGTTCCCTTCAAGCAGCGCCCGCGGCCGACCGATGCGGCCTCCACCAATATCGTCGTGACCGAATACGCGCTGCCCCGGGGCGGCGCGCGCGAACTCTACATGCTGCGCGGCGATCGGCGGTTCGTGTGGCCCCACGACGTGGTCATGAACGACAAGTATGCCTACTACACCGATCACTTCTCCTACGTTCTCGGCCGCATCGACACCAAGACCGGTGAAGCGACGGAAATGCCGTTCCCTCTGCCGAAAGGCGCGGGGCGCGAAGGACGCAACATGACCGGTGACGGCGACACCCGTCCGGGCGCTCCCGGCGGCGGCGCCCACGAGCTGCAATTCGATCGCCAGGGCAATGTCATTGTCGGCATGGATGGCGGGACCGTCAAATACGATCCGGAAACCGGCCGGTTCACGGGCTGGTCGGCAGGCCGCGCCATGTTCGGTCTCGACCCGGACGGCAATGTCTGGAATTTGCAGAGGAACGGCGAACTCGCCAAGATCGACACCAGCAGCGAAGAGCTGAAACGGACGACCTTCCAGCTTCCCAAGAACAGGGGAATCTACGACACCGATACCAACTCCAGGGGCCGCACCAATATCTATATCTGGACCGAAGGCAAGATCGGCATCTTCGATCCCAAGACGGTTCAATACGCCGAGTTCCTGACGCCCACGCCCATGTCCGGTCCGCGGCGCGGTCAGATCGACGGTCAGGACCGCCTCTGGGCCGCCGAGTTCTACGCCGGCCAGCTCGTGATGTTCGATCCGGACAAGAAGATCCTCAAGGAATATCCGCTGGTCAATGGGACCAAGCCCTACACGGCGCCTTACGCGGAGCCCTATTCGGCGAGCGCCGATGACAAGAACCAGATCGTCTGGACCCACGACTTCAGCAGCAGCCGCCTGTATCGCATCGACATGAACACCGGGCAGTCGACGGAATTCATGACGCCGTCGAATTACGAGGTGCGCGATTTGAAGGTCGACACCGCGGCCGCGCGCCCGACCGTGTGGGTCCCGGCCTATCGTCCGCCATCCAAGCTGGTGAAGATCCAGGTTCGGTAGTTCGATCGCGTCGGCCGGCGGACTCGCAGGCCGGCGCCCATTCGGACAATGGCTGCGGGTCGCGCTTCAGGCGAGCGCGGCCCGTTTGCGTTGGGGCAGTATCCTCAGCAGCCCGCCGGCATGGTGGGACATGATCCGTTGTACTGGACGCAGGTCGACTGGCGCGGACGCAAGAAGATCTGGTCGTACATGGGTTGGTTTCCGCTGATGCTCGTCCAGATGGCGGAGCCCACCATCGGCGTGAAATTGTAGGTCGCCTCGCCCCAGATCACCGAGGTGCAGGCGATTTTCAGCGCCGACGGTATCAAGCTGCTGACACTGCCGGAGCGCGTGGTGCCGTTGAGCGTGGCGCTCCAATCGACGTTGGCATTGCCGCTGGCGTCGATTATGACGCTCGACAGCGTCACCGTGGCATTCGACACCGGAAACGGGGCCAGCACCGCTGACGCGGCCCCTCCGGGAGGCGACAGCGAGGAGTTTCCCAATATGTTCTGGATGTCCGCCGTCGCCACCTGAGTGTATTGCGACGTTATCTGGGCGACCGTGCTCGCGACCAACGTCACCTGGCGGTTGGCGCTGATCGCATCGGTGATCACGATGTTCCCGAAATACATGGTCAGCATCAGCGGCAGCAGCAACGCGAACTCCACGGCCGAACTGCCGCGCCGACTTGACGCAAAGCGGCGACCCCGGCACCAGAGCGAGGCGAGGACCGCGAGCGCGGCGGTCATTGAATGCGTGATCATGTGGCTGATCCGTAGGGCTCGTTGCGGAAGGCCACGGTCGCGACCAGCGTGTTGGCGTTCTTGCCCCAGAAGCCGAGCCCCGTGGCGAGGATCGGCCATTGATAGATCAACCGGACCACGACGATATCGCCGGGGTTGCCGGGCGTATAGCCGAAGCTCCCGCTATTGACGGTGCCATTCGAGTTGGTCGGGCTGGGGAGGCTGATATTGCTGAAGCTCGAGAAGCTCTCGACGTCGACATAGAGGTTGCTCGCGCAATTGAACATGACCGTCAGGGTGGCGCATACGGTGCTCTTGAACTGAGCCGCGGTGTCGCCCGCGTTCTGCGCCTGTCCGGTGAGGATCAGGCGCGCGGCATTCGTCGCGGAAGTCTGCAACACCTGGCCGGCCAGCAGAAAAACCGCGGATTCGATAATCGCCATCAGCACCACGAGAAACGGCAGCAGCACCAGGGCGAAATCGACCGCCGCTCCTCCGCCTTGACTGCCGAGAAACCGCCGGCCGACAAGCCGCGCCACGCCGGTGCGGATTGTTTGCTTGGCAATGGGCATCGCGGTGAGGTCCAAGGGTCGATTGCGGATCGATCGGATGGTGGCACAAAGACTTGAGAGAATGGTTTCCCCTTTTCCTAAATCCAGCGGGTTTGGATTAACCGCGCGTCAACCACCGCGGCCGCGGCCGGTCACCACCGGAAGCGCCTGCAGCGTTCGGCCGGGCGCATCATCGTGCCCAATCGAATGCAGCCTTTCGCGATTCACGTTTCGTGCGCGATCGTTGCAAATTGAATTGAAGCCTTCGATTTTGAGCGTGATCGCGTCCGAGCCGACGAATCAATTCGAAACGATCATGGCGGCGCTGCATACCTGAATGGCCGCGATCATTCAAAACCAAACCTTCTTTCCGTCTGCGAACAATTTGGATTCATTTCATGTAACCCTAGCTTGATGCATATGATTTAAGGAAAAGGGGCAATGGCCTGTTAACCAATCCGGCAGTTTATATCCCGGCGGCGCAATCATCCCTTAAAATTAACCGTACCGCAACGGCGCGACGTCACGGTGGTGCGAGGTCGGGATCGCCCGGAGAGCGGCGCAGACGCTCGGGCACGGTTTTCAGGAGCATCACATGTACAGCCTCTTCATGCGTTTCGTCCGGGACGAGACCGGCGCCACGGCCATTGAATATGGCTTGATCGCAGCTGGCATCTCCGTTGCCATTATCGCGGTCGTCAACTCCCTCGGCAGCCAGTTGAAGTCGACCTTCACGAACATCAGCTCGCAACTCGCCACCGCGGGCAAGTAGGGGCCCAATGCCCGGACCGGCGCAGCACCTGGCGGATGCGCGGGTCCGACGGCGTCGAAAGCGTCAGTTCGAAGACCGCGGCTGTCAGGCAGTTGATGACCGCGCAGCGGACCTCGCGACCGAGGCCAGAGCGACGGACTATGTTGCGCTGCTAACAGTTCCTAAAGCGAGGCTCCTTAAGGTCGCCGGCGAAGCGCGGCTGGTAGACGCCGCCGGGAGACACCGCGATGCTCGTCGACGCCGTCCGGCTGCTGCTTTTTCCCGCCGCGATGGCGTTCGCAGCCTCGACCGATCTCTTCACCATGACGATCTCGAACCGGGTCTCGCTCATTCTGGCGGCCGGATTCCTGGGGCTGGCGGCGCTCGACGCAATGCCGGCGGCGGAGATCGGCAGTCACCTCGCCGCGGGATTCGTCGTGCTTGCGGTCTGCTTCGTGTTCTTTTACCGCGGCTGGATCGGCGGCGGCGACGCCAAGCTCGCGGCTGCGACCGCTCTGTGGCTCGGCTGGGCGCACCTTTACGAGTATCTTCTCTACGCATCGCTGCTCGGCGGTGTCCTCACCTTGCTCATCCTGGAGTTCCGCAAGCGCTCGTTGCCCCCGGCCCTGGCCAACCAGCCGTGGGTGGCCCGGCTCCATGAGCCGGCCGGCGGCGTGCCGTACGGCATTGCGCTCGCGGCCGCGGCGCTTCTCGTCTATCCCTCGACCGTGTGGATGGCTGCCGGCTAGCTGGCGCCTGTCGCGATGAGGTCGACGCACCCGCAGGACGTCATAGCCGGGCCGGTCCTGAAGCGCTCGATCATGAGAGCTGGGTCCCTTCATGATCGAGAGGGCCAGGCAGTCCCGGCCATGACGAATTTGCACGAGCGGAACGTGCGGCGTCGCGGGCATCCGGACAGGCTCATGATCGGCGTCGGATGCGCCCGGCCAACCCGCGCGAAAATTCGCTAAACGTTTAATTAACTCGATTTCGATACGTCGCGTTAACCATGAATTGACGAATGGCTGATGGAATTGCCCCGACGGCATTCCGCCCGCACCGTCGGAAAGCGAAGCGTATGAAGATCGCGCGTCTCGCCGTGCTCGGCATTGCAATCGTGGCCGGTGGCATCGCCGCCTTCCTCGCCCGCAGACGCGACGAACATGGGCTCGCTCGCGCTGCGCAGTCGCGCCGATTTCGATGCGTCAAAACGCGAAGAAACCCCCGCCGCGGGAGAGTTCGGGGCCCTCCAATTGCTTCAATATGGTCCGTTCCGGCGTGACGACGACGATACCGAAATGAGCAGGAAGGCGCTCCCGATGCCCAAAAGGACACTCTCCCGCGCTGCGGCGCTGCCGGCCTGTTTCGCGGCAATCGTCCTCGCGAGCCTCGGCTTTGCCTGGGCCGGCCAGCCGGCCGTCAACCCGCAGGCGCCGCCCCCGGTGAAGGTCGTCGCCTCGGAATTCGGTTCGAATTTCGTGCCGCTCGGGATCGGCAAATCCGTGGTCGTCGACCTGCCGCGCGACATCAAGGACGTGCTGGTGGCGGACCCCAAGATCGCCAATGCCGTGGTGCGCACGTCCCGGCGCGCCTATCTGATCGGCGTCGCCATCGGACAGACCAGCGTGTACTTCTTCGATGCCGAGGGCCGCCAGCTCGGCGGCTTCGACATCGCGGTCACGCGCGACCTCAACGGCTTGCGCCAGGCGCTCAAGCAGATGTTCCCGGCGGGCAATGTCCACGTCGAGGGCATCGGCGCCGACGGCGTCATGCTGTCGGGCGCGGTCGCGAGCCCGATCGAAGCCCAACAGGCCCACGACCTCGCCGCCAGGCTGGCCGGCGACGCCACCAAGGTGGTCAACGGAATCACCATCCGGGGCCGGGATCAGGTCATGATCCATGTCGCGTTCGCGGAAATGGACCGCGACGTAATCAAGCAGTTTGGCGTCAATCTCAGCGGCCAGCTTTCCACTCCCGGCGGGGCCGCGGTGCTCAATTTCAATAACGTCAATAATTTTTCGATAAACGGTGGGCCGCTCAACGCTGCCAACAACTTTACCGGCAAATTCGGGTCTGTGACGGGCACCTTGCAGGCCATGGAGCGGGCCGGCGTTACCCGCATATTGGCCGAGCCAACCCTTACCGCGATCTCCGGCGAAAGCGCCCATTTTCTTGCCGGCGGCAAGTTCCCGTACCCGATACCGCCCCAATATCTTGGCGCCGGGCCCAGTATTGCATTTGAGAATTTCGGCGTGAGTTCTGACGTTCTATCCTGTCGTGCTGTCGGAAGGTCGCATCAGCCTAAAAGTATTGACGGAAGTATCCGATCTTGCTCCGGAATTCTCCGTGACGGTGGCGGGGACCACCGTTCCTGGCTTAACGGTGCGGCGCGCGGATACGGTGGTCGAGATTCCGTCGGGCGGTTCGCTTGCCATGGCCGGCATGATCCGGGATACGACCAAGCATGATATCAACGGCCTTCCCCAGTTGATGCAGATACCTATTCTCGGCACGCTGTTCAGGAGCAGCGATTACCTCAACAACCGGACCGAGCTCATGGTGATCATAACGCCATATATCGTGCAGCCGGTGCCGCGGAGTAAATTATCGCTTCCAGACGATGGGTTCGCCGACGCGCCGGATCCGTCGACCGTCCTGATGGGCCGCCTCAACCGGCTCTATGGCGGGCCGGGCGCCGGCGATGCGCAAGGTCCCTATCGCGGCAGTTACGGCTTCATAATCGAGTGAGATGCGCTGCGAGGAGAAGGTGATGAAATCGTTTGGACCTCCGAGACGAGCGGCGCCCAATCCCTGGCCAGCTGGCACTATGGCCGCGGTCATGCTGGCAGGCGCTACGCTGGCAGCGTGCCAAACGACCGATCCCGGCCCCGGCCCGGTCGCCGTGGTGGCCCAGGCGGCCCCCGCCGACTACCGGCTGCGGCATCCGATCGCGCTCCGCGAGGGCACCCGCGCCGTCGAACTCTTCATCGGCAGCCATCGCACCGATCTCACGCCGGTGCAGCGGGCCGAGGTGGCTTCGTTCGGACAGGGCTGGCATCGCAATGCCACCGGCGGCGTCGCCATCCGCGTTCCCACCGGTACGCCCAACCAAGAGGCGGCCCGCCGATCCGTCCCTGAAATCCGGTCGATTCTGGTCGCCTCCGGCGTCCCCGCCGACGGCATCGTGGTCACCGAGCTGCCGCCGTTCACCCCGAACCAGCTCGTTCCGGTCGTGCTCGAATATCCCAAGATCGTCGCGAGCGCCGGGCCGTGCGGCCGCTGGCCCAACGACCTCGGGCCGGGCGGCGGCCTCGACTACATGACCAACGAGCCGTACTGGAATCTCGGCTGCTCGATGCAGCACAATCTGGCGGCGATGGTCGACGAGCCCGTCGATATCGTGCAGCCGCGCGCCGAAACCCCACCCTACACGGCGCGGCGCGACGTGGTTCTCGACAAGTACAAGAAGGGTGAGAGCCCCGCGACGGTATATCCCGACCTCGAAAAGTCCAAAGTCAGCGACGTCGGCCAATGATCAGGTATCACGAAAAGGCCGGCCATATCGAATCGCCCGGCATCGCCGAGGCGGACGAATTCATCGCGCCGGCGCCACGGGTATCGGTGCAGGCGTTCTGCGAGACGGCGGAAACCGCGTCGACCGTCCAGGCCGCGGCGGACGATCGCCGGCTGTCGAAGGTCCATTTGCGCATGCAGATGGGCGGCATCGCCGCCGCGCTCGAAGCCTACAAGACCTCGCCGACCCCGAATGTGGTGATCCTCGAATTGGAGGATCGCGGCACCGGAATCCTGACCGGCCTCGACCAGCTGGCGGACGTCTGCGACGCCGGCACCCGCGTCATCGTGATCGGCCGCCACAACGACGTGGTGTTCTATCGCGAGCTGATCAGGCGCGGCATCAGCGACTACATGATCGCGCCGGTCACCACCATCGACGTGGTGCGCACGGTCTGCTCGCTGTTCAACGCCCCCGATGCCAAGCCGGTCGGCAAGATACTGGCGGTGGTCGGCGCCAAGGGCGGCGTCGGCGCCTCCGTCGTGGCCCACAACATCGCCTGGGCCGTCGCCCGCGACATGCATATGGATTCGGTGATCGCCGACCTCGATCTGCCGTTCGGCACCGCCGGCCTCGACTACAACCAGGATCCGCCCCAGGGGATCGCCGACGCGGTGTTCGCGCCCGATCGCGTCGATACCGCCTTCGTCGACCGGCTGCTGTCGAAGTGCACCGACCACCTGAGCCTGTTGGCCGCGCCGGCGACGCTCGACCGGGTCTATGATTTCGGCGCCGAGGCGTTCGATCCGGTGTTGGACGTCCTGCGCGGGGCGGTTCCCTACGTCGTCCTCGACGTGCCGCATCAATGGAGCGCCTGGACCGGCGGGTTCTCGATCTGCGCCGACGACATTCTGGTGGTGGCGGCGCCCGATCTCGCCAATCTGCGCAACGCCAAGAGCCTCATCGACCTGATGCGCGGTTCGCGCCCGAACGATCGCCGCCCGCTGTATTGCCTCAACATGGTCGGCGTGCCCAAGCGTCCGGAGATAAAGCCGGCCGACTTCGCCAAGGCGATCGAGGACGAACCGTTGGCGATCATTCCGTTCGAGCCGCAGATGTTCGGCACGGCCGGCAACAACGGCCAGATGATCGCGGAGATCGCCTCCGGCCATCGGATCTCCGAGACGTTCAGGTCGCTGGCGCGGACCCTTACCGGGCGCGCCGAATACAAACCGCCGCGGGCCGGGATACTCGCGCCGTTCACCAAGTTGCTGGCGCGTCGAAGCGGGCGCTGACGGAGGCTTCATTGTTCGGAAAGCGCTCCGGCTCGACGACCGACCTGCGCGGCGCTCCCGCGTCGCCGGCGCCGCGCTTCGTGCCGGCGCCGGCCGCGGGAGGAGCGCCTGCGGCCGCACCCGCTGCCGCCGTCAAGACCGTCGCCGTCGCCGCCCTGCCGAAATCCGGTCAGGCCGCGGCTGTCGCGCCGCCGCAACAATTCGAGCCTTCCCTCGACACCCGTCATTCCGAGATTTTCTACGAGGTCAAGACCAGCATCTTCACGGCGCTGATCGAGGCGATCGATCTGTCGCAGCTGGCCAAGCTCGATCCGGTGTCCTCGCGGGAGGAAATCCGCGACATCGTCAACGAGATCATCGCCATCAAGAACATCGTGATGTCGATTTCCGAGCAGGAGGAACTGCTCGACGACATCTGCAACGACGTTCTCGGATACGGTCCGCTGGAGCCGGTGCTGGGGCGCGACGATGTTTCCGACGTGATGGTCAACGGCGCCACTACGGTCTATGTGGAGATCGCCGGCAAGATCCAGCGGACCGGCATTCGCTTCCGCGACAACCAGCAGCTCCTCAACATCTGCCAGCGCATCGTCAGCCAGGTCGGCCGGCGCGTCGACGAATCGTCGCCGATCTGCGACGCGCGCCTGCCGGACGGCTCCCGCGTCAACGTCATCGCTCCGCCGCTCTCGATCGACGGCCCCACCCTCACGATCCGAAAATTCAAGAAGGACAAGCTCACCCTGGAGCAATTGGTGCGGTTCGGCACGATTTCCCCGGAAGGCGCCGACGTGCTCAAGATCATCGGGCGCTGCCGGGTCAACACCATCGTCTCGGGCGGCACCGGCTCCGGCAAGACCACGCTGCTCAACTGCCTGACCCGCTACATCGATACCGACGAGCGCATCATCACCTGCGAGGACGCGGCCGAGCTGCAGCTCCAGCAGCCCCATGTGGTCCGCCTGGAGACACGCCCTCCCAATCTCGAAGGCGGCGGCGAAGTCACCATGCGCGAGCTCGTGAGGAACTGCCTGCGCATGCGCCCGGAACGCATCATCGTCGGCGAAGTCCGCGGTCCCGAGGCGTTCGATCTGCTGCAGGCGATGAACACCGGCCACGACGGATCGATGGGAACCCTGCACGCGAACAATCCGCGCGAAGCCCTGTCCCGCCTCGAATTGATGATCACCATGGGCGGCTTCACGCTGCCGTCCCGCACCATACGCGAGATGATCTGCGCGTCGGTGGACGTCGTCATCCAGGCTGCCCGGTTGCGCGACGGCAGCCGGCGCATCACCCACATCACCGAGGTGCTCGGCCTGGAAGGCGACGTCATCATCACGCAGGACCTGTTCCTCTACGACCTCCTGGGCGAGGACGCCGACGGCAAGCTGATCGGCCGCCATCGCTCCACCGGAATCGGCCGGCCGCGATTCTGGGAGCGGGCCCGCTACTTCAACGAAGAGAAGCGGCTCGCCGCCGCGCTCGACGCCGCCCTTGCCGACGCCGCCACCTGACGCGAGGTCACGACGACATGCAAACGCTCGCGATCTTCCTGCTGGCGACCTTCTGCGCCGGCGCGGTCGCCTGGGTGGTGATCTACCCTTATCTGTCGGGCGAAAAGGAAGCCGAAAAGCGGATGTTGAGCGTCGCCAAGATCCGGCGTGCCGACATCGAAGGTGACTTCGCGCGCATTGAAATCGCGCCGCGAGCAGGTCGAAAGCAGCCTCAAGGACCTCGAGGAGCGGGCCAAGAAATCGAAATCGCCGCCGCTGTCGATCCGCCTCACTCAGGCCGGCCTCACCTGGACGAAGCAGCAATTCATCATGGCCTGCGTGGCGCTGGGCGCCATCGTGTTCGCGGCGGTGTTCATCCTCGACGCCGGCCTGATCCCGGCGGCGCTGCTCGCCTTCGCCGCCGGCTTCGGCCTGCCGCGCTGGATCCTGTCGTATCTCAAGAAGCGGCGGGAGACGAGATTTCTCGACCGGTTCCCCGACGCGATCGACGTCATCGTCCGCGGCATCAAATCCGGCCTGCCGCTCGGCGATTTGCTGCGCGTCCTCGCCGCCGAGGCGCCGGAACCGATCCTGACCGAATTCCGGCACATCATCGAGACCCAGGCCGTCGGCGTGCCGCTCGGCGACGCCTGCGGCAAGCTGTTCGAGCGCATGCCGCTGCCGGAATCCAATTTCTTCGCCATCGTCATCGCCATCCAGCAGAAGAGCGGCGGCAATCTCTCCGAGGCGCTCGGCAATCTCTCCAAGGTGCTGCGCGACCGCAAGAAGATGAAGGGCAAGATCAAGGCGATGTCGACCGAGGCCAAGGCCTCGGCGATCATCATCGGCTCGCTTCCGATCGCGGTCATGTCGATCGTCTACATCACCAGCCCCGACTACATCACGCTGCTGTGGACCGAGCGCCTCGGGCAGATGATGCTGGCCGGATCGGCGGTGTGGATGACCATCGGGGTCATGGTCATGAAGAAGATGATCAATTTCGACTTCTGAGGGCGGTCATGCTCGATTTTCTGTTCGCCATCTTCGAAAACAAGCGCCTCATGGCGATGATCTTCGCCGCGGTTGCCGCCGGCGCGACGGTCATCACCCTCGCCATGCCGCTGCTGGGCGGCGACGCGCTCGAAAAACGCATGGCCGCGGTGGCGACGGAACGCGAAAAGATCCGCCAGCGCGAGCGCGAGCGGCTCGCCCGCGGCGAGAAAGCGAGTCTGCGGACGTCGCCGAAGCAGTACATGCAGACGGTGGTGGAGCGATTCAAGCTGTCCGACTGGGTCGGGCAGGAAGCGGTGCGCACCAAGCTCGTCGAGGCCGGATATCCGCGGACAGGGACCCTATGTCGTCTTCCTGTTCTTTCGCATGGTCGCGCCGGTGGCGATGATGTGCGTCTCGCTCGCCTATGTGTTCCTGATCGTCCAGCTCGACATCGCCTGGACGCTGAAGCTCGGCATCTGCATCGCCGCCACCTATCTCGGCATGAACATTCCCAACATCTTCATCAACAACCGGATCCAGCGCCGGCAGGCCTCGATCAATCGCGCGTTTCCCGACGCGCTCGACCTCCTGCTGATCTGCGTGGAGTCCGGCATGTCGCTCGAAATGTCGTTCAAGCGCGTCAGCGAGGAGGTCGGGGTGCAATCGATCGAACTCGCCGAGGAACTGACGCTGGCGACCGCGGAATTGTCTTACCTCCCGGACCGCCGCCAGACCTTCGAGAATCTCGCCAAACGGGTGCCGCTGGAAGGCGTGAAGTCGCTCTGCATCGCCTTGCAGCAGAGCGAACGCTTCGGAACGCCGATGGCGACGACGCTGCGCGTGATCGCGCAGGAAAATCGCGATCAGCGCATGACCGCGGCGGAGAAAAAGGCGGCCGCCCTGCCGCCGCAGCTCACGGTGCCGATGATCCTGTTCTTCCTGCCGGTGCTGTTCATCGTGATCCTCGGGCCGGCCGTCATCAAGGTGATGCAGCAGTTCAGGTAGCGCGGCTGCGTAGCGCGTGCTTCGGCCCGAACCGGACCGGCTGCGTTCGCAGCTTTCACCGGGCCGACCGCCGCGGGGCAGGCGGTGCGGTCGGGCGCTCTGGATGCGCCTCGGGGCGCCGTGCAGCCCGACAAAGACGACGGTTTGGTCGCTGGTGCGATGGCCGGCCGAACCGCAAATGCGCCGGCTCAGGTGCCGTCGGCGGAGGCGAGCGTACGCGGACGCTGGACCGTCTTGAAGTCCGCCTGCTTGGCCAGCATCTGGCGTAGATAGGCGACGTTGGCGGCCGCCTGGTCCGGCGGCAGCTCGGCGCGCGCGATGCTTTCGGCTTCGGAGAAGCGGCCCTGCAGGCCGACGACGAGGGCGAGGTTCTGCCGCACCCGCGGGTCGGTGCCGCCGTTTTCGGCGGCACGCCGCAGCGTCACCTCGGCGTTCTTGAGGTCCTTGGCGAGGGCATAGGACAGGCCGAGATTGGACAGCACGCCGGGGTCGTCCGGCCTGATCTTGAGCGCGCTGGAATAGTAATTCTGCGCCTCGTCGTGGCGGCCGAGCTGATCGAGCACCGCGCCCTGCGCTGAGAGGATGCGCCAGTCGGGTTGGTCGGGGGTGTGGGCGCGGTTGAGGACCTCCAACGCCTGCTCGTAATTTCCGACCTCCGACAATGCGCGGCCGAAGGCGCCGAGCAGAGCGCTATCACGCGGATGCTGGAACGATGCCTGCTGCAGCACCGACACGGCCTGGGTGCGCTGGCCGGTGGCGCGCAGCGCCTGGGCATAGGCGAGCGCCGTCGCCGGATCGTCCGGCTTGGCGCGGTAGCGGGCGCCGAGGGATTTCGGCTTCGGCCCGCCACTCGGCCTCGGTTTTGGCGCCCGGTGGCGGCTGGGGCGCGACCGCTGCGGCGGAGGTCAGCGACGCGATGTTCTGGCAGCCGCCGGCACACAGCGCGAACCCGAGCGCCGCGACGGCCATGGCGCGTCTGGTCCGCCGGTGCCGAGAGACGAACGGATAACGTGTCGAAGTCACGGTGCGCCAACCCAATTTCAAGCTTCCGATGGCCATCAATAGAACGTTAACCCTAATGATCGGTTAACCGCACTGCCGCGGGTTCCCGTGCCGGCGCCGGTCGACGCCGCGCCGACCGCCGAGATGGCCCGCCGAACTTCCTTCAACTCGATGGAGCGGCGTGGTAGCAGGGGCAAATCGGCTCCGGAGCCCATCCATGCACCCGGCATACGTGACCCGCGGCGACGCCGCGTCCATTCCGATCTGGTTCGTCGACGGCCGCGACTTGGCGCGACATCCGCGCCGGTCTCGACGAGAGGGCCTGCGCGTTCGCCCAGGCCGCCGGGTTCGAGCCGTCGCCGGGGCGTCACGCCTTGCTTCCGGGGCCGGACGGGACGCTCGGCGCGGTGCTGTTCGGATTGGAAGACGATGGAAAGCCGTTCAACCCGTTCCTGCCCGGCACGCTTCCTGGCGTGCTGCCCCGCGGCGTCTACCGCTTCGCCAATGCGGCCCGTGACCAGCGTCTCGCCGCCATCGCGCGTCGCGCTCGGGGCCTATCGCTTCGTCCGCTACGGCAAGCCTGCCAATGAAGTACGCCTGGAGGTTCCGGAGCAGGCCGACGGCGCCGAACTGATCGCGCATCGTCGAGGCCGTCTATCTCGCTCGCGACCTCATCAACACGCCCGCCAACGACATGGGCCCCGGCGAACTCGCCGAGCGCCGCGGTCGCGCTGGCGGCACGACACGGCGCGGCCATCAGCGTGACCGTCGGCGACGACCTGCTGGAGCGGAATTTTCCCCTGATCCATGCGGTCGGACGCGCCGCCGCCAGGCCGCCGCGCCTGATCGACCTGAGCTGGGGCGATCCGGCGGCGCCCAAGGTGACGCTGGTCGGCAAGGGCGTTTGCTTCGACTCCGGCGGGCTCGACATCAAGCCCGACAGCGCCATGCTGCTGATGAAGAAGGACATGGGAGGCGCGGCGAGCGTGCTCGCGCTCGCCCACATGATCATGGACCGCAAGCTCGCGGTGCGGCTGCGCGTGCTGATCCCGGCCGTCGAGAACTCCATTTCCGGCGACGCCTTCCGTCCGCTCGACGTCTACCGATCGCGCAAGGGGCTCGCCGTCGAGATCGGCAATACCGATGCGGAAGGCCGTCTCGTTCTCGCCGATGCGCTGGCGCTGGCGGACGAGGAGCGCCCCGATCTGCTGGTCGACATGGGCACGCTCACCGGGGCCGCCCGCGTCGCGCTCGGGCCCGATCTGCCGCCCTTCTATACCGACGACGAGGCGCTCGCCGGCGATCTCGCCCGCCATGCCCGCGCCGTCCATGACCCGCTGTGGCGGCTGCCGCTGTGGCGGCCTTACGATGCGATGCTCGACTCCAAGGTGGCGGACATGAACAACATCGCCACCGGCGGATTTGCCGGCTCGATCATCTGCGCGCTGTTCCTCAATCGCTTCGTCGGCGCCGCCAAGGCATGGCTGCATCTCGACATCTATGCGTGGACGCCGTCGCCCAAGCCCGGGCGTCCCGAGGGCGGCGAATGCCAGGCGGCGCGCGCGCTCTATGCCCTGCTGGCGGAGCGTTATGGCGGCTAGGCCATGAGCTTCGATCCCCGCGTCACGCCGGCCCGGCCCGATCTTGCGGCCGCGCATCTGCACGGCAAGGTGCAGGCGGACCGCTTTGTCGCCGGGATGGCGTTCGAGGTGTTCGATCCGGTGGCGCCGGTGCGACAGTCGCCGGTCCCGGATGCGATGCTGGTGACCGAGGCGCTCAAGGGCGAGCGCGTCACGCATCTATGACGAGGATGGCGAGGGCTGGGGCTGGGGCCAGCTTCATGCGGACGGTTATGTCGGCTGGCTGCCGATGAATGCATTGCGCGCGCCGGGCCGGGAACCGACCCACAAGGTCGCGGCGCTGCGCACGATCCTGTTTCCCGGCCGCTCAATCAAGGCGCAACCGGTGGAGGGACTGCCGCTGGGCTGCCGCGTCGCCGTCATCGGCGAAGACGGCCAGCTGGCGCGGCTGGCATCGGGCGGCTACGTGCCGGCTCACCATCTTGCGCCGCTCGACGCCGCCGCACCGGATTTCGTCTCCGTTGCCGAGCGCTTCATCGGCGTGCCTTATCTGTGGGGCGGCAAGACCAGCCTCGGCATCGATTGCTCGGGCCTGGTGCAGGTCGCGCTCACGGCCGGCGGCATCTCCTGCCCGCGCGACAGCGACATGCAGCGCGCGCATTGGAACCGCGCTCGCATCGGGCGATCCTGCCGGCCTGCGGCGCGGCGATCTGGTGTTCTGGAAGGGCCATGTGGGGATCATGCGCGACGCTGCCACGCTGCTGCATGCCAACGCCTTCCACATGGCGGTCACGGCCGAGCCGCTGCGGGACGCCGCCGCGCGCGCCGGCGAAACCGGCAGCGAGGTCATCGCGGTCAGGCGGCTCCAGGGCGGCACCACATCCTGATATTCGGCGGCGGTACACACAGGAATTGCGGAGTTGGCGAATGGTGGATGCCTTGGATCGAGTCCGGCACCACCGCCGCGCCCTGCGCCATCGTGAACGCCATCGCCAATGCCCTGCCGGCGGAAGCGGCGGCGGCGATCCAGATGCCGGTCACGGCGCAGGCGGAGTGGCGCGCGCTCCATCCCAACGGTCGGACCGCGACTTGAAGCGTTGCGAGAGCCGGCCCGATCTCAATGAAAGAACGGCGGCCGGTAGAAGGTGATCAACCGACCGCACACCAGCACCGCGACCCAGGCGGTGAGCGAGGTTCCGGCGATGAGCTTGGCGCGCCACGGCGCGTCGGCGCCGCTCGGCATCAGCTTCACTTCGCCAAATGCGTCGGTCAGGTAGAACACCGCGACGTTGATGCCGGCGATCAACACGAAGGCGATCAGCAGCTGAAACGACGGATTATAGAAATACTGCTCAGGGAAGCCGAAAAAGAACCAGATGCCGGTGAGAAGATTGATGGCGAAGCCCGCGATGCCGAACGGGATCAGCTTGTGCAGCGCGGCCGGCGGCACCGCTTTGCCCACTCCCAAGACCCGCAGATCGAACAAGCCGACGGTGCCCAGCAGCAGCGTCAGCCCGAAATAATGCAGCGTCTGGAAAATCGGCCATAGCCAGGCGCCATTGAGCGCGATGAAATGGTGCAGCGCGGTGGCGCGCACCCAGAGTTCCCATGGCTGCGCCAGCTCGGGCTCGGTGAACATGGCGATCCCTCTCAGAAGCCGCCGGGTATGCCGACCCGCAGCCAGGTGAAGGTATAGGCAAGGAAGCGTCCCGCCGCGATCGCCCCCATCCAGGAGCCGAGCGAGAGGACGGCTAAAATCTTCGCCCGCCGCATGTTCGCGGGCTGCTTGTCGCCCTGCGCATCGCGCAGCACTTCGTTCCGGATCTTGACCACCAGATAGATCGCGAGCGCGATCAGCGACAGCTTCACGTAAAACAGCGGGTTGGTGAAGGCCTTGTAGGGATAGCCGATCAACAGCAGCGTGCCGGACACGACATTGGCTGCGAGCGCGACCCATAGGACGGGATAGAACAATTCGAGCCGTCGCAGCGGCACCCCGCGCGCGACGCCGAGAATCCTCAGCGCGATCGCCACGCTCGTGCCGGCAAGGAAACCGGTGCCCAGAACATGGATGGTCAGGATGGTCGGAAAGGCGAGCATCGACGGCCCGGCGATCCACTCGCTCAAATCCGTATGTTCGATCCAGTCGAAAAACTGCTGGGTGGGCGTCATGATGCTCTTCCCGGAACGAATATGCCCTGCGCGCCCATGTAGGGCGCCGCGCGAGCAACTGCGACGATCGCTCAACGCAGGATTAGCCAACGCGCACGTCTTCGTGCGACTTCACGGACGGCAATACTCCGCCGGCCGCAAATCGCTGAATCAGGTGCCAGTCTGGCCGCTCGTTCCACCGTAATCGGAACAGCGCCATTTCACCAATCCAAAACCTGGAATTGGCGCGCTTTACAAATATGAATTCAACTCAGGGAGCAGCGCCTGCATTGGCGCCGGCGCGCGCGTTCGGATTTCCGAGCTGGGTGCCGTCCGGAAGCGTGACCGCCATGAACTGCCCGCCGGGGGTTCCGTCGCGCAACGGGTGGATGACGGCCTGGACCTTCATGCCGGGGGTGAGGGTCTTGGGAACCCAGCCCTGCCGGGCGAGGCCGCTCGGGCCGCCCATCTCGATCGCCCATTGCTCCGGTTGACCCTGAGCATTGGAAACCGTCAACAGGATCCAGCTGTGCGGATTGGTCCACTGGAACTCCTTCACGGTGCCGTCCAGTGTCACCTTCTTTTCGGCATCGAACATGGCAAAGGAATGATGGGCGAGTGCGGGGATCGCAGACATGGTGAAGGCGATACCGGCGAGGCCGAGTGCTCTGAATTTCATTGACTGTCTCCGGCTCGTGTTTCTTTGGAGTTCTCTCATAAAAGAACCAGCAACTGAAGAATATTCCATAGCTAGCTGACAACGGGCTGACTTCAACCTGAACGCAGGCTGAACCGTGAGATCGTGGCCCGATACCAGAATTGAGCGATCATTCGGCTTTTGATGTACTGACTCGACAGGCATGGGAGGCCGTGACGCTGGCACGATCTCGCCGGTGGCCGTCCTTCGAGACGCGCGCGAGAGCGCGCTCCTCTGGACGAGGCTGATGACATCGATAGGATTCGAACCTCGGAAACGAGGTAGAGTAGGCTGCGCTTGCGCCGCTCACCTCTGCGAGATCTGCACGTTGATTCCGTCGGGGTCCTTGATGTGCAAGCCGGCATAGTCTCCCTGCAAGGGTGTTGCCCCTCGCTGCGTCAAATAGCGCGTAGCGGATTCCCTGCTGAAGCGGGGTATCCCGATTGCGAAGTGATCCATCACGCCGGCAGGCTTTCCGCTGTTGACGGAAACCAGCACCTTGGAATTGCCGAGGCGGACAATTCCGCCCGGCTGGTCCTGGCTGACCACCGAGAAGCCGAACATTTTCTGATAGAAATCGACCGAGCGTTGCAGGTCGGCGACATGAATGCTGACGTGGTCGATGTCCGCGTCTTTGAAATCGATGCCTTCCTGGGCGGCGGCGGCGGTTCCGCTGGCGGCCAGCATCGCTAGACCTTGAACCAGTTCGCGGCGGCTGAGCGAGCCCTTCTCGAAGCGGGCCACAAGATTGGAAATGATCGATTGCATGACGGCTTCCTTTCCTCGAAAGTTGGACTTGGCAGCGGGATTATAGGGCGTAATGGGCCCCGTTTCTGCCGAAAGCCACATGCCGGCGCATTAAGGGCCGATCGTGCCGAATTGAGCGGCCCTTCCCTGGTGCCCCCTTCCGTTTTGAGGCGAGGGTCCAGTCCTATGGGCTGACAGGCTTGAACTTGTGGATTCTCCGGCCGCGGTTTTCGACGACGTAAAGATTGTTCTGCGAATCCATAGCGACACTGTGAGCCTGATTGAACTGGCCCGGCAGGTTTCCGATCTCTCCCAGGCTCGTCAGGAGCTTGCCGGTCTGGCGCTCGATTATATCGATGCGCGAATTGTTCTGATTGACGACGAACATGAAGGTCTGGGCTGGATCGCGTGACAAAGCGAGCGCCACGGTCGCGCCCCCGCTCTGCTCGATCTTGCCATCGGCCGGCACGGTGACCGGCTTCCACGGCAGGTCGAAGGTCTTCTTGAAATTCCCCATCTTGTCGTAGAGCCGTATCTGGTCGCCATAGCGGTTGCAGACATAGACCGTCCCGTCATCGGCGACTTCCATGCAGTGCACGGAGTCCATGCCTTCGATCCTCCACTGGCGCAGCAAATTTCCATTCGCATCCAGCACCATGATGCGGTTGTTGCCGTTTCGGCTCTCGCCGTCGGCGACATAGATGTCGCCGTTCTGCCGATCGACATGAATGCTGGCCGGCGAGGTGAAACGGGCTGCGTTCGAGTACAGCGGAGTACCCTTGGTGGTGCCGTCGGACGTATCGAACGCGCCCTTCTGGCCGATCTGTCGCAAGAGCTTGCTGCCGTCATGGGTATATTTCTGGATCATGCCGCCCGGCGAGCTCGCGATCCAGACGTTGCCGTCCTTGTCGAAATGGCAGGTGTGAAGGCGAAACGCCGTGGGCCCGTTGCGCAGCCCCGGGACGGTGCCCTCGATCAGATTGGGATCGCCCCAGGAATGGACCACCTTGCCGGTGGGATCGAGCTCGATCATCAGCGGCGCCAAATGCCCGGCATTCAGTTCGCCGTCGAGCACGTCCTGGCGATTGAGGAGGAGCACGTGGTCCTGCGCATCGATGCAATGGCCGCCGAACCCGCCCGTGACCCATCGATCCGGAAACGGCTTCGGGAAGGTGGCATCGACCTCGTAGCGAGGCGCAGCGCTCTGCGCCCAGGATGAGGGCACCCAAGATGATGGCGCCCAAGGCGACGGCGTCCAAGAGGCGCCAAGCGACGGCGTCCCGAGACCTGCGGCCACGATCGCCGATGCGGCGATGATCCCGGTTCTGACAATGCGGCTTGTTTTCATGAAAGTGCCCTCCCGTTCCGGTTCGCCACGTCGCCGGAATTTTCCATCGGATTCAGGACGCGCACCGTTCCCGGCGACAGAAACACTATTTTGAGCCATTGCCACGGTCAAGAAACGCTCCACGGACATTGAAGAACACAGAATGTTTCCCTTGCATGGGCCATCCGTTATAGTTCGCGCCGGCGCGCGCGGGCGACGTCGGCGAAGCCGCGGCGGCACGGAACAGGAAGTCGCGGGCGCATGCGTTGCAGCGGCAAACGCGTCCGCGGATGGCGGCCGACAGGAGGGCTCATGGGTCTGGCAGACAGGGTTGTGGTTTCGCTCGCATTGACGGTTTTTCTGGCGTCGGCGGCGTCCGCGGCGACGATCACGGGCGAGGTGCGCGGGCCCGACGGCAAGCCGTTCATGGGAGCCTTCGTGGTCGCCGAGAACACCGCGAACAAGATGACGGTGAGCGTTCTGTCGAACGCCCAGGGCCGCTATCGCATCGGCAACCTGCCGGCCGCGACCTATACCGTGCAGATCGCGGCGGTCGGCTACAAGAGCGATCCCCGCGCCGATGTGAGGCTCGGCGACGACCAGAAGGCTTCGTTCGATTTCGCGCTGCAAAAGGCGATGGTGCGGTGGAGCGACCTCAGCACCTATCAGGGCCGCCAGCTGCTGCCCAAGACCGAGAAACACGACCTCAGCCATGACGACCCGTTCTTCACCACCTGCTTTCAATCCTGCCACTCGTTCCAGAAGCGCATGGCGACCAACGCCTGGGACGAGGACGGCTGGCGCCAGCGGGTCGAATACATGCGCGACGTGATGATGGAGGGGCGTCGCCTGAGCGACGACACCGTCAAGGATTTCGTGTCCTATCTCACCACCGCGTTCGGTCCGAACGCGCCGAAGCCGCAATCTCCCGAGGACCTGCCGCAATACAAGTCGCTGGTGCGTCCGTTCAGCGCCAAGGCCATGAACATCGCCTATGTGGAGTACGACTTCGGCGCCGACAACGGCATGGGGCCGTGGAGCGCGGTCGAGGACAAGGACGGGATGTTCTGGATCCCGTATTACGGGCGCGGCAATGCGGTGGTGCGGCTCGATCCCAAGACCGCCGAGCTGACGCAGTTCCCGTTGCCGCTGCCGAAATTGGCGGCGACCGGGATTCATTCCGCCGTCCCGGCTCCCGACGGCACCGTCTGGTTCACCGAGCTGGCGACCGGGCGGATCGGGCATTTGAACCCGCTCACCCAGGAGATCACCGAATACCAGAACTCGCCGCTGCCCGACGGCAAGCGCACCACCGCGCATACGGTTCGCGTCGACGAAGGCGGGCGGGTGTGGGCCAGCGGCGGTCCCGCGATCTCCCTGTTCGATCCCAAATACGAGCGGTTCACCCATTTCGATCTCGGCGGGACCTATGGCAACGTGGTCGGCCACAACGGCGACCAGTGGTTCACGTCGTTCGTGCAGGACGGCCCGATCGCCAGGGTCACCAAGGACGGGGTGCTGTCCAAGTTCTATCCGCCGACCAAGGGCAAGCCGCAGCGCCTCGAGGTCGATTCCGACGGCATCGTCTGGTTCACCGAGCGCCGCGGCGGCAAGATCGGGCGCCTCGATCCCGCCACCGGGTCATTCAAGGAATTCCCGTTGCCCGGGCCGGAGCCGAGCCCCTACGCCATCGGCATCGATCGCAACCACATGATCTGGTATTCCTCGCACGAGCAGGACACGCTCAACCGCCTCGACCCCACCACCGGCGAGGTGACCGAGTATCCGTATCCGCATTCGGAAATCTCGATGCGCGAGTTCTTCCTCGATTCCCAGGGTCGCACCTGGTACGCGAGCTCGGTCAACAACAAGGTCGGCTACTTCTATTTCAATGACGATGCCGACGCGGGCGCCGGGAAATGAGCGCGGCGGCCCCGCTCACACGAAATCGTCGTGACCGGGCTTGTCCCGGCCACCTCGATTATGGCGGCACGGTCCTCTCCTGATCCTCCTGATCGTCATCGCCGGGACAAGCCCGGCGACGGCGTCTGTGGGTGTGTCGAGCTCATCGGAACGCGCAGCGTCGGCGCGGCCGGCAAACGCAACGTCGCCGTTCGCCTCAGAAATCCGGCTTGTCCGCGTGCGGAAGCGGCGTGACCTCGTACTGAAGGAAGTCGAAATTGTTCTCGGCGCAGATGTCCTCGGTCCATTCCCGCGGCACCCGCCGAAATCGCTGGAGCGCCGACCACGGCGTGGTGAAGGCGCCGGGGTCGTCGACCGTGATCAGGACCTCGATCGCTTTGCCGCCGTCCACCAGCTTGTAGCGTTCGACGACATGCAGCCGGTCGGTATGCGGCGTCAGGTAGCTGTCGACGAAGGTCTTGGTCGACTGTCCGATCGTATCCACGACCAGCGTGTCGCCGCCCTCGTAATGGCCGACCGATTCGCCATACCATGACGGCTTGACCGGCGCGGAATGCGGCACATCCAGAAAGACCCGGCGCACCTCGGGGCCGCCGAAGTTGATCATCGTCACCTGCTTGGCGGTCTGAAGCATGATGATCGGCTCGGCGAGGGTATAGACCACCCAGGCCGGAACCCCTGACGGGTAGCACCGCTCCCGGGCCCGAAACGGAACCTTTCCGGCCAGGACCCGATCGTTGGCCTTTCTCAGCTGCTCGACCGCCCAGGGCTGCAGAATCGGATTGCTGAGGTCGGCGACCCGATAGGTCGGCTGCGTGCCGGTTCGCCTCGCCCTCGCATTGTCCACATAGGGATAGCGCTTGTCGAAGGTGATCGGGCCGGGCCCGCTCGGCGGCGGCAGCAGTTCGTCGCCCACCATGAGCCACGCCGATTTGTCGTCGACGGTGAAGTCCGGCACCGCGGCCTTCTGCTGAGCCACGGCCGGTGCGGGCAGGAGCGCGGCGCCGGCACAAAACAGCGCGATCGCGGCGCCCAACAAAGAGAACTTGGACATCGGGCATCTCCTCTGTTCGTACCGGCCCGGGCGGTTTCTGCTGCTGCCCGAGGCGACGCGGTGGAAGCACAAGAATGCCGAACAAAGGGCAAGGCTTCTTCGCGTGGCTATCTTATCGCTCGAACGGCGATCTTACATCGCCCATATGCGCCGCTCCAGACCACGTTCCGCTCATACGCAATCGTCGTGGCCGGGCACGTCCCGTTCCCCGCCAAATACGTTGACCCTAACGAAAATCGCTCTAATTGCGCGATGGCGCCGCTGTGGCCGCGAGGGGGCGTGCAGCCGCCGCGGCCGTCGCGGTCTGGACCCTCGGATCATAGTCGTCGAGCCGCACGAGAATATCCTTCAGCGGGCTGTCGGCCCACGCATGGGTCACGAAATCGCGGTGCGAGATGGGGCCGGCCGGCAGGAAGGTGACGCTGCCGGGCAAATGGTCGTGCCGCAATTCGGCGCCGTACGGCACCGACTTGGCCCTGAGCAACTGCTCCAGGTCGGCGTTGTGGCCTCGCGTGTGCGGCGTGTAGGAACTCACGAAGAAGCCGGATCTGTTGTCCGCGATCCAGTTCGCGAACTTGTCGATTCCGCTGTAGAGAGCGTCGAGCAGGACGATCCCGCGCAGCCGCGACTTGACACCGCCGTGATCGAGCACCGCCAGCGTCGGCCCGAAGCCGCCGCTGTAGGCCACGATCACGATCGGCATGTCGGCGAATGTCCGCACTGTCTGCGGGTCGCCATGCAGCCGGGCGAGCTGCTCGGCGGCCTCGTCGACGAAGCGCTTGAATCCGCCGGGCTCCCAAAATTTGCCCGCGCTCGAATCGGCGGCGTCGAAGGCAAACTGGGGCGCGACCAGGACCGCATTCATGCCTGACGCCGAAATCTGCGCCGGCACCTGTTGGCGGTCGCGCACATCGGTCGCCAGATTGGCGCCGTGCCCGTGGAAGAATACCACCATTACGCCGGGCCGATTGGCGTCGAAGCCGGGCGGAATGTGGAGCAGCACCCGAGGATCGCTGAAGGTTTCCAACTCCCACAGCACCCGTCCGCGGAAATTGGTGTGGCCGCGATGTCCCGCTTGCCCGGCATCGAGGAACGGCCGGTCCGATCCGGGCATCCTGCCGTCATAGGGGAAAGGCGCGGTTTTGAAATCGATCAGCGCTGTCCTGGCATCGCCATCGGGGGGGATGCGCGCAATCCCCGGCTGCAGGGCGGGGCGGGAACGCGGCGCGGGCATCTCCAGGCCCGCAAGGCGGGTCAGCGGCTGGCTGGTGGTCGCCTTGATCCGATCCTTGTCCTCACCCGATCCGGCTCCGGTTCGAAATAGCTCGATGTTTGAGCCGAGACGGTGGACCCGCCGATGTGCGCCGCCCGCGCGTCCGAGCGGGCGCTTGCGCACGACCCGCTCGATCGCCACGACGCGCGTCCGCCCGTGCGATCATCGGGTGAGCGGATCGCGCGAGCGAATCCGACTTGCCGGACCTGACGACCTCCGCGGCGGCATAGCCGGTGGTGGAGGGCGCTTGCAGGATCGCGTGCGGGTGACCGCAAAGGGAGCGCCGAATACGCCAAACAGCAGCCAGAAGCAGCCCGCGGCGCCGATGAGAAGGCCGGCAGAAGCCAGCATCACCCCGTGCTCGAGCCGCTCTTTCGCGCTGCCGGTCGCCACCCCGGTGTCCAGCCGAATGCGGCTGCGATCGACACTGTAGCGATCGACATTGTGATTGCGGTCGATATTACGATCGACGTTGTGACGATCGACGTTGTAGCGATCGATGTTGGCGCGGTCGGAGTGATGCGATCGATTGTGCGATCGACCTGTGTTCGTGGATCGATCGATAGATGCGTTCGGAGTAGTGCGATCGACGTGTGCGATCCACGGGGGCGGTCGATGTTGGGACGATCGGCCTGGCTCGGCGCGCGCGGAACCCGCGCGACCTCGCGCTCGGGACGCCATTGCGTCCCCGGAGTTGCACTGGCATGGCGCACGCGTGACCCGGGACCGAGCCTGCGGCCGGCCTTCGGAATGTTCGCGGCGCCGGGCTTAGATCCCGGTAATGCACTATTCCCCCACCCCACTGTCGCCAGCTTCGATAAAGACTGTGTCACTATTTTGGTGACCGCGCAGCGCGGGCCCCACCCCGTCTGCGAGTTCCCCTCATGGGCGGACTGCAAGCCACCTAATTTATTGAAGTCATGCGGCTATTTGTCAAACAGTCGGTTCCGTCAGCTGAGGTCTCACCACGTGAGCAGTCGTCGCGCCGGCGGCGCACAAAACATGAACGGGCCTTCGGCTGGAGGCCACGGCATGAATTTTTGGGTCGAGTGCCCGCGACCCGTTGCGACCTCGTCGCGCCCGCGCGGGCACCCTCGGCCTCAATCCAAGTGTATGAAACGGGTGGTTAAAACCAGCCTAATTGGGCTTGGATTCACCGCTCTTCTGGGCCAGCAGCAGGTTCGAACTCGTTGATGCGCCAGCGGTAGCCGAGGCCGAAGTCGATCGGGACTGCCGGGCCCTTGCGGAAAACCTCCGACATCTGCGGCTGATAATGTTGTGCAAAAATCGAGATCGGAGCGAAATACCGGCCGAACGGCTGGAGCTGCCACTTGGTGCGGTCGAAATATTTGACGGGAATGCCGGAGTCGTCCTGAAGGATCGTTGCGCTGTGGTCGAGCATGAAGTTGCGCACGGTCGAGAAATTGCCGCTGTGCAGCAGATATGACGCGCTCTTTATGAAGCTGTCGGCAACGCCGAGCTTTTCGCAGAAGGCCAAGAAGCCGCTGGTCTTCACGCCGTCATTGGCGAGATTGGTGCTGAAATAGTACAGCGTCTGCATCGGGCCTTCGCCCGCCGAAAACACGATCTTCACGCCCTTGGCGGCGGATTTCACCCCCGGCTCGTCGGGCGCCCGTTCGTTGCCCGCATTGTCGAGGTTGACGAATTTCGTCTCGTGGATGGTCTTGCCGGAGCGCGCCAGGAATACGTAAATCACCGGCAGGGTGCCGTACACCGGCCCGGCGTTCAATTGGCTGCGCATGTTCTTGGTGATGAAGAAGCTGAGCGACAGCAGCGAATTCAGCTCGGTCTCCAGGTTTCGCAACGTCCGCGCCACGGTGGCGCGAGGCAGGTTGGCCAACGGGGGAATCTCGCCCACCGGTTCCAGGCCGCTCAACACATAATTGTGACGCGCTGGGAAAAAACGCGAGCGCGTGCAGGGCATCGGGCCCGCTGAACATGTACAGCATGGTATCGTGCGGTCGTGGTCAATCGCGCCTTGGCGAACGCACGGACCTTCGCCAGGTGATTGCGGTCCACCTGTCCGAAGATCGAGTTGAAATGGTTCGCGTGCTGTTGCCAGCTCGGGTCCTTGGTGAGGGGCGCCAGCGGCGATCCCGGAGAGGGACTGAGCCCGGCCAGGAATCGCGCCGTGTCGTCGGGGCTGGCGACCTCGGCGCTACGCGCCGGGGCGATCGCCATCGACAGTGCCAGGAGGCTCGCGAGAAGAGCAGCAAATCTCATTTTCCGCACTTTGAAGATTTCCGCTTTAGACCGTGGTTTGGGAGGTGTCCGAGGACATGAAGTTCGACAACCAGAGAGAAGCGCCATAGATCGCGAGGCCAGAGAGCATCATCGCGAATCCCGCGAGCGATTGCAGCGGCCGGTTGACGACGAGATAGTACATCATCCACAGCATCACAGCGAGAAAAACGAGCGGCGTCACCGGATAGCCCCAGGCGCGATAGGGCCGCGGCAGCTTGGGATGGGTCATGCGCAGCGTGATGACGCCGAGCACGGTGAAGAACGAGCAGAATGTGAGGCTGAACTGGATGAAATCGAGCACCGCCTCGAAGCTCTGGGTCAACAGCAGCACGCTCGAGACCAGGAGCTGGAAGACGATGGCGAAGGCCGGGACGTTGTTCTTCGATTTGCGCGAGAACAGCCGCAGCAGCGGCATGTCCTCGCCCATCGTCATGGTGACGCGCGGCCCGATCCACATCATGGCGCTGATGGAGGAGACGAGGCCGATGCAGATCAGGACGCCGACGATACGGCCGCCGAAATCGCCGAACATATGGCTGCCGGCGACCATGGCGACGTCGAGCTGGCCGGCCAGTTCCTGCATCGGCGTGACCGCGAGGAAGACGGCATTGAGGCCGACATAAAGCACGGTCACGATCGCCGTTCCGAGGAAGAGGGCGCGCGGCAGGTTGCGATTGGGCTCCCGGATTTCCTCGATGATGTAGGTGGCGGCGTTCCAGCCCGAATAGGAATACATCACGAAGACGAGGCTGATGGCGAACGGCGCGCTGGTGACGAAGGTCAGGTCGATCGCGCTCGGTGCGAATGAAATCGGCTGCCGGCTGCCGAACACGAAGCCGGACGCCAGGAACGCCACGATCAGCAGCAGTTTGACGGTGGTCCAGACGTTGTGGAAGGCGCTGCCGTGCCGGATGCCGCGCAGATGCACGAGCGAGATGAGCCAAACCACGGCGAGCCCGGGCAGCAGCGTCGGCGCGTCCGGCACCAGGGACCGGAAATAGACGCCGAATGCCATGGCGGCGAGCGCGACCGGCGCCGAGAAGCCGACCGTCGCCGACAGCCAGCCCGCCAGAAAGCCGAAGGCCGGGTGATAGATGCGCCGCAGGAAATTGTATTCCCCGCTGGAGCGCGGAAACATCAAAGCGAGTTCCGCATAGCAGATCGCCCCGCACATCGCCACGATCCCGCCGACGGCCCACAGCAGCAGCAGCGAGAAGCCGGATGTGATGTCCTTCACCTGGAACCCCAGGCTGGTGAACACCCCGACGCCGACCATGTCGGCCACTACGATGGCCGCCGCCGTGAAGCCGGAAACCCTCGCAACGGACGTTCCACCTGAAATCGGACTGGTCATGAGGGCTTTCGTTCCCGCGGTGCAGCATTACAAGGTGGCGGACGCGACAATTCAATACGTGATTCGCTTTTTCCCCGCACAAATGACTTGGAAGGCGCCAACTTTTCGCGGTGATGCGGGCAGCGGCCGGCGCCGCAATGCCTTATGTTCGGACTGGGTAGAAGGATGGTCCCCACCATTGCGTCGCCCTCACGAAGTTGACAGCCTATGACGCCGGGATGACGAAATTTCGACCGGATCGCTCTTTTGATGGCACGCGCCGGCCGAAGCCCGGCGCAACCCCAGCTTCGGCTCCGGGCGTGCAAGCGGGCGGCGATCCTGGCGGGGCATGCTTCGAGAGAACACCCCCCAGACTTCGCGTATACTCTCCGGCGATCGACGAAGGGGATCATCGCCGCAGGGAGGCTGCCATGATTGCAACACACATTCGGATGAGCTCGGCCTGCGCCGTCGCGGCATTCATGCTGGCATCGGCAACCGCCGTCGCGGCGGAAGACCTCGTGCTCGCGCGCGACGGCTTCTTCTATGTCGGCGGCAAGCCGACCATGGTCGACGGCCGCGAATACATCAGCGGGCAGATGTATGTCGAAGTCCGCATTCCCGCGCGCAAGACCAAGCCGTATCCGATCATCATGGTGCATGGCGGCACCATGTCGGGCACCAATTTCACCGGCACGCCGGACGGCCGGGAAGGCTGGGCGCAGTACTTCGTGCGCCAGGGCTACGCGGTGTACGTGGTCGACCAGCCCGGCCGCGGCCGCTCCGGCTACCTCGCCGGCGCCTACGGACCGAGCCGCAATGTGCTGCGCAGCAACTCGGCCTCGCGTTTCGTCTCCCAGGAGAAATCGAAGCTGTGGCCGCAGGCCCATCTGCACAGCCAATGGCCGGGCAGCGGCGCGCCCGACGACGATGCCTCGATGCAGCTCGCGTCCGGCCAGCTGCCCGCGATCGAAAGCTTCGCCAAGCAGCAGGTGCTCAATCGCGACGCCCTGCTGGCGCTGCTGGAAAAGATCGGCCCGTCGATCCTGCTCGTCCACAGCCAGGCCGGTGCCTTCGGCTGGCCGGTCGCCGATGCGCGGCCGGACCTCGTCAAGGCGCTCCTCGCCATCGAGCCGAACGGTCCGCCGTTCCATTCGGTGGATTTCATCGGCGCACCGGACTGGTTCAAGGAAGGGCCGATCGCGCTGGGTTACGGCATCACCGGGGTACCGCTCACTTATGCGCCGGCGATCAAGGACGCCTCCGAGCTCGAGATCGTCCGCCAGGACAAGGCCGACGCGCCCGAACTGGTGCGCTGCTACGCCCAGCAGGAGCCGGCGCGGCAATTGCCCAACCTGCAGAAGGTCGCCGATCCTGGTGCTGACCTCGGAGGCCTCATACCACGCGCCCTACGACCATTGCACCGTCAGGTATCTCCAGCAGGCCGGGGTGAAGCCGAGCTATATCAAGCTTGCCGACATCGGCATCCACGGCAACAGCCACGTCATGATGCTGGAGAAGAACAACCAGGAGATCGCGGCCGTCATCGCCAGGTGGCTGGACGAATTCACTGTCACCAATCAGTAGTCTGGTTGTGATTGAATCGTATTCCATAAGCAACACCGAAGGGGAGATGGTTTCCATTCTCGCTGCCGTTTCCCGCCATTCATGACGTGCGAATTCGATGGAGGAAATGATGTTTTCAATATTCAAGCGCAGGACATTATCCGTAGGCGGCCGGCACAGCTTTCGGCGATGGGCGGCCATTGTGGCCGGGGCAATGCTCGTCTCGTTGCTGCTGCGCGGCCCCGCCCCCGCCCAGGAGGCGGCGAACTGCACGCCGCCTGCGCCGGCAAGCGCCTTCGATCCGGCCAGGCCGAATCTCGGCCAATTGAAGCTGCAGCTCCTGTATTACCAATGCTCCGCCTACGAAGCGGACGTGCGGACCGAGCTCGCCAAGGCGCGAGCCTGGGTCGAGCAACGCGCCGGGCAGGTGGTCAATCCGGCGATCGTCCTCGATATCGACGAGACGTCGCTTTCGAACTGGGCGCAAATAAAGCGCAACGACTTCGGCTACATCGAAAACGGCGCCTGTGATGGCGATACCCAGTCGGCGTGCGGCCAGCGCGACTGGGTATTGAGCGCCGCCGGCGTTGCGATCCCACCGACGCTGGAGCTTTTCAATGCCGCCAAAGCGAGGAGTGTGGCGGTTTTCTTCATTACCGGCCGGGTCGACGATCCGGTGCAAAAGGCCGCCACCGAGTTCAATCTCCGCAAGGTCGGCTATTTCGGCTGGGACGGGCTGTTCATGCGCGATCCCAAGACCGGCCGTCGCCCCGTTTCGGAACACAAGACCGCCGCGCGGATTGAGATCGAGCAGCGGGGCTATACCATCATCGCGAATGTCGGCGACCAGGAAAGCGATCTGGTGAACGGGCACGCGGACATGATCTTCAAGGTTCCCAATCCGTTTTACTTCATCGAATGAAAGGCGGCGTTCGTGTCGTCGCCGCGCCCGGGGCCCGATCTCAGGGAACCGGGCACAGGTCCGAGCCGAACGCGTCCTCGAGGAATCGCGCCAGACGCAGCCCGGCCAGCCCGAGCTGCTGGTCGAGCACCGGCAACACGGTTTCATAATAGGTCTCATCGAGGATCCGGTGCGGGGGCGTGAGCCGCCAGACATCCTGCGCGACCTTGTGGGTCGCATCGGCCCACTGGTCCGGTCGTCCGCCGTCGATGCCGGGGATCCGGGCTCCCGGTCCGGCGAGCCAGCCGCGTTCGAGGCGCGTAACATATGAACCCCAATCCCACGTCGTCATGGTGATGAGGGTCGTGTCCCAGACGACATGCAGATTGGTGTCGACCTTGCTCATGCGGCAATCGATCTTGCAGCGCGCGCCATGCATGAAGGCGACGACATCGATGGTGTTGCCGCCGACCGCATCGGCGACGGTGTGCAGCGGCTGATGGATGTCGCCGATGAAGTGGACGGCGAACATCAGTGCCATCCTCTGCTCTTCGCCTTTCTTGCAGCGGATGTCGTTGCGCAGGCGGTCCAGTTCGGCGACGATGCAGTCTCCTTTGTTCGTGCGCATGCATTCGACCATTGCGTCGTAGCGATCATTGGCGATCGGAATATCGGCGAAATGCCAGTTGAAGGTGCCGGAGTCTTCGTCGCGGTACGCATCCGCCCAGCTCGCAATGGAGGCGAGCGACGTGCCGGGCTCGAGAATGGACACAATCCTGCTCATGACTGCGGGCGCATCGCGCGCCAGATGACGCTGGGCGATTTCCGCAACGATCGAATGGCCTTCCTGGCCCCAGGCGAATGCCGATACCGGCCACAGCACGATGGCAGCTGCGATAATGGATTTTTGTTTCATGGGTTTTCTCCAGGACAGAGGCGCGGGCAATTCCGCGCTTGACGTCGATGAATTGAGGAAGATTGCGTTGCGAATGGGCCGTCCGGTGAACCGATGTCCTTTTTGAGGGCGGATGCACCGATGGTACAATAAATAGAATGACAGTTGCTTTACATGTCGACCAACCGCGCTGCGGCTGCAGGGAGCCGGGCAGCGTCGCATAAATCCCGGAAAAGGAGAATGTCGTGAAGATATACGCCGCCGGCCCACTCGGCTTTTCGGAGGCAGGCCGCGCTTTCTCCGATACCCGCATCATTCCCGAGCTGAGTCGTCTCGGCCATGAGGTCCTCGATCCCTGGACACTCACGGATTCGCGCAAGATCGATGCCGTCCGCACCATGCCCTATGGCGAAGCCCGGCGCGACGCCTGGCGGCAGCTCAATGTCGAGATCGGCGGCAACAACCGCCGCGCGATCGATCGGTGCGACGCGGTGTTTGCCTGCCTCGACGGCGTGGATGTCGACAGCGGGACCGCGGCGGAGATCGGCTACGCCTTCGCCAAGGGCAAGCCGATCGTCGGCTATCGCGGCGACTTCCGGCTGTCCGCCGACAACGAAGGTTCGATCGTCAACCTTCAAGTCGAATATTTCATCCGGCAAAGCGGCGGCGACATCATTGCGGCGCTTGCGGATGCCGGCGACGCGCTGGAGAAGATCGGCAAACCTTGAGAAAAGTTGTGCCGGGTGGCGCTTGCCGGCTGATCCCGGGTCTCTCACTTCTGGCAAACCGGGCAGAAGAACGTCGAGCGCCCGTTCTGCACGATGCGCTTGACCGTGCCTCGGCATCCCGGGGTCGCGCAGGGTTCGCCTTCGCGGTCATAGACGCGAAAATGGTGCTGGAAATAGCCGAGCTCGCCGTCGGTCTGCCGGTGGTCGCGCAGCGACGAGCCGCCGGCCTTGATCGCCGCGTTGAGCACCGCCTTGATGGCTTCGACGAGCGCGGTGGCGCGCGCATTCGGCGCGCCGCGGGTCGCGATGGTGGCGGCGCGGCGTCGCGGCGACAGATGTGCCCGGTGCAGGGCCTCGCAGACATAGATGTTGCCGAGCCCGGCGACGACGGTCTGGTCGAGCAAGGCCGCCTTGAGGCTCGTCTTCTTGCCGGCGCAAGCCGCGGCCAGAAGGCCGGCGTCGAAGGCGTTGCCGAGCGGCTCCGGGCCGACCTCGCGCATCAGCGGATGGGTCGCGAGTTCGGCGCGCGGCACCAGCAGCATGAGGCCGAACCGGCGCGGGTCGTTGAACGTCACGGTGGCGCCCGACGACATGTGGAACACGACATGGTCATGAGCCGGGGCCGCCGATCGCGGGTGATGGAAGACGCCGGGCGCGTTCTTCGTCCTCATGGCTGACGCGGAATGAGCCGGACATGCCGAGATGCATCAGCAGCACGTCGCCGGAGGACAGGTCGACGGTGAGGTACTTGGCGCGGCGCCCGATTCCGGTGACGGTCTGGCCCTCGACCCGCTTGGCGAAGTCGGGCGGCAGCGGCCGGCGCAGGTCCGGGCCGGCGCGCCTCGAACCTGACGATGCGGGCGCCCTCCATGACCGGCTGCAGTCCGCGCCGCACCGTCTCGACCTCGGGAAGTTCGGGCACGCAGAGCCTTCCTATCTGCCACGGGCCTGGGATTTGACCTGCGATTTGATCGCCTAGGATTCGATGACCTGGGATTTGATAGCGCCTCGGCCCCTCCCGGGCTATGGTCCCGGCGAACCGAGGATTGCCATGCCGGACACCGGCGAAACCCATTTCGGCTTCCAGACCGTCGAACTCGACCGCAAGCAGGCGATGGTGGACGAGGTCTTTCACCGGGTCGCGCGCCGCTACGACCTGATGAACGATCTCATGTCGGGAGGGCTCCATCGCGCCTGGAAGGACGCGATGGTGACCATGCTCAACCCGCCCCGCATGCGTCCGTTCGCGGTGGCGGATGTCGCCGGCGGCACCGGGGATATCGCCTTTCGGGTCGCCGAGGCCGGCGGCCCCGCGACCAGGGTCACGGTCTGCGACATCAATCCCGACATGCTCGCGGTCGGGCGTGCGCGGGCACGGGAACGCGGGCTCGACGGCGTCGTCACCTTTGCCGCCGGCAATGCCGAGGCGCTGCCGTTTGCCGACTGCAGCCAGGATGCCTGCACGATCGCCTTCGGCATCCGCAACGTGCCGCGGATCGAGGTGGCGCTGCGCGAATTCCATCGCGTGCTGCGGCCCGGCGGCCGGTTTCTCTGCCTCGAATTCTCCACCGTCGACGTTCCCGGCCTCGATGCGCTCTACGACTTCTATTCCTTCAACGTCATCCCGGCGCTGGGCCGGGCGGTGGCGGGCGATGCCGATTCCTATCGCTATCTCGTCGAGTCCATCCGCAGGTTCCCGCGCCCATCATGCCTTCGCCGAGATGATCGCCACGGCGGGCCTGAGCCGCGTCAGCCACCGCCTGCTCACCGGCGGCGTGGTGGCGCTGCATTCCGCCTGGCGGCTGTGAGCCGTCCCGACGTGAAGCCGTGATCGCAGCGCTCGCCCATCTCGTCCGCCTCGGCCATGCCGGCTTCGTGTTCGCGCGGGAAGGCGTGCTCGGCCTCGTCGATCCGGCGCCGCTGCCGCTGCCGGCGCGCCTCGGCCTGCGCGCGGCCCGGCTGATCGAGCGGCGCGACGGCGGCGCCGGCGCCTATCGGCTGTCCGCCGCGCTTGACCGCGCTCGGCCCGTCCTATGTGAAGCTCGGCCAGTTCCTGGCGACGCGGCCCGACGTGGTCGGCCCGGTGCTCGCCCGCGATCTCGAAAGCCTGCAGGACAGGATGGCGCCGTTCCCGCAGGCGGAGGCCGAGGCCGCCGTGGCCGCGGCACTCGACCGCAGGCTTTCGGACGTGTTCGTCAGCTTCGGGCCGCCGGTCGCCGCCGCCTCGATTGCGCAAGTGCACCGCGCCGAGATCGCGACCGCGGACGGCCGGCGCGCCGTCGCCGTCAAGGTGCTGCGGCCCGGCGTCGAGCGGCGCTTCCAGGCCGATCTCGCGGCGTTTCGTTTCGTCGCCCGCAACGCCGAGGCGCTCTCGGCGCGAGGCGCGCCGGCTGCGGCTGATCGAGGTGGTCGACACGCTCGCCCGCTCGGTCGCGATGGAGATGGATTTCCGACTCGAGGCCGCCGCGCTTTCGGAGATGGCGGAGAACACCAAGGCAAGACCGCGATTTCCGCGTGCCTGCGGTCGACTGGACCCTGACCGCGCGCAACGTGCTGACGCTGGAATGGATCGACGGCACGCCGCTCAACGACCGCGCGGCGCTCCTCGCCGAAGGGCTTCGATCTCGCCGCGCTCGGCCGCGCGGTGATCCAGAGCTTCCTGCGCCACGCCCTGCGCGACGGCTTCTTTCACGCCGACATGCATCCCGGCAACCTGTTCGTCGACGCCGACGCCCGGCTGGTGGCGGTCGACTTCGGCATCATGGGACGGCTGGGCCTCAAGGAACGCCGCTTCCTCGCGGAAATCCTGCTCGGCTTCATCACCCGCGACTATCGCCGCACCGCCGAGGTGCATTTCGAGGCGGGCTACGTGCCGCCGCATCACGCCGTCGACAGCTTCGCCCAGGCGATCCGCGCCATCGGCGAGCCGATCCACAACCGCACCGCCGAAGACATCTCGATGGCGAAGCTGCTGACGCTGCTGTTCGAGGTCACCGGCCTGTTCGACATGCGCACCCGGCCGGAGCTGCTGCTGCTGCAGAAGACCATGGTGGTGGTGGAGGGCGTGGCGCGCACCCTCGACAGCCGGCTCGACATGTGGACCACCGCCGAACCGGTGGTGCGGGAGTGGATCGCGCGCAATCTCGGCCCGGTCGGCCGTCTGGAAGGCGCGGCGCAGGGAGCCGGCGAAATCGGTCATTTCCTGTCCGCGGTGCCGGGGCTCCTGACCCGCGCCGCGCGGGTCGCCGCGCAGCTCGATGACGCGACCCGTGAAGGCCTCGCCCTGTCGCCGGAAACCGTGGCCGCGATCGGCGCCGCCGAGGCGCGCCGGTCGCGGTGGAGCACGGTCGCCCTGTGGGTGATCGCGGCGCTGCTGGCGTGGGGGATTTTTGCGCGGTGAGGGGGGCGGTTTCGAACTGACTGTCTCGGCGTTCCCTGGAGACTTCGCACAGAACATTTGCATAGAGTTACGTGTTTTCTAACCGGCTTCTGGCAACACGTTGGCATGATGACCGCAACCGAACCAAACCCGCTCCGAGGCCGGCGCATTCTCCTCATCATCGGGGGAGGCATCGCGGCCTACAAGTCGCTCGACCTGATCCGGCGGCTGCGCGAGCGCGGCGGCGCGGTGCGGGTGGTGATGACCACGGCCGCGCAGGAATTCATCACGCCGCTGTCGGCCGGCGCCATTGCCGGCGAGCGCGCCCATCTCGACCTGTTCGACGCCGGCACCGAGTTCGACATCGGCCATATCAGGCTCGCGCGCGACACCGATCTCGTCGTGGTCGCGCCGGCGACCGCCGATCTCATGGCCAAGATGGCGGGCGGCCATGCCGACGATCTCGCCACCACGGTGCTGCTCGCGACCGACAAGCCGGTGCTGATTGCGCCCGCGATGAATCCGCGGATGTGGATGCACGCGGCGACGCAAGCGCAACTTCGCCCAGCTCGCGGCGGACGGCGTCACCGCCGTCGGCCCCAACAGCGGCGAGATGGCGGAGCACGGCGAGGCCGGCGCCGGCCGCATGGCGGAGCCGCTGGAGATCGTCGCCGCGGTGGAGACGCTGCTCGGCCGCCGCGCCGCGGGTCCGCTCGCCGGGCAAGCACGTGCTCGTCACCGCGGGCCCGACCCACGAGCCGATCGATCCCGTGCGCTACATCGCCAACCGCTCCTCGGGCAAGCAGGGCTATGCCATCGCGCGCGCCGCGGCGGCGGCCGGCGCGGCGGTCACCCTGATCTCGGGGCCGGTGACGCTCGCCGATCCGCCCGGCGTGACGGTGATCAGGGTCGAGAGCGCCCGCGAGATGCTGGCCGCGGTGGAAGCCGCGCTGCCGGCCGATGCCGCGGTGTTCGCCGCGGCGGTCGCGGACTGGCGGGTCGCCGAGGCGGGCGCGCAGAAGATCAAGAAGACCGCGGAAGGCGCGCCCAGGCTCGCGCTGGTCGAGAACCCCGACATCCTCGCCGACCATCGCGCGGCGCAAATCGCAGCGGCCGCGGCTCGTCATCGGCTTTGCGGCCGAGACCGAGCAGGTGATCGCAGAATGCCCGCGCCAAGCGCGAGCGCAAGGGCTGCGACTGGATCGTCGCCAATGACGTGTCGCCCGCGACCGGCATCATGGGAGGCGACCGCAACACGGTGCACCTGATCACCGCCGACGGCGTCGAAGTCCTGGCCGACGAGTCCAAGGACGAGGTGGCGGCGCGGCTGGTCGCGCGCATCGCCAGCCGCCGCTGGCCGCATCATGACCGCACGCCGAGGTTCGCTTCCGCCGCCTGCCGCACGGCGCCGGCCTGCCGCTGCCGGCCTACCAGAGCGCGCACGCCGCCGGTCTCGACCTTGCGGCGGCGGTGCCGCCGGACGCGCCGGTGACGCTCGCGCCGCGGCGGGCGCGCGCTGATCGCCGACCGGCTTCGCCATCGCGCTGCCGGACGGCTTCGAGGCCCAGGTGCGGCCGCGCTCCGGGCTCGCCGCGCGCCACGGCGTCACCGTGCTCAACACGCCCGGCACGATCGACGCGGACTATCGCGGCGAGATCCTGGTGATCCTGGTCAATCTCGGCAGCGAGCCCTTCCTCGTCACCCGCGGCCATGCGCATCGCGCAGCTCGTGGTCGCGCCGGTGGCGCGCGCCGACGTCACCGAGGTGGCCATGCTGGAGGACACCGCGCGCGGCGCCGGCGGCTTCGGCTCGACCGGCGGGTGAAGCATTGGTTCTGGGGCGCCGAATTCAAGCACGCGGTGCATTATGCCGCCGACAGCCTGGAGCTCGTGCGCAGAGCTCAACGCTCGTCGCGGATTTCTTTCCAGCCCTCGGCCCCAACCCCCACCGGGGCGCGTGTTAAATCATCGAAACCGGGCATCGACATGAACCACGAGCGATTGAGAATTCCGGACCTCGTTCTGTTTACGCCCAGGCGCAGCGGCGATGCGCGGGGCTTCTTCTCGGAGACATTCCGCCAGGACGCCTTCGACGCGGCGGCGGGACCGTCGATTTTCGTGCAGGACAACCATGCCCGCTCCGGGGAGGCCGGGGTCATTCGCGGCCTGCATTTCCAGCGTCCGCCGCGCGCGCAGGGAAAGCTTGTTCGCGTCGTCCGCGGCGCCATTTTTGATGTCGCCGTCGATATCCGCCTTGGTTCTCCGACCTTCGGGCAGCACGTCGCCGTGGCGCTTTCGGCAGAGAATTGGCGGCAGCTCTGGGTCCCGATCGGTTTCGCTCACGGATATTGCACGCTGGAGCCGAACACCGAGGTCATCTACAAGGTCACCGCATACTACAGTCCGGCGGACGAGGGCGGCCTCGCCTTCGATGATCCGGCCCTTGCGATCGATTGGCCCGTCGCTGCCGCGCGAGCACAGCTTTCCGACCGGGATCGCCGGCACCCGAAGCTGGCGGAATTGCCGCCCTTCAGGTCGGCGGAAACAGCGATGAAGCGATGAAAAGGGACGACGAAATGAGGATCATGGTAACGGGCGGGGCCGGTTTCATCGGTTCCGCCGTGGTCCGCCACCTGGTGCTCGAAACGGGGGCGCAGGTCCTCACCATCGACAAGCTCACCTATGCCGGCACGCGGACCTGCCTGAAGGCCGTGGACGGCCATCCCAATCACCGTTTCGTTCAGGCGGATATCTGCGACGAGATCGCCGTCGGGCGCGCCGTTTCCGAGTTTCGCCCGGAACGGATCATCCATCTGGCCGCCGAGACCCATGTCGATCGTTCCATTACCGGCGCCCGGACGTTTGTCGAAACGAATGTGGTCGGCACGTTCACGCTGCTGGAAGTGGCGCGAAATTATTGGCTGACGCTGGACGGGCCGGCCCGACGATCGTTCCGGTTTCTTCATGTCTCGACCGACGAGGTCTACGGTTCCTTGGGCGACGCCGGGTTTTTCTCGGAGACGACTCCGTATGATCCGGCGTCGCCGTATTCGGCGAGCAAGGCGGCGTCCGACCACTTCGTCATGGCCTGGCATCGGACCTATGGCCTTCCGGTCGTCATCTCCAACTGCTCCAACAATTACGGCCCCTACCAGTTTCCCGAGAAGCTCGTTCCGCTCGTGATTCTCAACGCCATGGAGGGCAAGCCGCTTCCGGTATACGGCGCCGGCACGAATGTGCGCGACTGGCTTCATGTGGACGACCATGCCCGCGCGCTCGACTTGATCGCATCGCGCGGGCGGCCGGGGGAAAAGTACAATGTCGGCGGCCGCAACGAGCGCCGCAATATCGACGTCGTGCAACGCATCGCGCAGGTCATGGACGCGCTGCGGCCCGACGCTGCGCCGCACCAGCGCCTGATCACCTTGGTGGCCGATCGTCCGGGCCATGACCATCGCTACGCCATCGACCCCACCAAGATCGAGACCGAACTCGGGTGGCGCGCGCGCGAAACGTTCGACGCCGGCATCGAGAAGACGGTGCGCTGGTATCTCGAAAACGAATGGTGGTGGCGCCCGCTTCGCGACCGCGTCTATCGCGGCGAACGCCTCGGAACGCTGCAGCCGGCGGGGTAGACGGCGATGGCGCCGCGTCGGATCGCGATCGTCGGGCGGCACGGACAGTTGGCGCGCGCCCTCGCAGAAGCGGGCGAGGCGGCCGGGCTTCGTATCGTCACGGCCGCGCGTCCCGAGCTCGACCTCGCGCGGGTGGAGACGATCGCGCCGGTTCTGACATCGATCCGGCCGGATGCCGTCGTCTGCGCGGCGGCTTATACCGCGGTCGACAAGGCGGAGAGCGAGCCGGACCTCGCTTTTGCGATCAACGCGACGGGAGCCGGTGCGGTCGCCGCGGCGGCAGCCGCGATGGGCGTGCCGGTCGTGCACGTCTCGACCGACTATGTTTTTCCCGGCGACAAGCCGGCGCCTTATGTCGAGGATGATCCGGTCGGTCCGCTCGGCGTCTATGGCGCCTCGAAACTCGCCGGCGAGCGCGCCGTGGCCGCGGCCGGCCCCGATCATGTCATCCTGCGGACCGCCTGGGTCTACAGCCCGTTCGGAACCAATTTCGTCAAGACCATGCTGCGCCTCGCGGCGGATCGCGACGTCGTGCGTGTGGTCGCCGATCAATGGGGATGCCCGACTTCCGCCCTGGACCTCGCTCCCGCCGTGCTCCGCGTGATCGAAAATCTTCTCGCCAGTCCGGGCGAGCGGCGGCTGCGCGGGGTTTTCCATCTCGCCGGCCAGGGCGAGACCAGCTGGGCCGGCTTTGCGACTGCCGTGTTCGCGGCGTCGCGGCGTCGTGGCGGCCCGTGGGCGCGCGTCGAGAACATCGCGACCGCCGAATACCCGACCGCGGCGCGGCGGCCGGCCCGATCGTGCCTCGACGGACGCCGCATCGAGGCCGTGCACGGCGTCGCGCTCAGGGAGTGGCAGGCGGCGCTCGAAACCTGCATGGATCGCCTGCTCGAACCCGGAGCGAAGACATGAGGACAATCGCATGAAGGGCATCATCCTGGCCGGCGGCAGCGGCACCCGCCTTCATCCGATGACGCTCGTGGCCAGCAAGCAGCTCATCCCGATCTACGACAAGCCGATGGTCTACTACCCGTTGTCCACGCTCATGCTCGCGGGGATTCGCGAAATCCTGATCATTTCGACGCCGCAGGACCTGCCGAGGTTCCGCCATCTGCTCGGCGACGGATCGCGCTGGGGCCTGTCCTTGTCCTATGCGGAGCAGCCGCGGCCGGAGGGGCTCGCCCAGGCCTATGTCATCGGCGCCGATTTCGTCGCCGGATCGTCGTCGGCGCTGATCCTCGGCGACAACATCTTCTACGGTCACGGCATCTCCGAGCTGTTTTCCGGCGCGCTCGACCACCGTCACGGCGCGACCGTTTTCGCCTATCGCGTGGTCGACCCGGAACGTTATGGCGTGATCGAGTTCGACGCGCAGATGAAGGCGATCTCGATCGAGGAAAAGCCCAAAGCGCCGCGGTCCGACTGGGCGGTGACGGGGCTCTATTTCTACGGTCCCGACGTGGTCGAGATCGCCGCGGCATTGAAGCCGTCGGCGCGCGGAGAGCTCGAAATCACCGACGTCAACCGGACCTATCTCGAGCAGGGCCGGCTGGAGGTGAAGCTGATCGGCCGGGGCTTCGCCTGGCTCGACACCGGCACGCCGGACAGCCTGATCGATGCTGCGGAGTTCGTTCGCACGCTGGAGAAGCGCCAGGGTCTCAAGATCGCCTGCCCCGAGGAGATCGCCTGGCACAAGGGATACATCGATTCCAACCAGCTCGAGCGACTGGGCCGCGAACTCGGGAACAACGGATACGGACGCTATCTGCTCAGCCTCCTGCGCTGAGCATTGGCCTGCGCGGTCGAACGCCGCCGGAACGGGCGCTGAGCGGCATCCCCGCACACCCCGAAAAATCTTGGGAGCGTCCACCCGACATGATAGGGGTCACGGCATCGCGCCTCCTTTCCTCGCTTACTCCGGCCTCATCCGCGGTTGCGCATGCCTCGCATTGTGATCGAAGAAGACCATTTCCTGAAGATCATTCCGGTCGTGCTCGATCCCGCGACCCCGCCGGCGCACCGGCAGGCGGTGGCCGAATTCTTTGCCCATGACGAGCCGGATTTCCTCGGCTGGTGCCGGCGCCTGCAGCAGCGCCTGGCGGGCCTCTACCCGGCCGAAATCGTGTTTGCCCGGGATCAGGCCGATCTCGCGGCGAAGATCGCCGACGCCGACGGCGTCGTCGTCGAGAGCCTCGTCATCGACGACGCCATCCTCGCCGGCGCGCGGCGTCTCGCGGTGGTGCAGAAGTTCGGCACCATCACCGCCAATATCGATCACGCCGCCTGCGCGGCGCGCGGCATCGCCGTGGAGACCCTGCACCGCATGGTCAATGTGGCGGTGGCCGAACAGGCCTTCGCGCTGCTGCTCGCGCTCGCCAAGCGGATCGGCGAGTTCAACGGCGTGGTCGAGGAGGCCGCGCTGCGGGCGGCGGGCTTTGCGGTGCGGCCGCAGTCCCGTTACATCGGCTACTCGAACTTCGCCGGCATCACCGGGCTCAAGACGGTGCATGGCGCCACCCTCGGCATCGTCGGCTTCGGCGAGATCGGGCGCGAGGTCGCCCACCGCGCCCGCGCCTTCGCCATGAAGGTCGTCTATTTCCAGCGCACGCCGCTGTCCGCCGCGGTCGAGCACGCCCTCGGCGCGCACTACCTGCCGCTCGGCGACCTGATGGCCGAGGCCGACTACATCCTCGTGCAACTGCCGCTCAACGAGACGACGCGCGGCCTGATCGGCCGCGATGCGCTCGCCCGGATCAAGCCCGGCGCGGTCCTGATCGATGTCGCCCGCGCCGAGTTGATCGACCATGACGCCCTGGTCGAGGCGCTCGCCGCCGGCCGCCTCGGCGGCCTCGGGCTCGATGTCGGCTACACCGAGCCGGCCGACCCGGCCGATCCGCTGCTGCGCCACCGCGGCGGCAACGTCATCCTGATGCCCCACACCGCCGTCGGCGCGCGCACCAATGCGCTGCACGACGTCGAGACGCTGTGCCGCAATCTGTGGCGCGGCATCACCCGTACCCTGACCGCCTGACCTCAGGGCCCGATCCGTGCTCGTGTCATCAGGCTATCGCCCGCGATTGGCCTCGGGCTCCAGGTCGATCGCGAGCGCCTTCATGACGCGGTTGTGCATGATGTAGGTGCCGATGAGCACGGACAGCTCGACGATCTCGCGGTCGCCGAAATGCCGCCGCACCTCGGCGAACACCGCGTCGGGCACCGAGGTGCCCATGGTCATCGCTTCGGCATAGGCGAGCGCGGCGCGCTCGCGCGCATCGAACAGGGCGGTGGCCCGCCAGTCCGCCAGCGCCTCGCATTCGGCGAGGCTCAGCCCCTCCGCGACGGCCAGGCCCGGCACATGCTGGGCGAGCACGTAGTCGACCCCGTTGAGATGGGCGATGCGGATGATGACGATCTCGCGCAGCCGCCCCGTGAGCTCTGTCTTCCATCGCACCGCGCCGTTGTGGTCGAACCAAGTCTGCGCCAGCGCCGGGCTGTGCAGCAGCAGCTTGTAGACGTTGAGCAGCCCGCCGCGGCGCCCGGCCTTGATGCGGGCGATCACTTCCGCGAGCTCGGGATGCTCGGCTTCTTCGATCAGCGGAATGCGCGCCATGGTTCACCGCGGCCGTTTGCGACCGCGGATGTCTATCATTCCGGTGCGTCGGAGCAAGGCGCCGGCGGCATCGCTTGCCATTCCAGATCGCTCATTGCAGGCCGGCCAGCGGGTTGCGGGCCATTTGCTCCGGTGATTGCTGGCTGAACATGGAGCGCATGGCTGGGCGGCGTCTTCAGCCCGGTGCTGGAATTATCATCCTTCTTCCCGGGCACCGGGAACGCATAGCTCAGGATGGTCTTGGCGACCCAGCGGTCGGAGCCTGCGGTGAGGCCGTAGCCGATGCCGAGATCGACGTCGATCTCGCCGATCTTGAAATCGGTCACCGCGAACAGCTGGTGCGACTGCTGTGCAAAGGAGGGGAAATTGCCGGGAGTTCCGAGGCCCGTATAGTACTCGAGGCCGATGAAGCGGTCCTCGCCGAGATTGCGCGCCAGCCGGGCGGCGGGAGCGAAATCGGCGGTGCCGAGCTGACCCCAGGCAAAATCGATGATCGGATTGACGATGAACTCCCATTGAGGATTGCGCCAGCCGATGATCGGCCTGACTTCCATGGCAAAGCGCGAGGGCACGAAGGGCCAGCTCGGAAAGTCGTATTCGAAATTGAGGCCGTAGAAGAAGTCCTTCTTGGCGGCGTCGGGTACCGCGAACAGGGTTCGCAGCTTGATATTGTTCGACAGGAACTGCCCTTGCTCGTTCACCGCCCAGGGAACGTAGAGACCGAGCTCGAGCCAGGGCGTCACGCCATAGGCGAACTCCGGCGTGCCGTTCAGTGCATGGTTCGAGATCAGGGCGCCCGGGATAAGCCGGCGGTGGGGATGCCAGTGATGGTGTAGTTGAGGTGCTGTTGCACCGAGAACTGGCCGACCTCGTTGATCTCGGCGTTGTAGACTTGGATCTCGTCGGCGGCATGGGTGAGCCGCGGACCGGGGAGGCACAGCGAACCCGCGGCCAGCAGCAATACCGCCGAGCGGCGGACTGTGACTCCAAGCGCATCACGCCCTCCCCCGTCGACATTCCCATCCGCATGCGCGCCCACCGACCAGTTTAGAATAGCTACAAGATTAGAATTATTCCAATCGAAATTTGGCAACCTGCGCTATTTGCGCGAGCACAAATGAATCTGCACGCATGCGGCGAAACATTTGAAAGGAGCTTCTGCGGGAACCTTGAATGACTCCCCCAACGTCCCCGCGCGCGGTCGATCGGCGCCGTGCTGATGAAATCGGGCTGTTCCGCGATTGCCGTGCGGCTGCGGCCGCACGACGCAGCGAAATCGCCGCGATCCGGCGAAGTCCTCCGTCACCGCGCCGAGCGAGGGCAGTTGCCGATCGCGCCTTGTCGCCTCGCACCTTCGGGTGCATCGCTGATCGCGCCTTGGCTCCTTGCGGCTTCTTGGCGCCGCCGGGCAGGGTGCGATCGAGCCAGTCGGCCATCACCTTGGCGATGGCGTCGCTGTTCTTCTCCAGCATCATCATGTGGCCGTTGCCGTGGATGCCGACATCGGGCAGGCGGATGAAGGTGCTCTTGACCCCGGCCTGGGCGAGGTAGCGCACGGTGCAGTGGTCGTAGGAGCGCGTGGTAGGACGCCTCCGAGGTCACGATCAGGATCGGCGTGTTCTGCAGGTTGACGAGCTTGCGGGCCGGCTCCTGCTGCGCCCAGCAGCGCACGAAATCGGGCTTTTCCGGCTTGTCCTCGCGCACGAATTGCAGCGGCGAGGCTTCCGTGACCGGCGGCTCGTAGGTGAGCGGAACGTCCGTCAGGCCCGCCGCCTTGGTGTGGGCGGCATCCGCGAACCAGTCCGGCGCGCCCTTGAATTCGACGTCGTGAGCCGGCGGGCCGTTGGGCTCGACCGCAACGATCGCCTTGACGAGGCTCGGGCGCTTGTCGGCGATCGGCCAGACGAACGCACCGGACTGGGAATGGATGAGCACCACGGCGGGCCGATGCGGTCGAGCAGCGCCACGGTGGCGTCGCGATTGAGCGCCTGCTGCATGGGAAAGTCGACCAGCGAGGGGAACTGGCTGGCATAGAACTGGTCGAATGCCGCGTCCCCCGGCTTGCCGTCGCCCGGCCATTGGCTGTGCAGATGCGCCTGCGGCCACAGCTTGAAGCGTTCGGGGGCGACGAAGCGCTGCTCCAGCCGGTTCAGGTTGGCGGCGGAAACCGGGCCGTTTGCCTGCGACCACTGGGCCGCCCGGCCGCGCGCCACCTGGTCGACCACGTAGACCGCATAGCCGCGGCGCAGGAAATACTGGGCCCAGCCGTCGCGGCCGTCCGGCGTGCCGGTGAAATTGGTGCCGGTCTGGCTGCCGCCATGGATCATCACCACCGGATAGGGGTGCGCGAGCCGCTGCGGCACCTGGTATTCCACATACATGTGGCCCACGGTCGGCGAGCCCTCGCGGTTCGGATCGATGGCGCCGCCGACGAAGAAATAGCCCTGCTTGGCGATGACCAGCGGCCCGGTCTGGGCGCGCACGCCGGCGAGCGACAGCAGCGAAGCGCCGGCCCCGATCAGGGCGGTGGCCATTGCCCGAAGGATGGTGTCGAGTAGCTTGTCCGACGCTTGAGCCATATGCATTCCTCCCGCTGCGGCCGTTGCATTTCGGCGATCCGCACTTATTTGCCGAGGCTACCGCATGATGCCGAAAAGGTGCAGACCTTTCGGAGGAAATCACGCCGCCTCCGGCGATGGCAATTCTTGCGGCGATGCGTCGTTTTGCCTTTTAATGCCGGTTGCGCCATTGACGCCGTTGGGTGGCGTCCTTATGGTCCGCGCCGAAAAAGCCCGTGGGTAAGAGGCGTCGAGGTTGGTCCGATGAAAGTCCGTAACTCATTGAAATCCTTGCGAGGTCGCCATCGCGACAATCGCATCGTGCGGCGCAAGGGGCGCGTTTATGTGATAAATAAGACACAGCGTCGCTTCAAAGCGCGGCAGGGCTAATTCCTGGGCAAATTTCTTACGACTGTTACCAAATCAGTCTTGCAGTCGGACGCTGGCTGGATAAGCTAGGTGGCATGAAGCGCTGCCTTGCAGGCCTTATGCTTGCCGCCTTGGCCACGGCTTTCCTGCCCCGACCCTCATTTGCTCAGCATGAGGGCTTGGTCGCACCCCCCGATCAACTGCCCGCGATCCACCAGGGTGGCCGTACGGAAAATATCGATTTTCTGTTCGGCGCACTCAAGGCGGCGCCGGATGACACCAGCGCCAAGGCGGTGGAAGACCGCATCTGGGCGATGTGGACCGCGGCGGGCAACGACACCACCAGCCTGCTGATGAGCCGCGCCAAGAAGGCGATCGACGACAGCAATTACGACCTCGCCCTGAGGCTCATCGATGCCGTCATCGAGATCAAGCCGGACTACACCGAGGCCTGGAACCGCCGTGCCACCGTCTATTTCCTGAAAAAGGACTATGGCAATTCGCTCGCCGATCTCAGCAAGGTCCTGACCCGGGAGCCGCGCCATTTCGGTGCATTGTCCGGGCTCGCCCTCATCATGCAGGACATCGGCGACGAAAAGCGCGCGCTCGACGCCTACCGCAAGGCGCTTGAGGTCTATCCGCGGCTCAAGGGGGTTTCGGAAAAGGTCAAGACGCTGGTCGAAAAGGTCGAGGGGCGCGACATCTGAGATCGCGCGATCCGGCGGCGTCGTGCCCGGCCAGGTGCCGGGCATTTGCGTTTTGAACGAGGCCGGCCGAGCGAGCCCCGAACGCGGCGTCCCTTGCGCCGCCGCAAGGCGCGACCATCTTGGAGGCGATCGGGATGGCGCACCAACCCTTGCCTCGTGCATGATTTCGGTCGGAAGAGACGATCTGCAGCTGGACAGCATGCGCACGCCGTGCCCCGTTTTTCACACATGATCGGCCTCGCACTCCTCGCCGCCGCCGCCGTCATCGCCGCCGGGGCCGCCATCACCGCGCTCACGATCGCGCGCATCGAGGCGGCGCATCCGCCGGCCGGCCGCTTCGTCGAAGTCGAAGGCGGTCGGCTTCATGTTCTCGAACTCGGCCGCGACCGACGGTGCCGGCGAGCCGCTGTGGCCGGTGGTGCTGGTGCATGGCGCCAGCGGCAATCTCGGCGACCTCCGGCTCGCGCTCGGCGACCGCCTGGCGCAAACCCGCCGCGTCGTCCTGGTCGACCGTCCCGGCCACGGCTGGAGCGACCGGCCGGGCGGGGCGCAGGACGCCTCGCCGGCGCGGCAGGCGGCGCTGATCGCCCAGGCGCTCGATCGCATCGGCATCGAGCGGTTCGTGCTGCTCGGCCATTCGCTCGGCGGCGCGGTGGCGACCGCCTTCGCGCTCGCCTATCCCGATCGTCTCGCCGGCCTCGTCCTGCTGGCGCCGGTGACCCATCCCTGGCGCGGCGGCCTGTCCTGGTACAACGCGTTGCTCACGACGCCGGTCGCAGGCCTGGTGTTCGCCCATGCGCTGGCGCTGCCGGCCGGCGAATTGCTGCTCGAAAGCGGCGCTGGATCGGTATTCGCCCCCCAGCCGATGCCGCCGGACTATCTGCGCCGGGCCGGGATCAGGCTGCTGTTGCGGCCGGCGGAATTCATCGCCAACGCCCAGGACATCGCGATCCTGAAAGCCTTCGTCACCGCGCAGGTGCCGCGCTATGGCGACATCGCGGTGCCGACGGTGGTGCTCACCGGCGATGCCGACGATACGGTGTCGCCGCAGCTTCATTCGCGCGCCATCGCGGCGGCGGTTCCGGGCGCGCGGCTCGTCGTCCTGCCGGGGATCGGCCACATGCCCCAGCATGTCGCCACCGACGACGTGGTCGCGGCGATCGATTCGGTATCGGCGGTGACCGATGGGCGGCGCGCGCAGATCCGCTAGCCGATGGCACTCGGTCGGACGGCGCTTCAGCTCGCTCCGGAGCGGCCGCGGATTTCTCGCTCTCGAACCTGCGCAATCCAACGAGAAACCGCCTCGACGAAGAGCCCCGATCGGGTCATGCCGAGTTGCAACGCAAATTTATCGATCCGGGCGAGTGCGATAGCCGGAATGGTCACGTTGACGCGCTCGACCTTCACGGTATCGGGAACATCGATGGCAGCGATCAAGAGCGCATCGTCGCGATCAACCTTGTCGGGCGGAGTGGGAACTGGAATTTCTTCGCCATTCTCCAACATGCCCTCGATGTGTAGCGCCAACGCTTCCTTGGCCATCGAGAGCACTTCGTCAATGGTGGCTCCCGCCGTCACGCAGCCCGGCAAATCGGGGAACGAGGCGCCGTAGTCGCTGCCAGCCTGCTTATGGATCAAAGCGATGTAGGTATTTGTCGCCATCGTCTTCACGGCCTGAACTTCAATCCGGACTGCTTCTCGATGCCTCTGACTGTACCGAGCGGCAAATCCTTTTTCGGGCTGGGCACCGTCACCAGCCCCGCTTTGATGGGATGGCGGAGCTGAACGTGGCTGCCCCTCTGGCGGACTATCTTCCATCCGTCGTCGCGGAGCGCACGGAGCACCTCGACACTTGAAATCATACATACACACCAATACACACGAGTTCAACGGCTCGCCACCCGTCCAGTTTCACCAAGCGCAGATATTGGTCGGGAGAGCACGGGGAGCACGGGTCGGGGGAGCGATCGGTTGGTCGGGCGCGCATGCGGCTCAGCTTCGCGCGGCCTCCGGGCCGACCAGCGCGATGCGCACCATGTTGGTCGCGCCCGGGGTGCCGAACGGCACGCCGGCGACGACGATGATGCGTTGGCCGGGCACGGCGAAGCCCTCCTTGACGGCGATGCGGCAGGCGCGGTCGACCATGTCGTCCTGGTCGTGGGCATCCTCGGCGATGACGCTGTGGACGCCCCACGCCAGCGCCAGCTTGCGCCCGGTGGCGATGTTCGGCGAGATCGACACGATCGGCGCCTGCGGGCGCTCGCGGGCCACCCGCAGCGCGGTCGCGCCGGACGAGGTCCAGCACACGAGGGCGCTGAGATCGAGGGTCTCGGCGATCTCGCGCGCCGCCGCGGCGATGGCGTCGGCGCCGGTCGCCTCCGGCGCGGCGCGCTGGGCATCGATGATGCTGCGGTAGGTCGGATCGCCTTCGACCTCGATGGCGATGCGATCCATGGTGGCGACCGCCTCGACGGGATACTGCCCGGCGGCGGATTCCGCCGACAGCATCACCGCGTCCGCGCCCTCGAAGATGGCGGTGGCGACGTCGGACACTTCGGCCCGGGTGGGCACCGGGCTCTGGATCATCGATTCCAGCATCTGGGTCGCGATCACCACCGGCTTGCCGGCGCGGCGCGAGGCGCGGGTCATCTGCTTCTGCAGGCCCGGGACCTTTTCCACCGGCAGCTCGACGCCGAGATCGCCGCGCGCGACCATCAGGGCATCGGTGATGTCGAGAATTCCGGCAAGGTGCTCGATCGCCTGCGGCTTTTCCATCTTCGCCATCACCGCGGCGCGGCCGCGGGCGATCTTCTTGGCCTCGGCGATGTCGTCGGGCCGCTGGATGAAGGACAGCGCGATCCAGTCCGCGCCGGCATCGAGGCGCGGCTTCGAGATCGGAATGGTCCTTGCCGGTCAGCGCGGAAAATCCGAGCACGGTGTCGGGCAGGCTGACGCCCTTTCGCGCCGACAGCCTGCCGCCGACCTCGACCCGGGTCAGCGCCCGCTGCGGCGACGCCTCCAGCGCCACCAGCCTGATCTTGCCGTCATCGAGCAGCAAAGCATGGCCCGGCCTGAGCGCGGACAGGATCTCCGGATGGGGCAGGTGCACCCGCGTCGCGTCGCCGGGGGCGGGATCGGCATCGAGGACGAAATGCGCGCCCTTGACCAGGAGAACGGCGTCCTCCCGAAAGGCACCGACCCGCAGCTTCGGCCCCTGCAGGTCGACCAGCACGCCGATTGGCCTGCCATTGGCCGCCTCGATATCGCGGATCATGCGCACGAGCTCGCGCATGCGGTCGTGGCGCGGTGTGGCTCATATTGATGCGGAACACGTCGGCGCCGGCGGCAAACAGCGCCGCGATCATCTCGCGGCTCGACGAGGCGGGACCGAGGGTGGCGATGATCTTGGTGCGGCGCCTGCGCCTCATCGCGGTGCGGTTCCCGCCGGCGGCGCGGGGCCCGATCGCGGAGCCGGCGGGCGGCGCGGTCGGGGGTCGCTGGCCGGCGGCGTCGGGCGCTGGCCCTCGCCGGCCTCGGTCAGCTGCACCGTCCAGGTCTGCTGTTCGCCGGTGTCCACTTCGAAGAAGCCGGTGCGGTCGTAGCCGCGCGCGAGGCAGTCCGCGGTGCCGCGGATGGTGAACTCCTTTTCGCGGGTGCACATGAAGGCTTGGCCCGACCACTCGCCGCCGTGGTCGTAATCGACCGCATAGATGTAATAGAACCGCGCCGCCAGCGATCCCCGCAGCAGCGTGTCGCAATTCTTCGCCGGCAGGTTCCACCAGCCTTCGGTCGCCCAGCCGTCATTGTCCTTGTAGCCGAGCGCAACGCCGATGCGGCTGTTGGTCTGGTTGCATAAGCGGAAATCCGCCGCGGCCGGCGCCGCGGCGAAGCTCCAGGCGAGCGCCGTGACGGCGACGAGCAGCACGGCTTGGGCCGACCGCCGCAACGTCGGGGGAAGCCAGTCTGCGAGTTCGATATGGTGCCGCATGCAGGGTTTCGGGGTAGCGCTCAGGTCATGGCGGGTCAACAAGTATGGCACGGAAATCATTGACATTGGTGAAAGTCGGTCCGGGTTCGAGGAGGTCGCCCAGCCGTTCGAAGAACCCCGTGGAATCGTTGTCGGCAAGAAAGGCGGCGGGATCGAGGCCGAGATTGCGGGCCCGTGCCAGGGTGGTTTCCTCGATGAACGCCCCGGCGGGATCATCCGGGCTGCCGGCGCCGCCGTCGGTTCCGTCGGTGTCGCCGGCGACGGCGGCAATGCCGGGGGCGCCGTCGAGTGCGCGGGCCAGCGCCAGGGCGTATTCCTGGTTGGGGCCGCCGCGGCCGGTTCCGGCAATCGTCACGGTCAGTTCTCCCCCCGACAGCACCACCGCCCGCCGGCCCTGCGCCTGCAGGTTGCGGGCGAGCCGGCATGGGCGGCGGCGATGTCGCGGGCCTCGCCCTCGATGCGGTCGCCCAGGTAGACGCAGTCATATGCCGCGTGCCCGCACCGCCGCCTCGGCGGCGCGGAACGCGTCGGCCGGGCGGGCGACGAGGCGAAACGAGGTGCGCGCAAATACCGGGTCGCCCGGCTTGGGCGATTCATTGGCGGGATCGGCGAGCGCCCTGGTGACCGGCTCCGCCAAGGGGAGCGCAAATCGCGCCGCCACGGCGCGGGCTTCGGCGAGGGTGGTCGGATCGGGCACCGTCGGACCCGATCCGATGACGGCGGGATCGTCGCCGGGGACGTCGGATATCGCGAGCGTCACCACCGGGGCGGGGTAGGCACAGCGCGCCAGCCGGCCGCCCTTGATGCGGGACAAGTGCTTGCGCACGGTATTGATGTCGCCGATCCCCGCCCCCGATTTGAGCAGGGCGCGGTTCACCGCCTGCTTTTCGGCAAGCGTCAGTCCGGCCGCCGGGGCGATCCAGTTGGCGGACGCTCCGCCCGAGATCAGGACCAGCACGAGATCTCCGGCGGAGGCGCCCGCGGCAAGCGCGAGCGCGCGTTCCGCCCCGGCCAGGCTTGCCGCATCGGGCACGGGATGGCCGGCCTCCATCATCTCGACGATCCGGGTCGGACGGCCATAGCCGCGCCGGGTGACCGCCATGCCGGCCACCCGTGCGGAGCGGAATGCCCGACCGGTCGAGATAGTGGGCTTCCGCGCTCTCGGCCATGGCGCCCGCGGCCTTCCCGGCGGCGAGGATGATCAGGCGTCCCGCCGGCGGAACATCCGGAAGGTGGGGTGTGAGGCAGCTTGCCGGATGGGCCGCGGCGACCGCGATTCGATACAGCTCGGCCAGAAAGGCGCGCGAGGGGCTCATGAACTTCCGGATATGGGGGCAACCCAACGGATGGCTCCCTGGATAAGACGCCTTGCCGCCAATTACGAGCGGGTTGAATGACCCTGACATTTGCGAACAAAAGTTGGGCCAAGCCGCCCGGTCCGGCGATCGACGTCCGCACGCACGGGCGATCATGGCAAGGGGCTTCGATCAGGCTTATCTTGGCACCGACCCTGGAGGACCGCCATGACCATCGACGACAAGACCCGCACCGAGCTGGAGGCCGCCGTGTTCCGCCGCCTGGTCGAGCATCTGCGCCAGCGCAGCCGACGTGCAGAACATCGACCTCATGAATATGGCCGGGTTCTGCCGCAACTGCCTGTCCAATTGGATGAAGGAGGCCGCCGATGCCAGGGGGCTGGCCATGACCCGGGACGCGAGCCGCGAAGCGGTCTACGGCATGCCCTACGAGGAGTGGAAGGCGAAGCACCAGCGCGAAGCCAGCGGCGAGCAGAAGGCTGCCTTCGAAAAGGCCGCGCATAAGCACTGAGCGTTTCGCCACCTCGACGCGAAGTCGACGCCCCGCACCGGCGTCGATTTTGCGTGTTTTGCCGCGGATCCCGCCCCGGAAAGCCTGCAAGTTTTCGCGCCCATGCTTTGACTGTGGATGACGTGTCGCGCGACTTGCGAAACGGCCGGGGCTTGCGCAACGTGACCCTCCGTTTGCGTCATGCGAGGAGCGCTTCATGTCCGTCACCACCGACTCCGCCGTCAAGGAAGCGCCCGCGACGCGATTCGCGAAGGATCAACTCAAGGCGATCGTCGAGCGCGTCGAACGCCTCGAAGAAGAGAAGAAGGCGATCGCCGACGACATCCGCGACGTCTTCGCCGAGGCCAAGGGCAATGGCTACGACGTCAAGGCGCTGCGCACCGTGATTCGGCTGCGCAAGCAGGACAAGCAGGAGCGCGAGGAGCAGGAAGCGATCCTCGACACCTACCTGCAGGCCCTGGGGATGATCTGAGCCGCGCGGTCCGGACGGTAGCAACCCGTCCAAGCCTTTTTGACCGGGCTTTTCGCACAGGCCGCTCTTGGTCGCCCATTTGCTTGGTCGTTCCGGGGCGGTGCCAACGGGTCCGGCCTACGGCTGCCCCGATGACAGGGGCCCCGCACCGAACCCGGGCAGAGATTCCTGGTTCGCGCGAAGGCGCGCACGCCTCGGCACGACTGTGACATCGCCCGGCGCGGGCGCGCCGGACGCCGCGCCCGCTTACCGCAGCGATACGGTGCGCTGAATGAAGGCGCGGGTACTCAGGAATACCACCGCCTCGCCGCGAAACCGGTCCGGAGCCATGCCCGGATAGGCATCGTCGTGGAACGACATCATCAGCGAGGAATTGGGCTTGCGCATCAGATTGCGCAGCTCGGTGAGGTCCGGCGTACCGTACAGCGTCGCGGTCATCGAGTCCGTGATGCTCGGCGTCATGATCATCGCGCGCAGCCACGGGTCGTCGTAGCGCATGCCGGCATTGGCGACGACGGTCTTCGTGGTCACGGTGGTGTTGCTGCCGACCGCTGCGGCCGCAACTTTGATTGACTCGATTGCAGGAGCGCTGGGCTCAGAGCGGGGAGCGACCGCATCGAGTGACGCCGTGCGAACGACCGTCTTCTTCGTCACCGTAGTTACGTTGTTGTCATGAGCTGGAGCCGATGATTTGGCCGCCGCAGCGGGAACGAAGCGGGTCGCATCGCCCATCGGCTCGGGACGGATCGCCGAGGTGGCCCCGGGTGTCGCCAGCGGCGTCGCATAGGCGAGCGCGAGGTCGTTCGGCACCCGGTCATTGTCGACGCGCACCGGCCACGCAACGGTGGTGGCTGTCGTTGCCGGCTCGACCGCCTTGACGGAGGGCGCCAAGCTCGCAAGCCTTGTGCGGTCGGCCGCGGCGGGCTCGGGAGCGCGCGCCCCGGCGTCGTCGGAAGACATGGTCGTGGCGGTCTTGGCCGGCCGACCATGCGGCAGCGGCACGGCCGCGGCGACGCTCACCGGGCGGCCCAGTTCGGCGGGCTTGCTGTCGAGGGAGGCCAGCGCGAAGGTATTGGTGCGGGCCGGGGCCGCCGCGGCGCGGACCGGAGCCGGCTTCGCCGCGACCACTTCGTCCTCGTCATCGTCATGAGAGGCTGCCGGGACGCTCTTCTTCTGCGATCCTGCGAGCGCGGCCGGCGACGGACCGCCGTGCCTGGACGGATCGTGCTTGGATAGATCGTGCTTGGACAGATCCTGTTTGGCGCCATCTGCCGCCATTGCGACACGAACCGGGTGACCGCCCATGATCCGCGCCATCTCGGCATCGCCGATCGGCGGTCCCCAATGGCGCACATTGCCGACATCGAGGTGAACGAAGGGCGATCCGGAGGTCGGATAATAGCCGACGCCGCCGCGCTGCAACCGCAACCCGACATTGCGCAGCTCTTCCAGCGATGCGCCCGGGACGAAGAAATCCATCGCCTTGCCGAGCGTGTGCTGGCTGAACTTGGCAACGCCGCTGCTGCGGGCGCGAAGCATTGCATTGGTGGCCGGCGAACGATAGCCGCACACCACATGGATCACCTTGTCGCCGCCGACCTCCCGGGAAGCCTCCCAGACGAGGTCGAAGAGGCGCGGGTCCATATTGATCTGCTCTTCCTTGCGCCAATCCCGCACGAACCAGTTGAGCTTTTGCAGCGCTTCATCGTCGTAGCGGCCATCGCGCTTGAAGGTGATGGTTATGTCTTCGTCGGTGTGGATGTGGTGAAGCGAAATCGTCCTGGTGTCGCCGTTGGCGACGGCCGTCTCCAGGCCCCGACTGCCCAACATCAGGACGACGACCGCCAGCGCGGAACAGCCGCCGGCATACATCTTCCGCGAGGAGTTCAAACGCTTGCGCGCGCGAATGTCTGGCACTGGCGATCTCGCATTCTGACAACGATCCCATCTCGGCCGCGTAACGCGATTACGCGGCATTCCGCAGCGTTGATCGCAACGGAACAGACTGTCTCTAATTTTACTGGGATCGGTTAAGGCGAGATTACCGCCACCCCGTTCCCCCCACCGACTAACACCCCTATAGGTCGAGTATGGCAAAAAAAAGCCGCCCCGGAAACTCCGGGCGGGGGAAAATTGCCCAACTGTGGGAAACCCTTATGGCCGCACCACGGAAACTCTCCCGATCGGCTTTGGGTTGCGGTGGCGCCGACCTCCGAACGGAAAATAAAGAATGACAGCAAATTTAGGGGGTTTTTCGATTCAAACTCGAGTGGGCCCGTTCGGATCGGGCGCGGCTCAGGCCATCGAAAGGCGCTGACATTTGGTCCGCGAACCTCCGCGGACCACTGTGCAAAACTCGAAGAAAAAGCGCCGCTTCGGGTCGGAATGACGGCGCTCGAACTTTGATGCAACCCTGCCGGAGCGCCGCGCCGATCCGCACTCCGGGGGTCTCGCCCGACCGGCCCGGCCGCTTGCCGGAGCGGCCGGCCAACCCCGCCCAAACAGGCGAGGTCCATCGGGCGCCTCCATCATCGAAATGGCCGGGACAAGCCCGGCCATGACGATTTTCGTATGAGGGCAACGTGCTTTAGCGGAACAGGCCGAAGAAAAATCCCGTCGTCGGCCGCTGCATCTGCGCGGCCTGCTGCCGTCGCAGCGTCGCCGCCGCCGCTGGCTTCGCGACGCTCGACCGGCAGATCGGCGATGCGGCGGTCTTCGCCCTTCAGAGCAGCCAGCAAGCCGGCTGTCGCGGCCGTAAATGTCCTCACGAATGACAAGATGGCCGGACTCGTCGACATAGGCGGTCTGATAGGTCAGGTGCACCGGAATCGGGTTTTGCAGCTGGATGTCGCGCTCGCCGGTGCCGTACATATTGCGGATCCGGTCCGCTGTGTAGCCGTCCCGCGGATTGGAGATATGGAGCAGCACCTCGGCATATTTGTCGGGGTTCTGGACCCGCATGCAGCCATGGCTGTAGGCACGCTTGTCATGCGCGAACATGTATTTGTCCGGCGTATCGTGCTGATACACCAGGAACTTGTTGGGGAAATTGAAGCGGATGCGGCCCAGCGCATTGCCGGCCCCGGGAGGCTGGTAGATGTGCACGGAGCCGTCACGATTGCGTTCCATCTTGAGGCCCATGCGATCGAGAACCGTGGGATCCTGTGCATAGGCCGGCAGGTATTCGTTGTTGATGATGGAGGGCGGCACGTTCCAGGTCGGATTAACGGTGATGTATTTCATCGTCTCCGTGAGCAGCGGGGTCGCCTTCTCGCCGGGCTGTCCGACCACGACCCGCGTCGACCAGGCCAGCGAGCCCTGATCCATGACCCGCAGCATGTATTCCGGGATGTTGACCATCACATAGGCTTTGCCGAGGTCGCGCGGCAGCCACCGCCAGCGCTCCATGTTGGCGATGATGACATCGGCATCGCGGTCGCGCCGCGGCCCGTTGAGGGCGTCGACCACCGCGTTGGTCAGGATGCCGCTCGGCTGCATGCCGTGCTGTTGCTGGAATTTCTTGACCGCATCGGCAAGCGGCTTGTCGTAGGCAGTGTCGTCCCCGCCGGCAACGCCGAGGCGATCGCGCAGCATAGCGACACGCGGGTCATTCATCCCGATCTTGAGGGACTGGCCGGGGCTGATTCGGCCCGGGCCGCCGCCGGTCTGGCCGCGCGCCTCCGCGAGCTTCGCCTTGAGCGCCTTATACGCGGCGTGGGGCGGGTTGAACCCGTCGAGCGCCTCGCCGACGTTCCTGGCGTCGGCCATCTTGCCGAGAACCTCGGACGGTTCCGGGGCCACCAGATTGTAGACAATGTCGGCGCTGACGCGGGAATAGTGAACGCGGCCGATTTGAGCATGGCGCGCATAGGTCAGGACCGAAGCGGTGAGCTTGAGTTCGGCCTCGGCCAGTGTCGCCGGATCGTCGCTTCGGAAGGACGGTGCCGGATAATCGGTCGGATCGAGGCCGTTGGCATCGACGCCGGCGAGATAGGACGCCGCCGCCTTGGCGCGCTTGCTTTCGACGCCGTCGTCGAGCCACAGCGGCGCATAGGAACGGGCCGCGTAGAAGGCTTCCACCGCCGCCTTGTTCTTGCGGTCCAGGATGTGATCGGCCTTGGTGCCGAACAATTCGTGGATCTTCTCCGCGACCTTCTGGTCCGGGGTGAGGGGCACGGCTTCCGCAACCGCCGCCGCCGGGGTCTCGACGGGGGTCGCCGCGGCCGGGGCGGCGACGACCGGTGCGGCCGCTTCCGCCGCAGCAGGCGCGGCAATGACCGGAGCGGGCGTTTGCGGAGCGGCCGGCGCGGCAATGACCGGGGCGGCCGGTTGCGACGCCGTCGGCGAGGTGGCGGACTGCGGGGCCAGCGAGGGAACAGGCGAGGTCGCGCCGGTCGGCGGCTCGGTTGTAGCCGGTGCCAGATCGTCGATCGAAGGCGGCGGCAGATTGGCCGATTCCGGCATCGGAACGGCGGCGGAAATATCGATATTGGTGGTAGGGCCCGCAAATACCGGATGGCTCGGGCCGGCCAGAACGATCGCAATCGCCGTGGTGGCGAGCCAGAGTTCGAATCGAGATCCGCTCATGTTTTGAATGTCCCCCATTCACGCAAAGCCCCAGCGGTGATTAGTCGCCGCAGCGCCCGCGGAAGTTCATTGCCGACGCAAATTTTACGAAATCTACCCCACACGAGATCGGCTGAGCACCGACTTAAACACCCCAATCATGTTATTTTGTCGGACTGTCACCACAAAGCAACTCAGGCGCTCGCGGTGTCGACGACCGCAAGGCCGAGCGAGTTGAGCTTGCGGTACAGAGTGGAGCGGCCGATCCCCAGCCGGCGGGCCACCTCCGACATCTGGTTGCGATAGTGCGACAGGGCGAATCTGATCACCTCCGCCTCGATCTCTTCGAGGGGTCTGCAGTGACCGAAATCATCCAGTAATTGCAGCAGGTTCGGCGGCGTCTGGAAGTTTTCTTTCGAGGTTGGAAGCAGGGCCCGTCCGGCATCGTCATCGAGCTGGATGGCGGGGCCGAGCACGGGCGCCAGATCGGTAAAATTCGTCGGCTGCGACCGCGGCCGCGCGGGCTCCTCAGGCGGCTCCCGATCGCCGGTCTGGGCTGCGATTTGGGGGAACTCGTTGAGACCGATTTCCTCGCCTTCGGCGAGCACGACGGCACGAAATATGGCATTTTCTAGCTGACGGACGTTTCCCGGCCAGTGATGGGACGCCAGCAGGCGCAAGGCGTCGGCGGGCATCGAACGCACCCGCTTGCCCTCTTCGGCGGCAAATCGGACCATGAAATGGCGGGTGAGTTCGGGGATGTCCTCGGCACGGTCGCGCAGCGGCGGGACCGTGATCGGAAACACGTGGAGGCGGTAGAACAGGTCCTCGCGGAAGCGGCCGGATTTGACGTCGGTGAGAAGGTTCCGGTTGGTCGCGGAAATCAGCCGGACATTGACCCGGATCGGGCGCTTGCCGCCGACCGGCTCCTCGGCTGGCTGTCATCCCGTGGGGTTCCGGCCTGGGGATGGTGCACACCGTCCTGGCCTTGGGCACCTTGGGCACGCTGCTTGCCACCTCACCAAGCGTGCTTATGTCCCCGCTAGCCGGCCAAGCCTCGCCGCCCGTCTGCCTGGGCATGGCGCGGGTCGGCTTGTGGTGCGCGGTGCCGGGTGCCGGCGGCGAGGCGGCCCGCCTCCTGAGCATTGCCGTGCTGCTGGTCACCGCGTCCGGGTGGCGTCCGCGCCTGACGGCCATACCGCACTGGTACGTGTCCTGGAGCCTGGTCGCCAACGCCACCATCCAGGATGGCGGAGACCAGATCGCCACGATCCTGACCCTGCTGCTGATCCCGGTGGCACTGACCGATCCCCGGCGCTGGCACTGGTGAGCCAGGCTCTCGCTCGCCACCGGCGCGACACCGGTGCCGGCCGTGGGGGAGAACCTGCTGACCTTCATGGCCAACCGGCTCAACATGTCCTTCACCAACCTCGGCTGCCAGAACTTCGGCCTGACCAACCCCGTCACGGTCGTCCTCGACGGGAACGGCGCGGCCATGTCGGCCACCTTCAACACCACTCCGCAGACCGCGACCAACTCCGCCGCAGCGCGCGGGGGCACCGCCACCGGTGGCGGTGCGGGTGGCCAGGGCACGCAGCAGTCGTGGCAGCAGATCTGGCAGCAGTGGCTGGGACAGCACGTGCGTAAGGGCCGTCCGCACCACCGGCTGATGGACCCGTCGGGTATGTAATGAGCGGGTTACCCCAGGTTGGCCGAGCCGGCGTAGTAGTTGCCGATGGCGGAGGTGCCGAGCGGGGCGGTGGCGGTGTCGGCCGGCAGCGACGACGGCGCCACGAACGTGCTGCCCTGCGGCCCGGCCGTCACGGCCTGGCCGAGCGCGCTGCCCTTCAGGTACTCCGACCAGGGCAGGAACCACTGGGTCCAGCCGTCATCCCACTTGCCCGCCGCCGTGCTGTTGGTGACGGTGATCGGGTCGCCGGGGATGGAGAGGTTGTAGTAGGTCACCGCGGCGTCGGGTGGCAGGTTCACGCACCCGTGGCTGACGTTCGAGGTGCCCTGGTTGACGACCGACCAGGGGGCGGAGTGGTAGTAGTCGCCGCTGAAGGTGAACCGGACCGCGTAGTTGACCAGCTCGTCGTAGTAGCCGGCGCTGCCGGGCGCGCCGCCGCCGATCATGCGGACCGGGTTGGCCTTCTCCACGCTCAGGTAGGTGCCGTCGGGTGTCGGCAGGCTGGCCCGGCCGGTGCTGATCGGCCACTGGTAGGCGAGCTGGCCGTTGATGTAGATCTGGGTGCGGTGCGTGGTCGTGCTGGCGACCGCGATCATGGACCTGCCGATGTTGAACGTCTGGGTCAGGTTGGCCGCCGCGTACACGCCCTTGGCGCCCTCCACCCCGTTCAGGTGGCCGGCGAAGCTGACCGTGGTGTTAGCCGGCCAGTAGTCCCGCGGCCGGAAGTACAGGTGCTCGTCGCCGTCCCAGTACCAGGCGCCGATCACCGGGTTGGAACGTGGTCAGCTCGAGCGACCGCTCGACCGCCGCCTTGTTGGTGATCGGCTGGCTGAAGGTCAGCATGATCGGCATGCCGACGCCGTAGGTCTGGTCGTACCCCTCGTAGATCATGGTGGAGAAGGTCTGCGCGGGTGTCAGGGTGCGGAAGGTGCTCGTGGTGGTGACCTTCTCGCCGCCGACGGTGCCGGTGGCGGTCACGGTGTAGCCCTGCGACACGTCCAGGTTGCGCACGCTGCTGTGCCAGGTCTTGCCGTCGTCGCTCAGGCGGCCGGACACGGCGTCACCCGCGGTGTGCACTGTGACGCTTGTCACCGTGCCCTTGAGGGCGGCGACGCTGATGCCGGCCGAGGGAGAGACGCCGTGGCTGCCGTTCGACGGGGTGATCTTCAGGTCCGCCGCGAGCGCCGCCGCGTGCGCCTTGGCGGACGCGGCGGCCTGCGCCTTGACCTGGGCGGGGGAGAGGGCGGGGGAGTGCCCGCCGCCGCACGCGGTGGCCAGCAGGCCGATGGCCGCCGCCGCCGCGATCGCGGCGTACGGCCGGGCTCGCCTGGCCGACCTGCGGTCTGTGCCACGCACGGTGATCCTCCTTGGCCGCGGAGTCAGGGCTCAGCGGCCCCGCAATGCCCCGTCTTAGGCGTCTGGACGCATATTACGTGTTGCTTACCCGAGCGGGTGAGCGGTCGACGCGATGCATCCCTCGCCTGTATAGACGCCTGAAACGCGCCAAGTGGTTACGGGTTCAGGCCATCTTCGCCGGGGCCTGCCCGGCGGGACCTGAACCCCAGCAGCACCGCCCAGCCGAGCGCGAGCACGGTGAGCATGATGATCACGTACTCCGGCCAGGCGCCAACCCGGTCCGCCAGCGTGCGGTAGCTCACCAGCGGCACCCGCGCGTCCAGGATCGCCTGCCGCCAGATGCCGCTGTGCGCGATCAGCCTGCCGTCCGGCGCGATGATCGTACTCTCGCCGGTGGTCGAGGCGTACACCACGGCGCGGTCGCTTTCGATGGCCCGGATCCTGGCCATCGCCGTCTGCTGCTCGGTCTCGCCCAGCTGCCCGTCGATCTCGAAGTCCGCGTCGTTGGACTGAACGGCGAGCAGGTTCGCCCCGGCCGTGACCTCAGATCGCACCAGGTTGTCGAAGCCCACCTCGTAGCAGATCACGTCGCCCAGCCTGATCTTTCCCACATCGAAGACGACGGCCTGGTGGCCCGGGGTGAAGTCCACCGGCTGCAGCGACGGGAGGGAACTGAAGCTGGAGATGAGGCCACGGAACGGGATGTACTCACCGAACGGCACCAGCTGGCGCTTGACGTAAAACGTGGTCGGGCCCCGGCCGGGCACCCAGAGCTGGCCGGCGTTGCGCTGCGGGTTCTGCAGGACCTCGCCCACCAGGATCGGCTGGCCGACGGCGGCCGTCACCGCGGCGAGCTCGGCGTAGAGGGCGGGGTCCTGGCGCGGATCCAGGTCGGTGGAGTTCTCTGGCCAGACCACCAGGCCGGGCGCGGGCAGTCGGCCGGCCTTGACCTCCGCGGCCAGCTTCAGCGTGACCGCGGCGTGGTTCTGCGTGACCTCGCTGTCGTTGAGCAGCTGCGGCAGGTTCCTGGCCCGCGGCACGTTGCCCTGGATCGCGGCCACCTGGGCCGTCGGCGCGCCCCCGGTCGGGTCGACCGGCAGCAGGCCGCCCGCGAGCACCAGCCCCGCCGTCACGACCGCGGCCAGCGCCGGCCAGGGGGATCTGGAGGGACGGACAGTCCCTCCCCGGACGGAAACGGGGGGGCGGGTAGCCCCTCCCCCCCTGCTCACGGGGGGGCGGGTAGCCCCTCCCCGGGGGGGAAGGCGGCCGGGGACGCGGGTAGCCCCCCCGTGAGCAGGGGGGGTCTGGGGGGGATCGCTCCCCCCGAGGTAACACAGCAACACCGCCCGGGCGATCATGGCGCCGGTCAGGGCGATCAGGAAGGTCAGCAGCGGCGCACCGCCGACCGCGACCCAGCGCACGTCGGGCGCGACCGACTGGCTCATCGCCAGCCGGCCCAGGGAAAGGCGTAAGGCCACCGGTCCCTGATGCCCTCGGCGACCACCCACCAGCCCGCCACCGCGGCCGGCCAGAACGGCAGCCGGAGCAGCAGCCGCTGGGCGATGGCCAGTACCGCGAAGATGACCGCCAGGGCCAGGGATAGCGCGAACCACACGTACCAGGCCTCGTTGACCAGCCAGGACAGTAGCGGCGTGAACAGCGCCAGGCCAAACACCAGCCCGCACAAGAACGACCCCCGCAGGCTCCGCCCGGCCAGCGCCACCACGAGCAGGGCCGGCCCGAGCACCGCCAGCGGCCACACGCCGAACGGGGGGAAGGCGGCGAAGAGGGCTAGCCCGCCCGCGACCGAGATGAGCAGCGCCCAGCCCGTGCCGAACCCGCGGAATTCTCCCGCTCGCCCCCGGGCCGCCTGCGCGGTGCCTGCTTTCCTCGTCGCCTGTTCCTCGCCGATCGGTCCAGGCGGGGCCGCGCCCCTGTGGCTCGCGGGGGCGGTCCCGGCGGCACCGTGCACCTCCGGCTCGCTCATCCTGCCTCCCGCTTGCTCACCCTGCCGCCCGCTCGCCTCGGGGCGCCTTTAGGCGCCGCCTTCCCTCGTCGCTCGTTCCTCGCTCCTCAGTCCAGGCGACGCCGCGCCCCTCGGCTCGCTCACATCGCAGCCTAACCGGCGGACGCGACCAGGTCACGCCCGCCGATCTGGCCCGATCGGAACGCCTGCTTGCCGGGACGTATAGCCTCCGAACAGCCCAAAGTACTCTGGGTCAGGCAAACGGCCTTAACTGGTCCGATCGAGGGAGCCTGGAGTTGAGTAGGCGCGGATGGCTGCTGTTCGCCGCGATGGGCGTGATCTGGGGGATCCCCTACCTGCTCATCAAGGTGGCGGACGGCGGCGTCTCGGTGCCCGTGCTGGTCTGCACCAGGGTCGCGGTCGGTTCGCTGCTGCTGCTGCCGGTGGCCGTCCGCGGCGGCTACCTCGGGGCGCTGAAGGGGCACCTGGGCTGGCTGGCCGCGTTCACCGTGACCGAGATCATCGGGCCGTTCGCGCTGCTCTCTAGCGCCGAACGGCGCCTGCCCAGCTCCACCAGCGGCCTGCTCGTCGCGGCGGTGCCCATCTTCGCCGCGCTGCTGGCCTGGCTGACCCGCGGCGGTGACCGGCTCACCCGGGTCCGGTGGGCCGGGCTGGCGATCGGGCTGGGCGGCGTCGCCCTGCTCGCCGGGCCGGGCGCGGGCCACGGTAACACGCTGCCGGTCATCGCGGTGCTGCTCACCGCGCTCGGCTACTCGATCGGGCCGCTGATCGCCAACCGCAAGCTGGCCGACCTGCCGCCGGTCGCGGTCAACGCGGTCTGCCTCGGCGCGGCCGCGGTCGTCTACGCGCCGTTCGCCGCGCTGACCTGGCCGCGCTCGGTGCCATCGGTCCAGGTGCTGCTGGCGCTGGCCGGGCTCGGGGTGGTCTGCACCGCGGCCGCGTTCCTGATCTTCTTCCGGCTGATCGCCGAGGTCGGCCCGGCCCGCGCCACGGTCATCACCTACGTCAACCCGGCCGTCGCGGTGGCCCTCGGCGTGATCGTCCTGGGCGAGCACCTGACCCCCGCGATCGGCGTGGCCTTCGTGCTCATCCTCGGCGGTTCCGTGCTGGCCACTCGTCCGGGCTCGGCCCGGGTGGCGCCGCCGCCGGAGATGCCCCAGGTGGTACAGGATGGTGTAACCAGGATCCGTTCGGACTAATTTAGGTTCTCTGAGGCCGAACGGACCGTACTGCGCGCCCGTCTGCATGATCTGCGGGTTTCCCAGGGGAAGGGACTATGAGCGAGACAGCCGTACCGCAGGCGGGGAGCACGGGCCTGCGGCTGTCGAGCCCGCGGGGCCGGTGGGTGGTGACCGCTACCGTGCTCGGCTCGGGCATGGCTGCCCTCGACGCGACCGTGGTGGGCATCGCGCTGCCGGCCATCGGGCGGGATTTTCACGCCGGGGTATCCAGCCTGCAGTGGGTGGTGGACGCCTACACGCTGACCCTGGCCGGGCTGCTGCTGCTCGGCGGGACGCTCGGGGACAGCTACGGGCGGCGCAAGATGTTCGTGGTCGGCACCATCTGGTTCGCGATCGCGTCGCTGCTGTGCGGGCTGGCCCCGAACGTCGAGGTGCTGATCGCGGCCCGCGCCCTGCAGGGCGTGGGCGGAGCGCTGCTGACCCCGGGCAGCCTGGCCATCCTGCAGGCGTCCTTCGCCGAAGACGACCGCGGAGCCGCGATCGGCGCGTGGTCGGGTCTTGGCGGCGTCGCGACCGCCGCCGGGCCGTTTCTCGGCGGCTGGCTGATCAGCGCGGTGTCGTGGCGGCTCGTGTTCTTCATCAACCTCCCGCTGGCGGTGGCGGTCGTGGCCATCGCCGCTAAGCACGTGC
>CAWCJX010000027.1:0-54390 GCA_963795865.1 uncultured Alphaproteobacteria bacterium
CGCTGGCCCGCAAGCTCGCCCGCGAGCACGGGGTCGACCTGACCACTGTCAGCGGCAGCGGCCCCGGCGGCCGGATCGTCCGCGCCGACATCGAGGAAGCCGCCCGCAAGCGCGACAGCGCCCAGCCGGTGCGGCAACCGGCAACCGCACCCGCCAGGCCGACGCGGCCCGCGCCCGGTCAGCCCTCTCACAGCAGTCGCGCCGCAGCCCGCAACGGCAGCCGATGCCGAGGAGATCCCGCTGACCACGGTGCGCCGCCTCACCGCGGAACGGCTCGCCGCCAGCGCTCGCGAGGCCCCGCACTTCTACCTGACCATCGTCGCCCACGTCGGCAAACTGCTCGAGTTCCGCGCGCAGGCAAACCAGCGCCACGGCGCCGATATCAAGATCACCATCACCGACCTGCTCATCAAGGCCTGCGCGGCGGCACTGGCCGCGCACCCAGAAGTCAACGCCTCGTGGGACGAGACCCGCATCCTGCGGCACCGCCACGTCAACATCGGCATCGCGGTCGCCATCGACGACGGGCTCATCGTCCCCGTCATCCGCGACGCCGACCGCAAGACCCTCACCGAGATCGCCCGCGAGGCACACGACCTCACCGCCCGGGCGCGGGCACGCAAGCTCACCCCGGACGAGCTCTCCGGCGGCACCTTCACCATCAGCAACCTCGGCATGTACGGCATCCGCCAGTTCACCGCCGTCATCAACCCGCCGCAGGCCGCCATCCTCGCCGTCGGCGAAGCTGTCCGCCAGCCGGTCGTGGACGGTGGTGGCCAGGTCAGTGTCGCCATCACCATGACGCTGACCCTGTCCATCGACCACCGGGCCGTCGACGGCGCCACCGCGGCCCGCTTCCTCACCCGCCTCAGGGAGCTGATCGAGCAGCCACTGGACATCGTGCTTTGAGGCTGCAGGAGAATATTTTAACAATAGAAATTGTTTAAACTATTAGAAGCAGTAATACGAAGAGGTGCCTGATGACCGTCACATACGAAGGCGTCGACCGAGCAGACCCGGCAGATCTTCCACCATCACGCGGTGCTGCGCCGGGGCCTGGAGCGGCGGGCCGGCACGCTGTGCGAGGCAGTCGAGAGCGGCGTCCCGTTCGAGCGGCAGATGAGGATACTGCAGGAATACATTACCGGCGAGATCCTGCCCCATGCCGAGGCGGAGGAACGCACCCTCTACCAGACCGCGGCCACCCAGGCCCGCGGAAGCGAACTGGTACGCGCGCTGACCGCCGAGCACCACGCACTGGCATATCTCGCCGGACGGCTCCAGCCGGGCGCGGATGGCAGCGAGGCCGCCACCGCCGCGGAAAGGATCGCCACACTGTTCGCCGGGCACGTGGCCAAGGAGAACGACCTGCTGCTGCCCGCGCTCACCGGCTCCGGCGCGGACCTGGCCGCCCTGCTCGCGGACATGCACGAACCGCAGGCCTGCGCGCAAGCGTAATCACCGCCATCCCCGGAGGAGGGGAGATCATCATGTATCCGGACTCGGCGCTTTCAGCGGGCCAACTCGCCATCATGGCGGTGGTCGTCGCTATCTCGCTGGCAGCATGGCTGATCGCCGTGTTCCTCGCCGCCCGGCAGCCGCGCGGCACATCCGCGGCCGTGAACGCCGGACCGCTTGAGGAAGAAACAGCCGCGACTGTGACGCCGCTTCCTTCTGACCGCGGTTCGTCAGGAAAGGCGGCGGCCTGATGATGGACTCGATTGCCAGGCTGCGGGCCGCGGGAGTCTCGGTCTGGCTGGATGACCTGAGCCGGGAACGGCTGACCGCCGGAAGCCTGGCCGCGCTCCGCGACCGGGGAGTGTCGGGAGTGACGACCAACCCGACGATCTTCGCCCGTGCCATTGCCGACAGCGACGCCTACGATGGCCAGATCCGGGACCTGAGGCTGCGCCAGGTGCCGGTGGACCAGGCGCTGCGGGAACTGACCGCGTCCGACGTGCGGCAGGCGTGCGGCGTGCTGCGCCCGGTGTACGAGGCGACGGATGGGCTGGACGGGCGGGCGTCGATCGAAGTCGACCCGCGGATCGCCCACGACACCGAGCGGACCATCGCCGAAGCGCGAGCGCTGTGGTGGCTGGTGGACCGGCCCAACCTGTTCGTCAAGATCCCGGCCGCCAAGCAGGGCCTGCCCGCGATCACCGCCTGCCTGGCCGAGGGGATCAGCATCAACGTCACGCTGATCTTCTCCCTCACACGGTACGGCGAGGTGATCGCCGCGTTCCTGGCCGGCCTGGAACAGGCCCGCGACGCCGGTCATAACCTGTCCGGCATAGCCTCGGTGGCCTCGTTCTTCGTGTCGCGGGTAGACACCGAAGTGGATAAGCGGCTGGACAAGACCGGAACGCCGCAGGCGGCCGCGCTGCGCGGCAAGGCCGCGATCGCCAACGCCCGGCTCGCCTACCAGCGTTACGAGGAATCGGTCGCTTCCGGCCGGTGGAAGTCGCTGGAACAGGCGGGCGCCCGGCCGCAGCGCCCGCTGTGGGCCTCCACCAGCGTCAAGGACCCCGCCTACTCCGACACACGGTACGTGACCAGCCTGGTCGCCCCGGAGGTGATCAACACCATGCCAGAAGCGACGCTGAACGCGGTCGCCGATCACGGCGACATCCCGGATGACAGCATCCACGGCACCTACGCGGACTCGCAGGCCGTCCTCGACGACCTCGCGGCGCTCGGCATCGACTACGGCGACGTCGTCCAGGTCCTGGAAGACCAGGGCGTGACCACGTTCGACGCCAGCTGGGACCACCTCGGGCAGCGGCTCGCCGCCGCCCTCGGCGCACAAGAGGAGTGACGCGATGCCAGCCTCAGACACATTCGTCATCGCCGGCGGCGGCCTGGCCGGCGCCAAGGCCGCGGAAGCGCTGCGGGAGCAGGGTTTCGGCGGGCGGATCGTGCTGGCCGCCGGGGAGCATATCCGCCCCTACGAGCGGCCGCCGCTTTCCAAGGATTACCTGCAGGGCAAGACCAGCCGCGAGGAGATCTTCGTGCACTCCCCGGACTGGTACGACGCCAACGCGGTCGAGCTGCTGCTCGGCACGGCCGTCACCGGAATCGACCGGAGCGGCCCGGAGGTGACGCTGTCCGGCGGCGGGCACCTGGCCTACGACAAGCTGCTGCTGGCCACCGGAGCGGTCCCGCGCCGCCTGCCGCTGCCCGGCGCGGACGCCGACGGCGTGCTGTACCTGCGCCGGGCCGAAGACAGCGACCGGATCCGGGACACCTTCACCACCGCGTCCCGGGTGCTCATCATCGGCGCTGGCTGGATCGGGCTGGAGGTAGCAGCGGCCGCCCGGATTGCCGGGGTGGACGTCACCATCCTGGAAGCGGCCGACCTGCCGCTGCTGCACGTCCTCGGCCCGCAGGTCGCGCCCGTGTTCGCGGACCTGCACCGCGAGCATGGCGTCGACCTGCGGCTCGGGGTCCGGGTCGCGGAGATCACCACCATCGGCGGCAAATCGACCGGGGCACGGCTCGCCGACGGCACCCGGATCGGCGCAGACGCGGTGATCGTCGGGATCGGCGCCGCCCCCAAGACCCAACTGGCCGAGGCGGTCGGCCTGGAGGTGCGGAACGGCGTAGTGACCGACGCGTCGCTGCGCACCTCCGACCCTGCCATCTACGCGGCCGGCGACGTGGCTAACGCGTTCCACCCCCTGCTGGGCACGCACATCCGGGTCGAGCACTGGGCGAACGCGCTGCACCAGCCGCAGACCGCCGCGGCGGCCATGGCCGGCCGCGACGCCGTTTACGACCGGGTGCCGTACTTCTACACCGACCAGTACGACCTGGGCATGGAATACGCCGGCTACGCCGGGCCCGGCGGCTACGACCGGGTGATCTTCCGCGGCGACGCGGGCCAGCGCGAGTTCATCGTCTTCTGGCTGTCCGGCGGCCGCGTGGTCGCCGGGATGAACGTCAACATCTGGGACGTCAACGACGCGATCGGTGACCTGGTCCGGTCCGGCCAGGCGGTCGACCCGGCCCGGCTCGCCGACCCCGCCGTACCGCTCGATGAGGTCACCGCCACGCACGACCGGAGATCCTCGTGACAACCGGAACGGGCATTCCTCCCGCTCTCGTCAAGGACTTAAGAAAGGGAGACCCATGATGGGCACTGACGTCCGGGTCCGCCGCATCTACGAAGAACCCTCCCCAGAGGATGGCGCTCGCGTGCTGGTGGACCGGGTATGGCCGCGAGGGATGCGCAAGGACGCCGCCCGGCTGGACGAGTGGGCAAAAGACGTCGCGCCGTCGGCGGAACTGCGGACCTGGTACCGCCACGACCCGGCCAAGTTCGACGAATTCCGGCGCCGGTACACCGCCGAACTGGCCCAGCCTGGCGCGAGGAAGCCCTCGCCCGGCTCCGCGCCCTCGCCGCGGACCGGCCGGTGACACTGCTGACCGCGACCAAGGACCTGGACCTCAGCCAGGCCGCCGTCCTCGCCGGTCTGCTGCGGGAGACGACATAGCCGCACGCTAGCGGGTACCGGCCGCGGCCGGCTGGCGCTCGCCCGGGTCGTCGCGTGCCGTCAGGCGGGCGACGCACAGGCTGGGCTCGACGAACGGGTCCAGCCGGTCGGCGGTGACCGGCGCCCGCATCCGGGCCAGCGCCCCCCGCATCAGCCCCAGATGCAGCGAGCAGATGACGTCCTGGTGATGCTGGGCCACCTCACGGAACGGGCACTGACGCAGGCACAGCCGGTACTGCCCGCCGCCGTCGGCCTCCGCCTGCGGCGCGAAGCCCAGCTCCTCCATGATCGCGGTCAGCTTCGCGAGCGCCTCCTCAGCGGTCAGCCGCTGGTACGGCGGCGGCTGCTCGGTGAGGTAGGCGCCCCACTCGCGCCCGGCCTCCTCCGCAGCGCTGCCCGGCTCTGGCATGGTCCCGGCGATCAGGCTGGTCAGCATCTCCGCCAGCAGCCGGTAGCGCCGCCGCCCGGCGGGACCGTCGGCGGCCGCCCGGTAGCCGATCCTGGGCCTGCCGGGCGTCTCACGGTCCTCCGTCTCACGGACGGCCAGGCCCGCCTCCACCAGCGCCTCCAGGTGGAACCGTGCCGTGTTCGGGTGCAGCCCCATCCGCTGCGCGACCTCCCGGACGCCGAGCGGGCCGTCCGCGGCGCGCAGCATGTCCAGCACGTCGGCGCGGCTGCGGCCGAGCGGGGACGCGTCCTCGGGTGCGAGGAGCTGCTCTGTATCCATAGGCTTATTTTATATCAGTAATCGTAGTAGAAATTAAGCGAAGCAGTGGACGCGCCGGCCTGTCTTGTTGTCGTAACCGTCGTTGTTGTCGACCGTCGTTGCCGGCGGCGCGAATGCGTGCCAAACCCGGCGTGACCGAAGCTCGCGGCCGATCCAGCCCCGGTCTTCCCCGGACGCGGCGTACCAGGTCCGACAGGACCGCCGCCTGTCATGTCCGTGCTGGCAGCCCCGTCAGGCCGCCCGGGCGATCGTCGCAGGCCGGGTGTCCTGGCCCGGCGCTGTTCCGGCATGCAGGCGCGGCCGCAGGCCGGCCGTGCTGGCGAGATCGGCTAGATAGCGAAGCCCTTCGATGCCAGGCCGCACGATCTGGTCCGGGCCGATGACCGCGGGGATCACCTGACTGGGCAGCGCCAGCCACTCCTGCCGCCACCGCCGGATCCGCCGCCACCCGGCCGTGGTCAGCGGCCCGCCGTCCGGCGCGATCGTGCCGCCCGACCGGCGCACGATCCGGGCCATATCCGGATCCCGGAGCAGCAGGCTGGGAAACTCCGGGCTGGCCAGCCGGTCGGTGATGTCTTCCTGCGGCCACATCACCCCGGTGATCAGGCGGCGCACCTCGTAGGCGCTGCTGAGGTGCAGGCCCTGCACCCAGATGGCGCGGAACAGGCGGCGGCGCAGTTCATCGGCCACGCCGTCGCTCACCGCCTCGGCGTAGGCGGCTACCGCCGCCTTCGTGTTGCTGACCAGGACCGGGGGCCTGTCCGGCACATGCTCGCCGGGCAGGGCGAGCGAGGCCACCTCCGCAAGCTCCCGATCCCACGTGGCCCGGTCGCTGTCCGATCGGCTGCCGGTTACCGGCAGGCCGCGGTCGTGCTCAACGGCCCGCCAGTCCACTGCGACCCCCGCCCGGCTCAGCAGGTCAGCCCGCTGGCTGGCCAGGTACGAGTACGGGCAGTTGAAATCCCCGTAAACGATCACCGTCATCACGGCCACCTCCATATCCATCGACGCTGCGGCGGCTATTCGCGCGGCGGGAGAGCGGTGACGAACGGAGTGTCTGCACCCACCACGCCAACCTTGGCAGCGCCGCCCGGCGAGCCGAGCGGCTCGCCGCGGCCGGGCAGCGGCTCGGCGAAGAACCGCGCGTTCTCCCCGGCGTACACCTGCCACTTATCCGGCAGGTCGTCCTCGTAGTAGATCGCCTCCACCGGGCAGACCGGCTCGCAGGCCCCGCAGTCCACGCACTCGTCCGGGTGGATGTACAGCATCCGCTCGCCCTCGTAAATGCAGTCAACCGGGCACTCTTCCACGCATGCGCGGTCTAGCACGTCAACGCACGGCTCCCCGATCACGTAGGTCATCGCGCATCCTCTCCGTCACGCATCCTGGTCACCTTATTTTAAACTATCTATATTGTGAAAAACAAGAGTGACTACGCCAGGGATTCCGTCCTGGATGAGCAGGGAGGGCTGGGGTTCTAGCGGGCCACCTGTACGCCTGGGCCGCGCCGCTTACCGCTTCCTGGCCATACCGCCAAGAAGGAGCGCCCGGCCGGGTCGTGCTGGCAGCGGGCCGGCGCGCCAGCAAGCAGCATCGACAATGCCCGGCCGGACGAGCTCCAGGCCGTCGAAGAACCGGGCGATCTCCTCGCGGGAGCGGGGAACTGCCGGGGCGGTGGCCTGCGCGTACAGCTCTTGCACCTGCTTCACGGCGTCAGGGCTGAGGTCGTCGGTGGTGGCGTGAGAGATCACCACGACGCTGCCTGGCGCCATAGCCGCCTTGACAACGTCCACCAGCGGGTACGGCTGGTCCTCGTCCGGGATGAAATGCAGCACCGCGGTCAGCAGGATCACGACCGGCTCGCGGAGATCTATCTGGGCCCGCAGCTCCGGGTGGCCGAGGATGCCGTGGGGGTCGCGCAGGTCGCCCTGGATGGCGCAGACTCCGGGGTCTCCGCACAGCAGGGCTCGCGCATGGGAGACCACGACCGGATCGTTGTCGGCGTAGACGACGCGGGTCTCCGGAGCCAGTTCACGCGCGACCTGGCCGGGATCACACATGGCGGGCAGCCCGGTCCCGATGTCGATGACCTGCCGGACGCCCACCTCGGCGACGGCGAACCGGAGGGCGCGGGCCAGGAAGTGCCGGTTCGCCCGTGCTGCTGCCTGCGCGTCGGGCACCACGGCGAGCAGGTGCTCGGCGAAGCACCTGTCGTCTTCGTAATTGTCCTTGCCGCCGAGCAGGTAAAGGTGAACAGGCCGCCGACATCAGCGGCGGCCTGCTGGTTCAGGCCCAGGTGCCGGGCCAGCCCGCTGGCCGCCGACCGGCCGGCCAGGGCATTGGCGACGATCAGGAACGGGAAGAAGCACAAGAACAGCGTGGCGGCAAAGAGAATGCCCCGGTTGATGAAATCCATCGAGTCCAGCCGGCGCCACAGATGCTCAGCCGACGAGCCGGCATACTTCCCCTTGGCGACCTCGATGCCACGCCGGACACGCTGACCGTGCCCGTCGTCCGCGGCATTTCCCGGCGACTCTTCGTCCTGCCCGGCGGACGCCATTAGCCCACGATTTGTCCGCCGGGGGCCACCAGCGCAGGTTCCGCTGTCTGGCCCCAGGCGGACCGTCCGCGATCAATGCCGCTAGCACGACACCCTGCGGAACCTCGCGCAACGGCTCGGATCAGTGTTCTGGCGGGACCTGGAGCTCCACCGCCCCGGCATCGACTCGCTGCGCCTTCCCCCGGACGTCGCCGCCGAGTGGAAGCAGCGGGTGCTGACGGCCGCCGCCGCGGGCAAGGCGCAGACGCGGATCACCGGGCTGGACGTTCTGGTGGCGGTGCGGGCCTTCTACCTTGACATCGCCGAATGGGCGCTGGAGGACCCGGCCCGGTGGGGACCATGGGCCGCTCCCTGCCCCCTCCGCGCCGACGAGCTGTCCCGCAAGAAGGATCAGTCACGCCGCAAGGCGAGGATGGACCAGCGGACCCGGGAGCGGCTCCCTGTCCTTCCCGCCCTCGTCGCCTCGGCCGACGCCCAGCGCAGGGCATCCAGGGAACGCCTCGAGGCCGCCGCGGCGGCCGAGCCGGGCCAGGCGTTCACCCGCGGGGGCCCGGGGACGCGGCCGCGGGCCCGCCCGCCGGCCGTGATGAACGGCATGCCGCCCCATATCGCCCAGCTGGTGGCCGGGCACCGCGACGTGAACACGACCATGGGATACAAGGCCGTCTACCCCGAGGAAGTGATCAACGGCCACCGGGCCTTCATCGCCCGCCGCCGGGCGACACGCCCCGGCGAAGAGTACCGGACCCCGACCGACGAGGAATGGGATGAGTTCCTCGGCCACTTCGAACGCCGGAAGGTCGCCCTCGGCGAATGCGGCCGGGCCTACTCATCTCCCTGCATCCATGAACACTCATGTATCAGGTGTCCCCTCTTGCGGGTCGAGCCGGGCCAGCGGCAGCGGCTCGCCGGCATCCGGGACAACCTGACCGCCCGCATCACCGAGGCCCTGCGGGAAGGCTGGCTCGGCGAAGCCGAGGGACTCAAGGTCAGCCTCGCCGCCGCGGAAGCCAAGCTCGTCCAGGTTGACGGCCTCGTCGCCCGCCGCCGCGAGGCGGTCAGCCTCGGCATGCCCGCCTTCCCCGACATCGCCGGCCGCACCTCCTCTTCCGTCAAGGAGCCACAATGACCTCACCTGCCGCGCTCGCCGCCGGTCTGCGGGCTCACGCTCAGGGCCTGTACTGCCTCGAAGCCGCCGCCGAGCTCCTCATCGCCAAGTCCTGGCTCCACCGGGACGACTTCACCAGCCGGTTCGTCACCGTCCACCCCGGTATCGGCAGCGGGCAGCAAGTCGCCGTGATCGACTGGCCCGCCGCGATCGCCGCACTGGGATCGAGTCTTCCCTGCTCCGGGAGCGAGCAGCGGATGCTGAGGATCACCGCCAGCCTGGCCGACGGCCTCCCCGTCGACCTCGGTCACGCCGTCACCGGCCTCGACGACGAGAACATCGCAAGGCTGGTCACCGCGATCCTTCATGCCTCCGGGAGACGGCCCGGGAACAGTGAATATTGATGATCATCATTAGTTCAGAGAACCAGTTCGCCCTGGACCCGACGCCGGGGCAGGAGGCGATGCTGCGGTCGCACTGCGGCGCTCAGCGGTACGCCTACAACTGGGGCCTGGCCCGGGTGAAGGCGAACCTGGGGCAGCGGGAGGCGGAGAAGTCCTGCGGGGTCACCGGGGACGACCTGACCCCCGCCTTGTCCTGGTCGGCGTGGTCGCTCCGCAAGGACTGGAACGAGGCCAAGGCCGAGGTCGCGCCATGGTGGGCGGAGAACAGCAAGGAAGCCTGCGCGGCCGGGCTCGCGAACCTCGCGGCCGGACTGGTGAACTGGCGGGACTCGAAGTCGGGGAAGCGGAAAGGCCCGAAGGTGCGGTTCCCCCGGTTCAAGGGAAAGCGGGCCGGGTTGTCGTGCCGGTTCACCACGGGGGCGTTCGGCCTGGCCGGCCCCGGGCGGCGGCATGTGCATCTGCCCCGGATCGGCGTGGTCCGCACGCATGAGTCGACCCGGAAACTGGCCCGGCACGCTGAGCGCGGCACGGCCCGGATCCGCTCGGCGGCCGTCTCCTGCCGCCGGGGCCGGTGGCTGGTGTCGTTCTCGGCGGAGGTCACCCGCCAGGACCCCGCACCCTCCCGCCCGGACCTGGTTGTGGGTGTTGACCTCGGTATCAAGTCCCTCGCCGTCCTGTCCACCGGGGAAGCCGTGCCGAACCCGCGCCGCCCGGAGGCAGCGCAGCGGGAACTGCGGCGGCTCCAGCGGCAGGCGTCGCGCCGTCACGGGCCGGACAGGCGGACCGGGGCCGTGCCGTCAGCGCGGTGGCGCAAGACGCAGGCCCGGATCGCCTGGCTCCACGCCGCAGTCGCCAGCGCCCGCAGCGACGTCCTGCACAAGCTGTCGACCCGGCTCACGGATACGTACGGCACGGTTGTGGTCGAGGACCTGAACGTGTCCGGGATGATGAGCAACCGGCGGCTGGCCCGCCACATCGCCGGGGTCGGCATGGCCGAGTTCCGCCGCCAGGTCTGCTACCAGGCCGCGTGGCGCGGCGGCCGGGCCGTGGTCGCTGACCGGTGGTACCCGTCCTCGAAGACGTGCTCGGATTGCGGTGCGGTGAAAGCCAAGCTGCGCCTGTCCGAGCGCACGTTCACCTGCGGCCAGTGCGGACTCGTGCTGGACCGTGATCTCAACGCCGCGCTGAACCTGACGGCGCTGGTGTCCTCCCGCAGCTGGCGGGCGACAGAAAACGAGCCCGATGGAAACCCATGCAAGACCAGCACAATGCTGGCAGCGGGTACCGCCACGGGAAGACCCCAGAGGTCAACGCCGCGCCGCGAGGCAACGGCTCATGACACGTTTTCACACGTTTCATGAACGGTGCAGTTCTGCGCTACCCGCGCGTTCGGCAGATGGCGAAGTCGAGAACCGGCGACTAGGGGCCGCGCAGGGATCCAGCGAATCGGGGACGTGCGGTCAGCGGTGGCCGTACCTGTCGGGGAGGTAAACCATGAAGGCCCCGGCCCGCTGGTAGCCGATCGCCGCCCCGTCGGCAGAGCGCACCTCACCGGCCGCGGGCCCCGGAGTTGCGGCCACCGCGACGGTCAGTGTGCCGCGCTGGATATGCCTGCCGGGGTGACCACGGGCAGGCCGGCGCCGACGGCGCGGTCGTACTCATCGTCGATGGCCACCACGGTCCGGCCGGCCGCGTCGAGGAAGGACGCGGCGACGGACGCCCGGTAGCCGGCCTCGCAGTGCACCCACAGCTCGCCGCCGGGCAGCTCTCCGATGCGGCCAGGCAGGTCGTGCAGTGGGACATGGACGGCCCCGTCGATGTGCGAGGCGTTCCATTCGGAGTCGCGGCGCACGTCGAGGACGGTGACCGGGCGGTGGTGGCGCACCGCCGCCAACCCGGCGAAGTCCGCGACCGGGTAGCTGCGCAGCGGCTGGCCCGCGGCCCAGGCGGCTGGACCCCCGTCGGCGGCGGCCCGCGGGCGGTCGATGCCGATCCGCACCAGCTCCCGCTGGGCGTCGGCGACCTGCTCGGGGGTCTCGCCGAGCAGGGTCAGCGGAGTATGCCAGGGGATCAGCCAGCCCAGGTAGGTCGCGAAACTGCCGTCCAGGTCGAAGCTGAGCGTGCCGGCCAGGTGCCCGGCGGCGAACGCCCGGCGGGCGCGCAGGTCGACTACCCACTCCCCCGCGTCGATCCGGCGGCGCAGCTCGGCGGCATCGGCGCGGGCCGGCGGAGACAGGTCCGGGCCTGCCGGGCCTGCCGCGTTGGCCGGGCCCATGTGCGCGTAGTAGGCGGGGTAGACGTCGAGGCCGGCCAGCGTTTCGGCCACGTAGCTGTCCTGGTCGAGAGTCAGCACCGGGTTGCTCGCGCGTTCCCTCCCGATGGTCGAGGAGGTGCCCTCGGCCTGGGTCGCCGAGCAGAAGCTGCCGAACCCGTGCGTCGGGTAGACGTCCGCGTCCGCGGGCAGCTCGGTGGCCAGCCGGCGGGCCGACGCGTACTGGGCGCGCGCCAGCTCGCGGGCGTGCGACTTGCCGAGCAGGTCCGGGCGCCCGGTCGAGCCGTACAGCAGCGACCCGCCGGAGAACACCGCGTGCGGGTGCCCAGCCGCGAGCAGCGCGTACGACAGGTGCGTGAACGTGTGCCCTGGAGTGGCGAGCACCCGGACGCTCATCACCGGGCTGACCTCGACGACGTCCCCGTCGCGGACCGGCACCCGGTCGAAGGCCACCGAATCGGCCGCGTTCACGTGGTAGGCGGCACCGGTCAGCCGGGCGAGCGCCAGCCCGCCGGTCACGTAGTCGTTGTGCAGGTGGGTCTCGAACACGTGGGTGATCTGCACCCCGCGGCCGGCGGCCAGCGCCAGCACCCGGTCGATGTCCCGCTGCGGGTCGACGACCAGCGCGACCGAGCCGTCGTGCGCCAGGTAGCTGCGGTCACCAAGCGCCGGGGTGTCGATGGCGACGACCTCGACGCCGGAGCCTGCCGTGGTACTCATGCACTACTCCCATCGAATACCCCGTGGGGTATATCACGTGTGCTAACTTTACGCCGGGCCTGGCTACGACGCAAACAGCCTGACGGGTGTCACAAGCAAAGGTTGTGGTAGTCACAAGAAATTCCTGGCTATCAGGTTGCCACGTTGGGTACTACGGTCGTGTCATGGCAGAGACAGACCTGCCTTTCCCGCGCTGGGTGAAGCTGCTCGACCAGTCCCGGTGCATCGGCTGCCATGCGTGCACCACCGCGTGCAAGAGCGAGAACGAGGTCCCGGTGGGTGTGACCAGGACCTATGTCAAGTCCGTCGACGTGGGGACCTTCCCGCTGGCGCGGCGCGCGTTCCAGGTGACCCGGTGCAACCAGTGCGAGGACGCGCCGTGCGTAGCGGCCTGCCCCACCGAGGCGATGTACCGGCGCGACGATGGCATCGTCGACTTCGACAAGCGGATCTGCATCGGCTGCAAGGCGTGCATGGCCGCCTGCCCGTACGACGCGATCTTCATCAACCCTGAGGACCACTCGGCGGAGAAGTGCAACCTGTGCGCGCACCGCCTCGACGTCGGGCTCGAGCCCGCGTGCGTGACGGTCTGCCCTGTCGAGGCGATCGTGGTCGGCGACATCAACGACCCCGCGTCCGAGGTGTCCCGGGTGATCAGCAGGGAGCCGGTCCAGGTGCGGCGGCCGGAGAAGGAGACCAGGCCCGGTGTGTACTACAAGGGCGCGCACGCCGCCACGCTCGACCCGCTGGCGGCGCGCAGGCCCGGCGGCGGCCTGTTCGCGTGGGCGACGCAAGGCAGGCCGGGCCCGCAATCGGTCACGTCCGGGCATCCCGGTCGCGGCACCTCCCAGGCCGCCGCGCTGCTGTCCTACGACGTCCCGCACCAGGCACCGTGGGGCTGGCGGGTGAGCCTGTACACCTGGACCAAGTTCGGTCGCGGCCGGCGGATTCGCCGTGCCGGTCCTGCTGGCCGGTACCGGATACCTGAGCTGGGGAAACGACGTCGTCCGATGGGCAGCTCCGGTGCTGGCACTGGTCTTCCTCGCGGCCACCGGCGCGCTGCTCGTCGCCGACCTGAAGCACCCGGCGCGGTTTTACCTGCTTTTCACCCGGCACCACTGGCGGAGCTGGCTGGTGCGCGGCGCGGTGATCCTCGGCGGGTTCGGGGCGGTCGCGGCGGCGTACCTGCTCACCGCGCTGGCGGGAGCGCGTGCCGGGTGGGAGGTACTCGGCTGGACGGGGCTGCCGTTCGCGCTGGCCGCCGCCGTCTACACCGCGTACCTGTTCGCGCAGGCCAAAGGCCGCGACCTGTGGCAGAGCCCGCTGCTCGCGCCGCACCTTGCCGTGCAGGCCGCGCTGGCCGGCGCGGCGGCGGTGCTGCCGCTGCTGGCCTGGCTCGCGCCGGGCCGGGCGGTGACCGCGGACGAGGTGATCCTGGCCGTCGCGGCCGCCGTCCACGTGGCGCTCGTGGCCGGCGAGATCACGCAGCCGCACGTGACCGCGCATGCCCGGCTCGCGGTGCGCGAGATGACGCTGGGGAGTCAGCGGCTTCCGTTCTGGATAAGCATGATTCTCATCCTGGCCGCGATCGCCGCACCGTGGACCGGGACCCCGGCCACCGCCCTGGCCCTCGCCGGGCTGCTCGGCTACGAGCACGCCTACGTGCAGGCCGGACAGCGCGTTCCGCTGGCGTGAAGAGGACGGGAGGGATCGGGAGGGACATGACAGCCGAGCTCGAGGAACTGGGGCGCCGGGTGTCGGCCGCGCGGGCGGCCGCCGAGGCCAGGGGCGAGACGTTCTACCAGGGCGCCAGCCGGGTGCACCTGGCCGCGTTCCCGCCGAAGGAACGCTGGGACGACTGGGTAGAGCTGTCCTCGCGAGCCTGGCCGGCCCGGGAGGAAAAGCACTACACGCTGGTGCCCACCACCTGCTTCAACTGCGAGTCCGCCTGCGGGCTGCTCGCGTACGTGGACCGGGAGACCGGGCGGGTCCGCAAGTTCGAGGGTAACCCCGAGCATCCCGGGTCCCGCGGCCGCAACTGCGCCAAGGGCCCGGCCACGATCAACCAGGTAACCGACCCGGACCGCATCCTGTACCCGCTGCGCCGGTCGGGACCGCGCGGCAGCGGCGGCTGGGAGCGAATCAGCTGGGACGAGGTCCTGGACGCACTGGCCGCCCGCATCAGGGCCGCGCTGCTCGAATCCCGGCAGAACGAGATCATGGTGCACATCGGGCGGCCCGGCGAGGACGGGTTCACCGAGCGCGTGGTGGCCAGCTGGGGGGTGGACGGGCACAACTCGCACACCAACGTGTGCTCGAGCGGCGGCCGGACCGGGTTCCAGTTCTGGATGGGCATCGACCGGCCCAGCCCCGACCACGCCAACGCGGCGGCGATCTACCTGATCAGCGCGCACCTGGAATCCGGGCACTACTTCAACCCGCACGCGCAGCGGATCACCCAGGCGCGGGCCAGCGGCGCTAAGATCATCGTGCTGGACACCCGGCTGTCCAACACCGCCACGCACGCCGACTACTGGCTGGCCCCGCAGCCGGGCAGCGAGGCGGCGATCAACCTGGCGATCGCCAATCACCTGATCCAGTCGAAGGCCTACGACCGGCAGTTCGTGCGGCGCTGGTGGAACTGGGCCGAGTACCTGACCGCCTGCCACCCGGAGGCGCCGGTCACTTTCGAGGCGTTCGAGGAGATCCTTTCCGGGCTGTACGCGGACTTCACGTTCGAGTTCGCCGCCGCCGAGTCGGGCGTTTCCGCGGAAACGCTCGCCGAGGTCGCGGATGTGGTGGCGGGGGCGGGGCACCGGTTCTCGTGCCACTCGTGGCGTTCGGCGGCGGCGGGGAATCTGGGCGGCTGGCAGGTGTCGCGCACCCTGTTCCTCATCTCCGCGCTGCTGGGCGCGGTCGCGACACCCGGGGGCACGTTCCCGAACGCCTGGAACAAGTTCGTGCCGCGGCCCGTCCACGTTCCCCCGCACCCTGGCGTGTGGCAGGAACTGTCCTGGCCGCTGGAGTATCCCCTGGCGCAGAACGAGATGTCGTTCCTGCTGCCGCACTTCCTCAAGGACGGGCGCGGCCGGCTCGACACCTACTTCATCCGGGTCTACAACCCGGTGTGGACCAACCCCGACGGCCTGTCCTGGATGGAGGTGCTGCGTGACGAGTCGCTGGTCGGCTGCTTCGTGGCGCTGACCCCGACGTGGAACGAGTCCGCGTACTTCGCCGACTACGTGCTGCCGATGGGGATCGGGTCGGAACGGCACGACACGCACTCCTACGAGCAGTACGACGGCCAGTGGATCGCGTTCCGCCAGCCCGTACTGCGCGCCGCCCGCGAACGCCGGGGCGAGAAGATCACCGATACCCGCCAGGTCAACCCTGGCGAGGTGTGGGAGGAGAACGAGTTCTGGATCGAGCTGTCGTGGCGCATCGACCCGGACGGGTCGCTCGGCATCAGGCGGTACTACGAGTCCGTCGAGCGGCCAGGCCAGAAGCTCACCGTCGACGAGTACTACGGGTGGATGTTCGCGCACTCCGTTCCCGGGCTCCCCGAGCGGGCGGCCGCCGAAGGGCTGACGCCGCTGGAGTGGATGCGCCGGTACGGGGCGTTCGAGATCAGCCGCGGGCAGGGCGCGCTGCACGAGCAGGAGGTTCCACCTGAGGAGCTCGCGGACGCCCACCCGGGCCCATTCGGGCGGGTGTATACGACGGCGCCGCCGGCGGCGGACCCGAACATCGTGCCGCAGGGCGCACCGGCTCCCGACGCTGCCGGGCGGCGGGCGGCCGGGGTCATGGTGGACGGCGTGGCCCGCCGCGGGTTCCCGACGCCGTCCGGGCGGCTGGAGTTCTGGTCCTCGACACTGGCCGGCTGGGGCTGGCCCGAGCACGCGCTGCCCGGATACATCCGCAGCCACGTCCACCCGTCGTCGCTGGACGCTGACCAGGTGGTGCTGCTGTCGACGTTCCGGCTGCCGACCCAGATCCACACCCGGTCCGCGAACGCCAAGTGGCTGGACGAGCTCGCGCACACCAACCCGGTGTGGATCCACCCCCGGGACGCCGCCCGGTTCGGGATCGCCCGCACCGGCGACCTGGTGCGGGTCTCGACGGAGATCGGCTACTTCGTCGCGAAGGCGTGGCTCACCGAGGGCATCAGGCCTGGCGTCGTCGCCTGCAGCCACCACATGGGCCGGTGGCGGCTCGACGGCGGGCCGCGCGGCGCCGGCGGCATGATGGCCACCGTCGGCCTTAGCCGGTCTCCGGACGGCTGGGCGGTGTCGCGGCGCGCGCCCGCCGGACCGTACGAATCGGCGGACCCGGACAGCCAGCGGATCTGGTGGAGTGACACCGGGGTGCACCAGAACCTCACGTTCGCCGTCCAGCCGGACCCGATTTCCGGCATGCACTGCTGGCACCAGGCAGTCCGCGTCCGCCCGGCGGACCCCGGCGACAGGCACGGCGACATCGCAGTGGACACCGCGAAGGCGCACTCGGTGTACCAGCGGTGGCTGGCGCGGACCCGCCCGGCCGGGTCCGTCTCGCCGGACGGCACCCGCCGCCCGCGCTGGCTGATGCGGCCGGTCAAGCCGGCGGCGGAGGCGTTCACTCTCCCGGCGGACCAGTGACCGCGGCCCGCTGGGAGCTGCTGCGAGCGCTCGGCGCCGTCGCGGGCGACCCGGCCGACGTGGCTGCCGCCTGCGGCGCGCTCGGCCTGCCCGCCCCTGGCAACGCTGAGCACACCGAGGTGTTCGTGCTGAACTGCCCGCCGTACGCGGCGATCTACCTGGGGGCCGACGGTGCGCTCGGCGGGGACGCCGCCGACCGGGTGGCCGGGTTCTGGCGGGCGATCGGGGTCGAGCCGCCCGCCGAGCCCGATCACCTTGCCGCGTTGCTGAGCCTGTACGCGAGTCTCGGCGAAGCCTGCTCAGGCGCCCGCACGGAGGCGGTGCGGCACGCGCTCACCCGGGCGCGCCACGCGCTGTTCTGTGAGCACCTGTGGCCCTGGCTGCCCGCCTATCTGGCGGCCGTGGAGGCGTTTCCCGCGCTGGCGGCGTGGGCAGCCCTCACCCGGCGGGCCGTGCTGGCCGAGCGGGCCCGGCACCCCGGAGGCCCGGACCGCCCGGATGCCGGGCTCCCCGCTGGCGCTGCGCGCCGCCCCTGCCCCGCTGTCCCCGGACTGCGCGCCAGGCGACCTGCCCGTGGCCCTGACCACGCCGGTGCGCTCCGGCCTGATCATGACTCGCCGCGCCCTGGCCGCCGGGGCGGAGGCGGCCGGCGCGGGGCACCGGATCGGCGAACGGCGCTTCACGCTGCGCGCCATGCTGGATCAGGAGCCTGCCGGGACGCTGCGCTGGCTCGGCGCCGAAGCGGCCCGCTGGGCTGACACGCACGCAGGGCTGGCGCGGAACCGCGCCGCGGGGCGCGGGAGACGCCGTGCAGGACTGGTGGGCACGGCGCGCCCGCCGCACCCGGGGCGGTGCAAGGCGAGCGCGAGGCGCCGGGCCATGTCGCCGGGCGGCCGCCGTTCGCGGTGTCGGCGGCCTGCCGCCAAGAGGGGGCTTGCGAACTTCTGCCGGCTGGATTTCGCTAACGCTATTGGCAGTTTCGTCGCTCGCATCCGCTCGCAATGTTTGTCGCCGGGGTGCCCGTCCAATAAAGTGCGGCTGCACCAAGGGAGCGATCTCGTGACATCGGCCTGGACCTACCTTATCGCCGCCGGATTGTTCGAAATCGGCTGGCCGATCGGCCTGAAACGGGCCCAGGAGGCGACGCAGCTGAGCGGCAGCCTCCTCGGCGTCGTGGTCGCAGTGGTATCGATGGCGGTCAGCGGGGCGTTGCTGTACCTGGCACAGCGGGAGATTGCGCTCGGCACTTCTTACGCGGTGTGGACCGGCATCGGCGCCGCCGGCACGTTCCTGATCGGCGTGTGGTTCTTTGGCGACCCCAACACCCTCGGCCGCTGGTTCGGCGCCGCGCTCATCGTCGCGGGCGTGGCGACGCTCAAGCTCGCGCATTGACGGCGAAAACCCGGGCCGGATTGGCGCCGGCCGCCGCCGGCCTCGGAATCAGGACGGCTGCGTTCGCGGCACCGGCAGGTACCACCCGACGCCGAGCTTCTTGAACGACTTGCTCATCCAGGAGCCCTTGTTCTCTTCGGGCTCGAAGCCGCTGCCCCGGACGAGATCATAGGCGTCCTTGTACCAGTCGCTGTCCGGGAAGTTGTGCCCGAGCACGGCGGCCGCGGTCTGCGCCTCGGGAACGATGCCGAGCATCATGTAACATTCGGTCAGGCGAAACAGCGCCTCTTCGACATGGCGGGTCGTCTGGTACTGCGTGACCACGACCTTGAAGCGATTGATCGCGCCGGTGAAATTCTTCTGCTTCTGATTGAAGCGGCCGACATCCATCTCCTTGGCGGCCAATTGGTCGCGCGCGCAGTTCCATCTTCTTGCGGGCGGCGGCGGCATATTCGCTGTTGGGAAACTTGCGCGTGACCTCTTCGAGGGTGGCGATGGCCTTCTCGGTGCGCCCCTGGTCGCGGCTCACGTCGGGGATCTGATCGAAATTGGAGGCGCCGACCAGATACATCGCGTAGGCGGCATCGGAACTGCCGGGATGAAGCGAGATATAGCGCTTGGCCGCGGCGATCGCCTCGTCGTATTGCCGGGCCTGATAATAGGCATAGGCCGACATCAGCAGCGATTTGCGCGCCCATTCGGAATAGGGATGCTGGCGGTCGACCTCCTCGAACTTCTTCGCCGCCTCCTTGTTGTCCTTCTTCTCGTTGAGGAGATAGACGCCCTCATTGTAGAGGCGATCGGCCGGCACGTCTGGAACCACCTCGTTCCTTTTCGCCGAAGAAATTGGCGCAGCCCGCGACAAAGGCCAGCAGCGGAAGCAGCACCAGAAATCGGGTGACGACGGCATGGTCGCGGCGACGCGGGCGAACCACGGTGGCTGAGCGCTTGCGCATGGTCCGTCGATTATCCCCCGCTTCGGCGTCGATAAGCCTGCCGGCGCCGGCCTTTGCCGCCATTGGTCGACGGCTGAAAAGGCATCCCACTCCGCTAGGCTAGGCGGACATTCGGCCCGGAATGTGGCAAAGCGGCATCGACGGCTGTGGAAAGCTGGCCGGCGTCGCCGGTCAGGACACGTCCGGTCCGAACACCGGGGCGACCATGCCGGTCGCGACATCGGCCTGGCCGCGATGGCGGCGCGCCGCCTGGCCGGCATCGACATAGGTCCAGGCGGTCGGATCGGCCATCAAGGCGCACAGCACCGCGTGATTGAGCTTGTGGCCGCCGCGGATCGAGCGGTAGGCCCCGAGCAACGGCGCACCGGCAAGCGCGAGGTCGCCGATCGCGTCGAGCGCCTTGTGGCGCACGAATTCGTCGGCGAAGCGAAGGCCTTCGGCGTTGAGCACGCGGGTCGTCGGACACCACGAGGGTGTTTTCGAAGGTGGCGCCGAGCGCGTAGCCGGCGCTCCACAGCTTGGAGACGTCGCGCATGAAGCCGAAGGTACGGGCGCGCGCCACCTCCGTGCGGAAGGTCTCCGGCGTCACGTCGCAGCGCGATGTTCTGGCGGCCGATCAGCGCGTTGTCGAAAGCGATCTCGACCTCGAGACGGAAGCCGCGCGGATAGGGCCGCAATTCGCCGAAACAGTCGCCGCGGGCGACCCGAACCGGCTTGAGCACCTGGATATAGCGGCGCGGCGCCGGGAGCGTCACGATGCCGGCCTGCTCGATGGCGGCAACGAAGGCGGCCGCGCTGCCGTCCATGATCGGCACTTCCGGACCGTCGATCTCGATCAGCGCATTGTCGACGCCGAGGCCGGACAGCGCGGCGAGCACATGCTCGGCGGTCGAGCACAGCGGCCCATCGGCATCGCCGAGCACGGTCGCGAATTCGGTGGCGGTGACCGCGCGCACATTGGCGCGCACTTCCCGATCGGGACAACCCTCGATGCCGGTGCGCATGAAGCTGATGCCGTAATCCGCATCGGCCGGGTGGATCGTGAGGGTGACCGGCAGGCCCGAATGGACCCCGATGCCCGGTTACGGTCGCGGTATCGCGAAGCGTAGTCTGCCTGACGGCTTTCATGTTCACCGTTTCCAACCTATCCCGGTGTTGCCACGGACTCGAGGTGAAGTTCCGACGCGCAATTCCCGACGTGGAAAGATGTGGAAAGCCCGACTTGAAGATCTCGACGTCATGTTCCGCTACCAAAACCCCGCCAGCGATCGCATGCAGCAGTCAGGCGAAAACATCGCCCACCGCACACGATCGGCTTCGGATTCCAGGTGATATGCGGAAAAAACGCCAAGCGCCCCAATCCCCAACGGGATCCCCCATGATTTCCCCTACAAGCATCATAACCGCACCTTGAATCCAGACCAACTCACGCTTTTTTACCAATTGTTACTCAGTTTTCGGCGGCATTCGGCCACGTTGCCGCCACACCATTCGGAGCGCCGTCCAACGCCCTGCAAACGCGTCCTACCGCTCCCAGGAAATCAGATCGAAAGTGTTTGAAATCAGTAACTTGTCCGGCGAGTCGGAAACTCCGGCGCGCCGGCGAGGCTCGTTCCTCAGGTTGCCTGCCGGCGCAGGAAAGCCGGGATGTCGAGCTGGTCGTCATCGCCTGAATGATGCATCGGCGTCGCCCGGCCATGGAGGTCGAGGCCCTGCGGCCCCCCTCGCTTGGCGAAGTCGGAAACCTGGTCGCCGCCGCGCGGCTCGACCGTTCGCTGCGGGTTGCGCAGCGGCGGCCGCTCGGACGCCTGTTGGCGTTCCGCCGACTGACGTTCCGAAATTTGGCGCTCCGACATCTGGCGCTCCGAGGTCTGGCGTTTGGCCGGCTCGGGCGTACGGCCTTCCGGCTTCTGCTCCGGATCCGGCTCGTCCTCGCGCCGACCCAGGCCGACTGCGGCGAGGCGCTGCAGCAGGGTGAGCCGGCGCTTTTCCGGGTGGTCCGCCTCCGGCAATTCGCCGCGCCGGGCGCGGAATTCGTTCTGTCCGGGCACCGGCAGTTCCTCGAAGGTCGGCATGCGCGGCGCACGGTTGGCCGGCCGTTCCGGTTGCGGCGGAATGAAGACCTTGGGCATGCTGGTCTCGGCCGGCGCAGGCGCTGCCGCCGCCGGCGGCTCGGCGAACAGGCTCGGCTTGGGCGGAGTCGGCCGGATCATGACGTCTTCGCTCCGCGCGACCGGCTGCGCCGGCATCGCGGCGGCGCCCTGGTCGGCAACCGGCTTCGGCGCGGCATTGACGGCCGGCATCGGATGCGCGGCCGCCGATTGCGGCGCCGGCGCGGGCCGCGGAGCATGCGGCTCGGTCATCTCGGCACGCTCCGCGACGCGCGCATTGTCGGCCTTGAGCCGCTGCGTCAACTCGGCGATCCGGGTCTCATGGACATCGGCGGCCGCGGTGGGATTGGCACGCGAAGCCTGCATCGCCGACGGCGCCTGCACGGGCGGGCGCGACTGCGGCGGCGCCGAGGCTTGGGCCGACGGATGGGACGAGGTCGCCGGACGGACATTATGGGCCGCGTTGATGTCGACGCCGGTCGCCACCACCGACACCCGGATGATGCCGTCGAGGCTTTCGTCGAAGGTCGCGCCGACGATGATGTTGGCGTCGGCATCGACCTCCTCGCGGATGCGGGTCGCGGCCTCGTCGACCTCGTAGAGAGTGAGGTCCTTGCCGCCGGTGATCGAGATCAGGAGGCCGCGGGCGCCGCGCATCGACACGTCGTCGATCAGCGGGTTGGAGATCGCCGCCTCGGCGGAGCGCAGCGCGCGCTTGTCGCCGGAGGCTTCGCCGGTGCCCATCATCGCCTTGCCCATCTCGCGCATGACGGCGCGGACGTCGGCGAAGTCGAGATTGATGAGGCCTTCCTTCACCATCAGGTCGGTGATGCAGGCGACGCCGGAATAGAGCACCTGGTCGGCCATCGCGAAGGCGTCGGCGAAGGTGGTCTTCTCGTTGGCGACCCGGAACAGGTTCTGGTTCGGGATGATGATCAGCGTGTCGACGCTCTTCTGCAGCTCGATGATGCCGGCTTCGGCGAGCCGCATCCGGCGCTGGCCCTCGAAGTGGAACGGCTTGGTGACGACGCCGACGGTGAGGATGCCGAGCTCGCGCGCGGCCCGGGCCACCACCGGAGAGGCGCCGGTGCCGGTGCCGCCGCCCATGCCGGCGGTGACGAACACCATGTGGGCGCCGGTGAGGTGATCGCGGATCTCGTCGATCACCTCTTCGGCGGCGGCAGCGGCCGACGTCGGGCTGCGAGCCGGCGCCGAGACCTTCGGTCGCCTGCACGCCCATCTGGATGATGCGCTCGGCGCGCGACATGGTCAGCGCCTGGGCATCGGTGTTGGCGACGACGAAGTCGACGCCCTGCAGCCCGGCATTGATCATGTTGTTGACGGCGTTGCCGCCCGCGCCGCCGACACCGAAGACGGTGATCCGCGGCTTCAATTCGCGGATGTCGGGAATCTTCAAATTGATGCTCATGGCTGCCTCTTCGAGTGCGCGGGCGGCATCGACCGCCGAGTGTCGCCGGCCGGGCCGCGGCCAGTTGGTGTTTGCCGGATGTCCGATTGTCAGAAGCTTTCGCGAAGCCATCGTCCGACCCGAGCGATGTAGCCGCCGGTCCCTGTCGTGAGTTGCCGCGTGTGTCGCGGTTCGTAGTGTTCGTGGTGTGCCGCCTGCGGATAGACGAGAAGCCCCGCCGCGGCGGCGAAGGCCGGTCCCTTGGCGGCCTCCGGCAGACCCGGAAATGCCGAGCGGCCGGCCGACCCGGACCGGGCGGCCGAGGATGTGCGTCGCGAGCTCCGGTAGCCCGGTAAGCTGGCAGGCGCCGCCGGTCAGGATGACCCGGCCGCGCGGCTCGGCGGCAAAGGGCGAGGCGGCGAGCCGGTCGCGCACGATTTCGAGGATTTCCTCGACCCGCGGCTTGATGATGCGCGTCAGCGTCGCGCGTGACACCGACCGCGACGGTTCGCGCTCATCCCCGCTCAGCGCCGTCACCTTGATCATGTCCCGCTCATCCGCTCCCCCGGCCAGTACACTGCCATAGAGCGTTTTGATTCGCTCGGAATCGTGCACGTTCGTGTTGAGGCCGCGCGCGATGTCAAGGGTGACGTGGCGGCCGCCCAGCGCAAATCCGTCGGCATGGATGAAGCGGCCGTCCGCGAATACCGCGAGCGAGGTGGTGCCGGCGCCCATGTCGATGACGGCGGCGCCGAGATCGGCCTCGTCGTCGGCGAGCGTCGCGAGGCTCGCCACGTAGGGACCGGCGACCAGGGCTTCGATGAGGAGATGGCAGCGCTCGACCGCGAGCATCAGGTTGCGGGCCGGCGCCATGTCGGCGGTGACGACATGCATGTCGACGCCGAAACGCGACGCCAGCATGCCGCGCGGATCGCGCACGCCGCGGGCGTCGTCGAGGGTGTAGCCGATCGGCAGCGAATGCAGCACGACGCGGCCCTCGCGGGCCGACTGCCGGCAGCCGGCAGCCAGCACGCGGGAAATGTCCTTGTCGGTGACGTTCGCGCCCTGGAGGGCGATTTCGCGCGCGTCAGCAGCTCGCTCGCGATCCGCCCCGCCGACATCGAGAGGATGACCGACTCGACCTGGCATTTGGCGCTGCGCTCGGCGAGATCGACCGCATAGCGCACCGCTTCCTCGGCCTCGGTGAGGTCGACCACGGTGCCGGCCTTCATGCCGCGCGATTCGGTGTGGCTGAAGCCGATCACCTCGATCGCGTGGCTGCGCCGGCGCAGCACCTCCTGCGGGCGGCCGCGGCTTGAGCCTCGCGATCAGGCACGCGATCTTGTCGGTGCCGACATCGACCGCGGCAATCAGCGCGGTGCGCTTGGGCGCCACCGGCTTCATCTTCGGGGTCAGGCCGTAATTGAGAGGGCTCATGCGTTGCCGCCCTTGGACTTCTGCTGCTTCTTCTTCGCGGCTTCGTCGCGCGCCTGGGCGGCGGTATCGGAGAGCTGCACGGTCACCCGATCCGACAGCCGCAGATCGATGACGGTGATGTCGCGGCTCGACAGCTTGGCGTCGCGCTCGAGCTCGGCGAGCTGGTCGAGCGCCTTCTCGACATCGAATTCCGGCAGCCGCACGTCGACGCCGTTGCGCAGCCACAGGTTCCAGCGCCGCTCGGCGACCAGCACCGAGGCCCGCACGTTGTCGCGCAGCTCCGGGAAACGGTCGAGCAAGGCGCAGGAATTCCTTGGCGCGCAGCTCCGCGCCGGTGCCGACCACGAGCGGGAGGTTCGATATAGGGCGCGCCACATAGGGTTCGAGCACGGTGCCGTCGCCGGCGATGACGCCGACCCGGCCCGCCTTCTGCCACAGCGCGAACGGCTGCGCGCTCGGTGATCGAGATCAGCAGGCGATCGGGCAGCAGCTTCTGCACCGTGGCTTCGGCGATCCAGGGATTGGTCTTGAGGCGGGCGCGGGCATCGGCGACGTCGAAGAACAGCAGCGAGGCGCGGCCGGTGACGCCGGCGGTCGCGAGAATCTCCTCGCGGTTGAGATGATGCTGGCCGGACAGCGCCACCGTCGCGATATTGAAGCCGACGGTATTGGCCGCCATGTCGCGGACATCGCGGAGAAATTCGAGCACCACGTCGACATGGCCGCCGCGCACGGCGCCATAGCCGCCGCTCATCGCGATGATGCCGATGGACGCGGCGAGCCCGGCGCGCCGCGGCAAGCTGCGAAATCCGATCCGCCATGCGGTCGAACCAGCGGTCGATCGCGCGCCGCCGCCCCGACGGCTCGACGATGCGCACCCCGCCGCCGCCGCGCTGCTCGGCACGCCGCCGCCGCGAAACGGCATTCGCAGGGCCGGCCCCGGCCGGTTGCGAAGGCTCGGTTCCGTTCAGCGATCCAGCGCGGCGTCCTCCACCATCCATGAGACCAGCTCTTCGAAAGGAATACCCGCGTAAGCCGCGAGCTCCGGCACAAGCGACGTTTCGGTCATGCCGGGCTGGGTGTTGACCTCGAGGCAAACCAGGCCCTCGAGTCCCCTCCATGCGGTCGTCGTAACGAAAATCCGCACGGCTCACACCCCGACACCCGAGCGCCTTATGCGCCAGGACAGCCAGTCTTCGGACTTCTTGGTAAACATTTGGTTTAAGCGGCAGCCGGAAGCAGGTGTTTGGACCCTCCCGGAGCGTATTTTGCTTCGTAATCGTAAAATTTTACCGTCGGCACGATCTCGATGACGCCGAGCGCGTTCTCCCCGATCACCGCGCAGGTCAGTTCCTTGCCGGCAATGTAGCGCTCGCACAGCAGCCGCTCGCCATAGGACCAGTCCGGCCGGGTAAGTTCCTGCGGCGGATGCTCATGGGCCTCGGTCACGATGAAAACGCCGACGCTGGAGCCTTCGGCGATCGGCTTGATCACATAGGGCCGCGGCAGCGGATGGGATTTCGCGGCGTCATGGCGCGACACCACCATGCCCTCGGGAACCGGCACCCCGGCATTGGCCATCGCCACCTTGGCGAAGTCCTTCTGCATGGCGAGCGCCGAGGCGAGCACGCCGGAATGGCTGTAGGGAATCTGCAGGATTTCCAGGATGCCCTGGATGGTGCCGTCCTCGCCGGGCCGGCCATGCAGCACGTTGAGCGCCACGTCGGGCTTGAGGTTGGCCAGCACCGAGGCGATGTCGCGCCCGACATCGACGCGGGTGACCCGATACCCCCGGCGCTCCAGCGCCTCGGCGCAGGCCTCGCCGGACCGCAGCGATATCTCGCGCTCGGCGGACCAGCCCCCCATGAGAACGGCGACGTGCTTGGCAGTCGACATGTGTTGTCCCGATGATGTTGCAGCGACGTTGATCGCTTTCGGTCGGCCCCTCCCATTCTTCAGGGAGGGAGAAGGACGGCAGAGCACCGGAACCAAGGATGCGGGCGATGCCCCCGAAGTTTCACGAATCATCAAATACTTGATTCCCGGGCGGCAGTCCCGCCGGGCCGCAGGGCGACGCAAAAACCAGGCAGAATGGAACGGCCGACCGGCGGACACGCCTCCGCCCGATCCTATCCGCACCCGGTGGAAGGAGGGATTCAAGCGCCGGAGAGGAGGCGGGTTTTGACCCGTTGTGCGGCGTCCCCAGAGTGCCTTTGCGAACCGGACTTGTCGCAACTGGAGGGTTGCCGCAACTGGCGGGTAGGCCGGATAATTTCAGCCGAGCGTGAAAATGTTACTGCAACGGATCCTGGGGCACCTCGACATCTGTCAGTGCCCCCGTGTTGTCCATGCTTGCGGGATCGGGACCTCGTCCCGTCGCAAAAGCGACGTCCTCCACGCGCCGTCCATGCAGCAGCCCCGGCAAGCCCTGGTTCCCTTCGATGCAACGCGGCTCGGTATACAGCCTGTTCTCCTGGTCGCTTTGTTTGCCGAACTCCTGCTTGACGGTCCACGGCCGCGTCCACACGGTGGGGTCTTCGATCCTGACCTCATATGCGAGGGTGTCCGGCCCGGTGCGCGTCCAGCGCTCGACCAGGTGCAGGTTCTCGCGCGAGCCCTGATAATCGGTTTTCGGACTGAAGTTGGTCACGTCGACCACGAGCGTGTCGCCCTCCCAATGGCCGCGCGAGTCGCCGAACCACTGACGGATGCCGGCCGGCAAGTGCGGGCTCCCGTCCATGACGATGTTGCGTTGCCACCCTTGCCCCTGACCAACGTCGTAGAACATCGAGATGCCGCCCGGCGTCTGCACGATCCGGCGGAAGCTGCCGGTGGCGCCGCCAAACTCGGGCAGCCCGCCGGTCAGGCAGCGCTCCCCCAACGCACTGTCCTCGGGACCATCGTTGCGATTCATACGCGCGGTGTTGTAGCGAGGAGGGGCTTCGGCGCGGCGCGGCGAGGTCGTCGGTTCGTATTTTCCACCCGCGCAGCCCGACAACATTTTCTTGCACGTATCGGTCGATTGCACCAGGGCGAGACGAAATTCCCGTTCGGCGGCCGCCGTCTTCTGGGCCTCCGGCGTCAGAGGCGGAATCCGGCCATTGGGCGGATCGACGATCTTGGACGTGCGCGCCCCGGTATGCTTCGTTGAAAAGAACGTCGCCGCATTGTAGGCGCCGTTGATGTCGCGCTCGGTCGCAAAGCGGCCGAGCAGCTCCGATCGCACTCTGTCCAATTCGGCGCGTTGCGCCTCGGTGAAGAATTCCTGGTTCGCATACTTGGCGGGACGCTGCAGGGTCGTGTCGAATTCATCAGTCCAAATCCCCTGCAGGTCCGGTTCGCCCCAAGGTGTTTTCAGGGCCGCGCCGGAAACCGCCGGAGCCTGAGCATAGATTCGGGTGACGGACACCGAAATGGCGGCGCTGGCAGCGACGGCGGCAATGGCAGCGGTTACGATCAAGCCTGAGAAGCGGTCGCCCATGACGATCTCCTTTTGCCTTGCGGTGCGTTGCCTGCAACAATATCCCATCAACGCAGACTGCCCCCACGTAGGTTCGGCCGAGTGTATCGCGGTTTGGATTGCGGGGAAAAGACGATTTTGGGTGACGTGGCCGCGCCGATGTCACCTCCGGTGAAAAGCTCGGATGACGGCATCCGACAGCCGCCCGATGGTCGATCCGCCGAAACCTGCTTCAGGCCGCAACGCCGATCCGCTTGATTTCCCAGTCGAGATCGACGCCCGAAGTCTCCTTCACCCGCGCGCGCACGGTCTCGCCGAGCGTTTCGATGTCGGCCGCGGTGGCGCCGCCGAGATTGATCAGGAAGTTGCAGTGCATCGGCGAGACCTGGGCGCCGCCGATCTGCAGGCCGCGGCAGCCGGCGGCGTCGATGAGCTGCCAGGCCTTGTGTCCCGGCGGGTTCTTGAAGGTCGAGCCGCCGGTGCGGCTCTTGATCGGCTGGGTGGCCTCGCGGCTTTCGGTGATCTTGTCCATCTCGGCGGCGATCACGGCGGGATCGCCGGGGCGGCCCTGAAACACCGCCTCGGTGAAGATGACGTCGTCGGGCGCGCCGCAATGGCGGTAGGTGTAGTGCATGTCCGCATTGGCAAAGCCGACGATGCGGCCGGCGCGGTCGACGCCGCGCGCCGCCACCAGCACGTCCTTGGTCTCGCCGCCATAGGCGCCGCCGTTCATGCGCAGCGCGCCGCCGATCGAGCCGGGGATGCCGCGCAGGAACGACAGCCCGGCGATCGCGGCCTCCTGGGCCGCGCGCGCCACCTTGACGTCGGGAACCGCCGTGCCGGCGCGCACCCGGTCGCCGTCTCTCGACGGCGATGTCGCCGAAGCCGCGGCCGAGCCGGATCACCACGCCGGCGACGCCGCCGTCGCGCACGATGAGATTGGAGCCGAGCCCGATCACGGTGACCGGCACCGCGCCGGGAAGCCCCGCCAGCAGCAAGGCGAGATCCTCCTCGTCCTGCGGCGAGAACAGCACCTGGGCCGGCCCGCCGACCCGGAACCAGGTCAGCTCCGCCAGCGGCTGGTTGGCGATGAGCCGCCCGCGCAGCGCCGGGCATCCGCGCACGCAGGTCGGGGACGAGGTCGGGAAAGGTCATGCGCAATTCGAGAAGCAGCTCATGAGAAGAACATACTACCGATTGTGGCAACCAACACGACTACGTCCGCTCGATCCATCGTCGGGGATCACGCCGACCGTGAAAACAGGCGAGCACAGTGATGTCCTGCTGCGAAGCAACATAGATGAGACCGTAGGGGAAGCGACGCAGTACGGCGCGTCGAACTTGGCCTTTGATGATTTGATACCGTTCAGGATTACGCTCGATTGCCGCCATTGCGGCATCGACAGCTCGCATAAAATCGGCGCCGAGACCCTTGCCGCGGGATTCGTACCAATCGATAGCTTCCGGCGAGTTCCGCTTCGGCCTGCGGTCGTAAGATGAGCTTTCGATTCATCCAAGCCTGGACCAGAGCCTCGCGCGAACCTCTTCCCATGGGATTGCAGCGGAGGGATTGCGCACATGCTCGGCGAGCCGGCGCTCAATTTCCGCGAGCTGCGTTGTGGTCAGGCCCGGCATAGTCTCGGGTGACGCGCTCACGCTGTCCCACAGGTCTTCAGCGAGCTGGATTCGCTCGGCCGGTGTGAGTTCGAGCAGATCTGACAACAATGATTTGGGCTTGTTCATCTTTACCCGCAAACGTGCAGTCTCGGCGACAGTGGGTTCGACCAATGATAGCAGCGAATTGGATGATGGTCATGGGCGACGACCGACCGTATGACTCACCCCGCCGCCTCGCCCGCCGCCAGTTCCCCCGGCAGCGCATAGGCCCATTGGGTGATGTTGCCGGCGCCGAGGCAGACCACGTAGTCGCCGGGGCGGGCGATGCCCTTCACCGCCGGCGCGAGCTGCTGCGGGCCGTCGAGCGCGATCACGTTGCGGTGGCCTCGCGCCCGCATGCCCGCCACCAGGCTGTCGCGGTCGGCGCCGGCGATCGGCGCCTCGCCGGCCGGATAGACATCGGCCACGATCACGCTGTCGGCGTCGTTGAAGCAGGTGCAGAACTGTTCGAACAGCGCATGCAGGCGGGTATAGCGGTGCGGCTGCACCACCGCGATCACCTGGCCCACGGTCGATTCCCGCGCCGCCTTGAGCACGGCGGCGATCTCGACGGGATGGTGGCCGTAATCGTCGATCACGGCGATGCCGTTCCAGCTTCCGGTCCGGGTGAAGCGCCGCCGCACCCCGCCGAAGCCTTCGAGCGCGTTGCGGATCTGGTCGTCGGAGACGCCGAGATCGCGCGCGACCGCGACCGCCGCGGTGGCGTTGAGCGCATTGTGGCGCCCCGGCATCGGCAGGGTGAGATTGGGAATGGTGTGGATCTCGGTGCCGGCGCGGTCGCGGAACACGATGGAGAAGCGCGAGCGGCCGTCGGCATGTTCGAGCCCGGTGAGCCGCACGTCGGCCTGGGGGTTTTCGCCATAGGTGACGATGCGGCGGTCGGCGATGCGCCCGACCAGGATCTGCACCACCGGATGGTCGGTGCACATCACCGCGAAGCCGTAGAACGGCACGTTCTCGACGAAGGCCTGGAACGCCGCCTGCACCGCCTCGAAGGTCTGGAAATGATCGAGATGCTCCGGATCGACATTGGTCACGATGGCGACGTCGGCCGGCAGCTTGAGGAAGGTGCCGTCGGATTCGTCGGCCTCGACCACCATCCAGTCGCCGGCGCCGAGCCGCGCATTGGTGCCGTAGGCATTGATGATGCCGCCATTGATCACGGTGGGATCGAGGCGCCCGGCATCGAGCAGCGCGGCGACCAGCGAGGTCGTGGTGGTCTTGCCGTGGGTGCCGGCGATGGCGACGCAGCTCTTGAGGCGCATCAGCTCCGCCAGCATCTCCGCCCGCCGCACCACCGGAAGCCGCTGCGCCCGCGCCGCCACCAGTTCCGGATTGTCGCGCTTGATCGCCGACGACACGACGACGACGTCGGCGCCGTCCACATTGACCGCGGCATGGCCGATCGCCACTGCAATGCCCTTGTCGCGCAGCCGCTTGACGTTGGCGCTTTCGGCGACGTCGGATCCCTTCACGGTGTAGCCGAGATTGGCGAGCACCTCGGCGATGCCGCTCATGCCGATGCCGCCGATGCCGACGAAATGGATCGGACCGATGTCGCGCGGCAGTTTCATGCTGGCATCCCCCTCAATTGTCGTGCCGTGCCGTCCCCGCCGGAACAACCCGATGGCGGGCCCTGTTGTCAACCCGAGGCGGAGGACGGAGGACGGAAGACAGAAGTCTCGTTACGTCCGCCGTCGGTCATCCGTACTCCGTACTCCGTCCTCCGTCGTCTGACCCGTGATCCCCCCGACCTTCACCACCAGGTCGGCGAGCCGGTCGGCGGCGTCGAGGATGCCCTGCCCGCGCGCTGCCGCCGCCATGGCGGCGAGCTTCTCCGGCTCGGCGGCGAGCCGGGCGATCTCGGCGGCGAGACGGTCGGGCGTGAACCGCGATTGATCGAACATGATCGCGCCGCGGACCTTCTGCAGCATCTCGGCATTGGCGCGCTGGTCCTGGTCGAGCGCATGGGGCAGCGGCACCAGGATGGCGGGACGCCCGATTGCCGCGAGTTCGGCGACGGTGGACGCTCCCGAGCGCGACACCACGAGATGGCTCGCCGCCATGCGGCGCGGCAGGTCGCCGAAGAAAGCCTCGACATCGGCGGGCACGCCCAGCCGCGCATAGGCGGCGCGGACCCGCACCAGATCCTCCTCGCGCGCCTGCTGGGTGACGTGGAGCCGCGCCCGCACCGCCATCGGGACGAGTTCGATGGCGACCGGCACGATGTCCGCCATGATGCGGGCGCCCTGGCTGCCGCCGAAGGCGAGCAGGCGAAACCCGGTGGCGGGATCGGGATACGGGGTCGCCGCCGCTTCCACCACCACCGGCCGGATCGGATTGCCGGTGTGGACGGCCTTGGCGGCGAGCCGCGAATCATGGTCGAGCAGGCCGGGAAAGCTGGTGGCGATGGCGCGGACCCGCGCGCTGAGCAAGCGGTTGGCGCGCCCCAGCACGGCGTTCTGCTCGTGGATCAGGGTGGGGATGCGCCGCAGCCACGCTGCCACCACGGCGGTATGGTGGGGTAGCCGCCGAAGCCGATCACCGCCGCCGGACGCAGATCGCGCAGCAGCCCGAGCCCGGCGAGCACGCCGGTGCTCAGCACCAGCGCGGTGCGCGCGACCGCCAGCGGATTGCGGCCGCGGAACGTGTCGCTCGGCACGATGTGCGTGCCGCGCGCCGGAAACGCGCCGCCATAGCGGGTGGCGCGCTCGTCGGTGGCGAGATCGACGGTGATGCCGCGCCGGGCGAGCGCGATGCTCAGCGCTTCGGCGGGAAACAGATGGCCGCCGGTTCCGCCCGCCGCGACGACGACCAGCGGCGAGGTGCGTTGCGGAGAGGCGCGTTGCGGCGACGCGCCGTGTGCTGGCGCCATCAGGCCGGGCTCCCCGCGAGCGCGGCGCCCGGGGTCGCCATCAGGGTCGCGCGCGGCTGTTCGCGGGTGAAGGCCAGCAGCATGCCCATGCCGAAAGCGAGCGAGATCATCGAGGAACCGCCGTACGAGATGAAGGGCAGCGTCATCCCCTTGGCGGGAATGAGCGCGAGGTTCACCGACATATTGATCGCCGATTGAGCCCCAAACAAGATGGCGAGCCCAGCGGTGGCGAAGCGGGCGAACGCATCCTCGTTGCGCATGGCGTTGGACAGCGCCCGCAGGACGACGAAGGCGAACAGGGCGACCAGCACCAGGCAGAGCACGATGCCGAATTCCTCCGCCGCCACCGCGAACACGAAGTCGGCATGGCTGTCAGGCAGGATGCGCTTGACCGTGCCCTCGCCCGGCCCCTGGCCGAACCAGCCGCCCCGGATGAACAATTCGACGGCGGTGTCGACCTGAAAGGTATCCCCGGAGGCCGGATCGAGGAAGCGCTTGATGCGCCCCGCCACGTGGGGAACGGTCGCATAGGCCCCGGCAAGGCCGAGCACGGCGGTGCCGCCGAGGCCGATCACCCAGATGAACCGCATGCCCGCCATGAAGAACAGGGCGCCCCACACCAGCGCCACCAGCATGGTCTGTCCGAAATCGGGCTGCAGCACGAGAACGCCGACCACGCCGATGAGCAGCATCAGCGAGAAGGTGGTGGCGGGCACGTCGGACTTGCGGAACAATTCGGCGAACAGCCAGGCGACCAGGACGACGAAGGCGGGCTTGAGGAATTCCGAGGGCTGGATGTTGATGCCGAGCAGCACGATCCAGCGCCGCGCGCCCTTGACCTCCGCGCCGACGAACAGCGTCGCAATCACCATGACGAAGCTCACCGCGAAGACGATGAGGGCGAGGCGGCGAATCTGGCGGGGCGTCAGGAACGAAGTCACCAGCAGGACGATCACGGTCGGGATCAGGTAGAGGATGTGGCGGTTGACGAAATAGAAGGGGTCGAGCCCGATCCGCGCCGCCACCGGCGGACTCGCCGCGAGCGACAGGATGATCCCGCCCAGCATGATGGCGCCCAGCGCCGCCAGCATCAAACGATCGACCGTCCACCACCATGCGGAAAACGGCGTACGTTCGGCGCGCGAAACCATCGGCGGGCTCCTTCCGGGCTGACCGGCCCAGTCCTGCCGAAATATGGTTTCCAGCCTGTTAAGAATTGATTTCGTCGTTCAATTTTGCTTGGACGGCTCGCGGCCCGCGGGGAACGACGATGCCCGGGAGCTTGCGCACGAGGTCGCGAAAGGCATCGCCGCGCACCTCGAAATTCGCGAACTGGTCGTAGGACGCGCAGGCCGGCGACAGCAGCACCGCCGGATTTTCGAGCCCCGACGCCGCGGCGTCCCGCGCCGCCTCGGCGACGGCGCGGTCGAGCGTGCCGGCGACGACGCTCTCGGCCTTGCCTTTGAGGGTCGAAGCGAACTCGTCGGCGGCCTCGCCGACCAGATAGGCCTTGCGGATGCGGGGAAAGAACGCCGCCAGCGGCGCGATGCCGCCGCTCTTGGGCTTGCCGCCGGCGATCCAGAAGATGTCGCCGAAGCAGGCCAGCGCCTGGGCGGCGGAATCCGCATTGGTCGCCTTGGAATCGTTGATGAACACGACGCGGCCCTTGCGGCCGACCTCCTCCATGCGGTGCGCCAGCCCGGGAAACGTCAGCAGGCCGGCCTGGATGGCCTGGCGGTCGAGGCCGAGCGCCAGGGCGGCGGCGGCGGCGCAGGCGGCGTTCTGCGCATTGTGGCGGCCGCGCAGCGCGCCGTTGCCGCCCAGCCGGGCGATCTCGCTGGCGGTGCCGCCGGTGGCCTCCAGGATGCGATCGTCCTCCACATAGACGCCATAGGCGAGCGGCCGGCGTACCGACACCCGGATCACCCGCTGGCCGGCGTGCTCGGCGCGGTCGGCCACCGCCTGGCACCAGCCGTCGTCGACGCCGACCACGGCGGCGCCGTTCGGCTGCACCCCCGCGATGAGCCGCTCCTTCACCGCGGCATAATTGGCGAGCGTGCCGTGGCGGTCGAGATGGTCCTCGGACAGGTTGATCAGGATGCCGACCGACGGATCGATGCCGGGCGCGAGATCGATCTGGAACGAGGAGCATTCGATCACGTGCACGCGTCCCATCCGCGGCGGTTCCAGCGACAGGATCGCGGTGCCGATATTGCCGCCGAGCTGGGTGTCGAAGCCGGCGCTCTCGGCAAGATGGGCGATCAGCGCCGTCGTGGTCGACTTGCCGTTGGTGCCGGTGATGGCGACGAACGGCGCATCCGGCGCGTGGCGGCGCCGCTCGCGGCAGAACAGCTCGATGTCGCCGATGACCTCGACGGCCATGGCGCGGGCGAGGCCGACCGACCAGTGCGGCGCCGGATGGGTGAGCGGAACGCCGGGGGCGAGCACCAGCGCCGCGATCTTCGACCAGTCGAGTTCGCGCAGATCGGCGGTCGGAATTCCGGCGCTGGCGGCGTGCGCGATGCGCGCGGCGCTGTCGTCCCAGCCCACCACGTCGGCGCCGCCGGCGAACAGCGCGCTGGAGGCGATCAGGCCGGAGCCGCCGAGGCCGAACACGGCGACTTTTTTCCCCGCGAAGGAAGTGATCGGGATCATGGGATTGGCTCGCGCCTGGTCAGTTTCGAGAGAGGGCCAAGTTAGCGCAATTTCAGGGTCGAGAGCCCGGCCAGCGCGAGCACGACGGCGATGATCCAGAACCGGATCACGATCTGCGGCTCGGTCCAGCCGAGCTGCTCGAAATGATGGTGGATCGGCGCCATCCGGAACACGCGCTTGCCGGTCATCTTGAACGACACCACCTGCACGATCACCGAGACCGCTTCGAGCACGAACAGGCCGCCGATGATGCCGAGCACGATCTCGTGCTTGGTGACGACCGCGACGGTGCCGAGCAGGCCGCCGAGCGCGAGCGAGCCGGTGTCGCCCATGAAGATCGATGCCGGCGGCGCGTTGAACCACAGGAAGCCGAGACCGGCGCCGAGGATGGCGCCGCACAGCACCGCGAGTTCGCCGGCGCCGGCGACGTAATTGACCTGCAGATAATCGGCGAACACCGCATTGCCGATGGCCCAGGAAATCGCCGCGAAGCTCGCGGTCGCGATCATCACGGGAACGATGGCGAGACCGTCGAGGCCGTCGGTGAGATTCACCGCATTGCCGGCGCCGACCACGATGAAGGCGCCGAATGCCACGAAGAACCAGCCGAGATCGAGCACGACATCCTTCAGGAACGGAAACGCGATCGAGGTCGCGAGCGGGGCGCGGCCGATCTGCGAAATGATGAGGCAGGCGCCGCCGGCGATGGCGAATTCGAGCAGCAGGCGGGTGCGGCCGGAAAAGCCGGCATGGGTCTGCTTGGTCACCTTCAGGTAGTCGTCATAAAAGCCGATCGAGCCGAAGCCGAGCGTGACCCCGAGCACGACCCACACATAGGGATTGGCGGGATTGGCCCACAGCAGGGTCGACACCACGAGGCCGGACAGGATCATCAGGCCGCCCATGGTCGGCGTGCCGACCTTGGTGACGAGGTGCGACTTCGGCCCGTCGGCGCGGATCGGCTGCCCCTTGCCCTGCTTCACCCGCAGCGTGGCGATGATGGTCGGGCCGAACAGGAACACGAAAATGAGCGCGGTGACGACGGCGCCGCCGGTGCGAAAGGTGATGTAGCGAAAGACGTTGAAGGCCGAAACCGTGTCGGAAAGCTCGATCAGCCAATAAAACATGCAATCAGCCCCGCGCTCGCGCCGGTTCGGAGGCGCCCTGGGTGGAATGGCGGCGCACCAGCGCCTTTACGATCGGCCCCATGCGCGAGCCGGCGGATGCCTTGACCATCACGACGTCGCCGCTGCGGACCGCCGCGAGGACCTGCGGTTCGAGCTCGGCCGCGCTATTCGCATAGCCGCCCCGGGCCCCCGATGGAAGAGCCTGCCACAGGGCGGCCATCAGGGGCCCCGCGCAAAATACGAGATCGACTTCGTTCTCGCCGATCGGATCGACCAGGCCGCGATGCAGCTCGGCCCCCGCCGGGCCGAGTTCCAGCATGTCGCCGAGCACGGCGATGCGCCGCCCACCCCGGCCCAGCGGCGCCTGGCCGAGCAGCGCCAGCGCCGCGCGCATCGAGGTCGGGATTGGCGTTGTAGCTCTCGTCGATGAGGAGAGCCTGACCGTCCGGCAGTTCGAGCGTGATGCGGGTGCCGCGGCCGGCCGCCGGCGCCTGACGGCGCCAGCGCCAGTGCCGCGCGCGCGAGATCGGCGCCGCACAGGCTCGCGGCGGCGAGCACGGCAAGTGAATTCATCACGAGATGCTTGCCGGGCGCGCCGACCTTGTAGGCGACGGGCACGCCGAGGATGCTCGCCTCGACCGTCGATCCGGCCGGCTGCAGCGCGCATTTGAGCAGCCGCGCATCGGCGCGCGGCGTTCTCCCCGAACGAGAGGATGCGCTGTGCTCCCGCTTCCGCGGCGCGTTGCTCGAGCCGCCGGAAATGCGGATTGTCGCGATTGAGGAGCGCCGCGCCGCCGGGTTCCAGGCCGAGGAAGATTTCAGCCTTGGCGTCGGCGATCGCGGCGACGGAAGCGAAGAATTCGAGATGCACCGGCTCGACGGTGGTGATGACGGCGACATGCGGGCGCACCAGGCGGGCCAGCGGCGTGATTTCGCCGGCATGGTTCATGCCGATCTCGAACACCCCGTAGCGCGCCGACGGCGCGAGCCGCGCCAGCGACAGCGGAACGCCCCAGTGATTGTTGAACGATGCGGCCGAGGCGTGGGTCTCGCCGTCGGCGCCGAGCGCGAGCGCCAGCGCCTCCTTGGTCGAGGTCTTGCCGACCGATCCGGTGACGGCGACGATCCTGGCCGCCGAGCGCGCCCGCGCCGCGGCGGCGAGGTCGCGCAGCGCCGCCAGCACGTCGTCGACGATGACGAGCGGCGCGTCGTCGCCGAAGCGGCGCTGCGGCTGGCGACGCGATCCTCGCAACGGTCCTGGCGACCACGGCGAGGCCGGCGCCGGCCGCGAGCGCGGCGGCGACGAAGTCATGGCCGTCATGGACGTCGCCCTTGATGGCGAAATAGGCCTCGCCGGGCGCGATGGTGCGGCTGTCGATCGAGATGCCGGCGACCGCCTGCGGCAGCGCGCCCGGCGCCTGGCGCCGCGTGTGGCCGCCTCGATCGCCTTCGTCGTCCACAAGCGGCAGCGTCGTCATGGCCGCGCTCGGTCTCGGCCGCCAGCGCCGTCGCGACCGCCTCATGGTCGCTGAACGGCACGATTTTGTGGCCGATGATCTGGCCGGTCTCATGGCCCTTGCCGGCGATCAGCAGGACGTCGCCGCGCTCGAGCTCCGCCACCGCGCGGCGGATCGCCTCGTTGCGATCGCCGATCTTCGCGCGGCGCCGGGCGCCGCGGTCATGATCGCGGCGCGGATCGCGGCCGGGTCTTCGCTGCGCGGATTGTCGTCGGTGACGATGACGCGATCGGCCTTCTCGGCGGCGATCGCGCCCATCAGCGGCCGCTTGCCGGCGTCGCGGTCGCCGCCGGCGCCGAACACCACCACCAGGCGGCGGCCGACATAGGGGCGCAGCGCCTCGAGCGCCTTGGCGAGCGCGTCGGGCTTGTGGGCGTAGTCGACGAAGATCGGCGCGCCGGCCTTGCGGCCCGACCAGTTCGAGCCGGCCCTTGGCGCCGGTGAGCCCTTCGAGGGCGGCGAACACGGCTGCCGGATCGCCGCCGGCGGCGAGCGCCTGCCCGGCCGCGACCAGCGCATTCTCGACCTGGAAACGCGCCGACCAGCGGCAGCCGCACGCGGTGCGTGGCGCCGGCATGGGCGATGGTGAGCCGCTGCGAAAATCCGTCGATGCGCGCAGTCGACCAGGCGGACGTCGCGTCCGCTGCGTCCGACCTCGATCACGCGCAATCCGCGCCGGCGCGCCCGCGCCGCCACCTCGCCGGCGAGCTCATTGTCGGCCGCGATCACCGCCGCGCCGCCCGCATGCACGAGACGCTCGAACAAGATCATCTTGGCCTGGAAATAGGCCTCGATGGTGCCGTGATAGTCGAGATGGTCGCGGCTGATATTGGTGAAGCTCGCGATGCCGACCCGCACGCCGTCGAGCCGGTGCTGGTCGAGCCCGTGGGAGGACGCCTCGAGCGCCAGATGCGTGACGCCCTCGCCGGCGAGGCCATCGAGGGTGCGGTGCAGCTCGACCGGATCGGGCGTCGTGAGCGAGCCATAGACCTCGCCGCGTCGGCGTCACCACGCCGACGGTGCCGATGCTCGCGGCGGCGTGGCCGAGCGCGCGCCCACACCTGGCGCGTGAAGGCCGCGACCGAGGTCTTGCCGCTGGTGCCGGTGACGGCGGCGATGGTCGCGGGCTGGCGCGGAAAGAATTTCGCCGCCGCGAGCGCCAGCGCGCGGCGCACATTGGCGACCTCGACGAAAGCGACATGGTCCGGCAGCGGGTCCGGCGGCGCCCGCTCCGCCATCACGGCGCTGGCGCCGGCCGCGAGCGCCTGCGGCAGGAAGGCGAGCCCGTCGGCCTTGGTGCCCGGCACCGCGGCGAACAGGAATCCGGCCTTGACGGCGCGGCTGTCGGCGGAAATGCCATGGATATCGAGCGCTTCGAACCGCGGTTCGAAACGTGCATCGCCGGGCAAGAGATCGCGCAGCTTCATCAGGCCTGGCCGAAATGTCTCCCGGCCCGGGAATCGACCGGGCTGTCCGGTTTACCGCGTCTCTTTGGCGGAAGCGAGGAGCAAGCGGTCGGCCGGCGGCAGGTCGAAGCGCGGCTCCAGGCCGAGCAGGGGCGCGATCCGCTCGATCAACTTGGCCGCGACCGGCACCGCGTTCCAGCCCGAGGTGGCGAAGCCGTGGGTTTCCGGGATCGCCTGCGGCTCGTCGAGCATGATGAGCAGGAGGTAGCGCGGCTCGTCGGCCGGCAGCACCGCCATGAAGTCGGTCATCAGCCGGGTCTTGGAATAGCGTCCGTTGACCACCTTCTCCGCGGTGCCGGTCTTGCCGCCGACATAGTAGCCCTTCACGTCGGCCTTGGTGGCGGTGCCCTTTTCGGCGTTGAGCCGCATCAGGTAGCGCATCGCGGCGCTGGTCTCCGGCTTGATCACGCGCTTGGCGAGCGCCATGCGCCTCGCTCTCGCTGCGCTTGAGGAAGGTCGGCGGAATGAGATAGCCGCCGTTGAGCATGCGCGGCGACCCCCATCACCGCCTGCAGCGGCGCGACCGAGAGCCCGTGGCCGAACGCGATGGTGACGGTGTTGATCTCGCCCCAGTGCTTGGGAACGATCGGCTCGGCGCTCTCCGGCAGCTCGGTGCGCAGCCGGTCGAGCTGGCCGACCTTGCGCAGGAACGCCTTGTGCGCCGTCGACGCCCACCGACAAGCGCCATGCGGGCGGCGCCGACATTGGACGAATAGGTGAAGATCTCCGGCACCGTGAGGACGCGGTTCTGGGCGTGATAGTCGCTGATGTTGAAATGGCCGTAACGCAGCGACCCGCGCGCGTCGAAGCTCGAATTGAGCGTGATCTTGCCGGTGTCGAGCGCCATCGCCACCGTCAGCGCCTTGAAGGTCGAGCCCATCTCGTAGACGCCGGTGGTCAGGCGGTTGATGCGGTTGGGATCGAGCGCCTCGCGCGGATTGTTGGGATCATAGTCCGGCTCCGACACCATCGACACGATCTCGCCGGTGCGCACGTCGAGCACGAGGCCGGCGGCGGCCTTGGCCTTGAACTTCTCGCGCGCGGCCATGAGCTCGTCGCGCATCGCATGCTGGACCCGCAGGTCGACGGCGAGTTCGATCGGCTTCTGCTCGTGGTCGACGGCGAAGCCGGCACGGTGGAGGTCGGCGAGGCCGTTGGTGTCGACCCATTTCTCGATGCCGGCGATGCCCTGATTGTCGATGTTGACGTGACCGATCAGGTGGGAGACCTCGTTGCCGTTGGGGTAGACGCGCTTGTTCTCGGTCAGGAAGCCGATGCCCGGGAATGCCGAGGTGATGCACCTCCTGCTGCTGCCGCGGCGTGATTTCGCGCTTGCAGCCACGCAAAGCCGCGCTTGGAGCCGAGCCGCTCGCGCATCTCGGCGGTGTCGAGATCGGGCATCACGGCGGTCAGGAGCTCGAGCGCCTCGTCGGGATCGATGATCCGCCGCGGCTCCGCGAACAGCGACGGCGTCTTGAGGTCGGTCGCGAGGATTTCGCCGTTGCGGTCGAGGATGTCGGGGCGCGCGGTCGCGACGGCGTCGGTGGTGCCGCCGCGGCGCGCGGTGCGGGTATCGGGCACGACGGCGTAGAGCACGAGGCGCACGGCGATGATCGGCATAGATGACGGCAAAGCCGATCAAGGCGAGCCCGAGCCGCGCCTTGGTCTTGCGGGCGCGATCGACATCGCGGCCGTAGAGCAGCGACTGGAACATGCGGCGATGCCACGGCGCGACCGGCAATGCGATCGGCAGCTTGTCGATGGCCATGGGCTCGTCGACGCCGATCATCGCAGCGCCCCGGCGGTCGTCGCCGGCGGCCGGCAGGCTGCCGGTCGGGGGTTCGGCTTCGACCGCGCTGGGCTGGCCGGCGGCGATCGCATCGGGTGGCGTGGGCGCAGGTCTGCGGGCCGCTCCGGCAGGTGATCGAGGGCTTCGATCTGGGCGGGGTCGATCGGCTTGAGCGCAAGATGGCGCTGCGCCAGCGCCTGGATGCGGGTCGGATTGTCGAGCTGCGCCCACTCGGCCCGCAGCGCCGCGATGCGCGTCGCGCTCGCGACGGATCTCGACGCCGCAGCTTGGCGACCCGCTCGGCCTGGAGCGGTCGACTTCGAACTTGATCTTGTAGACATCGACCGCCGCGATCACGAGCGAGGCGACGACGATGAGATGGAGCAGTCGCATTGCGATCAACCTCCCCGCAAGCGGTCGAGCAAAGCGCACCAGCGGCGGCGTATCCGCGGTCGCGCGCGCCGGCGCCGCGGTGCGGACGGCGGCCCGCAGCTTGGCGGAACGGGCGCGCGGATTGGCGTCGAGTTCGGCGTCTCCGGCGACCGCCGGGCGGCGCGCGAGCACGCTCGAAGGTCGCGGGCGGCGGCGACGTCTCCGGCAGATGGCGCGAGCCGCGCTCGGCGCGGCTGCGCGCGGCGAGGAAGGTCTTCACGATGCGGTCTTCCAGCGAGTGGAACGACACCACCACCAGCCGGCCGCCGGGCTTCAGGATGCGCTCCGCCGCGGCGAGGCCGGCGGCCAATTGCCCAAGCTCGTCGTTGACGAACAGGCGGAGCGCCTGGAACGTGCGCGTGGCCGGGTGAATGTCGCCGGGCCGGGCGTGCACGACCCGGGATACGATGTCGGCGAGCGCGCGGGTGGTCGCGATCGGCCGTTCGCGGCGCGCCGCCACGATGGCGCGGGCGACGGCGCGCGAGCGGCGCTCCTCGCCCAGCAGGAAAATGATGTCGGCGAGGTCGCGCTCGGCTGCGTTCCGCGACCACGTCGGCGGCGGACGGCCCGGCGCGCGCCCATGCGCATGTCGAGCGGCCCGTCGAGGCGGAACGAGAAGCCGCGTTCCGGCGTATCGAGCTGCATGGAGGACACGCCGAGGTCGAGCACGACGCCGTCGACCGATTCGAGCCCGAGATCGTGCGCGATGCGATCGAGCGCGGCGAATTCGCCGCGCACCAGGGTCAGACGACCGGCCGCGGCCGCCGCCTGGGACTGTGCCGCCGCGATCGCGGCGGGATCGCGATCGATGCCGACGACGCGCGTATCCGCGGCCGCGAGCAGCGCCGCACTGTAGCCGCCGGCGCCGAAGGTGCCGTCGATATAGACCCCGCCGTCATGGGGCGCGAGGTGGGCGATCACCTCGCCGAGCAGCACGGGGATGTGGCGCGCCGACCCGCCCGCCGCGCCGGCCTGCCCGGCCTCGCCGTCCGTCATCGCCTCCGACTCCGCGACTGGTCTGCCCGGCCATGCGGCCGGCAGCGCAACGCAACCGCCGGCGCGGCCAGCCTGCCGGCAAGGGGCGAACGCAGCATCGCCGGGCCACCCGAATTCACGGCCAACCCCATGGACAAAAATGGAAATCTGATCGTTCGGGGCTAGCATCTGCATCGGCTGCGGTCAATGAAACGGGGCCTCCGGCCGAGCCTCGGCACGGCTGAAATCCATGCAATTAACGACGGTTAAACTTAAGGAATCGTTGCCGACCCGAAATCGGCCGGCAACAAAGCGCGCGGCGCCCGCCGGCAAGCCTGCGGCGACCGGACTTGCGGGCGCATCACGGGAAATCGGCCGCGACTCGCGCATCGCGCCACGGTGCGCGATACAGTGGCCGGATGAAAGCCTTTCCGCCCGAATTCTGCGCTCGTTCACGCAGTCAGGCCCTCGCCCAACCACGACCGGCGGGCGCACGGGCTCGCGACCGACATTCTGCTGCTCCATTACACCGGCATGACGAGCACGGCGGCGGCGCTGGCGCGGCTGTGCGATCCGGTGGTGAAGCTATCCTCGCATTACGTCATCGACGAGACCGGCGAGATCACCCAGCTGGTGCCGGAGGAGCGGCGCGCCTGGCATGCCGGCGTGTCGTCGTGGGAGGGCGAAACCGACATCAATTCGCGCTCGATCGGCATCGAGATCGGCAATGCCGGCCACGATTTCGGCTGCCCCGATTTCCCGGACGCCCAGGTCGAGGCGGTGATCGGACTCTGCCGCGACATCCAGCATCGCCACCGCATCCGGCCGGACCGGGTGCTCGGGCATTCCGACGTCGCCCCGCAGCGCAAGAACGATCCCGGCGAGAAATTCCCGTGGGAGCGGCTGCACTACGCCGGCATCGGCGCCTGGGTCGCCCCACAGCCGCCAGCCGCGCCGGCGCTCGGCCCCGGCGACCGCGGCGACGCGGTCGCCGACCTGCAGGAGGCGCTCAGGCGTTATGGCTACGCGATCGAGCCCACCGGAACGTACGACGAGGCGACCGCCGTGGTGGTGACGGCGTTCCAGCGCCATTTCCGCCCGGACGCGGTCGACGGCCGCGCCGACCATTCCACGGTCGCAGCGCTACGGGCGCTCCTCGCCATACGGGACGGCAAAGTGGCCTGACAAAGAACCCGACTCGGGTTGCCACATCGAGCATCGCATAACCTCGGCGGCGGCAGCCCGCGCTCGACGACATGGCGGCAATGTCACACATCTGTCGTAAGCGGGGCCATTGTGTCGATTTCGATTGCTGAGGAGACCGTCATGCGTATCGCGTTTCTGATCGCCGGCTCGTTGCTTGCGGCCGGCGCAGACCCCGAGGCAGAACCTGCGCCGCGTGCACCTGATCGAGCAGCGAGGCCGAATGCGCCCGTAGCGCCGGCGCCCGGTCCTGCCGGCCGCACCTGCACGGTCTTCCTGGTGCCGAAGAAGCGCCAGGGGACCTGCCGCTCTTCGAGCCGCACCACTCCCCGCCGCGCCACCAGCCGCAGCAGCGTCACCTTCACCCTCCCGCGCGCCGGCGTGCGGTTCGGGTCGAGCGGGAACAGCGATTCCGCCGGACCGAGCGCCGCCATAGAAGGGACCCCGAGCATCCTGCAGATTGCGCGCGAAAACCGAGCTGTTTGAACCGGGACGCCAGCTCCGGGCCGACGCTACCGGCGGCGTCGCGGCGTCGCCGATGGTTACTTCACCTCGACGACGCCCACCTGGTTGGCGAGGCTGTTGGCGAGGATCGGGTTGCCGTCGCGGTCGACGTCCATGTTGCGCACGATGTCGCCGCCGCCGGGATCGGCCAGCTCTGGAATTTTTCGGTCTTGGGATCGAACCGCACGATGGTGTTCGGCTTGGCGCCGGATTCGCAATACCAGATGCGCGCCCTTGGTGGCCGCGATCCCGTAGGGCAGCGACTTCGGCCCGCTCGGCGACGCCCATTCCTTGACCTGGCTGGTCGACGGGATCGAGCCGGCCGAGATAGCCGCGCGCGAAGTCGGTGTAGAAGATCTTGTCGTCCGGCGTGATCGCGATGCGCCGCGGCCGTGCACTCGGGTCGAGCAGCTGGTACTCGGTGATGTGCATGTTGTTGTCGATGGTGCGCGATCTTGGCGGCGCCGAACTCGACGAAATAGACCACGTTCTTGGAGTTCGACCGCCATGCCGTAAGGCCGCGAATTCGGCGGTCGGCGGCGTCGCAAGCTTGATCTCGCCGGTCTTGGGGTCGAGCCGGCCGACGAAATTGCCGTTCTGCACGGTGAACCACACGATGCCGTCATGGTCGATGACGAGGGTGTGAGGATCCTTGCGCCTTGGGATCGGGCAGGCGGTATTCCTTGATCTCGCCGGTCTTGGCGTCGAGCTTGCCGATGAAGCCGCGGAAGTTGCCGGTAAACCAGACGTTGCCGTCCTTGTCCTCGACGAGGCCGTGCGGCGCCGACATCGGATTGACCGGATATTCCTTGAACTGCGTCGGTCTTGGGATCGAGCCGGCCGAGCTTGTTGGCGAGCTGGCCGCGACCACCAGATCGCGCCGTCATGGGCGGCCATCGGATCGTGCGGGCGCGAGCCCGGCGTCGGCAGGTCGAATTCCTTGATGGTCGCCTCGATCGGGCCGGGGATCAGCACGGCCGCCGGCCGCGGCTTTTCCGGGAAGCTCTTGATCAGGTAGGCGGTGATCGCATCCCAGTCCTTCTCCTGCACCGGCGCGCCGAAATTGCGCATCATGCGGGTGACGGTGCGCCAGCCTTCCGGCGTATAGCCGGCGGTCAGCCGGTTGATGTCGTGGCAGCCGCCGCATACCCCGGTGACGAGTTCCTTGCCGGCGCCTTCCGGGAAGTTCTGCCCCGGGCTGCTGGGCGGCCGAAGAGAATACCGACGCCAGCAGGGCGGCGGCGACGAGCGGCAACAGCGATTTGGACGACATCGAGGTTTTCTCCAGAGAGGCTGCGTGCGGAATTGATCCGGGGCTACATTGGCTGCGATACGGTCGCTGCGTCAAGCGGGGGGCGCGAAGACGGCCTGCCGGTGCCGGCTGCGACGAGCATCGCGGATTACGTCGAGGCTGACGGTGCAACGGCATCGGACGGGCGCAGCATCCGACCCTCCCCGGCGGCGGGCAAACGTCCTATATCAGACCGGCCGCCGGCTCCCCGAACCAGGACCACCGCCCATGAATGCTCCCGTCGCCATCCCGGCCTACAAGCACGCCCCGCTGTTTCCCGCCGGCGGGGACACGACGCCCTACCGCAAGCTTTCCGGCGACGGCGTGCGGGTCGAGAAGATCATGGGCAAGGATGTCGTCGTGGTCGGGCGCGACGCGTTGCGCGTCCTTGCGGAGGCGGCGTTTTCCGACATCAATCATCTGCTGCGGCCGGGGCATCTCAAGCAGCTGCGCGCCATCCTCGACGACCCCGAGGCCTCCGCCAACGACAAGTTCGTGGCCTTCGATTTTCTCAAGAACGCCAACATCGCCGCCGGCGGCGTGCTGCCGATGTGCCAGGACACCGGCACCGCCATCATCATGGGCAAGAAGGGCCGGCTGATCTGGACCGACGGCGACGACGAGGCGGCGCTCGCCGAAGGCGCCCGCGACGCCTACCTGAAGAAGAACCTGCGCTATTCCCAGCTCGCGCCGCTCTCCATGTACGAGGAGAAGAACACCAGCAACAACATGCCGGCCCAGGTCGAGATCTATGCGGAAGGCGAGGATGCCTACAAGCTCCTGTTCATCGCCAAGGGCGGCGGCTCCGCCAACAAGTCGTTCCTGTTCCAGGCGACGCCGTCGATCCTCACCCGCGACCGGCATGCTCGCCTTCCTGAAGGAGAAGGTGCTCACCCTTGGCACCGCGGCGTGCCCGCCCTATCATCTCGCCATCGTCATCGGCGGCACCTCGGCGGAGCTCACGATGAAGACGGTGAAGCTCGCCTCGACCCGCTATCTCGACACCCTGCCGACGACAGGCTCGGAGGACGGCCACGCCTTCCGCGACCTCGAAATGGAGCAGGAGATCCTCGAGATGACCCAGTCGCTGGGGGTGGGCGCGCAGTTCGGCGGCAAGTATTTCTGTCACGACGTGCGGGTGATCAGGCTGCCGCGCCACGGCGCCTCGCTGCCGATCGGGCTCGGCGTGTCGTGCTCGGCCGACCGCCAGGCCGTCGGCAAGATCACGCGCGACGGCGTCTTTCTCGAAGAACTCGAGCACAACCCGGCGCAGTATCTTCCCGACGTCGACGGCGAGCAACTCGGCGGGCAGGTGGTCGCGATCGATCTCAGCCGTCCGATGCCGGAAATTCTCGCCGAACTCTCCAAATATCCCATCAAGACGCGGCTCTCGCTCTCCGGCCCGATGATCGTGGCGCGCGACATCGCCCATGCCAAGCTGCGCACGCGGCTGGAGAGGGGCGAGGCTCTGCCCGACTATTTCAAGAATCATCCCGTCTATTACGCCGGCCCGGCCAAGACTCCGGAAGGCTACGCCTCCGGTGCGTTCGGCCCCACCACGGCCGGACGGATGGACTCCTACGTCCATGATTTCCAGGCCGCCGGCGGCTCCATGATCTCGGTCGCCAAGGGCAACCGCTCGCCCCAGGTGCGCGAGGCCTGCAAGAAGCACGGCGGCTTCTATCTCGCTTCCATCGGCGGCGCTGCGGCGAACCTCGCCGAGCACTGCATCAAGAAGGTCGAGCTGCTCGAATATCCCGAGCTCGGCATGGAGGCGATCTGGCGCATCGAGGTTCAGGATTTCCCCGCCTTCATCGTCATCGACGACAAGGGCAACGACTTCTTCAAGGAACTCAATCTGGGCTGAACCGCGCGCCCGGCGGCGCTCGCGTTCAATGAAGGGAGGCCTGTCCATGCGGGTATCGAACCGAAACCTGACGCGATATGTGCCGGGTCTCAGTGTCCTGGGTCTTGCCGCGCTCCTCGGCGCGGCCGGGCTCGGCACGGTGCTGGCGCAACAGCATGAAAGCGGGATGGCGGCGACCAAAGTCACCGAGTTGATGAAGCAGGCGATCGCCGAATTTCCCGGGCACGAGGTGATGATGATCACCCTGGACCTGCCCCCCGGCGGCGGATCGCCGGCGCATCGCCATCCTGGGCATCACGCTTTCGGTTACGTGCTGGAAGGCTCCTACAAGATCAGACTCGACGACGGTGCGGAGAGGATTCTCAGGAAAGGCGGGACTTTCTACGAGGCCCCCGGCCAACTCCACGCGGTGTCGCGCAATGCCAGCGACACCGAGCCCGCCAAGGTGCTGGTCCTGGTGCTGGCCGAAAGCGGCAAGCCGCTGACCGTGCCGGAGCGGTAGCGCAGAGCGGTCATCAGGCGGCGAGTCCGGCATCGTGCAGCGCCGGATCGAGACAGCGGGCCGGCAAGATTGTAATCTCCCTGTGGCAGGCGGAGAGACGCATGAAAGACGAACGCAGCAATGGAGACAGGATGAGCCGGCGAACCATGATCGGAGCCGCCGCGGCGGGCTTGGCCGCCGGCACGGCTTCCGCCGAGCAGGCGCCCGCGGGCCAAGCCCCGCCGCGCGCCAAGGGTCCGCGCGTCTGGCTCGACCTCGACCAGCAGGAACTCGACGACGCCTACGACCAGTCGAAATACGCGCCCAACCGCGACCAGTTGAACCGCCGCCGCGCCTCCGGCAGCGAGGAGGTGCGCGCCCGCCTCGGCGCGCCCCGTCGCTTCGCCTATGGCCCGGCCGCGATCGAGGGCGTCGATGTCTATGTCGCGCCCGGGTCCGACGCGACGCCGCCCCGATCGCGGTCTTCGTGCATGGCGGCGCCTGGCGCAACGGCACCGCCGTCGACAGCGCCTACGGGGCGGAGCCGTTCGTGCGCGCCGGCGCCCATTTCGCGGTGCTCGATTTCGTCAACGTGATCGATGCCGGCGGCGACCTGATGCCGATGATCGACGGCGTCCGCCGCGGCATCGCCGCCGTCGCCAGGAATGCCGCGAGCTTCGGCGGCGACCCCGCCCGGCTCTTTCTTCTCGGCCATTCCTCCGGCGCCCATCTCGGCGGCTGCGCCCTCCTGACCGACTGGGAAAAGGAACACGGCTTGCCGAAGGACCTCATGAAGGGTGCGACGCTGTGCTCGGGCATGTACGACCTCAAGCCGGCGCGGCTCTCGGCGCGCTCGAACTACGTGAGGTTCACCGATGCGATGGAGGACGCGCTGAGCGCGCAACGCCATCTCGACCGCATCACCTGCCCGGTGACGGTGCTCCACGGCACGCTGGAGACGCCGGAGTTCCAGCGCCAGGCCCGCGACTTCGCTGCCGCGATGAAGGCGGCCGGCAAGCCGGTGCAGCTCATCGTGGCCGATGACTACAACCACTTCGAAATCGGGGAAACCCTGAACAATCCCTACGGGCCGTTCGGCCGCGCCGCGCTGGAAATGATGGGGCTCGGAGTGGGGTAGCCGGCACGCCGGCGAGGCATTCAGGGCTCCAGTACCGAATCAGGCGCAGCAAGGCCCCCATCGATTGCGCCCCGCCGCGGTCCGATCTGGCGCGGCGCGAACCGCTCTCAGAGGTCGCGATGCTCCTGCGCCTCCATCATCGGCAGGATCGTGCGGGTCAGGGTGGTACCGCATTGGATGCAGCCATGGGTGACATCTTCGAGCTCGGTGTCTTTCGCCTGCGCCGGCGATCTCCGCCGCGAACATCGTGGGAGTGACCGAGGTGACCGCCATGCGATGGCCGCAGAACGGACAGGGCAGCAGAAAGGTCGGCAGTCGTGACGGCGCGACGTTGCGGTGGCTCATAGAGCCCTCCCTTCCACACCGTCCATTTCCCGGCTGATTTAAGAAAGAGTCAAGAAAAATTTGTGCGCCGCACATAATATTGTCGCATCGCAAGACGATTTCGGCTTTTTCCGCCGGCATCCGGGAAGCGGCAGGCATGCTCGCTGAGCCGGCGGACCCCGCACCAGGAGCGTCGATGTTCGCCGATTTCGGTGCTCCGGCCGCGACCAATCGGTCGAAACTGATTTGTCCTTCCCTCAAATTTGCGTCGAATTGAGCGGACCCGGAGAAGACTTCATCAAGCTGTCCCGAGTTGTCCTGCGAGAATGAAGATGCTCGGACTCGTATTGGCCGTCCTGGCGGCGCATTTCGCCGACTTGTTCCTCTATGGCGGGCTGTACAGCGAGACTGTGCTTACCATCGCGCGGCACGTCGTCCACGGCGTAATGATGGGTGTGAGGTGGTACGCCTGAGCAACGCTACAGCGAACCTGGTCTCGCCCGCGCATGGTTGCTGGGCGGCGGTTCCTGATCGGCTGGGGCCTTTGGCGCTCCGGGGCTGGTGCCCGATTGGTGGCTGACTTTTTTTTGGTATCGCGGCGCACAAAAGATCAGCCGCAACCACTCTTTATCGATGAGCCGAATCAGCGTATGTCACTGATGGCGCTTTTGTCTTCCCCGACGGAAGGGCCCTGTTACCGGGACCCCAGCCGAACTCCCGTTCGGTTGGGGTTTCCCGTTTGTAGAGCCCATTCGAGATGAACGCTTTGGGAGTCCACCCGCGGGCGACCGCAATCAGATGGAATTGGACCGCGCTCTGAAGGCTTTGATTTTGAGCCTGCTCCGAAGGCCTGCAATTGTTTCGGATCACACTTTGGCGCTGCGGTCGAACCGGGCGCCGGCCACCGCGACCGGGAAAAGGAAGCCGGGGGAGCGACCCCCGGCTCCTCGGCCTAACAATGGGCGGCTATTTGATCGCACATTCGGGGAGCGACCCCGTGCATCAAAGCTCGTCCGCACCTAGGGTTAGGCCGAAGCTCCCTTAAACTGCGGTATTGGCGGAATTAGGACATTCGCTTCGCCTGAACAGATGGTGGCACTCACGGAACGCTTGGCCCGATGACCCCGTGCCGCCATGGCGAAACCGCCGTGGGGACGGCGATGGGTGCGGGATCCTTAACGGACGTGTCCTAATGTCGTCGACTTGAATGCTGCAGGCCCCCTCCGTCCATGTCGATTGAATGCTCCCACTGTGGTGCGACCGGTTATGACGCAAACGCTTCGACGGTTGCGCGGTCCGGGCGGCTAGGGCGGTGCGCCGCCTGCGCGCAACCGCGCCTCATCACCGGTCCGGCGGTGTTGCCGCCTCGCCCGTGGGCCGTGCAATCGATTTCCTCCGCCATGGCATCGGCAGGCGCCGCGCCGGACGCGGAGCGATGGGCGGAACCGGAGCCGTACCGGGGCGGAGCGCAAACATTGCGCGACGGCAATCCGGCGCGGTCATCGCCGGACCTGTCGACACTGCTGACTGCGCCGTCGCCGGCGCCCGTTCCCGACATCATCGATGCCACGGCAATGATTCCGCCGCGCGCGGGACCTGACACCGCCTTGTCGACAATTCGCCGCGGCGTCCGGGCGCGCACCGGGTTGGCGCGGCCGCGCTTCCTGCCGGCGATCGTCGCGATGCAACTGGCGGCCATTGCCGCCACGCTTCTCGCGCGGGCCGAGATTGTCCGCGTGCTGCCGGAATCGGCATCTCTGTTCGGCGCGATCGGCCTGCCGGTCAATCTGCGCGGCCTCGTCTTTGCCGGCCTGAACACCCGGATCGGGCGGCAGGACGGCGTCGCCGTCCTGATCGTGGAAGGCAGGATCGAGAGCGATTCGCGTTCCACGGTCGCGGTGCCGCTGCTGCGATTCGCCTTGCGCGACGCCGCGGGAATTGAACTCTATGCGTGGACCGTCGCCGCGGATGCGGCCACGCTGGGAGCGGGCGAATTGCTCGCCTTTCATGGCCGCATGGCATCCCCGCCGCCCGGCGGAACGGACGTGCTGGTGCGGTTCGCGCTTCCATCGGACGGATGAATTCGGGGCTGCGGCGCCCCTCGGGTCGGGACACCGGACGCCTTCAGGCGCCCGGCGCCGCCACAAGAAGCGCCGCCACAATTGGCCGAATTCAGCAGAGCCCGAATCCGAGGCGTTTCGGCAGAATCATTCGCCAGATCACAGCCCTCGCCGCCCCGTCGCCGCGCAGTCCGCCGAATAGGATCGGTTCCAAGCGGCGCCGGACGACGCCCGGCGCCCGGGCAGTCGCACGGCTGCGTGCCTCCGAACAGAAATGGCCGCCCGAAGGGGCGGCCATTTCAACTCGCTTGGTTTTGACCGCCCCCGCCGAATTGGCGGAGGCGATGCCACGCAAGGACTTAGTGAGACAGGCTGGCGAAGGCCGGCATTTCCTGACGGCCGCCATTGAGCTTCTTGATCGCGTTGACCAAGTCTTCCGGATACATCAGCGTCGGCACGGTCGGCGTGCGCAAGCCCATGAAATTGGCGACGTCCGCGATGAACCCGGTGCAGTTGACCATGCCGGCCTGCCAGACCGGCGAACTGGCCTGCTTGCGCTTGATGTAGGCGAACACCGTCCTCGCCTGCGCCTCGGTCAGATAGACGCGATAGCTCGCGGTCAAATACTGCTCGTCGAGATCGCCATAGCTTTTGCCGGTTTCGGCCGGCACCGGAATGATGTGTCCCAGTATGTAGGGAACAACGCTGTCGGTGGCAGGGTGAAGCCCGGCAACCTCGATCATGCCGACCTTGCCGTTTTCCTTCAGGCGCCCGTACCAGAGGAAGGCATGGCCGTAGCTCGCGGCGGTCCGCGACCTGAAGTCGACGAAATAGCGACCGCCATTTCTGGACTTGGCAGCCGGTGCTGCAGAATCCTCGGAACTGGTGTTGAGCGAAGCCTTGCTCGGGTCCTGCGCGCTGGCGGAGCGGCTTCCCGCGCCCAACACAGCGATCGCGCAAAGGCCGACTGCCAGACCGAATCCGGCGAAACCAAGGCGTGCGAAGCCAAGGTGGGAGAGACCTCGGCCGATTCGTTTATTCGGGATTTTTGTCACCGATAGCTCCTTAAACCGTCATGAGCTCAGGAACAGCCGGCGTGGTGGCGATGACAAGCCATCTGAACTGGCCACGTGGCAGCGAATAGGCAGCGGAGAAACGGAAAAAAAATCGGCTCGCCGCACGACAGAGACCGGGCGGATTCGAGCCGATTTTCCTTGATGCAGTTCGCATTAGCCCTTAGTGACGATCGGCGCCTTGCCAACCGGGTACTTGCCGATCGGAGCCTTGCCGATCGGAGCTTTACCGATCGGAGCCTTGCCGACCACGGGGGTCGGAGGAGGCGGCTGGCGGGTCGGCAGATCTGCGGCGGCAGCAGCGCTCACGAGAGCGAGAGATGAGGCCGTTACTAGGAGAAATTGTTTCATGAGTTCGCCCTTGTTTTGGATAAGGTCCCTACTTGCATGGTCAAAACCACGCTTATAAAAGGCGACGTTGGTTGATAAAACTAGTGCAAAAAAGACACATCAAACTTTTTTCAAATAAGTCTCGTGTTTACGGGCACATATGGTGAATTTCTGGTGTAGCCGGAGCGATCGGCCGGGCGATCTGGGGCGATTTCGTGGCGGCGACCGGCTCGGTAAAAAACGACGGCGGAAATCAACCATTTCTTAAGCTCCTTCTGGAGTCGGAAACGGCGGGGCGCGGCGTCGCCGGCAGCCCGGGATGGGGGCGGCCGAAATCCGGTGCCGGGGAGTCCTGCCCGATGTCCACAATTCCGCGCCGGATCGCCCGCGTGCGGGTGAACAGATCGAACAAGGTCGCCCCATCGCCATCCTCGATCGCCCGGGTCAGCCGCGCCAAGTCCTGGTTGAAGCGGGCGAGCATTTCCATCACACCGGCCTTGTTGGCGAGGAAGACGTCGCGCCACATCGTCGGGTCCGATGCCGCGATGCGGGTGAAATCGCGAAAGCCGCCGGCCGAGTACTGCAGCACCTCCGAGCGTGTCACCGCGGAGAGGTCGTCCGCGGTGCCGACGATCGTATAGGCGATCAGGTGCGGCACGTGGCTGGTGATGGCGAGCACGAGGTCATGGTGCTCGGCCGACATGGTGGCGACCCTGGCGCCGAGCGCCCGCCAGAACGCCGACAGGCGTTCGGCGGCGCCGGCGTCGCCGCCCGGCGGCGGCGTGAGGATGCACCAGCGGTCGATGAAGAGTTCGGCGAAGCCGGCGTCGGGGCCGGAATGCTCGGTGCCCGCCACCGGATGCGCCGGCACGAAATGGACGCCCGGGGGGAGGTGCGGAGCCATGTCGCGGATGATCTGGCCCTTGACCGAGCCGACATCGGAAACGATCGCGCCCGGCTGGAGATGTCCGGCGATCTCCTGCGCCACCGCGCCGCATTGGCCGACCGGAATGCAGAGAATCACGAGGTCGGCGCCGGCGACCGCCTCGGCATTGCTCTCGACCACCTGATCGGCGATGCCGAGCTCGACGACGCGCCGGCGCGTCGAAGCCGAGCGCGCGGTGGCGACGATGCTGCGCACCGCGTTCTGTGCCCGCGCCGCGCGCGCGATCGAGGAGCCGATCAGCCCGACCCCGATCAGCGCGAGGCGTTGAAACGGCGGCTCAACCATGGGATGCGTCCGCCGGACGCCCCAGGAACTCTGCCAGCGCCGCGACGACGAGGCGATTGGCCTCCTCGGTCGCCGACGCTCATGCGCAGCGCATGGGGCAGGCCGTAGGCGCCGACCTGGCGCAGGATCAGGCCGCGGGCGGTGAGGAACCGGTCCGCCTCGGCCGCGGTGCGGCCCGTCTGCGGGAAATGGATGAGGATGAAATTGGCCACGCTCGGCGTCACCGAAAGCCCGAGCTTGCCGATCTCCTCGGTCAGCCAGGCCAGCCATTTGTCGTTGTGCGCGGCCGAGCGCTCGACATGGCCGATGTCCTCGATCGCTGCGATTCCCGCCGCGATGGCAGCGGAGTTGACGTTGAACGGCCCGCGGATGCGATTGACCGCATCGACCACATGGGCTGGCCCGTACATCCAGCCGAGCCGCAGCGCGGCGAGCCCATGGATCTTGGAAAAGGTCCGGCACATCACGACGTTTTCCGAGGTCGCGACCAGTTCGATGCCGGATTCGTAATCGTTGCGGCGGACATATTCGGCATAAGCGGCATCGAGCACCAGCAGCGTGCGCCCAGGCAGGCCACGATGTAGGCGCTTGACCTCGTCGAACGGCACATAGGTGCCGGTCGGATTGTTCGGATTGGCCAGAAATACGATCCTGGTGCGGTCCGTCGCCGCACTGAGAATTGCATCGACA
>CAWCJX010000028.1:0-6556 GCA_963795865.1 uncultured Alphaproteobacteria bacterium
CCAGACAAGAATGTCGTTCTTAAACCTATACCTGATTTCGGCGACCCGAACACAGCCGCGAATCTCGCAAAAAGCGCGATCGCCGACCGACACGTCATCGCCGTGGTCGGTCACTTGGAAAGCAGCATTATGGCCCAAACCATTGATCTATATTTGAACAGTGATCTTCCGGTAATAATGCCCGTCCCTACGAACCCTCGCTTCACCCTTCAAGCAGAGAAATCAGCTCATAAGAACCTTCTTAGGATGCCGCCGAACGATGACCGACAAGCAGAAGTGGCGGCAAGTTTGTATTATCGAAAGGCCGTAAAAGAATAGCAGTGATCAAGGATGCGGATAATCCCGTGTACAGCGATTACCTTGCTGGGGCCTTTATCAGTAACGTCCGGCGCGAGACCTCCCAACCAAATGGCTCAATCATCGTCGCTGTTCCCACAATTGGGGGGGCGCATGGTGCACAGATTACGCCGGCTGTGCTTGTCGACCTTAATGTAGATACCATATTCTTTGCGGGAAGCACAGATAACGCAATCACCCTCCTGGAGGTCGGATCGCGTAGCGATCCGGGTGAGGGGGCCTGTCGGCAAGTCTGAGCCCCAGATTTTACGCTCAGAATCGTGGATAGGCCCCCTCACCCGGCGCGCATGAGCGCGCCGACCTCTCCCCGCGCGCGGGGAGAGGTAATTCCTTCCGTCTCGCAATGTATGCATGCGATGGCCGCAAGCGCGCGGGCGGCGTGTCCCGCCGCTCCGTAGCCGGCCGGCGTCACTTCGGCGTCACTTCGGCGTCACTTGGGCGTTTGCGGGAAATATCTCAGGTCGGGCGGCGGCTGCGTCGTGCTGGTGGGCATGATCGTTCCGTCCGCGCTGCGGAAATAGGTTTCCTTGCCGACCATCACCATGCCCTCGGCATCGCAACTGTCCTCGGGCCAGTCGGGATGCGTTTCCGGCACGCGGCGGTACGTCTTCAGCACCGTCCAGGGGCGGGTGAACGCATTATCGATCAAGGTGATTTCGTCATGCAAAAACTCCGGGACGGCCTTGTCGAAATAGATGCGCTCCTTGACGATGGACTTGTTGTCCTCGTGGGTCGGCATGCCGGCGGGGTCCAAGGCCCGAGGGCCTTTCAGGAAACGCGTCTCCACCTCGAGCACGTCGTATTTGCCGTCGCCATCGGTATCGAGCCATTTGCCGATGGAGTAGCCGCGAAAGCTCGGCAGCACGTCCTTCGGCCACTCGCGTCCGTCGGTGAAAATCCTGCGGTGGGACTGGTGGGTGTGATCGATGCGGATATAGGTGGTGTCCGGCAGCACCACGATTTCCATCGGACGATAGAGCGTCATCATCGTCGGCATGCCGGTCGGCAGGCAGGAGACGCCGGACAGCCAGTTGCCCTGGGTGCCGTTGGCCTGTTCGGCGATGCTGGCCTCCAGGATCTTCTGATACTCCGGCTTCAACGGCGCCTGCTGCCCGAGGCCCCAGGGCTTGGACGGGTCGAATGCGGGCTGGCCGCGCACGCCGAGCCGGACCGCGACCCACTGGCCGGAGAGGTCGGGATACTTGGCATCGTCGAAGGCCTGAGCGGCGATCGTCGTCAAAGACAGCGCCGCTGCCACAGCGGCTGCGCAAAACGAACTCCGGTAATTCATTGCCTTGTCCCATCCTCGTTTCACTGGCGCGTACTGCGCCGCGCGTGGAACCCAACGGGTCTCCCACGCAAAAAGGACTCGCCCAGAAAGCCCGTGCCTGCCGGCCTGGGCGCGAAGTGTCGCCGGCTGGCCGACCCGCATCATAGCGCCTCTTCCACGCCACGGGGAGAGGCTGATTTCGGTCGGCCGATCTCGACTTACGACAGGACTTGTTGCGGCACTTTGTCATGCCGCTGCAAAGGGTCTATATCCTCGCCGTGATTTAACGCCCCGAATGGGGGGCAAAGTTGCGTGTCCGGGCTGGATCCCGACGGGCCGGCGCGGCGCTATCGATCGCGAGGAGGACAACAATGTTTCACCGAGGCTCGACCGGTGTGTTCGCGCTGGTGGCCGCCCTGCTGACGACCACGATAGGGGCGCTGGCGTTCGACGAAACGAAATACCCCGATTTGAAGGGCCAGTGGCGCCGCGGACCCAACGCGATCACCGCCGGGGTGCTCCAGGGCCGGGCCAATGTCTTCGATCCGGCCAAGGCCTGGGGGCCGGCGCAGCAGCCGCCGCTGACGCCGGAATACCAGGCGCGGTTCGAAGCGAACCTCAAGGACCAGGCGGCCGGCGGGCAGGGCATCGGCGAAACCTACGCCTGCGTCTCGCCCGGCATGCCGCGCGTCACCAACGGCTATGGCCAGACGGAATTCGTCGTCACGCCCGGAACCACGCACATCCTGGTCGAGAACATTCGCGACTCCCGGCGTATTTTCACCGACGGGCGCGACTGGCCCGCGCAGATCGAGCCATCCCTGCTCGGATACTCCATCGGCAAGTGGCTGGATACCGACGGCGACGGCAAATATGACGTGCTCGAGGTCGAGACCCGCGGCTTCACCGGCCCCCGCGCCTTCGACGCCAGCGGAATTCCCCTGCACGACGACAATCAGACCGTCGTCAAGGAGCGGATCTACGTGGCCAAGGACGATCCCAACACCGTCCTCGACGAAGTCACCGTGATCGACAATGCTCTGACGCGGCCGTGGTCGGTCCTCAAGAGCTTCCGCCGGCAGCCGGATCGGCAACCGGTGTGGACCGAAGAGGTGTGCGGCGAGGCCAACAACCATGTCCAGATCGGCAAGGAGGGCTACATGCTGAGCGGCGACGGCTACCTGATGCCCACCAAGAAGGGGCAGCAGCCGCCGGACCTGAAATATTTCAAGCGGACCGGCAAATAGCGGAGCGCCGCGAACTCGGTCGTGGAGACATCGGTCAGGCTTGCGGGCCATCGCCCGGCAAGGCCGTTGGTCACGCGCCCGGAGCCGGTGGAGAAGACCGCGCCGCCGGCAGCGGCGGACCCGGCGGACGCGCATCGTAAGCCGGGGAGGGAATCTTGACGCTGGCGTCGCGGAACCGGCGCAGGATTTCCATCCCCAGCTCGGTCCTCACCGCGAGGGACTGCTCCACATTGGCGATCAGGCAGCGCAGCTCGAAATCGATCCCGATGTCGCCGAAGCCCATGAGGTAGACCGCCGGCGGCGGCACGGCCATAACCTGCGGGTGCCGCGCGCCGCATCCGAGCAGGATCGTGCGCACCTCGTCGGCGTCGCTGTCATAGGCGACCCGCACCTTGACGGCCACGCGCCCCGTGGTGCCGCCATGAGTGAGGTTCTTCACCGCGCCGGTGATGAAGTCCTGGTTGGGGACGATCACGGTGGCGCGGTCGAAGGTCTCGATCTCGGTGGCGCGCACGCTGATGCGGCGCACCCGGCCTTCCTCGTTCTTCACCACCACCCAGTCGCCGACCCGGATCGGCCGCTCCGCCAGCAGAATGATGCCGCAGATGAAGTTCGACACCACCGCCTGCAGGCCGAAGCCGATGCCGACCGAGAGCGCGCCGGCGATCAGCGCGATTTTCTGCAGGTCGATCCCGAGCGCGGCGAGCGCCAGCGCCGCCACCGCCACCAGCGCGGTATAGCCCGACAGCGCGGCGATCGAGTTCTGCAGGCCGGCATCGAGCCCGGTGTGGGGCAGGAACCGGGTTTCGAGCCAGCGCCGGCCGGCGCGGACCGCCAGCATCCCGATCAGGAGAATAGCGAGCGCCGCGAGCATGTTGGCGGGCGACAGGCTGATGCCGCCGAGGGCGAAATCCCAGCTCGAAATGTGGAGCAAGCCGAAGATGTCTTCGGCGAACAGGCCGGAATAGCCGAACAGCAGCAGCACCGCGACAACGATCAGGACCAGCCGCAGCACCGCCGACACCAGCGCCGCGACGAGATCGAGCGCGTTCGGCGAAATGCCGAACAGCGCGGCGAGGCGCCGGCCGCTCGGCGTCCCGGCGGCGGTCGCTTCGGTGGTGAGGGCATCGACGAAGACGAGCGCGATCGTGAGCGCCCCGCCGATGGCCACCGCCGCGAGCAGGCGCACCGCCAGAAACACGGCAAAACCCACATAGCCGGTAACCAGCGCAATTGCGATCACGATCGATGACCGGCCACAACACGCCCCGCAGCCACGGCAGCCGGGCGCCGGCCGCGCCGGCGTCGTCGGCGTCGAAAGCGGCCTGGGCGGAACGCCACAGCAGATGCATCGCGATGCCGAGAACCGCCGCCGCGAACAGCGCACCGGTGGCGACTTCCGACGCCAGGGGAGCGCCGGTGGCACGGTGCAAGAAGTTGAGGAGGACGGTGAGGCCGAATGCGGCCGCGGCCCAGCCGAGATGGGCGGCATAGCTTTCCGCCGCCTGGTCGCTCCACGGGACCAGGCGACGCGCGCCTTCGCCCGGCGCGAACAGCGCGACGGCGACGCCGCGGCCGGTCGTGGCCACCGCCACGGCGGCGGCGAGCCCGAAGCCGAGCCCGGCGACCGCGGGCGGCATCAGCATGGAGTCCCGCAGTACCAGCACCGTGGCGGCGATCAAGGCGGGCGCGGTCACGGCCTGCGTGCACAGAATGACCAGCGCGGCCAGCGCCTGGTCGAAACGCCGTGGCGTCGGCCGGGCGGTGAAGCGGCGCGCCCAATGCAACGCGAACCACGCCCCCGCGGCGATCGCAACGAGGGTGAGCAGCGCCGCGAGGACAGTGCCCGGTTCGGCATTGTCGCGGACACCGGCCGTCCACGCCTTCGACAGGCCGCCGAGGCTGCGCATCTGCGCCGGCACCGCGCCGGCGGCATCGCGCCAGAACCCGGGATCGAGCAGGTTGGCGCTGTGAGCGAACAGGCGATCGGTAAACATCTGGCGACGGCGGGCAGTGATGCGGTCGGACAGCTCGTCGGCGCGTTCCGCCAGCAGCCGGGCCTGCTTGAGCGCCCCGTCGACCGCGCGCTGCTCGGCGGCGAGCCGGCTGCGTTCTGCCGCGAGGGTGGCGTCCTCGGAGCCGCCTGCGGCCGGGGCGGCGCCGAGCTGTGCAAGCCGGTCGTTGGCGAGCTTGAGGCTGGGCTCGAGCGCGGCCGCGCGGTCGCGGATCTGATCGCGCAAGGGGGGCAGGCGCTGCTTGAGCGCCAGGAGCCCGTCCTCGCTCTGGGGATCTTCATCGAAGCGGCGTGCAATCTCGTCGAGTTCCGCCTTGAACGCATCGAGGTCCGCGACCGCCGGCCTCGCGGCGGAGGCCGGCGCGGCAGCCTGGGGCGCGGACGGCCCCGGCTGTTGCGCGACGGCGCAGCCGCCGGCCAGCGCCAGCGCCGCCGCGAGCAGTGCGGCGCGGCACCACTGCAGGGAGTTGCGGCGGGGACGGCGAAGCATGTCCGAGCTTAGCAGGCGAATCGCCCGACGGGGCAGATGTGTGGGCAGGTGGCGCCAAGCCGCGTCGCCAGCGCGTAGAGCGCAATGGCGAAGCGCATTCCGCCGGCCGCACACCGGGGCGGCAACGGCTATTGCGCGCCCACAGGCCTGCGAGCACGCGGTTTGCCCCCTGCCCGCCCGGGGGACTTTTGACGCGAGCGTGATGTGTGTATGAAGCTTGCAGCCATGGGGCCCGGACGTCGAACGGCCGGGCATGGCCCCCTCAAGGGTTGCGCCAGATGACGATTTCCAGCGTGAAGGTTCGCGACGGCGCGCAACTCGCCTACCAAGTCCGCGGACGGGTGAAAGACGCCGCGCCGATCGCCCTCATCCATTCGCTCGGCATGGATCATACGTTCTGGAACGCGGTGACGCCTGCGCTCGCGGATACGACGGCGGTGCTGGTTTACGACTGCCGCGGCCATGGCCGCTCCGACAAGCCGGCAGGCCCCTATCGCGTCGAGCCGTTCGCCGACGACCTCGCCGACCTGCTCGATCACGTCGGCTGGCGTTCCGCCATCGTCGCGGGCGCGTCGATGGGCGGATGCATCACGCTCGCCTTTGCCGCCGCCTATCCGCACCGCGCCGCCGGGCTCGGCCTGTTCGACACCACCGCCTGCTACGACGCCCCCGACAAATGGGAGGAGCGCGCCCGCACCGCCGAGACCAAGGGCCTCGATGCGCTCCTCGAATTCCAGACCACCCGCTGGTTCACCGACGCGTTCCGCGCCAGCCGCAAGGATGTGCTCGACGCGAGCGTCGCGGTGTTCCTCGCCAATACCGCGTCGGCCTATGCCGAGACCTGCCGCATGCTCGGCGCCTGCGACCTGACCGCCGCCCTGCCGCGCCTGAAGATGCCGGTCCGCATCGCGGTCGGCGAGGCGGATTATGCGACGCCGGTGGCGATGTCGCAGACGCTTCATCGAGGCATCTCCGGCTCGACCCTGACGGTGATAAAGAACGCCCGGCACCTGACGCCGCTCGAATGCCCTCAGCACGTCGTCGCGGAGCTGATGAAGCTCCTCGAATTGGCGCCGGCGCGATGATCGTCAGCGGCGAGATAACCATCCCGGCGCCGCGCCGCGTCGTGTTCGACGCGCTGCAGAACGCGCCGTTCTTCGCCTCCTGCGTCGACGGCG
>CAWCJX010000029.1:0-111974 GCA_963795865.1 uncultured Alphaproteobacteria bacterium
CCGCAGGGTGCGGTCAACCCCTGCACGACCTGCGAAGCGCGTTCGCTCAGCGTGTGCAACGCCATTCCCGACGCCGACCTCGCGCGCCTTGCCGCGATCGCTGTGGTGGTCGAGGCGCAAGCCGGTCAGTGCTTCATCGACGAGGGCGAACCAGCGAGTGCCTTTTTCAATATCACTTTCGGCACCGCCAAGCTGTTCAAGTTGCTGCCGGATGGACGGCGGCAAATCACCGGGTTCGTCGGCGCCGGGCATTTTCTTGGACTTGCGGTTTCCGATACCTACGCGTTCAGCGCCGAGGCGGTGGAGCGCGTGCGATATTGCCGGTTCTCGCGCGCCAGACGGCTGTACGCTGCTCGGTGACTTTCCACTGATGGAAAATCGACTGCTGGAGGTCGCCTCGAACGAGTTGGTGGCGGCGCAGGAGCAGATGTTGTTGCTCGGCCGCAAGACCGCGCGTGAGCGGCTGGCCTCGTTCCTGTTGATGCAGAGCCAACAGGGCATGCCTTGTGGCGCACGCGCCGGCGCTTCACCCTGCCCATGACGCGACACGACATCGCCGACTATCTTGGCCTGACCATAGAGACCGTCAGCCGCACACTGACCCGCCTCCGCGCCGAGGGGCTGATCGACCTCGCCCCGCAGAGTGAAGTGATCGTCTGCAACTCGTCGGGCTCGACCGGTTGGCGGCCGGCCTGCGTTGACCCGCCCAGGCCGGCCCTGCGCGAGGCCGGACTTGAACCGGCAAGGAGTTTCCTCCTGGGGGTTTTTGAGACCCCTGCGGTTACCATTTCGCCACTCGCGCGTGGGAAGGTCGGCAGGCCCAACCTAGGCCATCGGCACGACCAGCCGCAACCTGGGCGGCACCATGCGTCCGCCTCAGGGCAGATCACTACGGTTTGCTTCCATCAGGCGGCTTCGCTATAGGGAGCGCCCGCTGATCCCGGATAGCTCAGTCGGTAGAGCAAGCGGCTGTTAACCGCTGGGTCGTAGGTTCGAAGTCCTACTCCGGGAGCCAGCGTTGTGAAGAAGAACCGTAAGCTTTTCAATAGACTGGCCAACCTCGCGCGACAAGGCGACGGCTCAGCGGACGGCGAGCGGTCCGTGCTGATTGAGAATTCCTGAGACCGCGTCGGCATGGATCACGTCAACTGCCACGGAGACGAAAGGGTGGCCCCCGTGCTGCCCACCGTCCGACCCGGTAGGCGTAATGCGCTCGTCTGGATCGTGGTTAACGTAGCGTCGGATGACTGCCGATGGGAACTGCGCCGCCTCAAGATCGCGGACGGCAGCGTCTGCGGCTGATGCTGCGTCGAACTCAGCGACTACCATTTGCGTCATGTGGTCGCCCTCTTCGGACTTTCGGAGAAAACGATCATGTCGGCGTCGGGTTCAGCCCCTGCGCCTATCACGGAAGCTTGGCGCGAACCGAGACGACACCGATGCCGGGTGGATTATTGCGTAGCAAGGTCGCGACACTCTCGGACAAAGCTGGCGGCCGCATCGTGCGGGAGGGCGGTTACGCGATCGCCTCGCCGGCGTCCTTCCGCGATCCAGTCTCCCGGTCAGCGGCAGCCGCCTCGTACCTCTCGGCCAGCCGCAGCAGGGCCTCCGACACGTCAAACGTTGTCGCCGTCCCGGCCATCCGACGCACTTCCGCCGCTCTGGCCAAGAGCTCTTCTGGTGTCCGGTCGGAGATAGGAACGTATCCATCCATCCTGGCACCCTAGTCCAGTGGGCCTTTCCAGATGGTCAACCAGACGTTTCCTGGGCGTCACATCCGCGCTAGGTGCTCCCCGACGATCAATCCCGACGCCGCCACCAGCCCTTGCCGCGGCGAAGCCGGCGAGCCAACATGCCCGACCGGCATAACGATCAAGCGACCGGCACGGAAACCTCTCGCCTGATCGGCGTTCTCGTAGCCAACCATGGAGGAGAACCGCTAATGCCAGAGCATGTCTACAAGGTCGTCGAACTTGTCGGCTCTTCCGAGGAGAGCGTCAGCAAGGCAATCGACCGGGCGATCGAGAAAGCCGCCCTCACGCTCCGACATCTCGGCTGGTTCGAGGTCGTGCAGGTGCGCGGCCACATCGAGGATGGCAAGGTGGCGCACTATCAGGTGACGATCAAAGCGGGCTTCCGGATCGAAGACGACCGGATCGACGACGAGTAGCATCGGGGTCCGTCGTCACGGCCGTCCAGCATCGATCGCCGTTCAGCGTCGCCCGGTGGCACCTGGTTGAACGGCTTGTTCTTGTCGACGCGAATGTCCGCGGGCAGGCCGAGCACCCGCTCGGCGATGATGTTGCGCAGTATCTCGTCGGAACCGCCCGCAATGCGCGCGCTCGGCGAGGACAGCAGCGCCTGCTGGAACATCGCGTAGGCCTCCGCGAGATCGTCATCCATCACCAGGCCAGCCATCCCCATCAGGTCCAGCCCGTAAGACGCGATATCCTGCAGCTTGCTCGCGTTCACCAGCTTGTGGATGGAGTTTTCCGGGCCCGGCGTCTGGCCGCGCGACAACGCCGTCATGGTGCGGAAGCGGGTGAACTTCAGCCCTTGCGTCCGCGCATACCATTCGGCGATGCGCTCTCGCACCGCGCCATGGCGGATCGCGGGCGCGCCGTCCATCGCCAGGGAGCGGCTCAGCTCCAGCAGGTCCTCAACATCCGGCCGATGCACCTCGCCCACCGCGAGACGCTCGTTCATCAGCGTGGTGAGCGAGACCTTCCACCCTTGCCCCACAGCACCGAGTTGCTGCCGATCCGGCACGCGCACATCGGTGAAGAAGACCTCGTTGAAGTGTGACGCGCCAGACATCTGGTGGATCGGCCGAACCTCAATACCCGGCGACCGCATGTCGAGAAAGAAGAAGGTCAGGCCTTCATGTTTCGGAACGTTTGGGTCGGTGCGCACGACGATGATGCCGAAGTCCGACAGATGCGCGCCAGAGGTCCAGATCTTCTGCCCGTTGATGATCCAGTCATCCCCCTCGCGCTCCGCCCGGGTGCGCAGCGCGGCCAGATCGGAACCACCCGCCGGCTCCGAAAACAACTGGCACCATACCTCCTCGCCACGCAGCGCCGGTCGCACGTAGCGATCGAGCTGTTCAGGTTGCGCATAAGCCATCATCGTCGGGATGCACATGCCGAGACCGATCTCGAACAGACCGCGCGGCACTGCGTAGTTGTCTTCCTCCTGCTGGTAGATCACCTGCAGAATTGGCGATGCCTCTCGACCACCGAAGCCCCTCGGCCAGGTAATGCCGGCAAAGCCGGCATCGCACTTCTTCGCCTGCCATTCTTTGCAGCGCTGCACCGCGTCCTCGCCGAGATCGCCCAGTCGCAGCACAGGCCGCGCCCGACTTTTCCGTTCCGCATTGGCAGCCAGGAATGCGCGCGCCTCAGCCCGAAACGCAGCCTCTTCCGAGGTGTCGTTGAAGTCCATCAGCGCCCTCTATGCTGTGTTGCGCATCTCGATCAGTTCGACCAGTCGGTTCTTCCACCACGGAGCTCCACCCAGCGCCAGAGCAAGCTGCTTGGAACGCCGATAATAAAGATGGCAGTCCACGTCCCAGGTGAAGCCAATCCCGCCATGCGTCTGGATGTTCTCTTTCGAGGCAAGGTGGAATGCCTCGGTCGCCGACACACGCGCCGTCGCCGCGGCCAGCGGCAGCTCGGCTGCATCAGACGCAAGCGCCCAGGCGCCGTAATACGCATTCGACCGGGCGAGTTCGATCGCGACATACACATCGGCAAGCTTGTGCTTGATTGCCTGGAATGACCCGATCGGCCGGCCAAATGCGTAGCGCTCCAAGGCGTAGTTACGCGCCATCTCCAGTGCCGCATCGGCGCCCCCGACCTGCTCGAACGCGACCAGGATTGCCGCCCGCTCTAGCAGACGTTGCACCAAGGGCCAGCCTGTCTGCGAGCCAAGTTTCTCGACTTCGCTTCCGGCAAAATCGATGCGTGCGTGATTGCGGCTGGGATCGACGGTGGTGAGCGTCCTTCGGCTTGCGGTGCCTGCGGTGAGATCGGCCAGCAGCAGCACGACTTCGCCCCTCTCGTCTCGTGCCACAACAATAGCGAAATCGGCGACCCCGCCGTCCATGACGGGCCATTTGCTGCCACTCAGTTTTCCTCCGACAGAACGTATCTGGACACTGGCCGGATCGGGATTTCCCGTGCCCTCCGCCAAGGCCAGGCAGCCGATCGCCGAGCCATCCGCGAGTTTCGGCAACAGGCGCCGCTTCTGCGCATCGCTGCCTGCCAACAGCAGAGCCTCGGTGGCCAGATACGCCGATGAGGCGAACGGCACCGGCGCCAACGCGCGGCCGAGTTCCTCAGCCAGCACGCATAGCCCTTCATAGCCAAGCCCCGCGCCACCGTACTGTTCGGGGATGGCGGCGCCGAGCCATCCCATGTCCGCCATCGCATGCCAGAGGTTGGCGGTGTGGGATTTATCGCCTTCGAGCACCTGTCGCACGATCTTCGGTGGTGACTGTTCGCTGAGGAACCGTCGCGCTTGATCGCGCAACTGCTTCAGGTCGTCCGAGAAATCGAAATTCATCGACCCACCGCGCGATTACGACCGATCAAACCGCACACTCTACAGACATTCCAGGATATTGACCACGAGTGACCACCAGCCCTGCGCGCTGCATCAATCGACGACGAACGCGCGATACGTCTCCACCATGTCCGCGACCGCCGCCTGGTAGATTTGTGCGCCGTGCTCCGGCGTGGACAACGACGGATCGGAGCCGATCCGCCCGTCGGGGAAGCGGCGACGGTAGTCCGCGCAGTCGAAGAACCCCGTGCTCCTTGGCGCCACCTTTGGCGACATCTGCGCGGTACTTGATCGCCTGCGGCTGATAATGCTGCGACAATGAAACCTCCGACGCCGTGGCGTGGCTGCCGTTCGAGTTGCCGTACAGTTCCTTGGCCAATGCGTCGGAGCGCGGACCCTGCGACCAGAACACCATCTTGCAGCGCACCGGCGAAGCTTCGCCCGGTCCGCGCATCGACGACGCTGCATAGATTTCGTCGAATGCCGCCGTCACGGTGGCGACGTTGCCGCCATGGCCGTTGATGAACAGGAAGCGTTCGAAGCCGTGCTTCATCAGCGAGGTCACCACATCACCCACCAGCGCAATCAGCGTCGACGGCCGCAGCGTGATGGAGCCGGCAAAGCCCAGATGGTGCTGCGACATGCCGATAGTAAGCGTCGGCGCCACCAGGCAGCCGATCTCATCGCCCACGCCGCGCGCAACAAACTCCGCATCCAGATGGTCGGTACCGATCAGGCCGTTCGGCCCATGCTGTTCGGTCGAGCCGATCGGGACGATGATGCCGCGCGACGATCGCAGATAGTCCTCGACCTCATGCCAGGTGGACAGCGCAAGCTGCATCGGCGTTCTCCTCTCCAATACCGCATCTTGCAGGCCGGCGGCCTCGCCCGCAATTGTCGCAGGCGACTGCAGGAGGCATCCGACGTGGTAGGCCGCATCGAGGGTTACGCCATCATCTCCGAGGACGGCATGTTGGCAAATTCCGCACGGATCATGCCGGACTCGCTCAAGTTCGAAGCTGATGCGCGGTTCTTCGAGCGCGGGCTCGACGCGGTGGATGTCGTCGTGCATGGGCGCCATTCCCAGGAGCAGCAGCCACATTCGCGCATGCGCCACCGGCTGATACTGACGCGCAGCATTGCCGGCATCGCGTCGCGGCACCCATCGAATGAACGGGCTCTGCTATGGAACCCGGCGGGTGCGTCATTTGAGGCAGCATTGAGCGCGCTCGGCAGACCTGATGCCGGCGTGGCTGTCATCGGTGGCGCGGAGGTGTTCGCGTTGTTCCTTGATCGCTACGATGTATTTTATCTCTCACGCGCGCCCGGCGTGCGTCTGCCCGGTGGCCGCCCGGTGTTTCCGGAGGTGCCCATGCTGACCCCGGAGCAGGTGTTGGCGGCCCATAACCTCCATCCTGACGAGCCCGAGATGCTTGACCCCGCTAAAGGCCTCACGATGGTGAGATGGCGACGCGAGAAAGTCACATTCACGCCATAAAATGAGGTGTTTCTCTGGCGAAATGCTATATACCGGACATGAGACGGCATGTAGCGGCTTGGTTCGGCAGGCGCGCGGCCACCCTTCCAGGTGATCAGATCTGGCGGGGCCGTAACTTGTTTACGCCACCACTCATTTTCCCGTATCATCGCGACCAGGGCGGCTCAGCGGCTGATGTCTGGGTCGCCGAGGATCAGTGGCTGGCAGGGTTACCCGGCAATCGAAGTGAGCAATTCGGCTGGTGGCAATTCCCTGGGCTCCGGTGATTGATAGACCAGGGAGGTGGCGATGCACCGATCAGACATTGCTCGGGTCCAGGCTTACCTGCGCAAGACGCTGGGCAGCGACCTGATCCACATCGACGTGCCCAAAAGTGCCAACGGTCCCGTCGAACTCCGCGCGGGTCGGGAATTTCTCGGAACGGTGCACCGAGACGACGAGGATGGGGAGATCTCATATTCTGTGCACATGACGATTCTCGAGGAAGATCTACCCGCTGCTGCTCCACCAAGCGTATCCGGGGTCAAACCGCGCTGACGGCGTCACTGGGCAGCGTAGGCTACCAACTGCAGCAACTTCTCGAAATCGATGGGCTTCGACAGCACATCGATCGCGCCGAGGTCGCGCGCCTCCGCAGCGACTTGGGCGTCCGGCAATCCGGTCACCAGCAGTGATGGAATCGTGTGGCCGCGAGAATCCAGCGCCCGCAGCAAATCCAGCCCGGTCATCTCAGGCATTTTCTGGTCAACGACCAGACATGTCACTTCGCCCAGTTCCGGATCATCAAGCAGCTGCCGACCGGAGGTATAGGTCTTGACCGTATGGCCAGCCGATTCCAGCAATGCATCGAGCACGTCGCGCACGTCCCCATCATCATCGACAATAGCGACTATGTTCGAATTTTCTGTGGGCACGTGAGGCTCAATTCCCGAAAATCGTCGGGGTATACTGACGGCGTACGATACAGCCGCAAGACAAACCGCGCGGGCTCACGCTGTATTGTGGCGTAGGTTTCCGGCAGCAAGCGTGACGACATTCGCCATCACGATCCCGCGGGCTCCAATCGGAACAGCTGCATCCGATCAGCTCTTGACCGGCCTTTATGGCGCGCCCTGGTGGACTTGAACCACCGACCCACAGCTTAGAAGTTGCTTGGTTTGTCAATGTTTCCAATGACCGGTTGGCAGAATGAGGCGTCTTTCATCGGCTGGAATCCGGCTGAGCGGACCCGTGGTGCAAACCTAGAAGGCGAGATTTCTTGCCTTGGCCGATGGTCTTTGAAGCCGGGCCGCCTACGCCGAACAGGCTAGGACCGGGGCAAATGAAGCACACGCCGATTTGGGAACCACTACTCCCTTACCTCTGGCCCCCACAGCGCCACCCGGCGCGGTCTGACCCGCGTGTTCAGCACCGGTCCAGTCACCAGCCACGCCGCCCCCACGCGCCCGCTACACCCATTCGAGCACCGCATCCGGCGGATCACCTCGCCTACTGTCGTCTTGCCACCATAGAACGTCGCAAAGTCGGTCATCGCCAACGTCCGCTGACCGGAGCAGCCACGCGTCAGGCAGTCAAGCACGAGACAGAATCCTGTCAGTTCCGCGAGGGGACTGGCGAGGATCGCGACCCGCTGGCCACGGGGTGAGGCGTTGGCGGCTGCCATTGAAAGAACATAAAGAGAACGTTAGGTTCAGTCGAGCCGGCGCTCATCGCGCCGCGTCGATCTCGCGAACCCCACCTCACCGAAACCAAATCGCCGCTCATCCAGCGCCGCCGGGGCTGGACGCAGATGGTCAAGTTACTCTGATCGAGGATGTGGCCATCAACACGGCGGCCAACATCGCGCCCACCGTCGCCTTGCCAGCCGACACTCCCATCACCTCTCGGATCAGAACGCGCCTTCACCGTTGCGCAGTTGTGCGGCACGCCCGCCGACGAACACATGGATGCCGGCACCGCACCAGGGCCGAAGCTCCAGCCAAGGGTTGGCCGAGGCTTTGGCGTTCCTGGGAGCAGCCGCGTGGTCCCCCTACAGGGAGGCAGCGTTCGCCCGATTTGGGCGGTACCAGCACTGGGGGACTTCCCGGCGGATGGGCATGGTCGAAAACCACCCAGGCGTAGTGATGGACCACGGTGCTCACCCATGTCGAACCAACGAATGCGTTGCGTCAGCACCAGCACCGCAGCGAATGGGGCGGCGTTCATCACCTCGGCAACACGCTTTCCAGCGATCCACTGCTGCCTGACCAGCAATGCGAGTTGGCCACGCATGGTGGCGGTGACGGCCAGCGCGTGCCCCAGAAAGTCGAGCATCGCTTTGGACGACCTCGCGGCATCCGTCTCGGACACTACGGCTGGCCAGAAACCTGAGATGCCAAAGCCGCAATGAGCGATGTCCGTTGAGACCACTTGATAACCATGCGCGGCGAGAACCGTGGACATCGCTCCAGCGCCGCAGCAAGGCTCCCAGATGGAGCCACGAAACGGGAAGCGTTGCAGCAGCGCCTCGGTGACCCAGTTCGGCGTGGCGTAGAAGTCGCGGCATCTCCGGTCGGAAAGAGGATAGTGGATGGGGCGATAGTCTGACGGCGGAGGCAGCGGCGAACCGCTCCGGCTTTGCCGTCCTGGTCCCGACAATCGGCAGGGCGTTGCTGATGTGGCTTGATCGTCACCAACGCTCTGCCCGTCGGGCTTCCGCTGGCGACCGGCCTACACCGCTTCCTTCAGTTCCCTGGCAGGCCGGAACGCGACCTTCTTGCTGGCCTTGATCTTGATGGCCTCGCCGGTCGCCGGGTTCCGTCCCATCCTGGCGGCCCGCTTCCGCACCTGGAGGATGCCGAGACCGGTCAGACGGATTTTGTCGCCGCTCTTCAAATGGCGGGTGGTCAGCGTCACCAAATCGCCGAGCACGGCCTCCACCCGCTTCTTTGCGATCTCATGGCTGTCGGCCAACGCGGCGGCGAGGTGCTTGAGTGTGATGGTCGCCTGGACGGCAGATTTGGCTGGGGCGGCTTTCTTCGCAGGCTTGGCGACCTTCTTGGCAATTGCCATGAGTTTCCTCGCTGGTTTGGGCTTGGCGTGAACCTCGATCTGGTCATCATGATCGGATTCGCGCAATGGGAATGTTGCATAGTCAGTCCGTTATGCAAGCGTGCCGTAGCCTGCGGGCCACGAAGCCCATTGACCAACGGTCGAACGCCGCTGGGCGACCGCTCATCGGCTACCCACATTTTAGCCTTGTGCTGCCCCCTGCCCCACCCGCCGGGGCTATTCTTTGCGCCAGGATACGCTCACGGAATCGTTGGAATCGCGAGTTGTGCCGCGATAGACTGCTTCCGCAATTGGCACGACACGCCGAAAAGTTCACGCGATGCCCGCCCAAATTGTCCTTGTCCATGATGAGCCGGAATTTGCGGAGGCTGCCCTGGCGGCTCTCAGGGGAGCCGGCTACGACGCTATTGCGATCATGGATTCGATGTCCGGCATCGACGCCTTGGAGCATGCGAAGCACATCGAGCTACTCATCACCCGTGTTCGGTTTCCGTCAGGGACGCCCAATGGCGCGGCCTTGGCGCGAATGGCGCGGCTCAAGCGACCGGGTATCAAGGTTCTGTTCGCTGCGTTCCGAGAGGTTCAGGTCTACACCGAGGGCCTCGGCGAATTCCTACCGAGGCCACTATCCACTGACGAACTGCTGGAGACGGTCGGCCGCATGTTGGACGAATATGAGGATCAACGTGGCGATCGACCCGGCCCCCCTGCGGCGACAGAGCGGGCGCTGAAACCGCCGAATGGGTAAAAAATGGCAGAGAGCGAAACGCCTTTGGAAATGTGCGAGCGGCACCTTGCTGAAGGTGAAGTCAGAGTTGCCCGACAGGAAGCAATACTCAAAGTGTTGGCGCGACATAAGCATCAAGGCGCTGCCGCGACGGCGCGTAGAGTTCTGGGAACTCTACAGGAAAGCCTGCGACTTGCACGTCTCCATACGGAACGGCTCAAGAATGTCAAAAGCCGTGGGGCGTACCGGACGATGCCAAACGCACCGAACTGGTCAGGCAATTCATCGCGCGGGCCTTGAAGCCGAGGTGTGACTGAATTCCCGACCTCTCGCGCGTATCTCAAGTCCGATTTCCGCTTGATCGTATGGTGCAAAGCGTGCCGCAATCAGCGCGAGCTATCTTTCCGGTCGCTCGTTGACGAAGAGAAAGGCGATGTCCCCGTTCTCAATCTCAAGTTTCGTTGCAACAACTGCGGATCGCGTCTGACCGACGCCGTGGTGAGCGGGAGCCATTTCGGGCCGAAGAGTGCGCGACGGTACGGTCAGGCTTGCGAGAAGATCGCCTTTTTGTCCTCGTTCCTGATTCTGGCGTCGATCTCTGCTACTTCTTGTCTTATTTCGTATTCTGTACCGCCCATCAGGACAACTGTGGTGGTCGGTTGCCTTGGGCCGCGAAAGTACCTCATGATTCCGGCGACATTGACCCGCGTTGGTACGCCATAGCTCGTCTCTAGCTCGATGAACTGGGTCATGCTCGTTAGCCTTCCGTTTAGGTAATGGAGTCCGAACGACTGATACAGTATCGCAGGGCTTTCGAGCAAGACGCTAAAGCTGCCGCGATAAATTACTATGCGCCCGAAATCATCCCCATCCTACCTGACCAGGAAGCTTTCGAGCGCGACGTCGTCTGGACCATGTACATCGCACTGCAAAGTGTGCGAGACAAAGGCTACAGCGACTGGCAGACCCTGACGTCATTCTTCGCCAACCTGCTGCTCGATCAGGACAACCCGCAAGATGCTCAAGCAACTGTTCGAAGAATACCGGATAGAAGCTCAACTTCATCCGCGACCAGCGCCTCCGTGAGATGAACTGATGACCGACGATCTGCTTCCCAGCCTGACCGAGATCACCACGGCACGCGACATCGATGCACCGGACGGTGTGCTGCCGCCCGCAGTTAAGGTACCATCGTATCCGACTATGGTCACGGCGGCATCCATCTGGCGGAGTTCGAGGCACCGTGGCATGTCGTACAGGTCTCGGGCAGTCCCATCGACTGACCTTCCCATCGCCAGCGCCTATCTCAGGTTCGATTATAGGCAGGTGGTCTGGTGCAAAGCCTGCCGCAATCAGCGCGAGCTATCTTTCCGGTCGCTCGTTGAAGACGGCAAAGGCGATGTGCTCGTCGCGCACCTGATTTTCCGCTGTACAAACTGTGGCTCCCGCCCGACTGATGCAGCCGTGAGCGGGAGCCATTTGACGTCGAAGCAGTAGTTACCGCGGCTTGTAGATGCCGCCGATACACACGCCGGTATCCAGCACGACATCCAACGCGGCGCCATTTCGCCAATTCACCGTCTGCGGATTCCATTCAACGATCATCGAGGAGAACGGTGCGACCCCCGCTCTGCCGATGTAGGACAGCTTGCCGCGCAACAGAGTGATCTTGCCATAGCTCACCCACTCGTGGAACCACGGCGCATCGGTGAACACTGGTAGCAATGCGATTACGGTGCCGCCTGCGAGGGCATACTCATACGCTTTCCTGCACCATGGGATCAGATTGCCGTAGGGGGGATTCATCCAGACGACGCCGTGCCACTCCTGCGTCAACCCATCTAGCGCTTTCAGGATGAAGTCCGCACACAGAGCCTTCCCTTTGGTCGCACAGACATCGAGTGTGCAGCGTGTGCCAAAGCGTTTGAAGATGGCAGGCGGCGTGCCATATTCTTGCCGGCCATCGCGATCCTGATGGTGCCACAAGCGACGCGGCGGTCTCTCGTACCAGTAGAGACAGGTTTCCCAGCCGTAATATCGGCCTTCATCCTCGCATCGCGCAAGGATGCGGGCTTTGTAGGGGATCAGTTTGACCAACTGGTACGCCGATGACTGATCCACGCCGATCCGTTCAGCGAAATCAATGAACCGTGGCCCGCGCAGATGGTAATGCGTGCGGGCGATCCATAGGCGTTCGGATTGGTTGAACCACTCCGACAGGGCTTCGCGGGTCAGCCGCTTGAGCTTCGGTTTACTGAACTCCTGTGCCTCGCGGATCATCTGCGCCAGGGTCGGGATGCGCAGATTCCGGATTCCGGAATCAGGGTGCGAGGCGGTGGACATGGTTGCTCCAGCGGTATGGCACTAACCGAATGCACGGTTTATCCCTCGGGTCAACTGCAACCTGCGAAGGGCTGGCAGGGTAACGGCGCCAAATGCGGAACCGCCGCCAGAGGGTATCTCTAATGGCGGTTTTGGTGGCCGACCGAGGCGGCTGTGTCAGCCGATTCTGTTTATCGTCGTAGCCGGTGGGTGCCGGCTTATAGTCGCGACGTCGTGCGATTGTTCTGTCGGCGAGCGTCTCAGAACGGTCAGCACTCGATCCGACATTCGGCTAAGGAATAGTCCAGCAAGTCGTTGGACGATATGCGGTCATCAGCCGATAGAGTTCGCTTCTTTAGATGCCAGCCGTTTGTTACGAATGTACAGCTTGCTGTGAAACCAGCACGCTCCTACGCTGCCAGTAGCGCTGGAGAAACATGCGATGAAGTTCTCGAAGACTCTGCTGTGTTTGGCTCTGGCTGCAAGCGCAACGGCTCTGGCACAGAACCCCTACGTTCGGCGCGGGGAGTACTACGTCGGAATTGCATCAAACACGCCGCAGTGTCCGGCCATTCGCTACCTGTTTCGCGGCGTCGAGGAGAATCCGATTGGCTATGTGTGGTTCGCCGATGCCAGCGGCATGAGCAAGGCAACCGGCAGCATGAACCTCGCGTCGGGGCGGTTTCACCTCACCTTGACATCCTTGGATGGTCAAGGTCCGATTGGCGAAGTGGACGGAACGAAAGACCCGACGACCGGCGTCGTGACCGCCGTGTTGGACGGGCCTGGATGCTCGAAGCTCAAGCTGCCGCCAACGAATCCCGTATGTCCGGAAAGCCGATGGTTCTGACTGAGTCCATTGGCCGCCGTGGGCCAGCGGATGCAACGCGTACCAAGGCTAGGTGTTAGGACGAGCACTGCTATAACAGAGCGCCCTGCGGCGAGCGGCAACGTGCCAGATTTACCACTTTGCTGGAAGCCGATAGCGCGTCTCGTCCGGAAATCGAACGGCGAAGCGGTGGTGCCAAGTGGCCAAGCCCCAACGACGGGTTGCGGCGCTCTCGAACAGGGCGATCCGCTGTTCATCGTTGGCCGTGACTGCCGCATGCCATGCTTGAAGGAACTCCTCGTCGGACATTCCTTGCTGTGTGCCGGCAAAGGTCAGGTCGTCTCGCGTGGTAGGCATTGCGGTCCTTTCGGGGGCTGATCCCGATTTTGGGATGAACTCATTCGGCGTTTGCCAGTGTCATCCCCGGCGCAGGTATTCCGTCGAATATGTGTGAATCCGTCAGACGCGCGCTCTTGTGATACCGCTGCCGGCACCGGAAGCCGACCATCGCGGCTCCTGTGGGTTTACTGATGGCGACCACGGGCTGGGCGATTTGAGCACGCTGGTCGCCGCGACACTGCCGATATTGTCCTGCCTGGGTCGCCAGAATCACCCTGGAGGGCTAGTTTCCGACAGACATTCTGGAGGACGCTATGGCTGAACATTCCGAAGTGTTGGGGCTGGCGGCCCAAATTGTGTCGGCACACGTGAGCCACAACGCTGTCCCCTCGGATCAGCTACCAGGGCTAATTCGGCAGGTCTTCAACTCACTTGCCACTGCCGAGCAGGCAACCACGGTGCCACCGAAACCGGAATCTGCGGTCACCATAAGGCAATCGGTGACTGCGGGACACATCGTCTGCCTTGACTGCGGCAAGCACTTCTCGATGTTGAAGCGGCACCTGATGACCGACCACAAGCTGACACCTGAGCAGTACCAGGCAGCGATGGGAGTTACCACGGTCGTACCCTTAGGTCGCACCCAACTATGCAAAGACGAGATCGGCACTGGCGAAGAAAATCGGGTTGGGTCGAAAGGGATCGGCACCGATGAAGGCGAGACAAAAGGCTACCCGCAAGGCGGCGTAGGTAGTCAATGCGGATCGCCGTCATCGCCGATATTCACGGCAATATGCCCGCACTCGAAGCTGTGCTCGCTCACATTCAACGGCGCGGTGTAGACCGGACGATCAACCTCGGTGATTGTGTGTCCGGTCCGCTCTGGCCACGTGAAGTCTGCGATCTGCTCATGGCATCAAACAGTCTCGTGATCCGTGGCAACCATGATCGCTGGGTATCCGGTCCCGATCCGGCAAGCTGGGACCATCGGATCGCTACGCTTACTCCAATCTTGGTGCAGATCATCGACATTGGCTCGGTGCTTTGGCGACCTCGGCTGACGCGGGAAATGGCATCCTTGCCTGCCACGGCACACCGACGAACGACAATCAGTATCTCATCGAGGAAGTATCGGAACACCAGTTGGTGCGAGCACATCTATCAACAATCAGGGAACGATTGGGAGATGTTCACGCTCGTGTTGTTCTGTGCGGGCACAGTCATCAGCAACACCTGATCCAACTGCCGACTGGCCCTTTGGTTCTGAACCCTGGAAGTGTCGGCTGCCCAGCCTATGACGATCCAGGCAACGATCCACATGTGTCCGAGAGCGGCTCCCCTTACGCCAGATATGCTGTACTCGAGCATCGACGAGCACAGCGTGTCTGCGGAGACGATCGCTGTCACATACGATTGGAAGGCAGCCGCTACGCGCGCCGACGCCAATGGGCGACCGGAATGGGCCTACGGTCTACGAACCGGGTGGTTCATAGCCAATCCCGGCCGGCGACTCTTCACCCTCCACCGTTGGAACCGAAATGGAAGCCCGTCGATGGAGGCAAGCAACCTTTTGCCATCGCTCGGCAGACGGTCAGCCGATGGCTTTCGCCGGGCTATGGGAAGGGTTCAGATGGTCGGACAGTGCGATGACGCCAACATTCACCATCATCACCACGTTCGCAAACGAGTTTGTCGGCAAATTGGACGATCGGGTGCCGGTGATCCGCGAACCGCAGGATTGGCCAACATGGCTGGGAGAGGTCGAAGGCGATCTTGCTGCACTATTACGATCGGCTGGCAATGAAGTGCTGAAGGTTTGGCCAGTCAGCAAGCAGGTGAACAGTCCGTGGAACAATGGGGCTGAGTTGTTGGAGGCGATTCGGTGACGTCATTCAGTGCGGTTGGGGTGCCGCTAGTCTTGCCACCCTGCTTTGCGCAGCCCATCGAGCATGTGTTCATGGTATTCGGGACTGAACCAAGGCGGGCGGCGTCGCACGTATAGGGCAAACGACTGATGCGAAGTGCCAATTGCACTATTTAGCGCGCAGCGCGCCTCATCGATTCTGCCAAGTTGCCCCAGTGCGGCCGCCAGCCACCGATACGGACTTGAGAATTCGGGATCGAGAGATATGGCACTCCTCGCCGTGTCAACTGCACTAAGATAATTTCGCTCGAAATAGTAGGTGGGGGCGATCTGTCGCGCGGTAATCTTATTACTCTGGTCGCGTGGATTCAGGCGCAATGCGGTCAACAGCGCGTCGCGGCCTTCGTGTAGGTTCCCGTTGGAGGCCAACGCAAGCCCATTGACGAGGTTTGCCCAGGGAGAATTCGGATTACCGGCAAGTGCTATCGACACATGTTCCAATGCTCCTGCATTGTCTCCTGCCAACCACATGACATGAGCCAGAGCCGCGTGAGAGTCAGCATCGCCTGGATCGACTTCTATTGCCCTGCGCGCCCAGTTGTCAGCAGTTTTCATTGCCTCGGCCAGCGGGAGTGAGCTATATTCCAAAGCAGTCACGAGGACAGCCCGCGCGAGTGCCGCGTATCCAGGCGCAAATGCCGGGTCCAACGCTATAGCAAGTTTGAAGAATGCTTGCGCTCGCTCGTGATCGGGCAAGTTCGATTTGCTCATATGCCACAATCCACGTTGATAGGCTTCCCATGCGCTAAGGTTCTCTACTGGCCGACGCAGCGAACGCCGCAGTTCCGCGTCAGTTAGCGCTGGATGGATAGCATTTGTCGTGGCAGTAGTGATCTCGTCCTGCACAGCGAACACGTCAGTGAGCCTGCGGTCATACCGTTCGGCCCATATTTGACTACCCGCTTCGGCATCAATAAGTCGCGCAGTGATGCGCAGTCGCTCGCCGCTACGGCGCACGCTGCCTTCCAACACGTAGCGCGCGCCCAGTTCTCTGGCCACCTGCTTCTCGGCAATTGGGTGGCCTTTGTATGTGAAACTGGAATTTCGAGCGATCACAACGAGCCAGCGAGTGCGAGAAAGCTCCGTGATTATATCTTCTGCAATGCCATCCGAGAAAAACTCCTGGTCGGGATCACCACTCATATTAGTGAAGGGCAAGACGGCGATCGAGGGCCTATCCGGCGGAGCCAAGCGTTCGCGCGTGATATGCACAAAATACCGCTGTACGGAACTTCTTGTGGAACCCGCACTATCGAGCTTCCGCACAAGCGCCTCGACCGGGCGGGCGATGCTCTTCAGGTCAAGTGTCCCAAGCTCTTGAAAAGCAAGATCACGTCGGTCCTGCACATAGTCGCGCACTGCTCGTGTAACGCAGATGCCACCTGGGTTCGATGGCTCGTCGGGTAACAGAATTGGATTCCTGAATGCCTCACCTACGGGTTGGTCACGAGCGGCATTTACATCGGCAGCAAAGATGTAACCTCGGCGTGGCAATGTCTTGATTATCGCCTGCTTATCGTCGCCAAGGGCGCGGCGAATATCACCGACGCACTGTGTAATGCCATCATCGCTAACAGTGACATCAGGCCAAATCGTTTGATTAATCGTGCTGCGGTCGAGAACACAGCCGGCATTCTTAAGAAAGAGACACAGTAGGCGAAAGGCCTTGTGTCGAAGCTGAACCTCTTTGCCGCTTGTTGTAAGCAGCACCCCGCGCATTAGGTCGAGAACAAATCCATCGAACCGATAGACCGCTTCTGCGGCAGCAGTACCCATGATGCCTCCGAAGCTTCACCATGATGGGCCATTTAAGCAGGTCTATCCGTGTCGTGCCATATGTTATTTCGGCGGGATTTCGGCGGGATTTCGTCCTGATGTCAGGCAGCAGGTCCGCGATCGTGCTCAGGTACCTGCATCAGTAGGATAGTCTCGGTGGACGGCCGTCGCTGCTAAGGCAGCTAGTGGCCACAGATAGGAGCCTTCCGCGATGCGCCATACGGCGATCGACCGGGAAGCCACTCTGTCCACGCGCCGCCCTGTTGAGCAGACAAGAGGTCAGCAGCTTCCATATCACTGGCTGGGGGGAGCCAACCAATGGTTCAGGCGATGCCATGGCTGTTGGAGCGAGAATATCAACAGCATCGAAACCTTGACTACTATGGGTTGCCGGAGACGTTCGCGGCTTGGCACGAGATAGCCAGCGCGCTTACCGGTAAACTCTCTCGCGTGACTGGTCGGCGCATTGTGAAGGTGGTTATACACCCTGGGGAACTGGAAGAGTGGGCACGCCGAAAGGGGCGAGCAGTGAACTCTCGGGTACGCTCAGATTTCGCGGGGATGCTTTGGCAAATCGAGAACGCCTACGTCGCTGATCCAGAGTTCCGCGTGCGCACGGGCGCTGACTGATTCCGTTACCATCCTAAATCTGCCCGCAGGTCACCTCGTCAAGGTTGCGCAATTCACTATAGATCGCCCGCGTCCGGTGGCTTGACGGTAGCTCAGACTATCGCGACGTCGTGGCGCTGCGGACTGGCTACGTCGGCGCTCACTGAGAGGTACAGCGGCTGAACGGTCAGGCCGCAGCCAGCCCTGCCGTCGTTAGCGTCAGCGTATCATCCTCGACGACCAGCCAACCTCGCGACGCCGCACATAAGTCTTGAAGGTGGGCATCTTCCAGTCACTAGGTGTCTCCTCAAGACCGTCCAGAGGCGGCGCGCCGTCAGGCGGTCGCTCGGCGCGCTTTGGTCGCCATTGAAGAATGCGAAGATGTCGTCCGGCTGCGTGTCGAAGACGTGGCTTCGCTCACCGGGCAGCACGATCCAGGGTTGTTCGCTCCGAGTCCAAAAACGCGCGGCTGGAAGTAGCCAAGAGGTGTCGTCCTAGGTTCCGGCGCGCACGGTGCGAAATGCGCTGGAATTCGACGATCCAGGTCTTGCGCCGTTGCATATCCATGAGCCGCATTCTGGACAGGCCCACCGCGTCAAGTTGCGCCCGCTGTCGGCTGTGTGAAGCGTTGCTCATGGCGCAACACCCGCCAGATGGAAGGCTTGCGTATCTACCACCATCCCGATGGAGAATGCGCTGCTGGTAAAGCATTGATAGTCAGTGCAGTGACACTGGGTGACCTCGTAGCGAAGCCTGCCGAGGTGGTCATCCGCAGATAAAGCGTGCCTAGCCCTCGGGAGGGCCGGGCACAAGTTGAGTTCGACACAATGGCCGGCAGGGCTGCCAGCCACGCGGCCTAATATTTATTGTGACGGAAGGGCGTCTATAGGTATTTGTACCCATGGACGCATTTGCGACCAGGGGGGTAGCCACATCATGGGGGCGAAGCTGCTCGTCGTTGACGATGACCAGGATGTGCGCTCGGTCGTAGAGGGCACCCTGGTTGACGCCGGATACAGGGTCCTTCAGGCCCAAGGTGGCGCTCAGGCTCTCGCCTTGCTCGATGGTCATCCGTCATTGCGCGTGATGATCAGCGATGTTCGTATGCCCGACATGTCCGGTATTGCGTTGGCCGAAGAGGCGGTTCGCCGTCGGCCCGATCTTCGCGTAATTCTCATCTCGGGGTTTATCGATCAGGTACACCCGCGTTGGCCGTTCCTGAGAAAGCCGTTCCTTAGCTCCAAGTTGTGTGACCTTGTTGCGCGCGAGATGCGGCGAGCATAAGCGGGGCTTCTCGACTGCTGGCTCCCTATCGAAATCATTTGTTGGTGAACTACCCAGCGTCCGTACAAGGAAGCTCGGTTTTCACGAGGAATTAACGTCAGACTGACAACTGGGCGCTAGAGGTTGGGGCGATGGAAACCAATCGGCTTAGCGCTGTGACGGCCGCTGTCCTGGCCGACGCTGCATTCGATGTCACAGGAGAGGCAAACAGATTTTCTACGCAGCGCTACCGCGAGATAATCGAGCATATTCGCCGGACAGGGGAGATGCCTCAGCGGCCATGGCGGCCCGCGCCAGCCACTGACACGAGTATTGCCTTACCGCGCCAAATGGCGGCGACCCATTCCTGGCGACAGTCCGACGCTCCAACAACGCTGCTCAGAGACATCGTGGTAACGGTGCTTCTTGCGTTGCTGGCCTCGGCTGCCGGAATTGTCTGGATCAACCTTGCGCTTCCCGATATCTGGCCGCCCTGGATCGAACCATGGTCGTCCTAGCGACCTGCCGGTTGGCGTCGGTTACGTCCAGACTGACACAGAAGACCAACTAACTGCCCCGCCTGCCCCTGGTGGGCGTCCACTGCCGCGCACCGGCGGCACGGACCGTCGCATTCGCCGGGCGCTCGCTGTCGGGTGCTGGCTCGCCAGCCTAGCGAGAGACCGAATACCCTGAGTGGGCAGCATTGCGGATTACACCACTGCGGCCATTGTCAGAATGCCGGTTACCCCCACCGTTAGTCTTCGGCCTTCGCCGTAGACCTTGCCGGTGATAAGCGCGGCGGAGGCTGGGTTCGAAGGGACAAAGACGGCTCGGCGAGAAGGAATATCGAGCCCGTTCAGTGACGCGAGGGGTTGCACTTCGCGTCGGAATTCAGGCCCGTAGCCCTCTCAACAGTAAGCGGCTTTTAGACCCACGGGTCGGCGTGCCTCCCGATCACGCGCGGCCGCACCTATGTCACGCGCAGCGCGTCTCGAGGCCAACGGGCACCGCGAGGGCCACCGGCTCGCCATCGGGCGGGGTGGTAGCCCGGTGGTAGCCCGAAGACGTCGCCGATGCTCTCTCGTTTACTAAGCCTTTGATTTATTTGGCTGGGGGACCTGGATTCGAACCAAGATTGACGGAGTCAGAAGTCCGCTGTTCTACCGTTGAACTATCCCCCAACGGGCGCCTAAAGCACGGGTCGTCCGCGCGAGCGCGAGCCCAGCGTCAATAGCGAAGCGGGCGCGCCTGCGCAAGCGCTTCTCGGCGACTCAGACCTGTTCCACCGCCACCACGCCGGGCGCCGCCTTTAGCGCTCCGGCGACGGCGGCGCTGACCGCATAGCGGCCGGGCAGGCGGATTTCGACTTCGCCTTCCTTCGGCCCGAGGATAACCACCAGCGACACTTCGCCCTCGCCGCGCGCGCTTAAGCGCCGCTCGATCGAATCGAGCGGGGTCTCGTCGCGCACGAACACCCTCAGGCCCTTTTGCACTTTGGCCGCGGCGTCGGCCAGCCGCTCGACGTTGACGATTCGCGCCCGGACGTCTTCGCCCTCAACCGCCGCCTGCAAGGTCACCAGGACGTCCGCCCCCTTCTCCAAAAGGTCGCGGAACTGGGTGAGGCCCTCCTGGAACAGGATCGCCTCGTATCGGCCCGACGGATCGGAGAGCTGGACGACGCCGATCTTGCCGCCGCTGCGCGCACGCCGCTCGTAGCGGTCGAGCACGCTCGCGCCGAGCCGCGCGGTCGAGGCGCCGGCACGCACCGCGCGGGAGAAATCGGCCCAGCGCGTGGCCCTCAGGCGTTTGAGCGCGGACTCGTAGACCTCGAGCGGATGGCCGGAGAGGAAGAAGCCGACGGCGTCGAATTCGCGCCGGAGCCGTTCCGATTCCGGCCACGGCGCGGCGCGCGCTCTCACCGTCGCCGCCTCCGCCTCGCCGAAGAGCGCGTTCTGGCCCGCCGCCTTCTCCGTCGCCCCGCGGTTGGCGATCGCCAGCATCGGCTCGACGCCCGCGAAGGCGGTCGCGCGGTCTCCCTCCAGGCTATCGAACGCCCCGGCCGCGGCCAGGCTCTCGAGCGCCTTCTTGTTGACGGCGCGGGGGTCGAGCCGCGCCGCCATCTCGCCGAGCGAAACGAAGGCGCGCTTCCCCCGCGCCAGAACCAGCGCCTCGGCCTGCGCCTCGCCGACGCCCTTGATCGCGCTTAAGGCGTAGTGGATCGCCGGCACGCCGTCGTCGCCCGCGCGCACGTCGAAATCGACACACGAATCATTGACCGAAGGGGCCACGACCCTGATCCCAAGCCGCAGCGCCTCGGCGCGGAACTCGGCGAGCTTGTCGGTGTTTCCCTTGTCGAGGGTCATCGACGCGGCGAGGAATTCCGCCGGATGGTTGGCCTTGAACCATGCGGTCCAATAGGTGATCAACGCGTAGGGCGCCGAGTGACACTTGTTGAAGCCGTAGTCGGCGAATTTGGCCAGGAGATCGAAAATCTCGTCGGCCTTGGCGCGGGTCAGGCCGCGCTCGACCGCGCCGCCGACGAACCGGGCGCGCTGTGCGTCCATCTCCTTCTTGATCTTCTTGCCCATCGCGCGGCGCAAGAGGTCGGCTTCGCCGAGCGAATAGCCCGATAGCGTTTGCGCGATCTGCATCACCTGTTCCTGATAGGTGATGACGCCGTAGGTCTCGCGCAGGATCGGCTCGATCATCGGGTGGATGTAATCCGGCTTCTCGTGGCCGAGCTTGCGGGCGCAATAGGTCGGGATATTGGCCATCGGGCCCGGACGATAGAGCGCGACCAGCGCGATGAGGTCCTCGAACCGGTCGGCGCGCATCTCCATGAGCGCCCGCCGCATGCCGCCGCTTTCCACCTGGAACACCCCGACCGTCTCGCCGCGCGCCAGCGCCTCGAAGGTCTTCGCGTCGTCGAGCGGGATCTTGCCGAGATCGACCTGAACGCACCGCCGCGCGATGAGGTCGATCGCCCGCTTGAGCACGGTCAGCGTCTTCAGGCCGAGAAAGTCAAACTTCATCAGCCCGGCCGGTTCGACCCATTTCATGTTGAACTGGGTCGCCGGCATCGCTGCTTTCGGATCGCGGTAGAGCGGCACGAGTTCGGTCAGCGGCCGGTCGCCGATGACGACGCCCGCGGCATGGGTCGAGGCGTTGGAAAAGAGACCCTCGAGCCGCTCGGCGATCGCCAGCATCCGGGCGACCTTCTCATCGGCCTTTGCCGCCTCCTGAAGCCGCGCTTCGTCCGCCACCGCCTGTTTCAGCGTCACCGGATGGGCGGGGTTCTGCGGCACGAGCTTGGCGAGCTTGTCGACCTGTCCGAGCGGCATTTCGAGCACCCGGCCGACATTGCGCATGACGCCCCGCGCGAGGAACGAACCGAAGGTAATGATCTGCGCCACCCGGTCCTCGCCGTAGCGGTCGCGCACATAGGCGATCACTTCGTCGCGCCGCTCCTGGCAGAAATCGATGTCGAAATCCGGCATCGACACCCGTTCGGGATTGAGGAAGCGCTCGAACAGGAGGCCGAAGCGCAAGGGATCGAGATCGGTGATGGTGAGCGCCCAGGCCACGAGCGAGCCCGCGCCCGAGCCGCGCCCCGGGCCGACCGGAATCCCTTGCGCCTTCGCCCATTGGATGAAATCGGCGACGATGAGGAAATAGCCGGCGAAAGTCATGTTGACGATGACGTCGAGCTCGAAGGCGAGGCGCGTCTCGTAGTCTTCCTGCGTGCGTCCGGTCGCGTGGCCGTGCGTGCTGAGACGCGCCCGCAAGCCCTCGCGCGCCTGGCGCCGGAGCTCCTGATCCTCGTCGACCGCGGCGCCTCCGGCGACGGAAAAGCGCGGCAGGATCGGCTTTCGCGTCAGCGGCCGATAAGCGCAGCGCATCGCGATCTCGACGCTGGCCTCGGTCGCTTCGGGGAGATCGGCGAAGAGCTCGATCATCTCGGCGCGGGTCTTGAACCGGTGCTCGGGCGAGAGGCGCCGCCGCTCCGACGTCGAGACCAGCGCCCCCTCGGCGACGCAGAGCAGCGCATCATGCGCCTCGTAGTCGGAGGCGTAGGCAAAATAAGGCTCGTTGGTCGCGACCAGCGGGACGCCGAGACGGTCGGCGAGACCGATGAGCGCCGGCTCGATCGCGCGCTCGCTCTCGAGCCCGTGGCGCTGGATCTCGACGTAGAGCCGCGAGCCGAACGCGTCGGCGAGGCGCCGGAGCCGGCTCTCGGCGAGGTCGGACGATCCGGCTCGGAGCGCCCGGTCGATTGGTCCGGCGGGGCCGCCGGAGAGCGCAATGAGGCCGTCGCTCTCTTGCAGGGCGGCGAACGGGATATGCGGCTCGTCGCCATCGGTCGGATTGAGCCACAGCGCCGAGACGAGGCTCATCAGGTTTCGGTAACCGACCTCGTTTCGCGCCAGGAGCACGATCGGCGCGCGTGCATCGTCCCGCTCGACGCCGCGCAAAAAAGAGGGGGCCGCGTCGGCGAAATCGACCGTCGTCTGGGCGCCGATGATCGGCTGGACGCCGGCTTTGGCGAGCTTCTCGGAGAATTCGAGCGCACCGAACAGATTGTTGGTGTCGGCGATTCCCAGCGCGGGCATCGCGTCGGCTTTGGCGAATTTGGTCAGGGTTTCGATCGTCAGCGCCCCCTCGCGCAGCGAATAGGCGCTGTGCACGTGCAGATGCACAAACCCGACCGCTTTCAGGACCGATGATTCCATGATGTCATTGTCGCAAGCCGCCCGCGGCGCGTCGAGCGCGGCCTGTGGACAGTTCTCCCTTCTCTCCATAGTCCGTCGAGACGGGCGCTCTTCCGAACGCCGGGGATGAGTGGCGTTTCTTCTCTTCTCCCGTTGGGAGAAGGGTCGGGGAAGGGGCGCGGGACGCGCACGCCGCCTCACCCGCAGGAGATGGACTCGACGTTGCCCTTGCGGTCGAGCCAGAGGTCCACGCGGTCGGTGCGGTAGTCCGCCGTGCTGGCGAAGCCCAGACCGACAAGCGTCGCGGTCGAAGCTCCAGGAGAGCTCGAGCGCCTTCGCTTCGAGGCGGGGCGAATAGGACTTGCCGACCAGCGACTGCGCCTTTTTCGCATCGCACGCGCCGGCGCTCGCGGCCGGGCTCAACAAGAGCCCGGCGAGCGCGACGGCGCCGCCCACATTACGCGCCTGAACCCGAACCCGGCCATGCCCCCGTTCTCCACTCGCTCGGTCAGGTTAAGGATTCAGCGAGAAATCTTACCCGGCGGTAAACGACCGAGGCGAGCGCGGGATCTTCCGTCCTGGACGAGCCCCGACGCGGTCACGCGCCGAAGGCGCGGGCGGCGAGCGCGATCATGATCAGAAAAGCGCCGAGCGCGGCGAGCTCGGCAATGTCGCGCAGGGCATGGGCGGCAAGGTGCATTTCGGCCTCCTCGATCATCAGGAGTTCATCATATGTTCCTGTTATGTTCGAGTCAATTCCGATTGTTCCGATCTCTTCCTTGAATGGTTAACGCGGCGAAATCGATGACGCCGTCAGGGGCGCCGAGCTCTTGACCGACGGAGCGAAGCGCGAACTGTTCATTCCGCCGAGCGGAACTCCGCGTAAATACCGGGCGACGTTGGAAAATCCGGAGGGCCACCGCGCCCGAAATCGGGGGCGATCCGTCCCCTGAAAGCCCTCTTCAGGAAGACGGATTGGCCCTCGGCAGGCCTCGAGGCCTGGGCCTGCCGACTGCGTTGACGCGACGCCCGATACCCAAAGAAACCGAGCCCCGCAAACCCGACCAGCAACATCGCCCAGGTCGAAGGCTCCGGGACCGGGTTGGCCAGGAAACCGTTGACGGCCGGCTGGTCAGTGTTCGCATAGAAGCCGGCCAGCTGACCTTTGTCGTTGATGCCGTTCACGATCGTTCCCTCGACGCCGAAAGCGGTGGTGCCGTCAGCGTTCGGATTGTCGACCGTTGTCTGGACCCCGATGACCCAATTGTAAACGAACCCATCTGTATTTCCCTCGGCATCGACGTAGCTTCCGACCACCTGATTCTTATTGTTGAGACCGAGCGCCATCGTGTCGGTGTCAGCCCCGAAACTCAGCGGAATGAAGGTTCCGCCGCTATCGAGCAAGCCATCCGTATTGCCGTTTGCGAGGGTGTAGAAACCCGATATTACATCCGAGTTGTTAATACCGGTCGCGGTGGTCGCCGTCGAGCCAGGCGGCGTGATGGGGGTGAAAGCGAGGGTACCGAGGTTGACTATAAAACCCTCCGTCGCGCCAGTCGCGCCGTTGACATCAAAGCCGGCGGCCAGATTGGCGTCGTTCACGCCCAGCAGTTGAGTAACCGAGGTCCCCGTAGATAGCGGCGCGGCGTTGGGGCTCATCACCGGGGTAAAAACGTTCCCGATGTCTTCGAACCCGACGTTATTGCCAGCCGAGTCGATGTAAAACCCGACCGTCGTGCCTGTATTGTTGATGCCGACGACCTGGGTCTGGACCGCCAAGGGGAAATTCTCCGCGGTAAAGTTCGCGGAGCCGTATGGAGGCACAACGGTGAGCCCATTGTTGGGAACGACGGTCCCGTCGCCGAAATAGCCGGCGATGGTGCCGGCGTTGTTGATCCCGAGCAATTGCGTGAAGTCGGCGTCGCCGCCGGTGCTGTTGATCGTCTCGAAGGTATAGCGGCCCGCCGGCACGGTGGCCATGGCCGCAGAAAAGCCGAACGCTGTGAATGCGGCGGCCGAAACAAGAACGACATGGACGCGCATAGTCTTTCTCCCCCTTGAAGAGCTTGATTCAGTAGGACGGGATGCCAATCACGGCGCACGCCGCAAAAAACCAGCGCGCAGGTAAGTCATGCAGACTTCAGCGGAATCGTGTCACATTATTGTCGCAAAAGAGCGGGAGCTACGCTTCGCCGCTACACCCAGAATCCCCGCACAAAACGCGTAGCAACGCTATATCTCAGATGAATTGATCTTCCCTTCCGCTATGCAAACTCGTAATACTGAACCCGCCAAAAAGCAAGCATTTGTCGAAAGTACGACGACAATGGGGCCTGCCTAAAGTTTACATTGCTATCTTTGTATTAGAGCTCGGTCACCCCGCTTGACGACAGCGTCATGTGCTTCGTGGAGCAGGCCTCAATGCTTTGACCGTACGCTCAAAATCTACAATGACCTCGGTGTGTTTATCGGAAGGAGCGCCGGTCAGGCGGTTCCCGCGGGACAAAGTTTTCGCAACAACTTCTTTGTGATTGTCAGAAGTCGCGTTATGGTTGGGGCGTAGGGGCGAAGCCCGGGATTGACGGATACTCGATGACACCTTCTGACAACAACGGCGACTTCTCGTTGAGACAGGACGAGGACTACGCCTTGAGCAGGGTGGAAGTCCGAGCTGCGTGGCTGGACGGTCTCGCCGAAGACTACTTATTGCGCGGCCGATGAGTTCGCGGCCGATAGCACGCCCCCTACAAAGTCACTTGTCTCTAATTGATGCGAGCCAAAGAAGGTGTTTGGCGCTCCGCCGGCGCAACTGAGAAGGGTGCTAGCCGCAAGCATGGGATGCGGAAGTCCGCACTCTCTCAGGGCTCGCCACCCGTTGCATAAGAACCGATCGTCAAGGCGCGAATGGCTCGGCATCTGGCAATCTTTCCTGCCCGCCACGCTGCGTTTAGCGAGACGGCGAAACGAACACGCAGGGCGTTGGCGGGACGATCGGGGAATTGATCGGCGCGCGCCTCCCATAGCCCCCCCAACTCCCGCAAGCGCTCGGGGGAGAGCTCCTGGCTTCTCCGACGGGGCCGGGCCGCATCGCTACTAGCTGCGCCTCCCCACCGCCTTGCTACTACCACGTCTACCAGGCCCGCATTGCCTATCCCGACCGCACCGCTAATCCTGCACCTATCCCGCGTCCCGGTCCGGACCGCACTGCTAGCCTATCTAATATTTGGATTGTAAAAAAAGGCGCGTTTGGCCGCGGAAGGTTGATATCGTAACTTGTCGTTTGACGCAGCCGGATGCCCCCGAAATCCAAGTTTTTCTTTGGATTTCCTAGGCCAGGGCTTGGCTGGATTTGGCTTGATTTCCCCCGCCCCACAGTTGATTGGGACACCTCGTAAGCGGACGATTTCCGCGAGAGAGGTGGATCATGGATAACAGCACGAACGCTGGAGCGGGTCCGGGCGAGGCGGAGCGACCGCGGAGATTCCGGCGCAGCGTCGCCCGGACGCGGCGGCAGGATGTCGCGTCAGCGCAAGACGGCCGCGGTGCTGCGAATATTGCGTGGCGAAGACCTCGAGACCGTCTCCCGTGCCCTGGGTGTGACAGCGGCGACGCTGAGCGGGTGGCGTGACGCCTTTCTCGCCGCCGGCGAGGCGGCGCTGACCACGAAGCCCGCCACGGGCGAAGAACTGGAGAACGACCGCCTGAAGGCCAAACTCGGAGCGGCGCTGATCGAACGTGACCTGTTGCACGAGAAGATCGCGATCCTGGAGGCCCACCGCCCTTTAGCCCGGCGGAGGCTCAGGCGCATGAGCCAGGTTGTCTCGCCGGTGAACGGCAGGCCGTATGGCCTCGCGGCAGTCTGCCGCGTGTGGCGGATCGGCCGTTCCGGCGTTACCGGCGCCAGGCCCCGGGGCCCGAAACACCACCGCGGCGGGGGGCAACCGGCGCGATGTCCGATGAGGCGCTCACGGTGGAGATCCGCGCCGTACTCGCCGCCAGCCGGTTCCATGGTGAAGGCCATCGCAAGGTCTGGGCGCGATTGCGTCACGCCGGCGCCCGAACGTCGCGGCGGCGCGTTCTCCGATTGATGCGCAAGCATGGTCTGCTGGCGCCATCCCGCCGCGGCTCGCCGCGCGGGCCGCGCAACCATGACGGCACGATCATCCCCGAAACAGTGGACACGATGTGGGGAACCGACGACGGCCTTCACCGACGAGGGTCAGGCGGCCGTGTTCATCGCCGTGGATCACTGTTCAGCTGAATGCGTCGGCATCCACGCCCATGCGCGCGCCACTCCGTTTCGAGGCGCTGGAGCCGATCCGCCAGGGCGTGCGCCAACATTTCGGTGCGTTCGCCAAAGGGATCGCGCGCGGCCTGTCCGTCCGGCACGATCACGGATCGCAATACATGTCCGATCACTTCCAGAAGGAAATCGCGTTCCTCGGGATGGAAAGCTCGCGGCGTTCGTCCGCGCGCCCGAGGGAAACGGCTGCGCCGAGCGGTTCATTCGCACGCTCAAGGAGAATTTGCTGTGGCTCCGGACCTTCCGAGACAATCGAGGAACTACGTCAGGCATTGCTGGACTTCAAGGAAGCCTACAACACCACCTGGCTGATCGAACGCGCACGGCTTCATCTCGCCAGCGCAATTCCGACAGCAGCAGCTTCAACTCGCCGCAAACGCAGCTTAGGGTTCGAATCCGGTGTCCCAGAAACCGAGGGCGGTGGAGATTTGGCTAAATTTGGATCCGGCTTGGGCTGAACGTTTATAAGGCGCATCACCGATGTGAAATATGCGCGAGGCCCTCTAGCCCTTCCGCCGCCCCGCCTTCGCCGGCGCGGCGTCGAGCTCAGGGTAACGGCGGAAAATTCCCGATTCGTTGAAGGGAATGCGGCGCTCCGAGGCGAGGTAGGCGGCGACGTTCGGCTGCTCGGCCACGGACGTCGCAAGCGCGGCGAGGGCGGGATAGAGCTTGTCGGCCCCGGCAAATGCGCGCGGGAAAGCGTAAGCCAGCCCCGCCCAGACCTGGAACAGCGACAGGTCGACGGTGGTGAGCTTCTCGCCGACCGCGTGCGCCGGCCCCGCCGGATTGTCGCCGAGCACGCGCTCGAAATAGCCGAGATATTTCGGGACGCGATGGGCAAGGAAGGCGGCGGCGCGCGCCTTGGCCTCCTGCTTCTGGTCCTCGAAATAGAGGTCGGTCGAGATCGGATGATGGGTGTCGTGAACCTCGAAGATGAAATCGGTGATGGTGAGCTGCAGCCCGTGGGCGAAGAGGCGCGAGGCCTCGTCGGCTGGCGCGAGCTCGAGTTCTCGGCCCGAGGTAGAGGAGGATATTGGCGACATGCGAGACGACGAGATCGCCGTCGCGCAGGAACGGCGGCGCGAATGGCGCGAACGGCGCGGCCCGCCCTTCGAGCATCGCCATCAGGGCCTTCACGCCGCGGCCGGGTCCGCGCTCGCGCGCGACATCGACATAAGCCGCCCCGGCTGCCTCGAGCGCCAGCCTCACGAACTCGCCGCGGCCCTGGATGCTGGGCCAATAGAAGAGCTCATAGGCCATCGCGCGCCTCCCTGCGTTCGCCCCGCATCACGTTTGCGGCCGTATGCGGTCGGCGGCTTTGACGAAGCGCCGAGCATGGTCGAGGAGTTCGCCGTCGGTCGGATGGTCGGCTTTCTCCACTCCTTCGACATGGGCCCGGATCGCAGGGTGCTTCTCGGCGAGGAATTTGGCGAACATGTCCTTCTCCTGCGCCGGGCCGACGATGAGAATGGCCCCGGCGTCGGCGATCGCTTTGGCGACATCCTCGAAGAACGGCTTGTTCTCCTCGATCCGGTGGCCCGTGCGCTTCACCCGGGAATGGATGTCGCGAACGATGTGATCGCGGATCAAAGTCCTGTTAGCCTCGTCGACGTTGAAGTGGAAGATGCGCGCCCGCTTGTGGTCGATCCATACGACCGCGTGAAAATGTTGGGCCGTCGCAATCGTCTCCGTCATCCGCGAACGAACCTTGGCACCTTGAGCCTATCGCGCCCGCTTGGGCTGCGCTATGACCCGCTTCATGCGAAAAAATGGCGATGAGATCGCCGCCGTCGCGGCGGCCGAGCCCGACAAGGCCGCCGTCTACGCCATCGGCGACGACGAATCGGGCATGCGGCTCGACCGCTGGCTCCATCGCCGGTTTCCGGCTCTCGCCAATTCCCATCTGATGAAGATCGTGCGCAAGGGAGAGGTGCGCGTCTCCGGCCGGCGGGCGGATGTCTCGACCCGGCTCGCGGCTGGCCAAAGCATTCGCGTCCCGCCGCTGCGGCTGTCGGTGGGTCAGGGATTGCCGGTCAAGGCCGCCAGTCCCGGCGACCGCGAGGCGATCAGGGCGATGACCCTGTTCGAGGACCGCGACGTGATCGTGCTCGACAAGCCTTATGGCCTCGCGGTCCAGGGCGGCTCGGGGACCAAGCGCCACATTGACGGCATGCTGGAGGCGCTCGCCGACAAGGACGGCGAGCGCCCAGTTTTGGTCCATCGGCTGGATCGCGACACCTCAGGCGTGCTGCTGATCGCCAAGTCGCGGAAGATGGCGGCCGAGCTCGGCGAGATCTTCCGCTCGCGCGGCGCGCGCAAGATCTATTGGGCGCTGGTCGAGGGCGTGCCGAAGCCGGCCCAGGGGCGCATCTCGATGTTTCTCGCCAAGGGCGAGGGCATGGGCGAAGCGCGCGGCGCCCGGCCTGGCAGGGCGAATCTCGAGCGGATGAGGGTCGCGAGACACGGCGACAAGGATGCCCAGCATTCTTTGACCCTATATGCGGTCGTCGACAAGGTCGCGCCGCGGCTCGCGTGGCTCTCGATGCGTCCGGCGACTGGCCGCACCCATCAGTTAAGAGCGCATTGCGAGGCGATCGGCCACCCAATTATTGGCGACCCGAAGTACAATCGCCGGCCCTTGAACGACCCGGCGCGCAGTGATCCGTTGCGCGCCGTTCCGCCCGGGCTCGAGCCGAAGCTTCATCTCCTGGCGCGCCGCCTGATCCTGCCCCATCCGCGCGGCGGAACCATTGACGTGACCGCGCCGCTCCCGGAGCACATGAAGAAAAGCTTCGCCATGTTCGGCTTCGACGCGAGCGAGCGCGACCCGATCGAGGACGCGCCCGATGAGTGAGGCGCCGCGCGATCCGATGCGCGCCGCCCAGGCGAACATGCGCCCGAGCCTCGTCAAGCGTTTCTATCGGACGGTCGAAATCTGCGAGGCCGCGGGGGGCCGGTACGCCTTGACGCTCGACGGCCGCGGCGCGCGGACGCCCGGGCGTAATCCTCTCGCGGCGAAGAGCCGGGCGCTTATGCTCAAGGTTGCGGCCGAATGGGAACGGCAGCGCGAGACGATCGAACCGGCGGACATGCCGCTGACGCGGCTGCTCAACGCGGCGATCGACGGGGTCTCGCGTACGATGGCCGAGACGCGGGCGGAGGTCCTCAAATATGCCGGCTCCGATCTTCTCTGTTACCGCGCTCAAGAGCCGGAATCGCTGGCCGAACGCCAGCGACTCGCCCTCGATCCCGTCCTCGCCTGGGCGGCGGAGGCGCTTGGCGCTCGATTCATTCTTTCGGCGGGCGTCATGCACGTCGAGCAGCCGCCGCAGTCGATCGCCGCCGTCCGCTCGGCGATCGAGGATTTCGACGATCCGGTCGCGGTCGCGGCGCTCAGCGCGATGACGACCCTCTCGGGATCGGCCCTGCTTGGGCTTGCGGTGGCGCACGGGCGGCTCTCGCCTGAGGAGGCTTGGCGAGCCGCGCATGTCGACGAGGACTTTGAGATCGAGCGCTGGGGCGTCGACGAGGAGGCGAGGGCGCGCCGCGAGGCGCGCTGGCGGGAGTTCGAGGCCGCGGCTTTGGCGGCGGGCGCTTCCGGGTGAACTTGAAGGCGACAGGGCGTCTGGTTTCAACGCCGCCGCGTCGTAGAGGCGGTGCGCATTTGGGGGTCCAAAGGTTATGTCTCGCCGTTACGGCGCCGCCCGCGGCATGCTATTCGGGCTCGGGGACTTTTTTCCCATGAAGCCGGAAAAACCATGAAGGACATCCTCGCTCGCCTCGACGCCCGCCGCGAACGCGCCCGGTTGGGGGGTGGCCAGCAACGCATCTCGGCCCAGCATGCCAAGGGCAAGCTCACCGCGCGCGAGCGCATCGAGCTTTTGCTCGACCACGAGTCGTTCGAGGAGTTCGACATGTTCGTCCAGCATCGCTGCGACGATTTCGGCATGGAGGCGACCAAGATCCCGGGCGACGGCGTGGTCACCGGCTGGGGTACGGTCAACGGCCGGACGGTTTATGTTTTCGCCAAGGACTTCACTGTGTTCGGGGGTTCGCTCAGCGAGACCCACGCCCAGAAGATGACCAAGATCCAGGACATGGCGGTCAAGAACCGCGCGCCGATCGTGGGCCTGTTCGACGCTGGCGGCGCCCGCATCCAGGAGGGCGTCGCGGCGCTCGGCGGCTATGGCGAAGTGTTCCAGCGCAACGTGCTCTCGTCCGGCGTCATCCCGCAGATATCGGTGATCATGGGTCCCTGCGCGGGCGGGGACGTCTATTCGCCGGCAATGACCGACTTCATCTTCATGGTGCGCGATACGAGCTACATGTTCGTCACCGGCCCGGACGTCGTGAAGACGGTGACCAACGAGACCGTGACCGCGGAGGAACTGGGCGGGGCGCAGGTCCATACCACCCGCTCCTCGATCGCTGACCGCGCCTACGACAACGACGTCGAGGCGCTGTTGCAGATGCGCCGGCTGATCGACTTCCTGCCGGCCTCCAATCTCGAGCAGCCGCCCAAACTGCCGAGCTTCGACGATCCCGACCGGATCGACATGTCGCTCGACACGCTGATCCCCGAGAATCCCAACAAGCCCTATGACATCAAGGAATTGATCATCAAGGTCGCCGACGAGGGAGATTTCTTCGAGATCCAGGAGGCGCACGCCAAGAACATCGTCACTGGCTTTGCGCGCATCGATGGATCGACGGTCGGCGTCGTCGCCAACCAGCCGCTGGCGCTCGCGGGCGTCCTCGACAGCGACGCGTCGCGGAAGGCTGCGCGCTTCGTGCGCTTCTGCGACTGCTTCAACGTTCCGATCGTCACCTTCGTCGACGTGCCCGGCTTTCTGCCCGGCACGGCGCAGGAATACGGCGGCCTCATCAAGCACGGCGCCAAGCTCTTGTTCGCCTATGCCGAAGCGACGGTGCCCAAAATCACCGTCATCACCCGCAAGGCCTTCGGCGGCGCTTACGACGTCATGGCGTCCAAGCATCTGCGCGGCGACATCAATCTCGCCTGGCCGACGGCGCAAATCGCGGTGATGGGCGCGAAGGGGGCGGTCGAGATCATCTTCCGCTCCGACATCAACAATCCGGCCAAGATCGCCGAGCGCACGAAGGAATACGAGGACGCGTTCCTGTCGCCGTTCGTCGCCGCCGAGCGCGGCTATATCGATGAGGTCATCATGCCGCACTCGACCCGGCGGCGCCTGTCGCGGGTCTTGGCGATGCTACGCAACAAGAAGCTCGAGAATCCGTGGAAGAAGCACGACAACATTCCGCTCTGAAGACAGATCCGCGGAGACCAGCCCAGGCCCTCAGGGGACAGGTATGCGCGGCCCTCGTCTCTGACCGTTGAAGCCCGGTTCGCCGGGTCAGGATTTCTTTCCCGGCGGGTTGAGAGCTTGGCCAGTCGCCCCCTGCGATTTCTTGTAATCGGATACCGAACTCTTCGGCTTGTCCGACTTTGGCTTTTTGGCCTCTTTGTTGCCTCTGATCTGACCCTTCGCCATCGACTCCTCCTTTTCGCAGCCCCATCCGGGGCTAGCCGGCGATTGTGACACAGTCGACCGCGCTCTGCCATATACGAAGGGCGTTTCGGAGGATGGCAACTCCGCGCGGGCCACACGTCACGGATGTGGCCAGGGAGGAAGGCGCCCTCATCCCTCGCGGCGCCAGTGGCGCCAATGGCCGCGGCCCATCGAGCTGTGGAAAAGGACGGCGAAGCGACGCTTCTGGCCGTCGTCGAGGCTGTCGTAAAGCGGCTTGGCGGCGGCTGCGAGTTTCTGCAGTCCGGCGGCGCGGGCGCTTAATCGTTCGGCGGCGCGGGAGAGACGATCTACGGGGTTGACTTCGCTCGCTTGGTCGTCACCCGCCTCTCGTGTCTGTCGCCAAGCGGCGAATTGGGCTGCCCGTTCCTTGGCGAGATCGCGCATTGCCGTTTCGAGAGGCGGCCAGTTCTTCTCCTGGTCGGCGTTCAGCTCGAGGCCGGCCTTGAGCGCGGCGATGCGCGCGTCGAGGAAGGCGGCGCGGTCCTCCGGGCTAAAGCGACTGCGCTGTTGCGCAGAATCGTCGGCGGCGGCGAAAGTCCCGCCGGCGAGCGGGGCAAATGCTAGGACGGCCGCCACGGCGACCGCGGAAAGCGCGGCTTTCATGAACGAATCTCCTCATCGTGCGTTCCCAAGCAACGCGAAAGCTAAATCGCCGCGCCGCGTCAGTCCAATGACAAGCGCGTGAACCGAGGGATCATTCTTTACTCATTCGTTAACGAGGCCTTCATCTTCGCGTTACCATGGCGCTTTGCTGAAGCTTAACTGTGCCGCGACGCTTTTCACTACGTCACGGTCGGATTTACCTGCCGGAAAATATTGGAGCGCAGGTTCCCTCCGACATAAGAGCCGGCCGCAAGAGCCGGCGGAGCGTAAAACAGGTGCGTTGGATGGGTTTCGCAATCGACAAGAGCCGAACGATCATCAGCGCGATGATCCTCGGCCGCCGGGTGACCGCACAAGACGTTGCGTGGCTGAGGCGGGAGGTGTTCGCCGGCGGCGCAGTGACGCGGGAAGAGGCGGACGAACTGTTCGCCGTCGCTCGCGCGGATATGGACAATGCGCCTGAGTGGAAAGAATTCTTCATCGAGATGATCGCCCAACATGTCGTCCGGCAGTCCGAGCCTGCGGGCGCGGTGAGCGAAGACCGAGCCGCCTGGCTTTTGGCGCGCGTGGATGAATGCAAGTCCGACGAAGCCCTGGCCGCACTGGTCAACGTGCTGGCCGAAGCGCGTAGCGTGCCGCAATGGTTCCTCGACGCGGGCAGGGCGCGCGTCTCGACCGGCTGGCCGAGCGCCGGCAACGCGCTCCCGGCCGCGACGACCGGATAGCCTCTGCAGGCCCGATGGAACTCCTTGCGGCGGCCGGTTGAGGGCGCTATCGATTAGGGCAGGTGGTCCGACACGGCGCGCGCCTCTTGAGGCCGCCCGAACGGGAGAGTTCTCAGTGACGAAAGGTGCATCGCTCGTAGCCGCGCTTGCGCTCGGCGTCCTTTCTCCGCCGAACTCGGCCGTAGCCGAGCCCTTTGCCTACCCGCCCCAACCAGTCGCCTGGATTGTGGCCCCGGGCTACTCCGGCTTCAGCGGAATTCCATGGCCCGGGCCGCCCTTCTCGTGGCCGATTCGGGCGCCGGCCTACGGCTGCTACGTCTCCCGCACGCGCCTTCGGCTTAAGGGCGCCTGGCGGCAGATCGAAGTCTGTTCTTGATGCGCTCCCGCCTGCGGCGTCCAGCTCTTGGTCAACCGCAGGGAAGGCCAAAGCACGCTTATGCGGCGCCGCGTGCCTGCAACAACTATTGATGCATGAAAGCGAGGCGGGCGTTTGCCGCCGCGCCTCATCGCAGAAGCGCCGGCCGTCTTCCGGCCGCAGTTGTTTACGTGCTTGCGTCGTTCCAATAGAAACGGCTCCTCGGGGAAGGCCTTGCGCTTTTCTCGCAGGGGCGCCGATGTTCAAAACGATTCTTATCGCCAACCGAGGCGAAATCGCCTGCCGCATCATCAAGACGGCGCGCCGCATGGGCATCAAGACCGTCGCCGTCTATTCGGAAGCCGACAAGGACGCGCTCCACGTCGAAATGGCCGATGAAGCGGTCGCTATCGGCCCCCCGGCCGCGGCTCAGTCCTATCTGGTCATCGACAAGATCATTGACGCGTGCCAAGCGACCGGCGCCGAGGCGGTCCATCCAGGGTATGGGTTTCTCTCGGAGCGCGCGGCGTTCGCGCACGCCCTCGCCGAGGCGAAGATCGTCTTCATCGGTCCCAATCCCAGGGCCATCGAGGCGATGGGCGACAAGATTGAATCGAAGAAATTCGCCAACGCCGCCAAGGTCTCGACAGTGCCTGGCCATCTCGGGGTGATCGAATCGCCGGAGCGGGCGGCCGAGATCGCCGACGAGATCGGCTATCCGGTCATGATCAAGGCTTCGGCCGGCGGCGGCGGCAAGGGCATGCGGATCGCCCACTCCCGCCAGGAAGTGTCGGAAGGGTTCGCCCGCGCCCGCTCGGAGGCGAAATCCTCGTTCGGCGACGATCGGGTGTTCGTCGAGAAATTCATCGTCAATCCGCGCCATGTCGAGATTCAGGTGCTGGGCGACAAGCATGGACACGTCATCTATCTCGGCGAGCGCGAATGCTCGATCCAGCGCCGCAACCAGAAGGTGATCGAGGAGGCGCCCTCGCCGCTCATCGATGCGGAGACGCGCAGAAGAATGGGGGAGCAGGCGGTCGCGCTCGCCCAGGCGGTACAGTACGATTCCGCCGGCACCGTCGAGTTCGTCGCCGGCCAGGACCGAAGCTTTTATTTCCTCGAAATGAACACCCGCCTGCAAGTCGAGCATCCGGTGACGGAACTCGTCACAGGCGTCGATCTGGTCGAGGAGATGATCCGAAGCGCTGCCGGCGAGACGTTGCGGCTGAAGCAGGCCGACGTCAAACTTGTCGGCTGGGCGGTCGAGAGCCGGGTCTATGCCGAGGACCCGACACGAGGCTTCCTGCCTTCGACCGGGCGCCTGGTGAAGTACCGCCCCCCGCCCGAAGGCGTAAAGCGCGGCGTCGCCGTTCGCAACGACACCGGCGTTTATGAGGGCGGGGAAATCTCGATCCATTACGATCCGATGATCGCCAAGCTCGTTACCCACGCGCCGGACCGCCTCGGCGCGATCGACGCCCAGGCGACCGCGCTCGACGCCTTCGTTATCGACGGCATCCGCCACAACATTCCGTTTCTGTCCGCGCTGATGCAGCATCCGCGCTGGCGCGAAGGGCGGCTTTCGACCGGCTTCATCGCCGAAGAATTCCCCGACGGTTTCCATCCGCTGGTCGCCAAGGGGGAAACCGAACTCAGACTGGCCGTGGCGGCGGCGCTTATCGATCACACGCTGAATGAGCGAAAGCGGCGCATTTCTGGGCAGTTGCGAGACCCTGAGCAGATGCGGTTCGAACTCAAGCGCGTCGTCGCTATGGGAAAGAGGAAGATCGAGATCGAGATCGATCCCAAGAAGGGCGGCGTCGAAATTGCGCTCGCGGACGGCCGCAGGGTCGCGGCTCACTCGGATTGGATGCCGGGCGATCCGCTGTGGCGTGGAACCGTCGACGGCATCGATATCGCCGTGCAGGCGCGTCCCATCCTTAATGGCTATGCGCTCTCCCACGCCGGGGTCGCGGTCGACGCGCGCGTCTATACCCGCCGCGAGGCTGCCCTGGCCGCGCTCATGATCGAGCGCAAGGGCGTCGACGGCTCGCGCTTCCTCCTGTGCCCGATGCCCGGCCTCGTCAAGGCGATCGCAGTCAAGGTCGGACAGGAGGTGAAGACCGGAGAGCAACTTTGCATCGTCGAGGCGATGAAAATGGAAAATGTGCTGAACGCCGAGCGTGACGCGACGATCAAGGCGATCCTGTGTAAGGAAGGCGATTCGCTAGCGGTCGACGCAGTGATCATGGAGTTCGCATGACGCTCAAAGCCGACCGGCATCCCGTTTCGTCGGGCTCCCCTTTTGAGGCGGCTTATGGATATTCGCGCGCTTACGTTTGCGGCGACGAGGTCCTCATCGCCGGCACGACGGGATACGACTATGCGAAGATGGCGATGCCCGAGGACGTCGTCGAGCAGACCCGCAATATTTACGCAACGTTCGCCGAGGCGATGAAGGAAGCAGGCGGCGCGCTCGCCGACATCGTGCGATTGCGCACCTTCGTTACCAACGCCGCCGATTGCGAACCGGTGCTGAGGGTGCAGGGCGAAGTTTTCGGCGCGATCCGCCCCGCGGCGACGATACTCGTCGTCTCAGCGCTGTTGAAGCCGGAAATGAAAGTCGAAATCGAAGCCGACGCGCGACTCACGCGGCGCGGTTGAGTGCGCGCTGGCCGCCCGCCTCGGCGGCCAGCTTTCTCACGCCGGCTTCTTGACCCAGAGCGAGCACCAGCCGGTCGGGGCGATATCGCCGTCGACCATTTTGCAAGAATTGGGGGCGACGAAAAAATTGCAGCCGTCGCACTGGTGGCCGTCCTTCCCCGGATCCGGCTGATACTTGACGGCAGTCTGCGCCAGCTTCGCTTGCGCTTCGCCGCCGGTCAGCGCGAGGAGAGGTGAGGCGCCCGCGGCGGCAAGAAGGACAGAGCGGCGGCTGACGCCGGAATTGTTGCAGCTCTCACGCATGGGCGCCTCGTTGAACGATTGGAATGCCCTAGGGAGCGGCGAGCCTCGCGAGGAACGGCGCTCCACGAAATTTAGAATGATTTTAAATTGGCGCGCAGTCAATCGCTGTGCCCGAGACCGATCGGCGCCTAGAGCGCCCTGCATTTGGGTCTACGCATAGCCGGCGTTCTTGAGGTATGCGCGCATTCGGCTGGTTGGTATTGGGCAAGGATTTCGGCGCTGGCTTCTGAGATGGCTTCGTCGGTTCGCGCTCCGACTTTTCGCAGCAGGGTTTTGAACTTGGCGAAGACCTGTTATGGGTCCCGCAACGGCAGAGATTGCCGATAAGTCCAAGTCGCACGTCGGCCTCGCTCGGGCGCGGGTTGCGGTCGGAATCGCTTTGCCCGTCATGATCATGCCGGCGATGCAGTAGCCGCACTGCGCCGCCTGCTCCGCCATGAAAGCAGACTGCAGCGGGTGGGGTTGCTCGAGCGTCCCGAGACCTTCGAGCGTGATGATCTCGGACTGCGTAAGCGCACCGATCGGCATGGCGCAGGAGCGTGACGCAGCGCCGTCGATGAGGACCGTGCAGGCGCCGCACTGACCAAGCCCGCAGCCGAATTTGGCGGCGTTGAGCCCAAGATCGTTGCGCAGCACGTAGAGCAGTGGCGTGTCCAAATCGGCCGTCACCGTGTGCACCGTGCCGTTCACCGTGAGACTGACAACCATGACCGCAAGGCTCCGCTTGAGGCGATGAACGCATGTTGCTTCAGGTTTGGCGCGACTGTCGAGGCCCGACGGGCAATGAAACAATTTCACGCCCGCCTTGAGGAGGGCTGGCGTGAGCCATACGCGTACACAGCTCCGCTTGCGCGCTGAAGGGCGGTCTGCGGCCAACGCTACACTCCGACTGGAATGTCATCGCGATTGGCCCGCTGAGGATGGTCGAGAACGCGGTCACGCGGACCATGCACCATGGCGGTGACGTGCTGTACCCTGCGGAGAAAGCACCCGTCGAGGCCGCGTTACGGATGGTGACGGCCGATGCCGCTTGGCAGTGCCGCCAGGATTTTACCGGTGTAACCATGGCAGGCAAGGCGGCCGACCTTGTCATCCTTGATAAAGACCCCACGAGGGTCGATCCCTCGACCATCCGCGACATCGCCGTCCGCGAGACGTGGCTGAATGGCGAGCGTCGCCTTCAGGCTTAACGTCGTTGCCACCGCTGCCTGTCGCCCGGCTAATCGAATAAGCATCGACGTCCGCTTTCGGCCCGCTTTCGAGCATTTTCAGGAAAAGTGGAATCCGGTTTTCCGTCCGAAAATGCGACCGCATAAGAAAAATAGAGCAGCTCCTGTTTCCATGGAAACAGAAGCTGCTCTAATCAGTAGGGGTAACCCTCAAGCCTTCGCGTCCCGGGTTTCCAGTCGGGCAGCCGGGCGTAACCATCGCCAATCGGCATCTTGACCTTTGGCAAACTCTTTTCGTCGAGTACTGTGTCCTCCGGGATCACCTTGTTCACGTAGAGCAGGTAAGCCGTCAACGCGTAGACCTCATCGGGGGTAAGGGTCCCCTCTCTCCCGAGAGGCATGCCGCGGTGGATGTAATCCCACACGGTCGTCGCAAACGGCGCGCGCAGCGGCAGGATGCGCTCCCGTTTCCAGATGGGAAGATCCTGGCTTGTCTTCGATTTCAAAGCGGGCCCAAGGCCACCTGTGCCCTCCTCGCCGTGGCAGACGACACAGCCCTGGAGCATAAACACCTTTGCGCCTTCCTTGGGGGTGCCACGGCCGGGAGGGAGTTCCTCCCCCGCGGCACCGATGTTGATATCCCTGGCGCGGATTTCTTCTGCGGACGGAGTGCGCCCCAAGCCATAGGTGGGCGCCGACTGCGCCAACGCGGAGCTGACCAGAACGGGGCTGCCCAGGAGCAACAAAATCGCGGCAAGCTTAAGCGAGCCCATTGGTCACCTTTCCGTCCTTGGCGATCTTCCACGGCATGATGCTGTTGTTTAGCCCAGGCACGTTCCCAACAGGCTTGTTAAAGAACTTGGCGATCTGCTCCAGCGTCGGTTGCTGCGCCCCGATCTCGTCGGTGCAGCGCGACATAATCTCGGTCTCGTTTCCATCCCAATTCCACTGGTAAGCGAACCGGACGTGCGCCATGCGTTGCGGGGTCATCTTGAGCTCGGCGGGGTTCCACTTCTTCCCGCCATCGGTGGAGACCTCCACGGTCTTGATGGCGCCGCCGCCGGACCAAGCCAGCCCGGAGATCTCGTAGGATCCCTTGCCGGGCAACTGCTGTGTGCCGGACGGGTAGGTGATGACCGACTTCGGTCCGATCTGGTAGCCGAGCGCAGTTTCGTCCTCACGCTCCTTGAGATGCCCGAAGTCACTGTAATTCATGTAATACCGGTCGACGACCTTGATGCGCCGCAGAAACTTCGTATTAAAAATGCCTTCGAAGCCGGGCACGACTATCCGCAATGGAAACCCTTGCTGTGGCCGCAGGGGCTCGCCGTTCTGTCCGTAGGCGATGATGCAGTCGTCCATGGCTTTGGCGATGGGCATGCTCGAGGCGCCCTTCACTTCCTCGGCGCCTTCAGCGACGAACCATGTCGCGCTGCCTTTCAGGCCGCACTCCTTGAGCAGCGTCGAAAGCAGCACCCCGGTCCATTCGGAGCAACTGGTCATCCCGTGCGATTCCTGCACGGTCTTGTGGCGCGGAGTGTGCCGGTTTCCCGCGCACTCGAGGAAGTGCAACCGGCTGACTGACGGGAAGCGCTTCAAGTCATCCATGGTGAAGGTCAGCGGCCGATCCACCAGGCCGTGGATCATCAAAGTATGCTGCTTGGGATCGATGTCCGGAATGAAGGCCTGGCGGGTCGTCGCAATATAATGGAGCGCCGATGGCGTGATGTTGCCAAACTGATCCTGGATCGGTGAGGCCACGTGGAAAAGCTTCCCGAACTCGTCGGGTGATTTGCCCATCGGGTGCTCTATGCGTACCGAGGTCACGAAATGAGAGCGCTCGCCGTAGGCGACCATTTCCTTGTTGCCCGGGATCATTGGATAAGCGTTTTCGCTGCCCGAGGCCGGGCCCGATGCATGGTCGTGCGTTTGTGCGTGGACCGGCACTCCCAGTGTCAACCCGCCCGCCAACGCGCCGCCGGCCTTGAGAAGCTCCCTGCGGCTAGTTCCTTCCGAACCCATCGGTCTCTCCTTCGAAAAATGACACTGCGACGAAATCATGTCCCGGCGCACGGGACTATACGCGGCCTTGCCGAATCTGGCCAGTGCTCATGAGCAGGGGGCTTGCCCGATTTTGAAGCGCCAACCTGGTTCCCCGTTTTCCTGCCGCGTGGCGCGCCGGAGCCGATCATCCGCGAGTTCAACCAAGCAGCGTTCGCAACCGCGGATACGCCGTCCGTGCAGGAGCGTCTGAACGTTTGCGTGAAGCGAGCGGCGAAAAATCAAAAAACAACCCCATGCAAAGTAGGGCGGGGTACCGAACTACCTCTCCCCGCTTGTCACGGCCGGTATTTGGAGACAATGTCGCCCAGGTCTTTGGCCGCAAGCTCACCGCGCCGGTAAGCCGTCAAGCGGTCGCGCGCCTCCCGCGCCCACATTTGATCGATAGCGGGATCGGCACGATCCAGGCTGGCGAGCAGGTCCTCGACCAGCGCGATCCCGTCCTGCGGCGGCAGAGCACGCGCCTGCTCGAACGGCGTCTTGGCATTGTCGCTCATTTTCGTTTCTTTGCCGTACGACTCTCCAACGCAAAACGAAACACCCCCGTACTTCCCGAAATGTGGTATTTCACGGTGCCATGTGGCTACCCAGCGCCGGACCGGCGGCCGCGCGGCTCGGGCTTGGCTTCGCCGCCGCCTTCGAGCCGCTTGTCGAGATAGCCCATCACCGAATTCATCAGCACGTCGATCTTGCCGTCGAAGAAATGGTTGGCCGCCGGCACGATCTTCTGCTCGATGACGATGCCCTTCTGGGTCTTGAGCTTTTCGACCAGCCCGGTGACGTCCTTGTGCGGCACCACGGCGTCTTTGTCGCCGTGGATGATGAGGCCGGAGGACGGGCAGGGCGCCAGGAACGAGAAGTCGTAGAGATTGGCCGGCGGCGCGATCGAGACGAAGCCTTCGATCTCCGGCCGGCGCATCAGCAATTGCATGCCGATCCAGGCGCCGAACGAGAAACCGGCGATCCAGCAGTTGCGGGCCTCCGGATTGATCGACTGCGCCCAGTCGAGCGCGGAGGCGGCGTCCGCCAGTTCGCCCTGGCCATGGTCGAACGAGCCCTGGCTGCGTCCGACGCCGCGAAAATTGAACCGCAGGACCGAAAAGTTGCGGTGGGCGAAGGCATAATAGAGCTGGTAGACGATCGGATGGTTCATCGTGCCGCCGAACTGCGGATGCGGATGCAGGATGATCGCGATCGGCGCATTCCTGACCCGGGCCGGATGATAGCGGCCTTCTATCCGGCCGGCGGAACCGGTGAAGATGATCTCAGGCATGGTTCTGACCTCGATGGCGGCGCTTGCGTGCCGGCGGACAGCTCCGACGGCTCTCCCAGTGCGCTTGACGCCAATGGCGGGCGCGCGTAACTAATTAAAACCATTCTGTTTTATCGGACGACGCCGGGCCAAAGCAGCAGGGTGCGGGGGCTATCGAGCTGGCGTGGCGGATATTCTCTTGCACGATCAGGCGGATAAAAAGCAAGACTTTCGTTGAGTCCGGCGGCGGAATAGGGACATATCTCGGAATGAGTATGCGGGGCTGATGGGGTCATGATCGGGCGCACCTATCTCGACTGGAACGCCACCGCCCCGCTGCGTCCGCAGGCGCGGGCCGCCGTCGTCGCGGCGCTGGACGAACTCGGCAACCCGTCGTCGGTCCATCGCGAAGGGCGCACCGCCCGGCGCCTGGTCGAGCAGGCCCGCGAGCGGGTGGCGGCGCTGGTTGGGGCGGAGCCTCGCAACGTCGTCTTCACCTCGGGCGGCGACCGAAGCCAACATGCTGGCGCTGACGCCGGCCTATGAGACCGCCAAGGACAAGCCGCGCCGCTGCGAGCGGCTGGTGGTTTCGGCGATCGAGCACCCGTCGGTGCGCAGCGGCGGTCGCTTTGCTCCGGCCCAGGTTGATGAATGTGCTGCAACTGCCGAAGGACTCATCGATCTTTCCGCACTGGAGCGGCGGCTCACCGAGCTGAAATGGCAGGGCGCGCCGTCGCCGCTGGTCTCCGTCATGGCGGCCAACAACGAGACCGGGGTGGTGCAGCCGATCCGGGAGACCGCAGCCATGGTGCATGCGGTGGGCGGCCTGCTGCATGTGGACGCGGTCCAGGTCGTCGGGACGCATGCCATTTGATATCAACGAGATGAACGCCGATCTTATATCAATTTCTGCACATAAGCTGGGCGGTCCCATGGGGGTCGGCGCCCTGGTGAGGCGGGCTTCCGCGCCCGAACATCGTCGAGTCCCTCATCAAGGGCGGCGGCCAGGAGCGCGGCGCCCGCGCCGGCACCGAGAACGTCGCCGGGCATCGTCGGGTTCGGTGTCGCCGCCGCGGCGGCCATGGAGACGATGGCTGCCGACGCCGAGCACATGCGGGTGCTGCGGGACCGCCTGGAAGCCGGGCTGAAGCGGGGACCGGCGGTGATCTTCGGCGAATCGGTCGAGCGGCTGCCCAATACCAGCCTGTTCGCGGTTCCCGGCCTCAAGGCGGAAACCGCCTTGATCAATCTCGACCTCGATGGCTTTGCGGTGTCGTCCGGGTCGGCCTGCTCGTCGGGCAAGGTCACGGCCTCCCATGTGCTTGCGGCCATGGGGATTGCGCCGGAGTCTCATTTCCGGGGCGATCCGGGTGAGCATCGGGCCGACCACCAGCGAAAACGAGATCGATTTGTTCCTGGAGGCTTGGATGAAGCTCGTGGCCGGCCTATCTAGGGACAAAGGCGGTCTTGCCGCTTAACCTCAATCCGATAAAGGTGATCTCCGGAACCAGGACGAGCACACGATATCGCGTTACATCCAACCAGCGGACCTTGAATCCGCCGCGGAGGGAATGAAATGGCGGCCGTACAAGAGACCGTCGAGCAGGTTCGCCTGATCGACGTCGACCAGTACAAGTATGGATTCGAGACGCTGATCGAATCGGACAAGGCGCCCAAGGGCCTGTCCGAGGACACCGTCAGGTTCATCTCCGACAAGAAGAACGAGCCCGCCTGGATGCTGGAATGGCGCCTGGACGCCTACCGGCGCTGGCTCACCATGCGCGAGCCGGACTGGGCCCGGGTCGAGTATCCCAAGATCGACTACCAGGACAGCTACTATTACTCCGCGCCCAAGCAGACCGTGGCGCCGAAGTCGCTCGACGAGATCGATCCTGAAATCCTGCGCGACCTATGAGAAGCTCGGCATCCCGCTCCGCGAGCAGGAGATGCTGGCCGGGGTGGTGCGCGACGATCGGGGCGAGTAGGCGGGACCGATCCGGCCCGCCGGGTCGCGGTCGATGCCGTGTTCAACTCCGTCTCGGTCGCCACCACCTTCAAGGAAGAGCTCAAGAAGGCCGGCGTGATCTTCATGCCGATCTCGGAGGCGATCCGCGAGCATCCCGACCTGGTGAGGAAATATCTCGGCTCGGTGGTGCCGGTGTCCGACAATTTCTTCGCCACCCTCAATTCGGCGGTGTTTTCCGACGGCTCGTTCGTCTATGTGCCGCCGGGCGTGCGCTGCCCGATGGAGCTGTCGACCTATTTCCGCATCAATGAGCGCAATTCCGGCCAGTTCGAGCGCACCCTGATCATCGCCGACAAGGGCTCCTATGTCAGCTATCTCGAGGGCTGTACCGCGCCGCGCCGCGACGAGAACCAGCTCCATGCGGCGGTGGTCGAGCTGGTCGCGTTCGACGATGCCGAGATCAAGTATTCCACGGTTCAGAACTGGTATCCCGGCGATGCCGAGGGCCGCGGCGGCATCTACAACTTCGTGACCAAGCGCGGCGATTGCCGCGGGCGCAACGCCAAGATCTCCTGGACCCAGGTGGAAACCGGCTCGGCGATCACCTGGAAATACCCGAGCTGCATCCTGCGCGGCGACAATTCCCGCGGCGAGTTCTACTCCATCGCGATTTCCAACGGCCGCCAGCAGGTCGATTCCGGCACCAAGATGATCCATCTCGGCCGCAACACCACGAGCCGGATCATCTCCAAGGGCATCGCCGCCGGACGCTCCAACAACACCTATCGCGGGCTCGTCTCGGCCCATCGCCGTGCCGTGGGCGCCCGCAACTTCACCAATTGCGACTCGCTCCTGATCGGCGACAAATGCGGCGCCCATACCGTGCCCTATATCGAGACCAAGACGCCCACCGCGGTGTTCGAGCACGAGGCGACCACGTCCAAGATTTCCGAGGAGACGCTGTTCTACTGCATGCAGCGCGGCCTCTCCCAGGAGGAGGCGGTGGCGCTGGTGGTGAACGGCTTCGTGCGCGACGTGCTGCAGCAGCTGCCGATGGAATTCGCCGTCGAGGCGCAGAAGCTGATCTCGATCAGCCTCGAAGGTTCGGTGGGCTGAGGAGGCGGCGATGACCGGTACTGGTTCAAGCCCAAGCGCTACGGTACGGCGCCACCCGGCACCTGGGAAGGCTGGGTTCACCCTCAGTCGTGCTGGCATCGTCGGTCGGTGCGTCCGGAGCGGCCGCCGTCGCGGGCGTGGTCTGTGGCGCCGTGATGGCGTCGCATCGTCCTGACGGTCGAGACGTGCGATAAAGACCGACGGGGCATGACGAGGCGGTCGGACCGACGTGGCGCGTGCTTCGGCCAAAAGGCAAGAAACGAGCTTGCTCGAAATCAGGGACCTCCAGGTCAAGGTCGACGACCGTGAAATCCTCAAAGGCCTCGACCTCACCGTGAACAAGGGCGAGGTCCACGCCATCATGGGCCCCAACGGCTCGGGCAAGTCGACGCTCGCCCATGTGCTGTCCGGCAAGCCCGGCTATGAGGTGACCGGCGGCTCCGTGACCTTCGATGGCGCCGACCTCCTCGCGCTCAGCCCCGACCAGCGCGCGGCGCGCGGCATCTTCCTCGCCTTCCAGTACCCGCTGGAAATCCCCGGCGTCGCCACCATGACCTTCCTGCGCACCGCGCTCAACGCCCAGCGCAAGACGCGCGGGGAGGCCGAGCTGTCGACGCCCGAGTTCCTCAAGCGGGTGCGCGAAATGTCGGGCAAGCTCTCGATCGATCAGGACATGCTGCGCCGTCCGGTCAATGTCGGCTTTTCCGGCGGCGAGAAGAAGCGCAACGAGATCCTGCAGATGGCGCTGCTCGAGCCGGTGCTCGCGGTGCTCGACGAGACCGATTCCGGGCTCGACATCGACGCGCTCAAGGTGGTCGCCGACGGCGTCAACCGGCTGCGCTCGCCGGGCCGGGCGATGATCGTCATCACCCATTACCAGCGGCTGCTCGACTACATCGTGCCCGACATCGTGCATGTGCTGTCGAAGGGCCGCATCGTGCGCACCGGCGGCAAGGAGCTCGCGCCACGAGCTCGAAGCCAATGGCTACGCGCAATACCAGGACGAGGCGGCGTGACGCCATGACGGCGGAAATCAAGCCGATCAAGACTGCGGCGGAAATCGGCCTCGCCGAGGCGTTCGCGGCGCTGCGCCCGCGGCTTGCCGGCACCGCCGTCGCGGCGCGGCGCGAGGCGGCGTTCCGGCGCTTCGAGGCGGTCGGGCTGCCGCACCGGCGCGTCGAGGACTGGAAGTACACCGATCTGCGCGCCCTGATGCGTGACGCCAAGCCGCTGGCCGCCGGCCGCCGCGACGCCAGGCGGCGAAGGCGCGGGCCCGCTCCGCCGGCGGCGTGCTGGCGCGGCTCGATGTCCGCCGCATCGTGTTCGTCGACGGCATGCTGGTGCCCGAACTGTCCGATCTCGCGCCCGAGCCGGGCTTGAAGATCGCCTCGCTCGCCGCCGCGCTGGGCCGCGGCGACGCGGCGACGGTGGCTTGCCTCGGCGTCGGCCCGGCGGAGGGCGACATCGCCTATGCCCTCAACACCGCCTTCATGGGCGACGGCGCCGTCATCGAACTCGCACCGGGGGCGCGCCCGGCGCGGCCGGTTCACCTCGTCTTCGCCTATGGGTCGGATCGGGCGGCGGCCGTGTTCACGCGCTCGCTCGTGGCGCTCGGGGCGGGCGCCGGCCTCACCTTGTTCGAGAGCCATGACGGACCGGACGGCGTCGACTACCAGGTCAACGCCGCCATCGATCTCGTGCTCGGCGACCGCGCCGGGTTCGACCACGTCAAGATCGGCGCCGAGGGCCGCGATGCCCTCCATCTCTCGACGCTGAGCGCGACCATCGGCGCGGCGGCGCGGTTCGCCGACATGACCTTCACCACCGGCGGCAAGGTGGTGCGCAACCAGCTGTTCGTGCGCTGCGACGGGGCCGGGTCGAGCCTTGCGATCAACGGTGCCAGTCTTCTCAACGGCCGCCAGCATGCCGATACCACCATGCTGGTCGATCATGCGGCCGGCCATTGCCACGGCCGCGAGGTGTTCAAGTCAGTGCTGGACGATGCGAGCCGCGGCGTGTTCCAGGGCAAGATCATCGTTCGCCGCGGCGCCCAGAAGACCGATGCGCGCATGATGTCGCGGGCGCTGCTGCTGTCGGACGAGGCCGAGGCCGACAACAAGCCGGAACTCGAGATCTTCGCCGACGACGTGCAATGCGGCCACGGCGCCACGTCCGGCGCGCTCGACGACAATCTCAAATTCTACCTGATGGCGCGCGGCATACCGGAGCGCGAGGCCGAGGCGTTGCTGATCCAGTCCTTCGTCGCCGAGGCGATCGAGGGGGTGGCGCATGAGGGTGCACGCGACGCCCTGATCGAGGCGACGCGCGCCTGGCTGGCGGCGCGGCCATAGGCAGGAGACATCGAGAGCCCATGCATCCCGCATTGACCAATGGCAGCTATGACGTCGCCCGCGTGCGCGAGGATTTTCCGATCCTCGCCATGCAGGTCTACGGCAAGCCGCTCGTCTATCTCGACAATGCGGCCTCGGCGCAGAAGCCGAAGATGGTGCTCGACCGCATCCAGCAGGCCTACACCTCGGAATACGCCAACGTGCATCGCGGCCTGCATTTTCTCGCCAATGCCGCGACCGAGGCCTATGAGGGCGCGCGCGAGAAGGTGAGGGCCTTCGTCAATGCCCGGCGGCCCGAGGAGATCGTCTTCACCCGCAACGCCACCGAGGCGATCAACCTCGTCGCCTACACGTTCGGGCGCGAGCATGTGAAGGCCGGCGACGAGATCGTGCTCTCGATCATGGAGCACCATTCCAACATCGTGCCCTGGCATTTCCTGCGCGAGCGCCACGGCGCGGTGATCAAATGGGCGCCGGTCGACGATGACGGCAATTTCCTCCTGGAGGAGTTCGAGAAACTGCTGACCGACCGCACCAGGATGGTCGCGATCACCCAGATGTCGAACCTGCTCGGCACCGTGGTTCCGGTGAAGGAAGTGGTGCGGCTCGCCCATGCCCGCGGTATTCCGGTGCTGGTCGACGGCAGCCAGGCCGCCGTTCATCTCGATGTCGACGTCGCCGACATCGATTGCGACTTCTACGTCTTCACCGGCCACAAGCTCTATGGCCCGACCGGCATCGGCGTGCTCTACGGCAAGTACGCCCATCTCGCGGCGATGCCGCCGTTCAATGGCGGCGGCGAGATGATCCGCGAGGTGTTCGAGGATCGCGTCACCTACGGCGATCCGCCCCACAAGTTCGAGGCGGGTACGCCGTCGATCGTCCAGGCGATCGGTCTCGGCGCCGCGATCGACTACGTCAATTCGATCGGCCGCGGTCCGATCCGCACCCATGAACGCGGGCTGCTCGCCTACGCGACCGATCGCCTGCGCGAGATCAATTCGCTGCGGATTTTGGGGACGGCGCGCGACAAGGGCGCGATCATCTCCTTCGAGATGAAGGGCGCGCATCCCCATGATGTCGCAACCATCATCGATCGATCCGGCGTCGCGGTGCGCGCCGGCACCCATTGCGCAATGCCGCTGCTCGCCCGCTTCGGTGCGACCGCGAGCTGCCGGGCCTCTTTCGCGCTCTACAACACCCGCGAAGAGGTCGACAGCCTTGCCGTCGCGTTGAGGAAAGCACAGGATTTCTTCACATGAGAGACGATGCCGGGGACACTGCGCCGACCCCCGCGGCGCCGGACGCTCCCGAGGCCGCGGCGCCGCCGCCGGGCGGCGGGGCCGATGGCGCGGCATCCGCGGACATGGCGCGTCTCACCGACGAGATCGTGACCGCGATCAAGACCGTCTACGATCCCGAGATTCCGGCCGACGTCTACGAGCTCGGCCTGATCTACAGGATCGACATCGCCGACGATCGCTCGGTCAATGTCGACATGACGCTGACGACGCCGAACTGTCCGTCCGCCCAGGAATTGCCGACCATGGTGGAGAACGCCGTGGCCAGCGTTGCCGGGCGTCGGCCCGGTCGCCGTCAAGGTGGTATGGGATCCGCCCTGGGAGCCGAGCCGGATGTCCGACGAGGCGCGGGTGGTGTTGAACATGTGGTGAGTTGCGCGAAGCATGATTCCGGGAAGTTCCAACCTTTCCGGACGAGATCGTGGGGCAAATCTGCAGCCGCACCGTGGCGCACCTATATCGAGTTCGCTGCTTCGGCCCTTGAAGCCGATGGAGAAGGAGACGCAAATGGCCACCCCTCGGCCGAAACCTCAGGTGATGCGGCTGTCAGAAGCCGCGGCGCGACGTATCCAGGACGTCATCGGCAAGGCCGACCGGCCCATCGCCGGCGTTCGCGTCGGCGTCAAGAACGGCGGCTGCGCCGGGATGTCCTACACGATGGAATACGCCGAAGCGGTCAACCCGCTCGACGAGGTGGTCGAGGACAGGGGCGTGCGGCTGCTGATCGACCCCAAGGCGGTGCTGTTCCTGCTCGGCACCGAGATGGACTTCAAGGTCGACAAGCTGTCATCCGGTTTCGTCTTCAAGAACCCCAACCAGACCTCGGCCTGCGGCTGCGGCGAATTGGTCGCGATCACCCCGGCGAGCCCGGAGGGAGAATCCGCACAGACCAATTGATTTAGCGTCGTCATTCCGGGGCCGGCATCAGGCCGGAACCCGGAATCCGGTCTTGATCCGTACCGAGGGATTTCGGGTTCGGTATTGTGCGCCACCCCGGAGCGACGGATCGACGAATAAATCGGATCGCTGAAATCAGACCTTGATGCTGCGGACCGGCCGGAGCAGGAAGGCCGGCAGGTGCGCGACATCGGGCTCGTCGTCGTGGGGCCGGGCCGGAGGGGCGGGGCGTCGCGGGCGGGCATTCTCGATCGAGGCGACCTTGGCGGCGCGTGCGGGCGCGGCTGGTTCGGGGGATGGTCGCTCCTGATGCGGGCGGTCTCCGGACGGTCTCTGGTGCGGCCGCTTGTGCGAGGAGCGCTTTTCCGCCTCCGGCTTCCGGGCAGGGCGTTCCTGCGCGTGGCGTTCCTGCGAATGGCGTTCCTGTGCGTGGCGGTGCTGGGAGCCGCCGCGCCGCCGCGGCGTGCGCGTGGCCTCGTCCGGCTCAAACGCCGCTTCCTCGGCGCCTCCTTCGGGGGGGCGGCCCACGGAATTGGCTGGCCGATCAGCTTTTCGATGGCGGCCACCGACTTCTGCTCGGCCGGCGCCACGATGGTGATGGCGACACCGCTGCGTCCGGCGCGGCCGGTGCGGCCGATCCGGTGGACGTAGTCGTCGGCGTGGTGGGGGACGTCGAAATTGAAGACATGGCTGACGTCGGGAATGTCCAATCCGCGCGCCGCCACGTCGGAGGCGACGAGGAGCGTCACTTCGTTCTTGCGGAACTGCTCCAGGGCCGCGGTGCGGGCCGACTGATCCATGTCGCCGTGCAGCGCGATGGCGGAAAATCCGTGGCGCACCAGCGACCGATGCAACGTCGCGACTTCGCGCTTGCGGTTGCAGAAGATGATCGCATTCTTCATGCCGACGGACGCGCGGATCAGGCGGCGCAGCGTCTGGCGCTTGTCATGCGGTTCGCGGCCGGTCTTGACCAGGCTCTGGGCCGTGGTCGACACCGTCGACGCCGGACGCGAGACTTCGACCCGCACCGGATTGTGAAGGAACTGCTCGGTGATCCGCTGGATTTCCGGCGGCATGGTCGCGGTGAAGAACAGGGTCTGCCGGGTGAACGGCACCAGCTTGCAGATGCGCTCGATGTCGGGGATGAAGCCCATGTCGAGCATGCGATCGGCCTCGTCGATGACGAGAAGCTCGACGCCCGACATCAGCAGGCGGCCGCGCTCGAAATGATCGAGCAGCCGGCCCGGGGTCGCGATCAGCACGTCGACGCCGCGCACCAGCTTGGAGTCCTGGTCGTCGAACGAGACGCCGCCGATCAGCAGGGCGACGTTGAGCTTGTGGTTGACGCCGTACTTGATGAAGCTTTCCTCGACCTGGGCGGCGAGTTCGCGGGTCGGTTCGACGATGAGCGTCCGCGGCATGCGGGCCCGTGCACGGCCCTGCTCGAGCTTGGTCAGCATCGGCAGAACGAAGGCGGCTGTCTTCCCGGTGCCGGTCTGGGCGATGCCGAGCACGTCGCGCCGCGCGAGCACGTGCGGAATGGCCTGTTCCTGGATCGGCGTGGGATTGGTGTAGCCCGCAGACGCGACCGCGGCGAGAACCTTATCGGATAGCCCGAGATGTGAAAACGTCATGAACCCTCATAGCACAACCGCCCCGGAGCTCAGGCCGCGCCGGACATGAATACAGCGATTTGCGCGGAATGCGGGCGGCCCGTTGATTGATCGGACCGAACGCGGCGAAGATATGCGCGAGGGGATGAAAGTCAATGGCCGGCGGCCAATAAGTTGATTATGTCGGCGCGCGACGGGCCTCCCGGTGCGTTAATTGCACAAATGGCGGGCGACTCCGATGGATTTTGGCGCGATCGTGGCGCCAGCATGGCGGCACCGCGCGAAACGGCCGTTGGCGCGGGTTGATCGGCCGGACAGAGCCTGCGAAAAGACGGCGTTCCCTAAAGGACCATGCCGGCGAATCATGACCGTCTTTCTCCTTCTGTGGCTCGCCGCGCAAGTCGTGTCGGTGATCGCCGTGATCGGGTTCTGCGTCGGCATCGGCCGCCAGGCACCATCGTCGCGCCAGCCTGCGGTCGCCGTCATCGTCGCGGTCAAGGGACGCGATGTCCAGTTCGATCCCTTCGCGGAATCTCTGTTCGACCAGGATTACGCCAACTATCGGGTCATCTTCGCGGTGGAATCGGACCACGATCCGGCAGTTGCGGCGATCGAGGCGTGGCGGCAGCGGGTCGGCGATCGCGTCATGCTCGTCGTCGCCGGGCTCGCGAATGACGAGGGACAGAAGACCGCGAACCTGCGCGCGGCGGTGTCCCGCCTGACGCCGCGGGACGAGGTTCTCGTGCTCGCCGATGCCGACATCGTGGCGGACCGCAGCTGGATCAGGCATCTCGTCGCGCCGCTGATGGCGGGCGACGCCGATATCGTCTCGGGCTTTACCTGGGTCGTCGTCGCCGACCGCCGTCCCTCGACCTTCCTGCTGGCGTCGATGTCGGCGGGCCTCTCGACGTTTCCCCGTTTTCCGTTCCTCAACGCGGCGTGGGGCGGATCGACGGCGATGCTGCGCCGCACATTCGAGGAACTCGGCATCGCGAAGGCCTGGCGCGGCACGCTCAGCGACGACCTGCAGCTCACCGCGATCGCCCAGCGCGCCGGCTGCCGCATCGCGGCGCCGCCCGAAGTGCTGCCGCGCACCCTCGCCCACACCGCAGGGTTTGCAGCGGTCGCCGCCCAGGCGCGGCGTTGGTACATGCTGGTGCGCGTCTATGTGCCGGTGACCTATGCGCTCATGCTGGCGGGAACCAGCTTCCTCGCAGCCGGCTGGCTCGCCGGCGCCGCGGGCGCGGCGATGGCCGATCCGGTGGCGCTCGCGGTTGTGGCGGCGGCGTTCGGATGCGCCGTGTTGCGGGACTTCAGCCGCGGACTGGTGGTGGCGCGAATCTGGGGCCGTGCCGGCGTCGCGGAGAACCTCGCATTCCTGCTCGCGAACCCGCTGATCACGCCGCTCGCCTCGCTCTGCAATGCCGGCTTTGCGTGGTCGGCCCTGATGATGCGACGCACCACCTGGGCCGGCATCACCTATGAGCTGCGGGCACCGCAGCAGGTCAAGATCCTGTCGCGGTAACCGGTTCGGCCTCCCAGCCTCCGCTTCGTTGTCGAAGTCGGGCGTCACGACATGCGGGCTCGTTCGCCAAGGCCCACCGGCTCCCTGTCATGTCGACGCCCGCGAACCAGGGTTCGCGGGCGCAGATTTTGTGCCGAAGAGGATCGGCCTCGCCGGGCCGATCCGGATCGCTCAGTTGAGCGGTTCGACCTTGACGATCGAGCCGCCATGGTTGTTGCCGACCCAGAACGTGACCGGCGTGGTCGAATTGTCGACGAACACCCGCCGGATGTTGGTCTCGCGCGGCAGCAGGTATTCGACGAACTTGCCGGTCTTGGGATCGAGCCGGGAGACGCGGTCGTTGAGCATCGAGCCGGTCCACACATCGCCGTTCTTGTCGATCGTCACGTCATAGGGCGACGACCAGGCGGTCGGCATCTCCCATTCCTTGAACTTCTTGTTCCTTGGTGTCGAACATGCGCGATCTTGTTGGCGCGATAGAGGCCGAACCAGATGCGGTCCTGGTCGTCCATCATGCCGCGCCGCGGCGCCGACGCCTTGGTCGGCAGTTCGAACAGCGTGGTCTGGCCGGTCTTGGCGTCGACCCGGCCGATATGCTGCTGGGCGAAGTCGGTGAAGTAGATGTTGTTCTGGGAGTCCGGAATGATGTCGTAGATGTTGTGGGACTCCTCGGACCCGGCGGCGCCCTTGAACGGGGTGATCGTCTCGATCTCTCCGGTCTTGAGGTCGAGGCGGTGGAGCGCGGCGAAGCCGTTGTTCTGCGACCACACCTTGCCGTCGACCGCGGTCGACTCCGGCCGCACCATGTTGACCTGCGTCATCGCCTTGTTCATGTCGGCCGGCAGGCTGAAGGTCTCGACCTTCTGGGTGGCGACGTCGAACTTGCCCATGGCGCCCTGATACATCATCCCGAACCAGACATTGCCGTCCTTGTCCGAGTGGAGGCTGAGCGAGCCCTGCGGCCAGCCCTTCTTGAACTCGGGCAGGGCGATCTCGGTGACCTTGCCGGTCTTGGGATCCATCCGGCCGATGTTCTGCTCGCCGAAGTTGGTGTACCAGACGTTGCCGTCCTTGCCGACGATGACGTCATGCGGCTCGATCAAGTCGCGCGGCAGGTCGTATTCGGTGATGATCACCTCGGTGGCCCGCCCGGTCGGGCGCGGCAGCGTCTTGAGCGGATATTCCCAGGTCGTGTGCTCGCTCAGGTTGATCGAGGCCAGGAATTCGGCGCGCTCTTCCTGGGCCTTGTTGCGGGTGTTGCCGCGCTCCTCGAGCAGGCGCTCGGCCATGCGCTTCTGCGGCCGGGTCGGCACGCTCTGGTTGGCGTAGGTGCCCATGCGCTTCTGGACCTGCACGAATTCCTCGGCGTCGTGGGTCGACCGGACGATGCGCTCGATGGTGTGGCAGCTCACGCAACCGAGCACGGAGTCCTTCTGCTTGGGCGTGCCCGGCATGCTCTGCATCCACTCGGCCGAGGTGAGCTGGGCCGACAGGTTGCGGGTCTTCTTGAGCTTGAGATCGGCGGTCGCCGGCTTGTCGGCGGCGATTTCGGCGGCGCCCTTGCCGTCGAGGTCATAGCCGGCCGCGCGGATCTTGATGGTGTACTGGCCGGGCTCGAGCCGCGACGCCGGGAAGCTGTAGCGGCCTTCCTTGTTGGTGACGACGGTGGTCGCCACGGTCGCGCCCGCCTTCTTGGCGGTGACGAGAACGCCCTCCATCGGGCCTTCCTGCTCGGACGTGACCTGGCCGGTCAGCGCCGCAGCGCCCTGGGCCAGCGACAGGTCGACATTGGCGCCGAGTACGAAAGTCAGACAAACGCTCGCGAGCAGCGCATTGCGCATCCGCATTGTGAAATCCTCCCACGGAGATGTTCGGGGGTCCCCACTTGTAGGGAAAGTCGGCCGGCGAACCATCTCCGGGAAAGCTCGCGGCCGCTGGACTTGTCGTCCCTTTGATCGCTGCGACAATAGGGCAGGGCGGGCAGCGTCGCAATCCCGATCGGCTCTCGGCGCGGGCAAATCTCCGCATTAATGGCGAAGCGCCGCACGCAGGGGCCGGTTGAACGCCCAGATCGTGACGCCCGCCGCGAACGCGATGGCCGCGATCATCAGCGAAGAAGGCCGGCTTGTGCATCGTTGACCAGAAGCTGCCGAGATAGCCGGCCAGGAAGTTTCCGGCGAAGATCGTCGCCAGCCAGACCCCCATCATCATGGCGACATGGCTGGCGGGGGCGATCTTGGAGACCAGGGAAAGCCCGATCGGGGAGATGTAGAGTTCGCCGACGGTGATGACCGCGAAATAGGCAGCGAGCCACAGCCAGCTCGCCTTGTCCGGCCCGGCATAGAGGGCGGCGGCGGCCATGATCCCGTTGGCCGCCGCGGAGCCGAAGCAGCCCAGCGCCATCTTGATGAGGGTGGAAGGCTCGGAGCCGCGCCGCGCCTGGCGCGCCCATAACGCCACCACGAAGGGGGTGAAGGCGAAGATCATGAAGGGGTTGAAGGCCTGGAACCAGGTGGTTGGAATTTCCGCCGCTCCACAACAGGAGGTCGATGGTGCGGTCGGTGTGCTCGTCCGCCCACAGCGCGATGGTATTGCCCTGCTGCTCGTAGGTCGCAAAGAACAGGCTCATCGGCACGAACAGGATCAGCAAGGCGGCAGATGGCGCGCCGCTCCGCGGGGCCGAGCGGCTTCTTGTCCGATGCCGCAAGCGGCCGGGTGGTGCGGCAGCTTCGGGTAGGCGTAGAGATAGGTCGCCAGCCCGATCAGCATGCCGACCCCGGCGGCGCCGAAGCCGTAATGCCAGCCGGCGCGTTCGCCCAGAGTCCCGCACACCAGCGGCGCCAGGAAGGCGCCGAGATTGATGCCGACATAGAAGATCGAATAGGCGCGGTCGCGGCGGGGATCGCCGGGCGGATAAAGCCCGCCGACCTGGGCGGACATGTTGGGCTTGAAGGCGCCGTTGCCCAGGATCAGCAAGGCGAGCGCGAACAGCAGCAGCGGCTCGATCGCCATCATGAAATGGCCGGCCGCCATCAGCGAGGCCCCGATGATCACGGTGCGGCGCTGGCCGAGCACGCGGTCGGCGAGATAACCGCCGAGCACCGGGGTGAGATAGACGAGGCCGCCATAGAGCCCGTAGACCTGCGAGGCCAGGGGCTGGATGTCGAGCGGGCCGAACAGCGCCTCGAGCCCGTGCCTGAGCGGGGCGAGCCCGATCACGGTGCCCGCCGTGTCGGGCTGGAACGCGTATTTCACCATGTAGAGCACGAGCAGGGCCCGCATCCCGTAGAAGGAGAAGCGCTCCCACATCTCGGTGGCGAACAGGTAGGGCAGGGCTGGCGGGTGGCCGAGGAAGTCGGCCTGCGACGGTCGGTATTCGACAGCTTGGATAGGCAGGGATGACATGGGCAAAATGTAACACGGGCTAAGCGGCCGGTCGTGGTGGCGGTAAAAAACAAATCCTCGTACGATTGACGTACAGCATACAATCGCCCACATTGAACGCGATGATCCTGGGCTACAAGGACAAGCGGACAGAGGCATTTGCCGCCGGCCGTTCCGTCCGCGAGTTTCAGGGATTTGCGCGGCAGGCTTATCGGCGCCTCGAAATCCTCGGGGGCGCGACAAAGTTGGAGGATTTGGCCGCGTTGAGGAGCAATCGGTTGGAACGGCTCAAGGGCGACCGGACCGGCCAATACAGCATACGCATCAACATGCAATGGCGCATCTGCTTTCTCTGGCCGAGTGGTGCTCTTGGTCCATCACAAGTCGAGATCGTCGACTACCATTGAGATAGGTTCTATGTCGCGCCCCGCCATCCATCCCGGAGAAATCCTCGCTGAGGAGTTGGGAGAGCTCGCAGTGTCGCCGACCGAGCTCGCGCGCCAACTCAAAGTGCCGGCGAACCGGATCACCCAGATCATCAACGGCAAGCGCGCAATCACCGGCGATACGGCGCTGCGGCTCGGCCACTGGTTCGGAATGAGCCCGCAATTCTGGCTCAATCTGCAGAGCGCCTACGAAATTCGGGTCGCCGCAGAGGCGGCCGGACCCGAGATCAATCGTTTGCCGACGCGGGCCGGCAGCGGTTCGACGCGTTGACACCACTCAGATGAGGTGTTGCTCCGCGAAACCCCTCACACGTCCAGCATCTCCGTGCTGGCGAACTCGGCGCGCTCCTGGATGAAGTCGAAGCGCGCTTCCGCCTTGGTGCCCATCAGGCGCTCGACCGATTTCTGGGTGTCGGCGCGGTCGTCGGGGACGAGCATCACCTTGAGCAGGGTGCGCTTCCTCGGGTCCATGGTGGTTTCCTTGAGCTGCGCCGGCATCATCTCGCCGAGGCCCTTGAAGCGGCCGATCTCGACATTGGCGTTGGCGCGGAACTCGCGCGCCATGATCTCGTCCTTGTGGGCGTCGTCGCGGGCGTAGAACACCTTGCCGCCATGGGCGAGCCGGTACAGCGGCGGCACCGCGAGATAGAGATGGCCGGAGTCGATGAGCTGGGGCATCTGGCGGTAGAAGAAGGTGATCAGCAGCGAGGCGATGTGGGCGCCGTCGACGTCGGCGTCGGTCATGATGATGACCTTCTCGTAGCGCAGATCCTCGTCGCGATAATGGGCGCCGGTGCCGCAGCCGAGCGCCTGGACGAGGTCGGAGAGCTGCTGGTTCTGGGCGAGCTTGTCCTTGCCGGCGCTGGCGACGTTGAGGATCTTGCCGCGCAGCGGCATGATCGCCTGGCTCGCGCGGTTGCGCGCCTGCTTGGCGGAGCCGCCGGCGGAATCGCCTTCGACGATGAAGATTTCCGAGCCTTCCGCGGCGGTGTCGGTGCAGTCGGCGAGCTTGCCGGGCAGGCGCGACTTGCGCGCCGGCGGACTTGCGCGAGATCTCCTTCTCCTGGCGGCGGCGGATGCGCTCGTCGGCGCGCTCGACCACCCAGTCGAGCAGCCGGTTGGCGTGGGTCGGGTTGCCGGCGAGCCAGTGGTCGAACTGGTCCTTGACCGCGCTCTCGACGATGCGCGCGGCCTCCGCGGTCGCCAGCCGGTCCTTGGTCTGGCCCTGGAATTCCGGCTCGCGGATGAACACCGAGAGCATCGCGGCCGCCCCGGTCATGACGTCCTCGCTGGTCACCGGGCGCGGCGCGCTTGCCCTGGCCGATGCGCTCGCCATGGTCCTTGAGCGCGCGCAGCAGCGCGGTGCGAAAGCCCGATTCATGGGTGCCGCCATCGGCGGTCGGGAATGGTGTTGCAATAGGACGACATGAAGCCGTCGGCGTCGGCGCTCCACGCCACCGCCCATTCGACCGCGCCGTTGGCGCCCGGCCGGCCCGATTTCCCGGTGAAGATGTCGGGATGGACCAGCGTCTGCCCCGCCACCGCGGCGGCGAGATAGTCCTTGAGGCCGTCGGGGAAATGGAACGTCTCGTCCTCCGGCACGCCCTCGATGCCGTGCAGCAGCGCCTTGTCGCAATGCCAGCGGATCTCGACGCCGCCGAACAGATAGGCCTTGGCGCGCGCCATCTTGAACAGGCGCTGCGGATTGAACCTCGCCTTGTCGCCGAAAATCTGCGGGTCCGGCTTGAAGCGCACCTTGGTGCCGCGCCGGTTCGGCGTGCGGCCGAGCTTCTCCAGGCCGCTCTTTGGGATGCCGCGCGCAAAGACCTGGCGATAGAGCTGGCCGCCCAGCGCCACCTCGACCTCGAGCCGCTCCGACAGGGCGTTGACGACCGAGACGCCGACGCCGTGCAGGCCGCCCGAGGTCTCGTAGACCCTGGAGTCGAACTTGCCGCCGGCATGCAGGGTGCACATCACGACTTCGAGGGCGGACTTCTTGGGAAATTTCGGATGCGGATCGACCGGGATGCCGCGGCCATTGTCGGTGACGGCGAGGGTGCCGTCGGCGGCAAGGTCGACCTCGATGAAGGTGGCATGCCCGGCCAGCGCCTCGTCCATGGCGTTGTCGATCACCTCGGCGAACAGATGATGCAGCGCCTTCTCGTCGGTGCCGCCGATATACATGCCGGGCCGCCGGCGCACCGGCTCCAGCCCTTCCAGCACCTCGATGTCGTGGGCCGTGTAGGAGTTGCCGTTGCCGTTGCGGGGCGCCTCCGGACGCTTGGGCGCCGGGCGCGGCGAGGCTGGCTCGGCGAACAGGTCGCGGGTGGCGGGTGGCTTTTTTGCGGGGGTTGCGGATTTGGCCATGCGGTTCCGATGCGGTTGATGCCGGCGGCTTTCGCGGTCGCCGATCTCGTCTAAAGTTCCAGTCAGAACAATGGATTGCGGCGATGTCTTGACAGCCCGTGCAAGCGCCGACCGCAAATCACCAGTTACCAATATGCCATGGCCTTGGTCCAATCATGACGGTAAAATCGCGACGCTGTGCGGCAGGAAATGCCGTGGAGGGGACCTGGCATGGGGCGAGTCGTACCGGAGCCGGTAGGCGTTGCGTCGGTGCAATTGACCGCGCTCCCGCAACCGCGCGACACTCGCAGCCGCCAAGAATTCGATCGTTGTTGCCATCAAGGGAGAAAAACCATGCAGCGAATCCTGTCTCTGCTGGCGCTCGGCGTCTGCGCCAACGCCCTCGTCAGCCTCTCGGCCTCGGCGCAGGCGGCGCCCCAGGTGGCGCCCGAAGTCACTCTGACGCGGCTGGACTGCGGCACCAGCGCCACGCCGACGGATGTCGGCCCTCGCTTCAGCGACACCTATGCCTATGACGGCGTGAAGGTTCAGCTCGTCTTCAGCTGCTATCTCATCAAGCATGGCGACGACTACATGGTGTGGGACAGCGGCCAGCCGATGACCGCCGGCGCCGCGGCGCCGAAGGTTCCCCTGGTGGAGCTGCTCGCGAAGGCGGGGGTCAAGCCCGAGCAGATCAAGTATGTCGGCATCAGCCACTATCACGGCGATCACATCGGCCAGGTCGATTCGCTGCCGAAATCCACCTTGCTCATCGGCAAGAAGGACTGGGACGTGCTGACCGATCCGAAGATGAGCGCGGTGGCCAATCCCGCGACATTCGCCCATTGGATCAGCGGCGGCGGCAAGGTCGAAGCCGTGCCGGCCGACAAGGACGTGTTCGGCGACGGCACCGTCGTGGTGCTGAATACGCCGGGCCACACGCCCGGCCATCACAGCCTGCTGGTCAGGCTGAAGGAGAAGGGCAATGTCCTGCTCAGCGGCGATGTCGTGCACTTCCAGGAAAACTACGACACCAGCGGCGTGCCCACCTTCAATACCGATCGCGCCGAGTCGATCGCGTCGATGGACCGCTTCAAGAAGATCGCGGCAAACCTGAAGGCCACCGTGATCATCCAGCACGACGCGCGCGACGTCGGCAAATTGCCGGCATTTCCGGCCGCCGCGAAGTAGTCCCCGCAGTCCGGAACCGGCCCGCCGCGATGAGAGGCGCCGACGTGGATGCGCGCGGGCCGGTGAGGCCGCGCGCATCCAGCATATGTGGGGCCATGGCGCTCGAAGATCATACCCACGCGGTGGTTGACTTCGTACGTGCCCGCTGGGCGGCGGTGCTGCTGACCCTGGGCGGCATCTCGAAGATTTTCAAGTTCATCTGGACGTGATTTCGGCTATTTTCGCGGAAACGACCAGGGAGGTAACCATGACCGTATTGTCGCGACGCTCCATCCTCGCCGGCGCTGCCGCCGGCGCCGCATCGGCCGCATTCAATTGGAACCCGCCGGCCTTCGCCCTGGCGCCCGCCGCCGGCAAGCAGGCGGCGAGCTTCTATCGCTACAAGGTCGGGTCGATGGAAATCACCGTGCTGAGCGACGGTGTCGCGAAGGTTCCCGTGACCGAGGCCTTCGTCCTCAACGTCAAGCCCGATGAGGTCAAGGCCGCGCTCGGCGACGCCTTCATGGACAGGGACGTCTTCATCGGTCCCTACAATCCCATCGTGATCAACACGGGGTCGCGGCTCATCGTGGTCGACATGGGCACCGGGGAAGCGAACTACAAGGCGACCGACGGCGTCGCCGGCCAGTTGCTGGTCAACATGGCGGCGGCCGGCATCGATCCCAAGGCGATCGACACGGTGCTGATCTCGCACTATCACGGCGACCACATCAACGGGCTGCTGCGCGCCGACAATTCGCTCACCTATCCCAACGCCGAGGTGCTGGTGCCGGCGCCCGAGCACAAATACTGGATGGACGACGGCGAGATGAGCCGCTCGTCGACCCCGCGCATCGCCGACAATTTCAAGAATGTGCGCCGGGTGATGAACCCGGAGGTGCTCAAGCGCCTGCGAACCTATGAATGGGACAAGGAGGTGCTGCCCGGTATCACTGCGGTCGGCACGCCCGGCCACACCCCCGGCCACACCTCCCACATCGTCTCGTCGGGCGGCAAGACGGTCTATGTGCAGGCCGACGTCACCCATGCGCCGTTCCTGTTCGCCCGCCATCCCGGCTGGCACGCCTTCTACGACCACGAGCCGGTCCTGGCCGAGGCGACCCGGCGCAAGGTCTATGACATGTTGGCCGCCGAAAAGATGATGGTGCAGGGCTTCCACTACCCGTTCCCGTCGGTCGCCCATGTCGAGAAGACCGCGACCGGCTACCAGGAAATCCCGATCATCTGGAATCCGAGCCTGTAGGCCCGGAAAGCGGGCAAAAGTCCTTGTCGTTCCGGGGCCGGCCGCAAGGCCGGAACCCGGAATCCATGCCTCCTGCCGAGCTGACCCGGAGAGCGGGTTCTGCCTCACACGGAATCGTCATGGCTGGGCCTGTCCTGGACAAGCCCGGCCATGACGATTTGGCGCCGCTCTCGTAATCGAGATCGGGACGAGGCTCGGCGATGATGTCTGTGGTTAGCGTCAATCTCATCGCCACCCGGCGCAGGCCGGGTGGAAACCATGAATTCCCAATAGGTTATACCAGCATTGCCATGACCGCGATGAGCACGGAGCCGCCGAGCAGCATCGACCAGTCGCCCAAATCGAGACCAAAGACCCGGCCCTCAGTCGTCGAAATTGCAAATTGCGCCATCATCGTCCCCTTCGGAATCGACCCTGTTCCCCCCTTAGTCCGGTTGGCGCGGAAAAAGGTTCGATGCACAGGTGGCGTGCGGCGCGGGGGCGCGCGGCGGCGGCAATGACGAGGCCCCACAGGACGCCATGATCAGGAAATAGTGCCGCCAGTGCCGGACGTCGATGATGTAGCTCTCGGCGACCTCGGCGGCGAACGAGGGCCTGGTGCAAGATCACGTGGCGGGAAGGCACGGCGGAGCCATTGTCGTCGGGCTCGCATCGAAATAGAGCTGGCGGTGCTCCATCGGCGCAGCGCCGAGGAGGTAACAAAGCCTTTATCGCCGCGTGATACAAAAGAGCGTCGCGGCTGTGATTTCGCTCGAGGCATCGGTCGGCCTTCCGGGGGATGCTACTCCGGTATTCACGCGCATTTCATAAATACCGGGAGGATACTTTGGTCGCGGATGCCAAAATCCAGCAAAAATTCGGGATCAAAGGGCAGGTGCTCCGTCGCGGCGATGCCGGCTATGAAGAGGCGCGCAAAAAAGCGGTATGGCACGCCGGCACGCCGGCCCGCTTTCCAGAGGTGATCGTTCGCGCGCAGGACGAAAACGACGTGGCCGGCGCCGTGCGACTCGCGCGAGACGAGCGCAGGAAGCTTGCGGTGCGATCAGGCGGACACAGCTGGTCCGGTACGCATCTGCGCGACGGGATCGTGCTGATCGACCTGTCGCAGCTCAGGGGTGTTTCCATAAATGCCAAGGATATGACGGCCACGGCCCAGCCCGGCCTCCAGGGCGCGGAGGTCGACGCCGAGCTCGCCAAGCAAGACCTCTTCTTTCCGATCGGCCACTGCAAGGGTGTGTGTATCGGCGGATATCTGCTTCAAGGTGGCTTTGCGTGGCGTGGTCGCGAGTTCGGCCCATCGTGCATGAGTGTCACCGGCATCGACGCGGTGACAGCTGACGGCGAGATGATTCACGCGGACGAGACCCGGAATGCCGATCTGTTCTGGGCGGCACGTGGCGCTGGCCCGGGTTTTTTCGCGGTCGTGACGCGTTTTTATCTGAAAATCTATCGGCGCCATAGGGTCACTCTCAAGAGCCTCTACATCTACCCGCCCGACGTCTGGGAACGGATCTATCGGTGGTCGCGCTCGATCGAGCCCAGGCTGCCGGCCGAAGTCGAGATCAACACGCTCATGTATCGCGACGAATCCATCAGCACGGATGGTCCGGTCGTATCTGTGCTGGCGACGGCCTATGGGGACAGCGAGCAGCATGCCCGCGATGTCCTGTCCGTCTTTGAAACCTGCCCGGTGCGCAACCGCGCGTTGGTTGCGGACATCGGGGCGACCACCACGCTCGCCGAGCTGTCGTCCTCCGGTACGGCCGCTCATTACCCTGCCGACAGGCGCTTCATTGCGGACAACATGTGGACGCATGCTTCCTTCGATGAATTGGAGCCCGGCCTGAGAGCCATTCAGGTCGGCCTGCCGCCGTCGCCTTCGCACATGGTGTGGTTCCCATGGACGCTCACACCCGAGCGTCCGCCGATGGCGTACTCGGTCGAGGACGAACTCTACATCGCACTCTATGGCGCCTGGAGCAATCCCGCCGACGACGAGAAATACAAGCGCTGCGTGACCGAGCGCTTGCGCGCCTTGGAGCCTGTTTCAACCGGCATCCAGCTGGCCGACGAAAACCTCATCAACCGTCCCCGGCACTTTCTGACCGACGCAAACTTCCGCCGTTTCGATGAGATTCGGGCGGCCTATGATCCGGACAGCCTTTTCGTCTCCTGGCTGGGCCGGCCCGCTGTGGGATAGTTCATCCTTCGGTGAGCAAGGATCATCTCCAGACACGGGAAACGTCGGCCGGGGAACGATGTTTCGGCTCGTGTGTCGTGCGAGCGCGCTGGGTCCGTTCCGCCCTTGCCACGACATCGAATGAGGAAATGCGGTGGTTCCTCATCCTTTCCTGGGAGCAAGACAGTGAGCAAACTCGCGCATCGCGAAACCGCGACTTCGGCAAAGAAACTCGAGCGTCCGCGGCTGCCCCCGGAGGGTGAACGAGACTACCTCGACGACCATCCCTTCGATCTCGTCAAATATCCCTTGCCCAAGGACATCCTGGTCGAGGAAGTCATGATCCCGATGCGGGACGGCATCAGGCTCGCCGCCAATGTCTTCCGCCGCAAATCAGGACCGCCGACGCCCGTCATCACCACGATGACGCCATACGGCAAGGATCAATACGACCAGTGGAATCTCTTCCAGGACGCCCCGGTCGGTACGGTTCCGGGTGGAGGCGGGTTTTACCTCGGACGGATCGAAATCTCGGATCGGTGCGCTTTCGAGGGGCCCGACCCCGGCTTCTGGGTGCCCAATGGTTACGCCGTGGTCCTGATCGATCAACCAGGCCGCGGCAGGTCGGAGTCCAATCCCACCGACACGCCCGGACCTGAAGCAAGGTGGTGGGACGTGATGGCCTGGCTCGAGCAGCAGGCTTGGTGCACGGGCAAGGTCGCCATGAGCGGCGTGTCGGCGCTCTGCGCAACCCAGTGGATCGCAGCCAAGGCCGAGGCCCCGCCTCAGCTCAAGGCCATCATTCCCTGGGAGGGCATCAATGAAACGGGTCCCGGCGGCGGCTACGGCGGCATCCCCGAGACGGCCTTTTCCAGGTGGCTGGAGACCGACATGATGGTTCCGTTCATCAATCCCACTGCGGCCGCTCCAGAGCCCTACATCCGCGATTGGAAGTTCGACGTCGCCTCCATCACCGTGCCGGCGCTCGTGTGCGCGAGCTTCTCCGACCAGGAGTTGCATACCTGGGATACGTTCGGCGCCTTCACCAAACTGAAAAGCCGGCACAAATGGCTGTTCAATCATCGACGTCAGAAGTGGGGCGCCTACTACGGCAAGGAAGAGACGGCGTTGCAGAAGCGGTTTCTCGATCGCTTTCTCACCGGCGACGAGCGCGCGATGGATCGCGTTCCGCCCGTGCGCCTCGAGATCAATACGAGCCGCTTCGCACACAAGGTCGTTCACGCAACGAGTTGGCCGATCGAGGGCACGCAATACAAGTCTCTCTACCTCGATGCCGCCTCACGCAGCCTGGGACCAGCGGCACCAAAAGCCGATGCAACCGCGACGATTGCGCCTTCACCGGTGGCCGAACCGATCAACCGCGCGATCTTTGACTTCGAGTTCGACAAAGACACCGACCTGGTCGGGCATATGGCGCTCAAGCTGTTCATCGAGGCCGAGGACGCCGACGACGTCGACCTCTTCGTCGGCGTCGAGAAGCTCGATCGTGACGGCAACGAGCTGTATTTCTTCAGTGCGTCCGGTGGCAATGCGAACGGCCCGGTGGCGCGCGGGTGGTTGCGGGCGTCATGGCGGGAACTCGATCCGGAGCGCTCGACGGAGTGGCGGCCGGTCTTGTCCATGACCGCGCGGAAGCCGCTTTCTCGCGGCGAAATCGTCGAGACCGACATTGCCATCATGCCTTCCGGCACGACATTCAAGGCCGGAGAAACACTGCGGCTCGTGATCCAATCCTGGTCCGTCCGCGGCCAGTGGGAGGGCGGAGAGACCCGCGAATGGGACAGCCTCGAGGCCGGGCGCTGTCGCATCCACACCGGCGACACGCATGCGTGCCGGCTGCTGATTCCCGTCGTTGCTTTCGAGACCCCGTGAAACTCCGGGCCCGCCGCGCCGGCCACGATCGAGATCCGCAGAACCTCACCATGCCCGCATGACCGGCGAAACGCCGATGACGTCGCCATCGGCGTTCAGCGCTTTCACCTGAAAGAACGGTCCGGCAGCATTGGCGACCGGTATCGAGGTCTCGAATCCGGACTTGGCCGCGCTCGTGACAGGCACCACAGCACGGGCGTTACGGCCGCCGAACACCTCCCAGGTCCTGACTTCCGTCGCGCCGTTCCATGAGGCGTAAACCGTGGTCGATCCGTTTTTCGATGTGACGGCGATGCTGGGGGGATAATAGGGAGTGCCGACCCAATCCTCACGGTAGGCGCGATAGGTGTAGTTGTTGCCCGGCATCTGGGCATCATAGAGCAGATTTGAGGCCGGATCGTCCGCGGTATTGCCGCCTGGCGCAAATTCGGCGTAATATGCCGACTGCCCCCAACCCGTGAATACGTTACCGTTGGCCAAACTCTGCGTGTTTCCTTGTGAGGCGACATTCAGATTGGGGTCGTGATAATATTCCGTTTTCAAGCTCGCCGTCTTGCTCTCCAAGTCTAATTGAAGATACAGCGCATGCGAATACGGCGTATCAGGCGGGACCGTATCGGATTTCGCAGCAATTATCGTCGAACATGCTTATTACGTTATCCGGCAGAAAACGCGCATCATGCTGCCACGAGAACGCGGCCCCGCTTCCAATGGTGAAATCGCTTTGCTTGCCTCCGAGTCGCCAGACGATCCTTCCAGTCGGCTTGTTTATTCTGTAGATCGTGAAGAGGTTACGCCCGGACACCAAAATATCCGTGGGATTGTCCGTGAGCCCGACAGAATTGAGATGATAAGCATCCCAGATATTACCGGAGGAGGTTGCGCTCGATGCCGGCTCATATGAATTGACAAGCGGAATGTTTTGCAGCGCACTCCAGAAAAACACCACGTTATCCGTTTTCAAATCGATTTCCTGGATTGAAAAATCTTGAACGAACCCTTTTGCCGGACCTCCATACGGAGTGAGATTCATGGGCACGGCACGAGTGGAAAGAAGCAGCGCCGTATTGGCCGGAGTAATCAGGAATTCATGGACATCCGACGTAAAGCCGAATTGAGCAGCCACCGTTTTTATTACCTGATAAGTGTTGTCGATGATATAATAACAAGAACCGGGTTCGGATGAGCCGGCGGGAACGTTGGTGTAAGCCGGTGGCGTAGCGAGCGTGCCTTGCCAGAAAGTCAGCACGGGTTTCCCGTTCAATTGCTGCATCCGAAAATCGGTATTCATCAGATTTGGGCTGCTCAATGGGCGAAACCAGAATGGATTGCCGATGTTATCCAGAATTAATGATCCGGGTTGCCCATATAGCGAATTGTCGGAATACGTATACGGGGCAACAAATACCAATCCCGCGGATGTGCCAGGCTCATATGTATTGACCGTGATTTTCATCGGATGCAGATTCGGCTCACTTACGAAGCTCCAGACCTGAGGAGACTGCGTGATCGGACTTGGCGTCGTGTAGCCGCCGCTTGTTCGATACGGTACCGTTCCGCACGCGGCAGACCGGATGCTCGGCGCAGCGCGTCCATCGGGGCCGGAAACGGCGATTGCAAGAATTGGCGTCAACAAAAGCAGACCGATCTGGGTGAGGCGTTTCTTATTGGACATTTATTTTCTCCGCCGCCGGCCCGCCCGCTTCCGATCAGTTCGCGCCGACACGGATCAGCCGCCGCATCCGGGAAACGAATCGGCGAGCGATGGGGGTCTGCCAACGGGCCGTACAATCCCAAACGAGGCCATCGAGAGCAATCGGCCGGCCGGACTTTCCACACGATTTGTTCGGCCTTCGTACCAGGCCCACACCGCGACTGCTGCATCGATGCAGGGGCAAGGAATGCCGGCACGGCAGGCTGCTGCATCGATTTCCTGGCCCGCTCCCGCGACCGGGCGGAATCACAAGTAGCTGATATCACGCAGCGTATTTTTGGGTCAGCCGGTCCGGGCGGAAAAGCGTTCGATGCGCAAATGGCGTCAGCGTGCGGCCCGGCGGCGCGCAGCAGCGGCAATGACGAGGCCCCACAGCACGCCCATGATCAGGAAATAGTGCCGCCAGTGCTGGACGTCGATGATGTAGCTCTCGGCGACCTCGGCGACGAAGGTGGCGTAGAGCGCGATATAGGCGGCGCGCCAGGGCGTGCGCACGAACACGTAGCGCAGCCCGATGGTGAGCGTCACCAGGGTCAGCGCGAGATAGGCCGCCCCGCTGATCCAGCCGCCGGCCATGAAGGAATCGAGGAACGAGTTGTGGGGGTCCTCGGGGAAGTATTTCGAGAACTGGAGCGGTCCGATGCCGAACGGCTGGTCGAGCGCCAGCTGGGCGCCGAGGATGTGGCGCCCGAACCGGCCGAACCGGCCGGAATCGTAGCTCTGGACCAGGCTCGCGCGCTCCTCGAACAGGCCGCTGACCTGGGGCAACGACAGGACGACGACGATCAGGGCGCCGAGCACGACGGTGCCGAGCGCGGCAATCAGGATGATGCGCCGCCGTTCCCGGCCGGAGCCGCAGGTCAGATAGGTCAGTCCCAGCATCAGCGCGGCGGCGGCGCCGAACGCGCCCCAGGCGCCGCGGGAAAACGCCAGCAGGAGCTCGATCGCCAGCACAGCCGTCATCAGGCCGCCGACCAGGAAATCGCGCAGCCGCCCGGTCATCGTGCGCTGCAGGGCGAGCAGGGTCGGCAGGACCAGGAATGCGCCGAGCACGTTGGGGTCCTTGAAGGTCGAGCGCGAGCGGCTCGCGAATATGAAGGTGTCCGAATCCGGCAGCAGGCGGAAATAGGTGAGAATGCCGAACACCGAGACCGCGACCGCGACCGCCAGATATCCCTTGAGCAGCATGTCGAGCCGCCGCTCGGTGTCCTCGGTCAGCGCCAGCGCGAAGAACAGCGTCGTCACCGACATGAAGCAGGATACCGCCGCCCACATGACGGTGCCCTCCTCGGTGAGCACCGGCACCACCCCGATCAGGTAGCCGATATTGTAGGCGACGAGCAGGAGCAGCAGCGGTATGTGCGCGGCGCGCAGCGGCATGCCGGTCGCCAGGAACACCACCATGGCGAGAACGACGACGAATTCGTACGGCGCCGGCTCGATCACGACGATGCCGCCGGCTGCGCCGACCAGCCACATCAGGCCGTGCTGGAGCCGCGTGATGGTCCGGCCGGGGGCGAACCGAGGCGGCGCGGCGCGGAGCGCGAGGGCGGTCAATAGGCGTTCTCGGAACGCATCAGCGCAAACGGCGTCCGCATCAGGATGTAGAGGTCGAACAGCAGCGACCAGTTCTCGATGTAATAGAGGTCGTGCTCGACGCGGTGCTGCAGCTTCTCCGGGGTGTCGAGTTCGCCGCGCCAGCCGTTGATCTGGGCCCAGCCGGTCAGGCCGGGGCGCACGCGATGGCGGGCGAAGTAGCTGTCGACGACTTCCTCCCACAGCCGGTTCGCGGTCGGCGCCTCGACCGCATGGGGGCGTGGGCCGACCAGCGACAGCTCGCCGCGCAGCACGTTGAAGAGCTGAGGCAATTCGTCGATCGAAGTCTTGCGGATGATGCGCCCGACGCGGGTGACCCGGGAGTCGCCCTTGGTCACGATGCGCCGCGCATTGGGGTCGGCGTGCTCGTGATAGAGCGAGCGGAACTTGCAGATTTCGATCACCTCGTTGTTGAAGCCGAGGCGGCGCTGGCGGAACAGCACCGGGCCGGGGCTGTCCAGCTTGACGGCGATGGCGGTCGCGAGCATCAGCGGCGAGAGCAGGATGAGGATCATCAGCCCGGCCACGCGGTCGAACAGCGTCTTCATCACCATGTTCCAGTCGGCGATCGGCTTGTCGAAAATATCGAGCACCGGGACGTTGCCGATATAGGAATAGGCGCGGGGGCGGAATCGCAGGCGGTTCATATGGGCGGCGAGCCGGACATCCACCGGCAGCACCCACAGCTTGCGCACCATCTGGAGCACCCGTTCCTCCGCCGTCAGCGGCAGCGATACGAGCACGAGATCGACCCGGGTGAGGCGGGTGAACTGGACGAGATCCTCGACGGTTCCGAGCTTGGGGATGCCGGCGACCACCAGCGGCGAGCGTTCGCCGCTGCGATCGTCGAACACGCCGCAGATCCGCACGTCGGAATCCGCTTCGCTCTCGAGTGCACGCACGAGGGATTCGCCCTCCCGTCCGCCGCCGACGATGACGACCCGGCGGACCAGGCGGCCGTCGCGCGCCCACCGCCGCACCATCGCGGTCAGCGCCAGCCGGCCGATCAGCAGGCTCGCAAGCCCGACGCTGAACCAGCTCGCCACCCAAATGCGGGAAAAGACGCCGTCGAACTTGCCGAAGAAGGAGATCGCGAAGGCCACCAGGAACACCAGCGTCCACGCCACTGCGAGCCGGGTCAGCTGATGGATGTGGGACCGGAACGCGGCGATCGAGTAGATCTCGAAGGCCTGGAAGGCGAAGATCGCGGCGCCGGAGATCAGCAGGATGGCTGCCGAATACGCAAGGCTGAACTCGCCGAAGGAGGGGTAGACATAGGCGACATAGGTCGCCGCCCCGATCGCCGCCACGCCGAGGAATTCGGCGAGCCGCACCAAGCCGATCAGGACCACGGGCGAAATCGCATCCGCGACCGGCTCGGCGGCGATCGCGCGGGCGAGTGCGCCGAGTTCGCGCGGCGGGGCAGGGACCTCCGTCGCTTGGATTTTCATGCCGACGAAGTTCATCATGTCAAATCCCGATCGGGCGGCTGCCGACATCTAAATTCATTGGAATTGATTGCCATCGATGCTGCCGCGTATTTTTGTCGACAGACTTAACGCGAGGTTACCCCGGCATCGTCGGGCGGGGCATGGGCGCTCACCTCAGGCGGCGTCTGCGTATTTGCGTTCCAGCATCAGCCGGTACAGTGCCTCGACCTTGCTCTGCATGGTAGAAATATTGAATCGCGGATGCAGCCAGGCGCGCCGGGTGGCGGCCTCGGAGTCGGTATGCGGGGGATCGGCGAGCGCGGCGTCGATGGCGCCGGCGAGCGCCGCCGCATCGCCCGGCGGGACCAGTTCGCCGGCGGCCGGTCCGAATATCTCGGGGATGCCGCCGACATCGGTGGCGACGATCGGCATGCCCGCGGCGATGGCCTCCAGGACGACATATGGCATCGATTCCGCCCGCGAGGGGACGACGATCAACCGGGCGCTGGAGAACGCCTGCCGGGTCGGCATCGGGTCGCTGAACAGGACGCGGTCGGCGATGCCGAGGCTGCAGGAGAGCGATTCATAGCGCCCGGGCTCCTCGGCTTGGCCGACCACATGGGCGGTGAGCTTGCGGCCATGGACGGCCTCGATGCGGGCGATCGCTTCCAGGAACAGGTCGACGCCTTTGAGATCGCGCAGCATGCCGAGAAACAACAGGTCGCGGGCGTCGTTGCGCGGCGTGACCGGAACGAACTCCTCCTCCCGCAATCCATTGCGAATGACGGCGGCCCGGCAGCGCGGTATTCCGATCTTGTCGCGGTAGACCCCGGCTTCAAAGGCGCTGACATGGATGAGGGCGTCGGTGACCCGCTCCAGCATGCGCTCGACCCGAAAGTAGAACATGCCTTCGAGCGAGGTCTCATCGTAGTGGAGGCTGCCGCCATGGGGTGCGTAGATGCTGGCGATCGGCCGCCGCCGCCCGAGCCATGCCGCGATCAGGCGGCCGTAGGCGCCGCCTTTGGCGCCATGGCAGTGCAGCACGTCGGGGGTGATCCTGCCGAGATGTTCCAGCACGCGCCGAACCGCGGCGAAGTCGCTCAGCGAAACGCTGCGGCGCATCGGGAAGCGGGTGACGCCGAGCGCAAGCCTGGGGGCCACGGATGCGATGACCTCGTCTTCGAACCGGCCGCCGGTCAGGGAGTCGCAGATGATGCCGACATCGTGGCCGGCCTTGGTCTGGGCGTCGACGAGATCGACGATATGCCGGAAGATGCCGCCGATCGGGGAACGAACGACGTGGACGATCTTCAGCCGATTCGGCCTGTCCATGAAAGCGTCCTGCTGGAGTCTCGTGGCGCGCCGCAATGCAGCGGACGCAGATATTCCGCGGCTGCCAGCGCGTGTATTCGCCGAGATTAGGGGACGATTGTGCAATACGGCGTTAACGCGCCGGCCGATGCGGCATCTGCAACGAGGCAGGGTTAACCGGCTGGCAACCATAATGGCTGCAAATTGCCTGCGGTGGCGCACGGCGCACCGAAGTGCAGCCCGCGCGCACCGAGGTGAGGTCCGGCGCATCGGTGATGCGGGCGTGGAGTTTCGCGATGGCCAGAATGGCAGCCGAAGCGACGGTGGAGGATGGCGACCTCGACTTGCGGTCGCTGGGGCGCGCGCTGTGGCAGCGCAGGTCCTGGATATTGTGGCCGACCGTTCTGGTCGCCATCGTGTCGGCCATCGCCGTCAACATGATCACGCCGCGCTACAAATCGGAGGCCCGCATTCTCTATGACGGACGCGAGAACGTGTTTCTGCGCCCGGAAGCGGAAAAGACCGCGAACGGCGAACGCCCCGCGGCCGATCCGGAAACCCTGACCAGCCAGGTCCAGATCGTGCTGTCGCGGCAACTGGCGCTGGAGGTCATCGGCGAGCTCAAGCTCAACGACCTGCCGGAATTCGACCCGGTCCTGCGCCCCACCTCCACGTTGCATCACATCCTGTCGCTGCTCGGAATTTCCCGCGACTACATGGCGATGTCTCCGGAGGAGCGGGTGCTCGAATCCTGGTATGAACGGCTGACCGCCTATCCCGTCGACAAGTCGCGGGTGATCGTGATCGAGTTTCAGTCATGGGACCCGGTGCTCGCGGCGCGGATCACCAATGCCATCGCCGACTCCTACCTGCGCATGGAGCAGAGCGTGCGGCAGGAGCAGACCCGCGGCGCGGGCCAGTGGCTGGCCGGCGAAATCGAAAGGCTGCGCCGCAAGGTCGCGGACGCCGAGGCCAAGGCCGAGGAGTTTCGCTCCCATACCAATCTGCTGGTCGGCACCAACAACACGACGCTCAGCAACCAGCAGCTCGGCGAACTCAACTCGCAAGTCGTCACCGCGCGGGGCCAGAGGGCGGACTCCGAGACCCGGGCGAAGATCATCCGCGACATGCTGCGCAAGGGCGAATCGATCGAGGCCTCCGACATCGTCAATTCCGAGCTGGTGCGCCGCCTGTCCGAGCAGCGCGGCACGTTGCGCGCCCAACTCGCGGAACAGTCTACCCAGCTCCTCGACGGGCATCCCCGCATCAAGGAGCTCAAGGCCCAGATCGGCGACCTCGACAAGCAGATCAGGGCGGAGGCCGAAAAGCTGGTGCGCACGCTCGAGAACGAGGCACGCATTGCCGGCGCGCGGGTCGATGCCTCCAGCGCCAATCTCGACATGGTCAAGCGGCAGGCCGCCTCGACCAATGAGCAGGACGTCCAGCTGCGCGCACTCGATCGCGAGGCGAAGGCACAACGCGATCTCCTGGAATCCTACCTCGCCAAGTACCGCGAGACGACGGCGCGGGAAACCATCGGCAGCGCCCCGCCCGACGCCAAGATCATTTCCGCGGCGATCGCTTCGAATACGCCCTATTTTCCCAAGAAACTGCCGATCGTCGCGGTGGCGACGCTGATCACGCTCCTTCTGAGCGCGGGCCTGGTGACAACCGGCGAGCTGCTGCGTGCGAGCGCAGGGGCGCCTGTCTTGGCCGGCGGCGAAGGCCCCGAACCGACGGTGGATCTCGCCGCGCGGGCCCGGGCGGCCCTGGCGCATCGCGGCGACGGCGATTCCGCCGCATCGGACGGGGTCGCCGGCCCACCGTTGGGGGTGCCGCTCGGCAGCGTCGAGGAGACCGCGCAACGGCTGCGGTCCAATGTCGCGCTCGGACGCGGCGTTGCGGTGTTCGCGGTTCCTTCCGGCGCGTCCAACACCGCGACGGTGACGGCGCTGGCGCTTGCACGCATGCTCGCCGGCGGTGCCAAGGTGGTTCTGGTCGGCCTCGTTCCCGATGCGTCCGAGGCGCTGGGGCTGGAAGCGAATGCAACGGGCCTCGCGGAGGTCGTTCGCGGCGCCGCGTCATTCGGCCAGGTCATCCGCAGGGACAACCAATCGCGGCTGCATCTCGTCGCGTTCGGCCGGCCCGATTGCGCAATCGACACGATCCTCAATTCCCGGCGCTTCCTGACCATGATCGAGGCGCTCGCCAAGGCCTATGATCACGTCGTCATCGATGCCGGCGACCTCGGGGGCGCCACCCTTCGCCTGGCCGCGATCGCGCCGCGCGGGGTCTTGGTTGCGTCCGAGGATACGCAGCGCGAAGCCGCCTCGGGGTGTCGCATGCTGGCCGATGCGGGCTTTGCCGACATTGCCGTGATGGCGTCGGCCGCGGCAGCGACGGGCCAGGCGCACGATCTCGCGGCGGCCTGACCGCGCCGTAAGCTCGGCGATCAGGGCTGCCGCGGTCGTTCCGAGGCGTCGGTCCTCTGAGGCGCTGCCGGTGCCGCGCAGCCCGATCACCGACAAAATGCCGTGATGCCGACCGGGCATAATGTGTTCGCGTCTCGCGCGGCAATGGCGCCGCAGGCCGCGATGCGAGCCCCGGCGCCATTGCCCGCAGGCAACATTTTCAAATCCGGTGGCGAGTGTGAAGCGCTTCACACTCGACGGCGTTGGACCCCTGATAGCGTGCTGGGGCAGGCGAGTGATGACGCAACACGGGAGTGAGCCACGTTCACAAGGCCGTCGGCAGCGTCGTTGCAAACGCCGGGCGTGTCCGCAGCGACATCAAGACGCTCATGGGTGACCTGCCGGCGGATCAAACAGATCGATAGTCGCAGAACCACAAAGAGCATCTTTACGGGGGCAATCTGTCATGGACGCAACCACGAACATTGGTATCGATGCCGTCGCACCACGGCTGAAGCGGCTGGTGCTGCAACCGACCTCGGATCGCAACGTCGATGGCTCGTTCTCCGACCGTGAGCCGGCGGCAATGATGAGCCTGGCGACTTTGGACCTGGCCTGCCGGCGCGTGTTCGACAGTCCGCGCTTCGATCGCGAACTCGATGTGGAATGGGACGGCGGCGAACCGCTGCACGTGCCGCTGGCCTGGTACGAGGAAGCAATCGCGCTGATGACGGAGCGGCGTCCTGCCGGGCTGCAGTTGAATCACCGCTTCCGGACCAACGGCTTGCTGCTGACCAAGGAATGGGCGCTGTTCTTTGCGCGGATACAGGCCGTGATCGGGCTGCGCCTCGCCGGCCCTGCAGACCTCGGTGCCGGCCGGCGCGGCGGTGACGGACCAGGCACGCACGAGCGGGCGATGCGGGCCGTCCCCTTGCTGCAGCAACACGGCGTGCCGTTCCATGTGATCACGGCATTGACGGAGAATGCGCTCGATGAGCCGGACAGGCTTTTCGATTTCTATGTCGAGAACGCAATCAAGGAGGTCGGCTTCGAAATCGATGAGATCGCGGGCGCAGGCACGGAATCGTACCTTGCGAGCGACGGCATCGAGGCGAGATTCAGGAAATTCATAAGACGTTTCTTCGATCTGGCCTGGGACGAGCCAGGGCTTCTCAAGGTGCGCGAACTCGACAGCACGGCGCGGCTTCTGCTGTCGGGCGCGCCGGCAAGGGATGAGCGGAATCAGCCGTTTGCGGTTCTGACCGTCGGCCATGACGGCACCATCTCGACCTTCTCGCCCGAGCTCCTGGGTGCGCGCCATCCCCGCTTCGGCGAGTTCGGGTTCGGCCACGTCGCTTCGCAACGGCTTTGCGACATCGAATGCGCGCCGCTGTTCCGGGAAATCAGCAGCGAAATTCGGCAGGGCGTGGAGGCGTGCAAACACAGTTGCGAGCACTTCCGCTGGTGCGGCGGCGGAGCGCCGGCCAGCAAGCTGTTCGAGACCGGAAGGTTCGACGCGACCGAGACGATGCACTGCCGGCTGACACGTCAGGTGGTGCTCGACGAAGTGATAGCCGGCATCGAAGCGCGAATCGGACGGCCGCCGATGCCCGATGACGACATCGAGGAAGACGCCGAGCCGTGTCGCGTCCACGCGAGCGTGCCGATCGACCTCAGCGATCAGCCGATGCCTCACGTCATCGAGGGCTGAATCGGCTGTCGACGCACAGGCGTCATCGTCGGGCTTGTCGCGCCGGCAAGCGGCGAGGTGGCGGAGCAGCGGGACCAGGAACGGCAGGTCCGCTGCGAGCAGTGCGCCGGCCTTACGCTTCGAAGCGGAACAGCCGGAAAAAGTCGGTCGGATCGACGAACACCTGCCGCGCCTCGCGGAATCCGGCCTCGCGGCCGAGCGCAGACCACACGTCCGCCGTCTCCGGGAAGTCGCAGGTGGATACGTGGCCCCAGATCTGATCCCACTCGCCCGGCGTCAGGACGCTCCATAGCGGCTTGTTGGTGCGAGTGAAGCGGTCGAGATATGCGGCCCGATCCTCGCCGGCCCGACGGGTCGGCTCGTAGAGCAGGAAATTCCGCGCGGGCCGGTGGCGCGGCGGATGGCCGCCATCAGCCGCAGCTTGTCGTCGGTGGCGAGGTGGTGGATCGACAGGCTGCACCAGGCCGCGTCGGCATGCTGCGGCCGGCGCGACATCGCCTCGACGAAATCGCGGTGGTCGAGGTCGACCTCGAACGGCAGCGCAGCGAGATTGGCGGCGGCCAGTTCGAGGGCGGCCTGCGACAGGTCGATGCCGTGATAGTGGCGCACCTGGGTGGCGCGCAGCGCGGCCGGCATCATGCTGGCGTCGCCGCAGGCGATGTCGAGAAAACTGAAGGCCGCCGTGAAAACCTCGTTCAGGGTCTCGTGCAGGATGCTGCCGACCGCGCGGTGGGCCAGGCAATCGCCTTCGACCAGCTTGCGGTAGGTGGCCCATTGCTGCTGGAACTGCGACAGAGCCGCGGCGTCGACCACCGCGCCGCCGGGCTCGAATTGATGGATGACCACGTTGACCAAGGCTGTGTCCTTCTTCAAACCTGTCCGGCGGCGGCGCGATCGCGATCGATGAAGGCCACCAGCCGCTTCGCCGGATCGGTGAACAGCTGGAGCTTTGCGGTCGCCAGGGGTTCGCTGAGCGACTGAAGCAGGAAGGTGTCGGCGCCATCCGCGAAGGCCGGCCCGAGCCCGCAGAAGAAAAAGCCGAGACCGCGGGCGGCATCCGTCAGCAGCGAAATACCGGGATCGTCCAGCGGCGCGGAGAGTTGCACTGCGCTGGCGCCCAGGGCCCGCACGTCGCGCAACGCCTGGCCGAGTTCGATGGCGGCGTTCGCGCCGATCCGCTCGAAATGGATCATCCCGTAGCCGCGATCGTTCACCTTGACGCCGGTGCGCGACCGCGGGGCGCAAGCGGCGGACGGGGCAGCCGCCGACACGGTCACGCCGAGGCTCGCATAGATATCGAGCAGCACGTCCCGATAGGGCGCAGGCGCATGGATCGTGCGCGCGGCAGGCTCGGTCACGAAGCGGAAGGTGCGAAGATAGCTCTGGCGCTGTCCCGCCGTGGGGCAGGGCAGTCCCTTGGGTCGGAAGCTCTCGGGATTGGCGCCGAGCAGCACGGCGCACACCGCCATGCCGTCGCGCTCGTCATTGCGCTGCGAGAAGGTATGGATCGTGAGCGGCTCGGCATAAATCCCGAGCAGGCCGTGCGTGGGCGCTTCCGCGGACAGGCGCTCGGTCATCCGCTCGAGCAGGTGATGGCCGCGATAAGCCGGAAGCACGACGGCCTCGCCGCGTTCGGCGACCCGCGCTCCAGGCTCGCGCTCCAGGGCGAGATGGCCGATCACCTCGCCCTGGCCGTCGCGCGCGACCGCCGAGATGAGCTCGCCGCTCTCGACCTTGTCCCAGTAGCGGCGCGCCGAGAACACCTCCGCGTGAACGTAATGATGGCCGTAGACCTCGAGGAAGCAGCGGGCGATCGCCGGCGCATCGCTCTTCTGGACGAGGTCGATGACGTAGCCCTGCGCCGGCATCGCTGCCACGGCGGCGGGCGCCGGCGCCTCGGTCGCCGACGCCGGCAACTCCGCATTTCCGGCCAGGCTGCGGTGGAGGCCGACCTCCCATCCGTCGATCCCATGCTCGCGGCAGGAGACGCCGGCGTCACGCCGGATGCGCCCGACGAGCGAGGCCGCGATGTTGGAAAATTGGGCATGTCCGCGCAGCCGGATCCTGGTCGTGACGTCCTTACGTGAGCACAGGAACGCGATGCGGACGCGTTCGCTGCAGGGGCCCGATGCGCAGAGCGCCAGCCAGGCCTGGACGGAGTCGTTCGGCGATCTCGCTCGCGACGGCGGCGGGGACGTCCTCGGCGAGCGAGGCTTCACGCACGAAGGACCGCACGAGCTCGCGGTGCGATGGTTCGAGCACGAGCTCGAGCTCGGAGAACCGCGGAGTGGAATGCGCTTTCACGATGCAGACCGTTCCGATGTCGCTGGGGGTCGCCAGCTCGCAATTCTAGGACGGAGTCCTAAACGAAGCCTGAGCGAGTTTTCCGCTTCCGCATGTCCGACAAGAACGGTCTGCCCTCGAAAGGAGGTGCGCCGAGGAGACCCGGCCTCGTAATGCGTCCAAGCAGCCGGTCGCGTTCGGAAGGCCCGCCTATCTCAGGCGGTATCCCATATTGACGACGTTTTCGCCTTCAAAAATATCCATACCGGAATCATAGACGTTGCGAAATGAATTGTAGAACGAAAACTGTATCCCGGTTCGATTGCCGACGGTCAGCTTTTCGACGCGAATGATCGTCTGGACCTGCTTACGGGTGCATTGATCGAAATATCCGGCGGTAAAAATCAGCGCGGGCTGGCTGAGCGCGCCAGGGACCGCGGCCATCTGGCATTCCGAAGAAATCTCGATTTGCGGTCGGCAGAAATCCTGATCGGCCACGGTAATCCTGTTGTCGACCGGGATTTGATAGACGTGCGCGAAATCGGACTTCAATTCCGCAAGCGGCCGTTTTGCCTCCGGGTAGAGAAATCGCATCGCCAATTCCGGGCCCTGGATGAAATAGGATCGCCGTTGCGCATCCCACCACATCCTTTCGGGAACATGGACGCCGCTGGAACCGGCGGAAAAGCCGGTAAAGTCGATGTTCGGGCACAGGCCTGCCGTGACCGCGCGGCCTTCGAGAGCGCGAGCAGGCACGGCGCCGACCTGATCCAGGATCAGGATCAAAATCAAGATCAATGCGATCAGGTGTGCTGGCCTCACGTCACACCGTCTGCCTCGCCGCATGATCGTGTGCCCCCTGTGCGCTTCGCGTTCGGGTCGGTCGGCCAGGCCGGCCGACTGATTGCCGCGTCTTCGGCTCGAAGCCGCAGAACGCGAGAGCGGGCGCCGGGCGATCGCTCTCGGGGTCGCGCTTGCCGGTTACTGGCTTCGCGGAGTGTCGGGCAGCAGCGGAGGCTGCGGGCCCATGACCTTGGTCAGCGCGCGCCAGGCGCAGATCTCGTCGCTCCATGCCGGAAGGCTCGGTGCCGAACCGCCGACGCCGATGGCTCCGATGAATTGCTCGCCGTCGATGAAGATGGGCAGGCCGCCGGAATTGGCGAAATTGCCGAACGAATATTGACGCAGTTCCGAGGAGCGGCCGGTCAGCACTTGATTCATCACCGCCTTGCTCGGCTGGCGCGTGTTGAGCACGGTGCGCGCCTTCATCATCGCGGTGTCGACCGCGATCTTGGTCTGGCCGTCCATGCGGTACATGTAGACCGGTTCGCCGAACTGATCGTAGATGGCGATGCTCACTCTGACGCCCTGGCGAACGGCTTCGTCGATGCATGCCTTGGCGATGGCCTCGGCGGTCGCGATGTTGATTTCGTTCGTCTCCTTGATGATCTTGGCCGCTTCGCCGCGAACCAGGAACTTGTCGCTGTCGGCCGCTCGACTTGCGCCGACCAGCGCCGTGACGGCCGCCGCCGCCAGCAATCCGACGTAGAATTTCATGTCCGGTGTCCTCCAAAGACGATGCCCGCTCGGGCATCGGCGCGCAATTTGCCGCATGGGACACGCGGTTACAACTCCATTCCGAGTGCTCCATTCCGAGTGCACCATTTCAACTGCACCATTTCGATTGCGTGATCGGCCATCATCACGGCGCCCGGCGTCCGCATCCTCGCCATGCGGCAATTGGCGGCGCGGGGACGCCGATCTGCGCTCCGCCTCGAGACGCGCTGGCAAAACGTCACGCCGGCGTGCGGCGCCGCACCGCCGCGATGGCATTCATCAGGCCCGGCCTGGCTTTCAGCGCCCGCTTGAGTGCGCTTGCGGTGCGCATTGCCGCCGCCAACCCGCAGCCGCGGAGCGATTGGGCGAGGTAGCAGTCGAAGCGGGACTCGGCGCCGGAACAGAAATGAGCCTTGAACTCAGCCCGCCCGGCGCCGAGGTCGAAGCTCGTCAGGCCGCGCGAGGCGCAGTTGGCGATGACGTGGGACATCAGGATGATGCCGGGGCTCTTGCGCGCATAGGGGCCGGTGGTGATGGAATTGAACATCACTGAAAACCGGCTGCGGTCGCGCACGCCGCCGACGATGGCGAGCAGATCCCCGCCGGCCTCCAGCGCATGCAACTCGATGACGGGGTGGCCTTGTGCCAGGCCATCGCGGCAGGCGGCCTCGATGAACTCCATCACACCCTTTTCTTCGAACACGTTGCGGATGCCGTGGGCAGCGAATCGAGTCGCTTTCTGCGCACGGAAAAACGTGAGTATCCGCTCGATGTCAGCGGGGGTCTCGGCAGGCGCGTAGCGAAACCCGTCGATCTTCATCAACTGGCGCTCTTTCTTGCGCAGCCCCGATGGCAGTTGCGGCCTCCTCAGGCGCCGGTTCGGCTTGATGGTGCCGAAATAGACGTCGTCGGCGGAGGGCTGGCCCGACAACGCGGCGAACGGGTTTGCCGCTCCCCGCCAGACCGGCGGCTGCCCGACCAGGGCAAAAAGATCGATCCGATGCGCCGCTGCGATCTCGCCCAGAATGGTCCGCAGCCGTGCCTGGGTGAGATCGGCGGCGACGTCGTCGGTCCAGATCGGCATGTTCAGGTTGGAATGGCTGCCGCCGAAGAATGTGGCGATCCGCGTGCCATGGCGGCGCTCTGCGATCAGGGGAATGATGACCTGCGGCGCATCGTTGCGATCCAGGCCGACGACGATCAGCGGTGCGGCGCCGTTTGCCAGGCCGACATTGTGATACCAGTGGGCGACCCATTCATAGCGTTGATAGGGAGTGGCGATTGCGCCGGCCTGCTCGATCCGGCGCCACAGGGGCTCGGCGGCGGCGAGGTCGTCGAGCACCTGGATACGCGCGAGGACGCACGCCGATCGCGTGCCGTCGGCGGCGAGCCGGTCCGATATGGGAAAGGCGAGGGCCATGCGGGGATCGAGTCGCTTTCCAAATGGTTAACGCGCGCAGCCCGCGAGCTTCGCAAATAAAAATTAATCGTTGGTGTGCAAAGGGAGTTGTCGGCATGAAGCAACGGCAGGGCGCTGCTGTGCGGTCGCGCTGAAGTCGCGTATGGTCTCGACCACATGACCTGCCGACTTTCGGGATCCCTGCGCCACGCTCGATGGAGAATTCGGTTGCCGCGCGAACTGGCCGTCCTGATGACCGCGTATAATGCGGAAAAGACGATCCGGAGGGCGCTCGACAGTCTCGGGCGCAACGGCGTGCCGTTCGATCTGCTCATTGTCGACGATTGCAGCCGCAGGCCGCTGGCCGACTTCCTCGGCGCGGTGGGCGACGGCGTCGAAATCATCCGGCCCGCCAGGAACCTCGGCGTCGCCGGAGCCAAGAATTTCGGGCTCGAGCGCCTGCTCGCCAAGCCCTATGAGCTGGTAGCGATGATGGATGCCGACGACATCTGCCATCCCGAACGGCTCGCCAAGCAGGTCGCCTTCCTCAAGGCCCATCCGGACGTGGTGCTGGTTGGGACCTGGGCGCGCTTTTTCGACGAAAACACCCACGAGGTGGTGTTTCACTTCCGGCCGCCTTGCGAATCCCGGGATATTCGCGATGCGCTGTTTCTCAACAGTTGCATCATGCACCCGACCTGGATGGTGAGGACGCAGGCCCTGCGCGACGCCGGCCTCTATTCGAATGCCTATCCGGCCGCGGAGGACTACGAACTGCTGCGCCGGATGTCGAAGACTGCAGCGTTCGCGAACCTGCCCGAATTCCTGCTCGACTACAGCATTTCCATGTCCGGCGTCTCGATGAAGAACCGGCGCCGCCAGTTGCTCGACCGGCTCCGCATCCAGGGCAAATATTTCGATCCCTGGCGGGCCAAGGCCTGGCTCGGCGTGGCGCGAACGCTCGCGATGTTCGCAGTGCCGCGCGGCGTGCTGTCGGCCTACCGCGCGGAACAGAATTTGCGCGTCCAGCCGTCCTGACGCGCCGTCATTCGCATCGGGTCGCGCGGGCAGACTTGGTGCATCGGGCGTGGCGTGGCCGCTGCCTTGGCTTGCGATCCCGGCTTGGGGTCTCGCACCGGCCTGGCGTCACGTGGCATCGATCCGTGCGACGCATTATGCTGATCCGCGTGATGACGTTTCCAGAAGCCAGGGTCGGCCTCTTGCCTCCGCGCCCCATATGCCGCCGACGCCTCCTCACGCCGACACGCGCCGGAGTGCGATGATGCGCGTCGTTGTGGTCGGGACCCCGGGCGCCGGGAAGACGACGGCGGCGAAGGTGATCGCCGTCGCGCTGGGCCTGTCGCATATCGAGCTCGATTCCCTCCATTGGGAGCCGGGGTGGCGGGCTCTGACAAAGGCCGATCCGGACGAATTCACCCGTCGCGTCAGCGCGGCGGTCGCCCCCGACGCCTGGGTGGCCGACGGCAATTACGAGGCCGTGCGCCAATTGGTTTGGAGCCGTGCGACCCATCTGATCTGGCTCGATTACGACCGGCCGGTGATCATGTATCGCGTCATCAAGCGCTCGCTCGTTCGCGCCGTCACGCAGACAGAATTGTGGGCCGGAAACAAGGAAGATTGGCGCAACTGGCTTCGGCCGAGCCATCCGATCATGTGGGCATGGACGACTTGGCGTGGACGCCGTGCGCATTACGAGGAACTCCTCGCCGGCGAAGAATGTCGGCACCTGCGGGTGCTGCGGCTGCGGCGGCCGCGCGAAGCAAGGGGCCTGGTCGACACGCTGAGAGGGACAGTTTGAACTCGCGGCGGCGACGCGGCGAGATCAGCGCTTCCTGCGCGGCTCATCGCCCCGCGACATCCACGAGACCAGCGGCATCGCGAACACCAGCCATCCGAGGCCGGCGGCGAGGTAATAGGCGAGGTCGAGGAGGCCGTTCTGGCGCACCAGGACGACCTGTGCGAGCGCCATCGCGAGCAGCGACCACACCGCGACGAGCGCCAGCAGCGCGACGGTTCCGATCAGCTTGCGAATGCGTGGTCGGATGACGGCCTCCTGGCGGTGCGCGAGCGCTGATGGCCCATCCCATGCACAGATGGGCGTATACCGGATTATTGACGCATCGATTATTGGCGGATCGTATTGCTGCGGTCCTGCCCGAGGTCTATAGGGTCGCGCATCGCCAGCACAAGAGCGCCGACAATCATGCAGATGCCGGATCGCGCGAACGGCGTTCGCGTTCTCGTCATTCGACTGTGGATCGGGTGTCTCGCCGCCCTGGTGTTCGCCATGGTGGTGGTGGGCGGGGCGACGCGTTTGACGCAGTCCGGCCTGTCGATCGTCGAATGGAAGCCGGTGACCGGGGTCATCCCGCCGCTGTCGCAGGCCGACTGGCAGGCGGAATTCGATAAATACAAGACCATCCCGCAATACGAGCGCGTCAATCGCGGCATGAGCCTCGAGGAATTCAAGACCATCTTCTGGTGGGAGTGGAGCCACCGGCTGCTCGGACGCGTGATCGGCGCCGCGTTTCTGCTGCCGTTCCTGTGGTTCCTGTGGCGCGGCTGGGTCGACCGCCGGCTCGGCGCCGCCCTGGCAGGCATCTTCATGCTGGGGGCGGTGCAGGGGGCGGTGGGCTGGTGGATGGTGGCGTCGGGACTGACCGAACGGGTCGCGGTGTCGCAGTACCGGCTGGCGTTTCATCTCACGCTCGCCTGCCTCATCTATGCGGCGCTGGTCAGGACCGCCGATCGCATCGCGTCGTCCGTGCCGGCGGCGACGCCGCGCCGCATCGGCCTCGGCGCGACCGCGCTGCTCGTCCTCGTCCTCGTCCAGATCTATCTCGGCGCGCTGGTCGCGGGCCTGCATGCCGGGCTCATCTACAACACCTGGCCGCTGATCGACGGCAATCTCGTTCCGCCGCCGTCGAGCCTGCTGTTCGATCGGCCGGCATGGCGGAACTTTTTCGACAATCCGCTGACGGTGCAGTTCGATCACCGCATGGTGGCCTATGCCCTGGTGGTGCTCGCGCTGCTGCATCTCGCCGATGTCTTTCGAACCGCGGAAAGCCGGGGGCTGCGGAGCGGGGCGGGACTGCTCGCCCTGGTCGTCTGCGCCCAGGCCATGATCGGGATCATCACCCTCGTTGCCGCCGCGCCGCTGGCTCTCGCGATGCTGCATCAGGCGATGGCGCTGGTCGTTCTCACGGTCGCGACGCTGCATGCCAGCCGTGCCACAATCGTGGCAGCGCCGTTGCCGGCACGCCGGCTGGCTTCCGGCTATTGAGCGCCCGCCGCGCACGCAGCCATTTCGCCGGCCGGCATATCGTGCGAGTGTGATAAGTGGTACGACGTAACCAATCCGTCATGGACGGACTATATCCGTCGTTCTCGATCGCTTTTTCAGGAGGAAATCGTGTCTGGCATTTTTGGCGATCTCATCAGCAGCGTTTTGAAGGGGATGTCGGGTCAGCAGGGCCAGGCCTCCGGACTTCGGGCGCCATCCTGGCGCAGGTCCTCGGCAACACCGATCTCGGCAGCGTCGGCGGGCTGCTGCAGCAGCTGCAGAAATCCGGCCTCGGACCGCAGGTCGCCTCGTGGCTCGGCAATGGCGCAAACCTTCCGGTGTCGGTCGACCAGCTCCGCGCCGCGCTCGGCGACGAGCGTGTCCGCCAGCTCGCGGCGTCGTTCGGCATTCCCGTCGACCAGTTGCTCGGCCAGCTCTCCCAGCATCTTCCGGCGGCGGTCGACCAGATGAGCCCCAACGGAACGCTGGAACAACAAATCGGCCCCTGACCGCTCGCGGGCGCGATTGCGGGCATTCCATGGGCAAGGGCGCGGTTGCGCCCGACCGAGGAGGCGATCATGTCGGTCCTGAAACGCGGCTTGGCCGGTGAACCCGTCAAGATCTTGCAGGCGAAACTCGGGGTGCCGGCCGACGGCGAATTCGGTCCGGGGACCGAGACCGCATTGAAGGCCTATCAGCAGAAGCACGGGCTGAAGGTCGACGGCATCGCCGGACCCGATACATTCGCGCAAATGGGGCTTTATGAGCTGATCCTGCTCAAGCCCGGCACGTCGGGCGAGGCCGTCAAGAAGCTGCAGCAGTCGCTGGGAATTGCCGCCGACGGCCAATTCGGCGCCGGCACCCAGAAGGCGGTGCGGGAGTTCCAAGCCAAGAACGGGCTCGAAGCCGACGGTCTCGCCGGCCCGGCGACGCTGGCCAAGATGAGCCTGTTCAAGGAGATGACGCCGGAAGTCGTGAAGAAGTCCGAGCTGCCGGCAGGCGCGGCGCCGGCACCCGCTCCGGCGGCACCCAAGGCCGCGCCGGGCGCTCCGGCGGCTCCCGCACCGGCCGATGCCGGACACGTGGAAGCGCCCAAGCGCAGCATCTGGGCGTCGATCAAGGGAATGTTCGGCCACTCGTAGACGCTGTCAGGTCGTGCTGACCGGGCCGCTCACCCTGCCGCCAGCGCCTGCTCGAGATCGGCGATGATGTCGTCCTTGTCCTCGATGCCGATCGACAGCCGCACCACGTCCGGACCGGCGCCCGCCTGGACCTTCTGGGGATCGGAGAGCTGGCGGTGGGTGGTCGAGGCCGGGTGGATGATCAGCGAGCGGGTGTCGCCGATATTGGCGAGGTGCGAAAACAGCTTGACGTTCGACACCAGCTTGATGCCGGCATCGTAGCCGCCCTTGAGACCGAAGGTGAAGACGGCGCCGGCTCCCTTGGGCACGTATTTCTTCGCGAGCGCATGATAGCGGTCGCCGGCGAGGCCGGGATAGCTGACCCATGCGACCTTTGGATGGTTCGACAGCCACGCGGAGACCGCAGCGGCATTGTCGCAATGCTTCTGCATCCGCAGCGGCAGCGTCTCGATGCCGGTGAGGATCAGGAACGCGTTGAACGGCGACAGTGCCGCGCCGATGTCGCGCAGGCCGAGCACCCGGCACGCGATCGCAAAGGCGAAGTTGCCGAACGTCTCGTGCAGCACGATGCCCTGGTATTCCGGCCGCGGCTTGCTCAGCATGGGGTAGCGATCATCGCGCGACCAGTTGAACTTGCCGCCGTCGACGATCATGCCGCCGATGGAATTGCCGTGGCCGCCGAGGAACTTGGTCAGCGAATGCACGACGATGTCGGCGCCGTGCTCGAACGGCCGGCACAGATAGGGCGTCGCCAGCGTATTGTCGACGATCAGCGGAACGCCGGTGCGGCGCGCGATGTCGGCGATCGCCGCGATGTCGGTGATGACGCCGCCGGGATTGGCGATCGACTCGATGAAGATCGCCTTGGTCTTCGGCGTCACCGCCCGCTCGAAGCTGCCGATGTCGTCGGGATCGGCCCACGCCACGTTCCAGCCGAAATTCTTGAAGGCGTGGTTGAACTGGTTGATCGAGCCGCCATAGAGCTTCTTCGAGGCCACGAACTCGTCGCCGGGCGTGAGCATCGCGTGCATCACCAGCACCTGCGCGGCATGCCCGGACGCGACCGCGAGCCCGGCGGTGCCGCCTTCCAGCGCGGCGACGCGCTCCTCGAGCACCGCATTGGTGGGGTTGCCGATGCGGGTGTAGATGTTGCCGAACGCCTGCAGCCCGAACAGCGAGGCGGCGTGATCGACGTCCTCGAATACGAACGAGGTCGTCTGGTAGATCGGGGTCGCCCGCGCGCCGGTGGTGGGATCGGGCTGCGCGCCCGCATGGACGGCGAGGGTTGCGAAGCCGGGCGTGCGTTCGGTCATGGCTGATCCTTGTGTCGCCGAGGGGCGAGAGGTGCCAGCTGTATCGGAGGCCAATGGTCCGCTCAAGGGCAGGCCCGGAGTCGGGCGACGGATAGCCAGAGACGGAAGCGAGGTCGTGACGAGAGCGCGCGGCGACAAAACGCGCGGACGACCGACGCGGCAGGGTCCTGCCGTCAGTGGCTCTGTCTTCCGTCGCCGGTCGACGGCCTGCGACGCCACATCGGCCGCCGCCCGCTGTGCGTCACGCGGTTGAGCGACATGCGCTGCACGCGGCCGGACAGCTTCGCCCGCTTCGAGCTCAGCGTGCGCGAATTCACGCCCATCCAGGAGATTTCCGAGGACAGGCGTCCGTATTCGATCTTGGGGCAACGGTCCATCACCACCTCGAGGCCGTTCGCCTCGGCGAGCCGCGCGGCTTCCTCGTTGCGGATGCCCACTTGCATCCACAGCACGCGCGGGCGCGGCCGCATCGCGAGCACCTGCTCGACGATCCCGGGCACGTACTGGCTGGCGCGGAACACGTCGACCATGTCGACCGGCTCGGGAACCTCGAGCAGGCTCGCATAGACGCGCTGCCCCAGCAGGTCCTGTCCGGCGAGGCCGGGATTGACCGGGATCACGCGATAGCCGCGCTCGCGCAGATACTTGAAGACGAAGAAGCTGGGGCGGCTGGTATTTGCGGAAACGCCGACCATGGCGATGGTCTTCACGGTGTTGAGGATGCCGCGAATGTAACCATCGTCATAGCGGTCGTGGTTCATGGAATGCGCGTCATTGCGCGCGGGGCCGGTTTCCCCTGGCCGCGGCGTTGATGATTCTCTTGCAGGGCGCCGACAGGCTGCTCACCTTGCGGACCAGGCAGGCATAGACCTGATCGCGATCGGGGATTTGATCGGCGCAGTGCACCTGCGCATCATTGGTGCAGGCCTGCCGTTCGGCCTCGGTCTCGGCCATGGCCGGCCAGGACGCCGCCATGACGATGATGGGGAGCGCGAGCATGATGCCGAAGGACTTGGTGCGTAGGGACATTGGACCTCCTTGTCTGGAATTCTCGGTGGTTGTGACGAACGCTGGCTCAGAACGCGTGGGATCGGCGTCCGCGGCGAACCGCCGAATGGCGGTTTGGCGACGGCATCATTGGTTGCTCCAGTTCGGCTTCCGCTTCGCGAGAAAGGCCCCGATGCCCTCTTCGGCATCGGCGCCCAGCATGTTTTCCACCATCACCCGCGACGCATGGTCGTGGGCCTCGGCGAGGCCCATTTCGAGCTGTTCATAGAACGCCGCCTTGCCGATCCTGATCGCGCTCGCGGACTTGGCGGCGATCTGTCCGGCGAGCCGGATCGCCTCGCCGCGTTCCGAGCCCGGCGGCGTGAGCCGGTTGACGAGCCCGATCCGCAGCGCCTCGTCCGCTGAAATCGGATCGCCCGTGAGCAGCATTTCCATGGCGTGCTTGCGGGCGACATTGCGCGACAGCGCCACCATCGGAGTGGAGCAGAACAGGCCGATATTCACCCCGGGGGTGGCGAACGTCGCCGCCGTCGAGGCCACCGCGAGGTCGCACGTCGCGACGAGCTGGCATCCTGCCGCGGTCGCGGTGCCCTGGACGCATGCGATCGCCGGCTGCGGCAGGCGGATCACCGCCTGCATCATGGTGCTGCAGAGCTTCCACACCGTCTCGAAGAAGGCGCGGCCCGCATCCGCATCGGTGCGGCGCGCGGTCAGTTCCTTGAGGTCGTGTCCGGCGCAGAACGCAGGGCCGTTGGCCGCAATGATCACGACACGGATCGCGGGGTCCGCGGCGATCGCGGCCAATGCCTCGATCATCGCTTCCAGCATCTCCACGGATAGGCTGTTGCGTGCGGCCGGGCGGTTGAGGGTCAACACGGCAATGCCGTCGAGGTTCTCGCGCAGGAGAACCTCATTTCGCGTCGGGACCGTCATGGCCGAACGTGTGTTCAATCCGAATCTTCTCCGTGCCGGCAGGCAAGTTGCCTGCGCTCCGGGCGCCGAGCCAGGGCTAAATGTCCGGCCGCTGCAGGTTGTGAAACTGTGTTGCATTTGGGCAAGCGCCCGGTGGAAGGCTCGAGGTGAAAAGGCAGAGAAAGACTGCCGAGCAGCGCTGTAGCCTGGGTTGAGTGCAGCGAAACCCGGGGGCGGCGGTCCCGGATGTCCGCTGCGCTCCCATCCCGGGCTACGGGTTGCCTATGTTCGGCCTGCAGGTTGGTCGATGGCATTATAATACCTATTTAATAAGTTCATGAAAAGATTGAGCAAAAGATAATGCGACGGCGTTGACCTGCGCGGTCCGCTCCGCTACATCAGCGCCTTCCAAACGCGCCGGGCGCGCAACGCCCGGCCGCATGTTTCCCAGGGGATTTCCCATGAAGACCTATTCGGCCAAACCCGCCGAAGTCGAGAAGAAGTGGGTCATGATCGACGGCACCGGGCTCGTCGTCGGCCGGCTCGCCACCATCGTCGCCATGCGGCTGCGCGGCAAGCACAAGGCCACCTATACGCCCCATGTCGATGACGGCGACAATGTCATCATCATCAATGCGGAGAAGGTGGTGCTCACCGGCCGCAAGCTGCAGAACAAGGTGTACTACCATCACACCGGCTTCATCGGCGGGATCAAGGAACGCACCGCGAGGTTCATCCTCGAAGGCCGTTTTCCCGAGCGCGTCGTCGAGAAGGCGGTCGAGCGCATGCTGCCCCGCGGCCCGCTGGGCCGTCGTCAATTCGGCAATCTCCGCGTCTACAAGGGGCCCGATCATCCCCATGCCGCGCAGACCCCCGAACCCCTGGATATCGCATCGATGAACCGCAAGAACGTGAGGAGCGCCTGACCATGGCCGAGACGATCCAGTCGCTCGATCAATTGTCGGCCCTCAAGCCGGCCGCGCCCGAGGCGCCCAAATACGTCCAGAAGCTCGATAAATACGGCCGCGCCTATGCGACCGGCAAGCGCAAGGACGCGGTCGCGCGGGTCTGGCTCAAGCGTGGCGCCGGCAAGATCGTCGTCAACGACCGCGAAATCGAGGTCTATTTCGCCCGGCCGGTGCTGCGGATGATGATCCAGCAGCCGCTCGGCGTCGCCAATCGCAACGGCCAGTATGACGTGATCTGCCGGGTGTCGGGCGGCGGGTTGTCGGGCCAGGCCGGCGCGGTGCGCCATGGCCTGTCCAAGGCGCTCACCTATTTCGAGCCGGAGTTGCGCAGCGTCCTCAAGCATGGCGGCTTCCTCACCCGCGACTCCCGCGTGGTCGAGCGCAAGAAGTACGGCAAGGCAAAGGCGCGGCGTTCGTTCCAGTTCTCGAAGCGCTGATCCAGCGTTATCGGATTGCTGTGCAGAACGGGGGCGCGACGCCCCCGTTTTTGCGTGCGCGGTTCCGTTGCCCCTCGTGGGCGTCATCGCGCGTGACCGCACTTCCCCCGCATAAAAAAACGGGCACCCGATGGTGCCCGCAAGGTAGGATCGGCTGCTCGATCCTGGGAGGAACCCGATTGCCTCATCCCGAGTAATACATTTCGTATTCGACGGGGTGAGGGGTGTGCTCGAAGCGGATGACCTCGGTCATCTTGAGGTCGATGTAGGAGTCGATGAAGTCGTCGTCGAACACGCCGCCGGCCTTGAGGAAGGCGCGGTCGGCGTCGAGACATGACAGCGCCTCGCGCAGCGAGCCGCACACGGTGGGGATCTGCTTCAATTCGGCGGGCGGCAGGTCGTAGAGGTCCTTGTCGATGGCGGGGCCGGGGTCGAGCTTGTTCTTGATGCCGTCGAGGCCGGCCATCAGCATGGCGGCGAAGGCGAGATAGGGATTGGCGAGCGGATCGGGAAAGCGCACCTCGACGCGCTTGGCCTTGGGATTGTTGGTCCACGGGATGCGGCACGAGGCCGAGCGGTTGCGGGCGGAATAGGCGAGCAGCACCGGCGCCTCGAAGCCCGGCACCAGGCGCTTGTAGGAATTGGTGGTGGGGTTGGAGAAGGCGTTGATCGCCTTGGCGTGCTTGATGATGCCGGCGATGTAGGACAGGCAGATCTCCGACAGGTCGGCATATTTGTTGCCGGCGAACACCGGCTTGCCGTCCTTCCAGATCGACTGGTGGCAATGCATGCCGGAGCCGTTGTCGCCGTAGATCGGCTTGGGCATGAAGCAGGCGGTCTTGCCGTAGATGTTGGCGACCTGGTGGATGCAGTATTTGTAGATCTGCAGCTGGTCGGCCATCGACACCATGGGGGCGAACTTCATGCCGAGCTCGTGCTGGGCGGAGGCGACCTCGTGGTGGTGCTTCTCGACCTTGACGCCCATCTTGGCCATGGCGGCGAGCATCTCGGAGCGCATGTCCTGCACCGAGTCCTGGGGCGGCACCGGGAAGTAGCCCATCTTGGTGCGGATGCGGTGGCCGAGATTGCCGCCCTCGTATTCGGTCCAGGAATTGATCGGCAGCTCGAGCTGGTCGAGCTTGAAGCCGGTGTTGTAGGGCTCGGCCGAGTAGCGCACGTCGTCGAACACGAAGAACTCGGCCTCGGGGCCGAACGAGATGGTGTCGCCGATCCCCATCGACTTCACCATGCCCTCGGCCTTGCGGGCGATGCCGCGGGGGTCGCGGTTGTAGGGCTCCCCGGTGGTCGGCTCGAGCACGTCGCACACCAGCACCAGGGTGGTCTCGGCGAAGAACGGATCGATGCAGGCCGAGACGCGGGTCCGGCATCAGGCACATGTCGGACTCGTTGATCGCCTTCCAGCCCGCGATCGAGGAGCCGTCGAACATCTGGCCTTCCGAGAACGTCTCCTCCTCGATCATGCCGATGTCGAAGGTCACGTGCTGCCACTTGCCGCGCGGATCGGTGAACCGGAAATCCGCGTACTTGACATCATTGTCCTTGATCAGCTTCAGGACGTCTTTGGCCGTCGTCATTGATGGGGTTCCTCGCTACAATATTGGGCCGGCTCGACAGGCAGGCTCTCGATTTTAGCAGGCTCTGGATTCAGATTGCATCCAGGCCGGATTCGCCGGTTCGGATCCGGATCGCTTCCTCGATCTTGGAAACGAAGATCTTGCCGTCGCCAATCCGCCCCGTCTGAGCGGCGCGGCGGATCGCATCGACGGCCTTGTCGACCATCTCATCGCTCAGGACAATCTCGATTTTTACCTTCGGCAGGAAATCCACGACATATTCGGCACCGCGATAAAGTTCGGTGTGACCCTTCTGGCGCCCGAACCCCTTCGCCTCCGTAACCGTAATGCCCTGAAGTCCAACCTCCTGAAGAGCCTCCTTCACCTCGTCGAGCTTGAAAGGCTTGATAATGGCCTCGATTTTTTTCATTGCGATTCGTCCTTCGCCCGCGCAACGCGAGCAATTCCGGGGGCGCGCCGCTGGTTAGCAGGGTCCATGCCAAACTCCGACGGGCCGGGAAAAGACCTTTGCCGTCAGCCACCTAATGCCCGATCGCGGAGACCACTCCCACTCGCCCCATGCAGGGCTGATTAAAATAGCGCCAGAATGCCCAATAGGCATACATAAAGTGAGTGGGCAAGGGGAACTCTCGGTCTAATGAACATGATTTAGGCGCCATTTGCCGTCGAACGCGCCCGTGGTTGCCGGCAGCGACCGCGACGCAGTAGCCTGCTGCGGTGATCGAACTCCTCACCAATGCCGAGATGGCGGAGGCGGACCGGCGAACCATCGCCGCCGGTGTTTCCGGCGCCGACCTCATGGAAAACGCGGGCGCCGCGGTCGCCAAAGTCGTCGCCAGGCGGCATCCGCCGGGCAGCAGGGTGGCGGTGGTCGCCGGCCCCGGCAATAACGGCGGCGACGGATTCGTCGCCGCACGCCATCTGGCGGCAGCCGGCTTCCGCGTCCGGCTCTGCCTGATCGGGGCACGCGACAGGCTCAGGGGCGACGCGGCCTGGGCGGCCGGCCGATGGAGCGGGCCGGTCGCGGCGGCGCCCGATCTGTCCGGTGTGGCCGTCATCATCGATGCCCTGTTCGGCGCCGGGCTCGATCGTCCGGTGACCGGGGACGCGCTCGCCGCGGTGGAGGCGATGAACGCCGCCGGATGCCCCATCGTCGCGGTCGATCTCGCCAGCGGGATCAACGGCACCACCGGGGCGGTCATGGGGGCGGCGGTGAGGGCCTCCGAGAGCGTGACCTTCTTTCGCAGGAAACCCGGGCATCTCCTTTTGCCGGGACGCATTTATTGCGGGCCGGTCGGGTTGGCGCAGATCGGAATTGAAGCCGAGACCCTGGCCGCGATCAAGCCCGCCGACGTTCGAAAACGCCCCGCCGCTGTGGCGCAACCGGTTTCCGGTGCCGGGGCTCGAAGGCCACAAATACAGCCGCGGGCATGCGGTGGTCGTGTCCGGCGGCGCTTCCCACACCGGCGCCGCACGCCTCGCGGCCATGGCGGCGCTGCGCGGCGGCGCCGGGCTCGTCACCATCGCCTCGCCGCGGACGGCGCTCGACATCAATGCGGCCGCCAGTCTGGCGGTCATGGTGCGGCCTGCCGACGGCGCGGCCGAACTTGAGATGCTGCTCGCCGACACGGCGCCTCAATGCGGTGGCGATCGGACCGGGGGCGGGGGTCGGCGCCGCCACCCGCGAAATGGTCATGGCGTCGCTGCGCGGCGAGCCGGGCGGTCGTCATCGATGCCGACGGCCTGACGAGCTTTGCCCAAACCAGGGAGGACCAAGCCAGGGAGGACCTGTTCGCCGCCGCGGCGGCCAACGGCAAGGCGGTCCTCACCCCGCATGCCGGGGAGTTTCACCGGCTGTTCGATGGCGCGCTTGCCCCGGGCGACGGCTCGAAAACCGATCTCTCGAAAACCGACCTGGCGCGCGCGGCCGCCCGCCGGTCCGGTGCGGTGGTCGTGTTCAAGGGCGCCGACACCGTGATCGCCGCCCCGGACGGCCGTGCCGCCATCAATGCCAATGCGCCGCCCTGGCTCGCCACCGCGGGCACCGGCGACGTCCTGGCCGGGCTCGTGGCCGGCCTGCTCGCCCAGGGCATGCCGGCCTTCGAAGCCGCCTGCGCCGCCGTGTGGGTGCACGGCGAGGCCGCCACCGCGGCCGGTCCCGGCATGATCTCGGAGGATCTCGCGCCGCGCATTCCGGAAATCTACGCGCGCTTGATGGAGGCGTAGCGCGTCGTGCGGATTAAGCAGAATGGAACGGCGTGATCAACGGACACTCCCCTCGCAAATCAGGTCCTCACGCGGCGAAAGGAGACATCCGCGCATTGGACCGGGGTGCGGCTACGGTCAATGCGCGAGCCCCTACAGGAACCCGACCGACAGCCAGGGAAACAGCGCCACGACGATGAGGGCGAGCAGCACCGCGCCGAGATACGGCCATATCCGGCCCATGGCTTCGTCGGGAGCGACCAGCCCGATCGCGCCGGCCGTTTATAGAAGCCGGCGCCGAACGGCGGCGCAAACAGGCCGATGTCCAAGGCGGAAATGACCACCTTGGACCACTTCCCGGTTTCCCGTGCGATCAGTTTTCCAAAGTCGGCAGGCGGGTCAGCGCGGTTTGCGGAAGCGGAACATCACTTGCGAGGCGCCCTGTCTCGAACGCACCGCAAGATCGTCGCTCGGATTCGCCAGCGCGTTGCCTTCGGCTTCGAGCATAAATCCCGCTGCGGTTACTTCGCGCTTGATGACTTCGGGATCGATGCGGTGCAGCGACTGCGTATCGCGCGTGCCCGATCCAGCCGCCGCGATATAGTCGGTGATCAGATAAGTACCTCCCGGTTTGAGGGCCGCAAAAACGGCTCGGTCCATGGCGTTGGTGTCGGTGGAGAACTGACCCATGTTCTTGAAGTCGTGGTAGTTCTCCGAAATCCAAGCCACATCCACCGGCTCGGGAGCCCGAATCTCGCTGAACGGCTGTTCGATCTTCGAAACATTGCCATAGGCCGGACTGGCGACGATCGGATCAACGCCGGTTCTCAACGCTTCGTTGAAGGTCGGCAGATTGGCGGCATAGACATGCCCGGCGGTGCCGACGGCCTTGGCCAGGAGCCGCGTCACATAGCCTCGACCAGGAACGAACTCTAGCACCTTGTCGCCAGGCTTGACCCCGGCGAACGTCAGCATTTCCGCCGGCTTGCGCGGTGCGTCGAGGTCCTTGTCCGTTTGCGGACGATTGGTATCGGCAATGGCTCCCGCAATGTTGGCAGGCACGGAAGCGGTGCTTGCAGCCTGTTGCGCCAGGGCGGGCGTGGCGTAGGAAAGCAGCGCGGCGGCCGCAACGGTGGCGAAAAAGGCAATGGGCTGTTTCATGTTCTCCTCCCTACATTCTTCCATCAGGTCATCAGCACGCTTTCTGCCACGAAGTCTATCACCACGCTCTCCTCGTTGCCACGGGCCCACGGGGCTCGCCCAGGCGGGCCCAGCATGATCCCGGAGGATCTGGCGCCGCAATTGCCGGAGGTTTACGCGCGACTGCCGCGGCGAATTGCAGAGCGGACGGAATAACGCAGCATTCGGCCGAACCAATCTACAGGAACCCGATCGACAGCCAGGGAAACAGCGCCACGACGATGAGCGCGAGCAGCACCGCGCCGAGATAGGGCCATATCCGGCCCATGGCTTCGTCGGGCGAGACCCGCCCGATCGCGCAGGCGGCATAGAAGCCGACGCCGAACGGCGGCGCGAACAGGCCGATGCCCATGGCGAGGATCACCACCATGGCATAATGCACGTCGTGGACGCCGAGCGCGCGGGCGGCCGGAAACAGCAGCGGTCCGAACAGCACGATGGCCGGAATGCCTTCCAGCACGCTGCCGAGGATGGCGAACGCCACGATGGTCACGGCGAGAAAGCCGAGCTGCCCGCCCGGCACCTGCTCCATCATGGCGACGAGCTGGCGCGAGAAGCCGGACTGGGTCAGCGCCCAGGCCATGGCGGTCGCGGTGCCGATGATGAGCAGGATCGCGCCGGACAGCGAGGCGGTCTCGATCAGCATCGGATAGAGCCGCCGCCAGTCGAACTGGCGGTAGATGAAGAGGCCGGCCGCCATGGCGTAGACGACGCCGACGGTCGAGACCTCGGTCGCGGTGGCGACGCCCTCGATCACGGCGGTGCGGATGAGGAACGGCAGCGCCAGCGCGGGCAGCGCGACCACGAAGGTCCGCGCCACCTCCCGCGGCGGCGCGCGCTCGACGCCGGCGAGGCTCTCGCCGCGCGAGCGGTAGGCGGCACACGATGACGAGGGCGACCGCCGCGACCAGCGCCGGCAGCAGGCCGCCGGTGAACAGTCCCGCGATCGAGACCCCCGTCACCGAGCCGATGGTGATCAGCACCAGGCTCGGCGGGATCGTCTCCGACATGGCGCCCGATGCGGCGAGCAGCGCGACCAGCTCGCCCGGGATCGCGCCGCGCCGCCGCATTTCCGGAAACAGCACCGGCGCGACGGCGGCCATGTCGGCGGCCTTGGAGCCGGAAATGCCGGAGACGAGGTACATCGCCCCGAGCAGCACATAGGACAGGCCGCCGCGCACATGGCCGATCAGCGCCGCCATGAAGTCGACCAGCACGCGGGCGAGCCCCGTCATCTCGATCAGCAGGCCGAGGAAGACGAACAGCGGCACCGACAGCAGGATCAGGTTCGAGGTGCCTTCGTCGATCCGGCTCGCCATGATGGTGAGCGGGACCCGGGTCGTCAGCGCCAGATAGGATAGCGTGGAGATCCCGAAGGCGAAGGCGATCGGCACGCCCAGGGCGACGCACAGCCCCACCATGGCGACGAAGAAGATCACCAGGTTGAGATTGCCGATCCCGGCGAGGAACGGCCGCGCCAGCCACAACGCGATCGCGATCGCGAGCACGACCGCAAGCGCGCTCGCGGCATCGGCGAGGGTGGCGCGCTCGACCAGCCGCGCCACCACGATCACCAGCATGAGCGCGGCGCCGACCTCGATCGCCGCCACCCGGTAGCCGTCGGGGATTTCCAGCGCCGGCGTGGTGATCGACCACTGCAGCTCCACATAGTCGCGCGCCGGCGCGATCATCATGACCAGGAAGGCCGCGACCACCATGGTGGCGAAGGTCTCGAGCCAGCGCCGCCAGCGCGCACGGCGCCAGCCCGACCAGGAAGGCGAGCCGCATGTGCTCGGCGCGGCGCAGCGCGATGACCGAGCCGAGCATGGCGAGCCACAGGAACAGCGTCGAGGCGAGCTCGTCCGACCAGGTCAGCGGCGAATTGAAGACGTAGCGGGAGACGACGCCGATCAGCAGCACCAGGATTTCCACGCCGACCAGCGCCGCGGCCGGAATCTCCGTCGCCCAGGCCAGCCCGCGCTCCAGGCGCGCGAACCGCAGCGGCGCGATGGAATGCTGCCCCGCTGCGGTGATCGCCTGCTCGGAGGCGGAAACGAGCCCGGCGCGGTCGCCGCCGCTCTCGCTCATGGCTTCGAGCCGCCTTCGGTCACGGCTTCAGCCCAAGCTGCCGACCTGCTTCTCCAGCGCGGCCCAGGCCTGCGGCACCGTATTTCTGCTTCCAGTCGGCGTAGAACCCGGCGCCGCGCAGCACGGCGCGGAATTTCTCGGTGTCGGTCTCGTTGAACACCATGCCCTTCCGGGCCAGCTCGCCCTGCATGGAATCGTTGAGCTGGCGCACGTCCTCGCGCTCCTTCAGCGCGGCGCCGTTGATGTTGCGTGCCACGATCTGCTGCAGGTCCTTCGGCAGCTCCGCCCAGGCCCGCGCGTTGGCCAGGGTCCAGAAGCCGTCCCACATGTGATTGGTGAGGGAGACGTATTTCTGCACCTCGTAGAACTTGAAGAGGTCGATGAGCGACAGCGGGTTCTCCTGGCCCTCGACGATCTTGGTCTGCAGCGCGGAATAGACCTCGTTGATGTTGATGCTGGTCGGCGAGGCGCCGAGCGCCTTGAACATCGAGGTCCACAGCGGGCTGACCGGCACCCGGATCTTGAAGCCCTTGAGGTCGTCGGGCGCATTGATCGGGATGGGTGCTGCTGGTGATCTGGCGATAGCCGTTGTCCCACATGTTGTCGAAGGCATAGAGGCCCGTCTTGGCGATGGCGCCGCGCACATAGGCGCCGAGCGCGCCGTCCATCGCCGCCCACACCTGCGCGTAGTCCTTGAAGGCGAAGCCGATGCCGTTGATCGGAGGCGACCGGCACATAGGTCGCGAGGATGAGGCCGGACAGGTTGAACATCTGGATCGCGCCGGTGCGCAGCTGCGACAGCATGTCGGTGTCGCCGCCGAGCTGGCTGTTGGGAAAGAGCTGGATCTCCATGCGGCCGCCGGATTCCTGCTTGATCGCTTCGGCCGCTTCCCGCAGCCGGACGTTCATGGGATGGGCGGCGACATTGTTGTTGGCGTAGCGGAACACGAACTCGGCGGCATCGCCGCGCCTCGTCAGAATGCCGAACGTCGCGATGCCGGCAGCCGCGCCGGTGCTCCGCAGCAGGGTGCGGCGTGTCAGTCTGCTCATCGGGCGTCCCCATCGGCTTTTTCGTTGATCCGCGGCCAGATTAGTTTAGGTCCGGCGCTTGTGCCAGCGGCGAACGATCCGCCGCGTGCTACGATGATGCCGACTCGGGGAGCGCGTCATCGTCGGAGCCCCGTTCGGATTGCGTTCCGGCGTTCGATTTCGCGTCCGATCCTGTCCGAAAGGTCTTTATAGCTTTGCAGGATCATGCCACAGGGAGGTCCGGGATCACCGGCCCATGAAACAACCGCAGCCGCAGAAAGCGCCGGCTTCGTCGGCGAAAACGAGGCAGTTCGGCAAGTTCGGGCGCGGCGGCGCGGCCATGCAGTCGCGCCCGGCCGGGGAATTCAAGCCGGATGAATCCTACGAGGCCTCGCCGGGCGTGGCCGAAGCGCTCGCCGCCGTCGATGCCGGCGCGCCGGCCGTGCTCATCATCGGGCGGGCCGGGACCGGCAAGACCCGGCTCGTCCACTACCTCAAGGCGCGGCCCGGCGGCGAGTTGCAGGCGACCGTCGCGCCGACCGGCATCGCTGCCCTGAACGCCCAGGCCCAGACGATTCACTCCTTCTTCAGGCTCGAGCCGACCGTGCTCGATGCCGCCAACCTCTCCGACGGCGGCAAGTTCGGCAACGTCTACCGCCGGATGAAGCGCCTGATCATCGACGAGATTTCCATGGTGCGGGCCGACCTCATCGACGCCATGGACGCGCGGCTGCGCAAGGTCCGCGCCGACCAGCGCCGGTTCGGCGGCGTGCAGATCGTCATGGTCGGCGATTTCCTGCAGCTCCCCCCGGTGATCCAGCCGCACGACTGGCCGGTGCTGGAGGCGCTCGGATATCGCGGCCCGTTCGCCTTCAATGCCCACGCGCTGGCGGACCTGCCGGTGAAGACGGTGGCGCTCGACCGGGTGTGGCGTCAGGACGAACAGGAATTCATCGAAATCCTCGGCCATATCCGCTCGGGCGAAGCGGTCGGGGCGGCGCTGGAGCGCCTCAACGCACGCTGCGTCGGCCCGCATCGGGACGGCGTCGCGCCGCTGCTGCTGACGGCGACCCGCGCCGCGGCCGACGGCCACAACAAGCGCGGGCTGCAGGCCTTGGGCGGCGAGCGCGCCGGCTTTACGGCCAAGATCGATCGCGAGTTCACGCTTGCCCCGGCCAGCCTGCCGGTGCCCGAACACATCGAGCTTGCGGTCGGCGCCCGGGTCATGGCGGTCAAGAACGACGGCGGGGGCAGGTGGGTCAACGGCTCGCTCGGAACTGTGACGGGGATTTTCCGAGGACGGCGTCACCGTGATGTTCGACCGCGGACACCAGGAGCACCTGGTGTCGCCGGTCGCCTGGGAAAAGGTGCGCCAGCAGTGGAACGAGACGACCAAGCGGATCGAAACCGAGGTCGTGGCCGCGTACCGGCAGATTCCGCTCATCCATGCCTGGGCGGTGACCATCCACAAGGCCCAGGGCCTCACCCTCGACGATGTCCGCATTGATCTCGGCTCCGGCGCCTTCGCCGCCGGCCAGGTCTATGTGGCGATATCGCGGGTGCGGAGCCTGTCGGGGCTGTCGTTCGCCCGGCCATTGCGCGCGTCCGACATCCAGGTCGATCCGATGCTGGTGGAGTTCATGCGCTGGGTCCAGTTGGACGACTCGCCGGGACCGCAGACGATTGCGCCGGGCGAATGACGACGGCCGGGGCCGGCTGTCCCGTGAACAAGGAAGGAACCAGCCGTCCGAGCGCTGGGACCCTGCAAAGGCCCGCGAGGTCGGCGGGACGCCGGCCCGATATTGCCACGAAGTTCGTGCGAATGGACGCCGGCAGGAAACACAGGGGAACCGCCATGGATGTTCGGGTAGCGTGGATTGCCGTCGGCATGGTACTGGCGGCAGGGCAGGTGGGGCAGGCGGCCGAGCCCGCCGCCGTCATCGGCACGGCGATCGAAAAGCTCGGCGGTCGGCAGAAGCTCGAGGCGATCTCGACCCTCTCCATCATCGCCAGGCACAGGCATTGGGATCCGCAGGAGACGCTGGTGCCCGATGTCGGCACCCGCCTCGGCGGCACGGCGCGATTCACGCTCACCCAGGACATTGCCGGCCGACGCGCCCGTTACGACTGGGTGCGGTTCCGCATCGCCCCGATGGTGCGCACCTTCATCTATACCGAGGTGTTCGCCGGCGACGTCGGCTATGTGCTCGGCGAAGACAACATCGTGCTCTCCAAGCAGGCCAAGGAAACCGTTCCCTCGCTCCACACCATGAGCGCCTCGCGGGTGATTGCCCATCAGCGCGAACTGCATCGCCAGTCGCCGCGGTTCCTGATCGAAATGCAGAGCCATCCCGACCGGCTGGCGGCGCTTCCCGACGAGACCATCGACGGCAAGGCGCTCTCGGTCGTCTCCTACCAGGGCGACGACGCCCTTTGGTACGTGTTGTTCGGCAGCGACGGCCTGCCGGCGCGCATCCGCACCATCGATGCCGATGGCGTCTGGGGCGACAGCAATTACGACCTCGTCCTCGCCGACTGGCATGATGTCGGCGGCGTCAAGTTCGCGTTCGACCAGTCGTTCACCCTCAACGGCCACGAGGTGCAGCACATCAATGTCGACGAGATCGTGCTCAACCCGTCGCTCTACGATGACCTCTTCCGGATCCCGAAAATCGTGGCGGACACGGCAGCGAAGCAGAAGGCGCCCGAGCAGGTGAACATCCAGTGGATGCTGCGGCGCGCCAATTGGGGGTCGTTCATCGATTCCGATCAGCTCGCCTACGATCCCGCGCTGGTCTCCGGCAATGTCTGGACCGAGATCAAGCCGGGCATCTGGCACATTACCGGGGGCAGCCACAACGCGCTGGTGGTGGAGATGAAGGATTACCTCGTGGCGTTCGACGCGCCGATCGGCAACGAGATGTCGCGCATGACGATCGCCGAAGCCGAGCGGCGATTCCCCGGCAAGCCGTTCAAGTACCTGGTGCTCACCCACCATCACATGGACCACGTCAACGGCGCGCGCGTGTTTGCCGCGAAGGGCGCCGATCTCGTGTTCGGCCCCGGCGACCGCGAGATGTTCGCCGCAGCAGATGCAGGCGCCCAACCGCATCCGCAACGACGAGCTGTGGCGCCATCCGCGGACCGTCGGCCTCACCGAGGTCAAGGACCGGCTGACGCTCACCGACGGCCAGCGCGAGATCGACCTCCATGTGATCGACAATTCCCATGCCAAGGGCATGCTGATCGCCCACATCCCCGACGCCGACTTCGGCTGGGCGGTGGATATCTGGAGCGCGACCCGGGACATCCCGGGCCAACTCGCCTCCCACAAGGAGTTCGTCGCGGGATTGCGCCGGATCGGCGTGATGCCGACCACCTGGGCCGGCGGCCACGGCACCGGCCCGGCGCCGATCAAGCCGCTGGTGGACGCGCTCGACAAGATGCCGGCGGCGAACTGATCGGCGTGCGGCCGCGGTCCCTCGTCGGCATTTCCGCCGCGCCCTGCAACGGGCGCGGCCGATATTGCTCGGCGATATGACTTGGCGATCAGGCGCCGATCACGCGCGCTTCACAGCTTCTGCGTAAGGCCCGCGAAGAAGCCGCGGCGGGGACCGTATTGCGGGGCAAAGACGCCGATGCCGGTGCCGTTGCGAAGCTCGTAGACCGTGTCGAAGAGGTTGACGACGTCGAACCGCAGGACGGTGGCTTTCATGCCCGGCGCCAGGTAGAAATCGTGGGCGACCCCGACATTGAACTGGGTATAGGGCGGCACGTGACCGGTGTTCCCGAAGTCGGCGCGCAGGCCGCTCCCATAGATCATGTCGAAGCTGAACAGCGTCGCCTTCTGCCATCGATAAGATGCGCCCGCCGACCCCGTCATGTACTGCATATCGTCGATGTAGTGCCAATTGTTGAGAAGATAACCATAAGTGAGGGCGTCGATGAGGTACTGGTTCGACACGACGTCGATCGATCTGTTCACGTTGGCGGACAGGTTCCCGTAAGCGTTGAAGTCGCCGTTCTGATATTTGGCCTTGAACTCTATGCCTTCGCTGGTTCCCTTTGCATAGTTGAACTGGGTCAGGATCACTGCCTGGCCGAATTGCCCGTCGTCGATCTGGTCGGTCGCAATCTTGTAATAGGTGTCGATGCCCACGGTGAGGCCGGGCAGCAGCTTCTGGTCGAGGCCGACATCGAAGTAGTGCGAGCGCTCCGGCAGCACCTTGTCGGCCATCAGAACTTCCGGCTGAGCGGTCGTGTTCATCACCAGCGCCAAGTTCGCCGGGGTCGCCTGGGCCTGCATCGGCGGGGTGAAATAGCGGGCATAGCCTGCATGAATGGTGGTGGCCTCTTCGAACGGCTTGTAGACGAAGCCGACGCGCGGGCTGAACTGGTTGGCGTTGACGTATTGGTCCAGCTGATCGAACCGCAGGCCGGTATTCAGGACGAACTGGTCGGTGATCTTCCACTCGTCCTGGATGTAGCCGCCGACGTTCCGGCCGATCAATGAATTGCGTTGCTCGACGTTGAACGGGCTCGGCAGCACGGTGCCGCTCGGTGTGACGGGCAACACGGTTTGTATGTTGGCGACGGCGGTCGTTTCGGCGCTGACGGCAAAGCCGGCCCGTAGTTTGTGCCGGTCGTCGAGTTGATAGGCGGCATCGAACTGGATGCCATTGAGAAGGCTTTCGCGGGTGACGTCCGCCGCGACATCGTTGAAGACGAGGTCGCCATAGACGTCGGGCACGAAGTGCACCTTGGCATAGCGCGAGAACGACGAGAGCTGGGTGTCGAGGCTGTCGCCATGGGTCTGGACCGCCACGATGTTATAGTAATACCTGTCGTATTCGCGCTCGTTGAGAAACGTCGACGGGAATGTCGGGCTGCCGTAGTCGCCGGTGGGCGCCTGCCCCGGATTGTTGGGGATCTGGAACTTGGCGACCGAGGCCCCGGAGATGATGCTCAGGCGCGTCGAGGGGTCGAGCAGGGTCGACATGTAGCCGAAGAATTTCCCCTGCTCGGTGTTGTCGTGGATCGCATTATAGCCCGCGGTCGGATTCTCGATGCCGACGGCATTCGACAGGTTGCGGCCGGCGACGAAATACTGGGTGTCGCTGACGACCCCGCCGTAATTGAAGCTCTGGGTGAAGGTGTCGTGGCTGCCGCCGTAGAGGCTGACGCTGCCGCCATTGTTGAAGAAGCTGCGTGTCGTCATGTCGAACACGCCCGCCGTGCGCAGCCCGTATTGGGCCGGCAGGGTGCCGGTGAGGAGCGTCAGGCTGCCGACAAAGCTGCTCTCCAATATCGGGCCAAGGCCGGAAACGCCCTCGGGGAGAAGAATTCCGTTTATCCGGGTCTGCGTGTTCGCGTACTCGTTGCGCACGTGGTAGCTGGGATTGCTGGCGGCTGAATCGTAGGAAACCCCTGGCATCTGAAGAATAACCTTGTCCGCCGGCGTGTTGTCGCCCTGCGGAAGCGATTCGATAGCTTCGCGATTCATGGTGTAGGTCGAGGCGCCGATCTTAGGCTGCAGGTTCTCCCGTGCCGCGTTCAGCGAAAGCGTTGTTTTCTCGAAAGCGGTCGGGTTGGCGGTCGGACCTTCGTCGCTCGCGGTCTGGTTCTGGGCCTGGTTCTGGGCTTGGTTTTGGGCTTGGACCGGCGTTCGATTTTGTGGCAGCCGTCCCGATTTTCGTCCCGCCGGCTTCGCCGCGGTTCGCTTGGGAGCGTTCACGGTAATCGCAGGGATTTCCCGTTCCGGTCCGGTCGTCACCGGCGGAGGCGTTTCCGCGGGGGCTGCGGGCGGTGCCGGCGGCTCGGCGGCTGGCGCTGCATCCTGGGCGACCGCGTAGAGGACGCCCACGAGGCACAGCGCGCCGGCTGCAGCCCCGGTGGAAAGCGCAGCCTTTCGATATCTCGCCACGCGCGATTGCACGACGCAGGGTTCCCGCGCAATCAATTGAGGCGAAACGAGCTCTCCCCGACGGTGTTCCGCCAGCACGCGTTCGAGGTCCCGCAACGCCTGCTCTACATCCGGCCCCACCACTCACCCCCTGTGAATGACGCTATTCTTTAGAACGATACTAAAGTACTGAATTTACGGACAAATCTTTTTATCAGGCAGGACTGCCCGGATCAACGGAAAGAATGAATATTTTCGCCGCCCAGTTTAGAATCTTATGAAACTATGTTCGTTGCGATTTGAGTTGTGGTCTGTCACTTTTCAGCTTGGCTATATTCGATCCGGCAGTGCGATCTTCTTTAGAATGCTTCAAAGCTGGCGCGCGACAAGGCCGGTGTCGACGCGTGGCTTTCGGCTCGGTTCGAACTTGGTGACGTATCAGCCGGCCGCCTGGCATCACCGACGCCACTGAATGGGTGCAAGTTGCAATGTTTGACATGCGTATCCAGGTCGACACGGGAGCCCGACACAAAGTCGGGGTGATGTTCTCGCACAAGTGCGGGCTGACCGGCCTGCTGCGTGCGCTCGGCGTCGCGTTGCTGGGCTGCATTTTGCTGGGCGGGATGGTCCATGCCCAGGCGCCGCAGCAGGGTGTCGCTGGACCGGCGCCCGCGGCGGCGGCTGCTGCGGCGTCACCCGGCGGTGCTCCGACGCCTGCGGCGGCATCTCAGCCGCAAGGGGAGGCGCAAGGGGAAGCGGCTGCGCCGCCGGCTGCGGATACCCCGCCGGCCGCGGATGTCGCGCCCGGGCTGCTGCCGCGCGACCTCACGCCGTGGGGCATGTTCATGGCCGCCGACATCGTCGTCAAGGCGGTGATGATCGGCCTGATTTTCGCTTCGGTGCTGACCTGGACCATCTGGCTCGCCAAGACGCTGGAACTCATCGGCGCCCGGCGTAGCCTCGCCCGCGCCCAGGGCGTGCTCGCCGAGGCGCGTTCGCTCGCCGAAGCCGCCCGGCCCGCGAGTCTCGCGTGCCGGCAGGTGGCGCGGCTGATCACGGCGGTGGAGAGCGAGCTGCGCCGCTCGCCCGACCGGCGCGACATCGACGGCATCAAGGAGCGCATCGCGTCGCGGTTCGAGCGCATCGAGGCCGGCGTCGGCCGGCAGATGCTGCGCGGCACCGGCATCCTCGCCACCATCGGCGCCACCGCGCCCTTCGTCGGCCTGTTCGGCACGGTGTGGGGCATCATGAACAGCTTCATCGGGATTTCGAAGCTGCACACCACCAATCTCGCGGTGGTGGCGCCGGGCATCGCCGAGGCGCTGCTCGCCACCGCGTTCGGGCTCGCCGCCGCCATACCGGCGGTGGTGATCTACAACATGTTCTCGCGCTCGATCGCGCAATATCGCGCGCTCTACGCCGACACCAGCGTCGAGATCCTGACCATGGTGAGCCGCGATCTGGTGCAGCGTCCGGAGCGCTATCCGGCTGCCGTTCCGGCCGCGGAGTAATCCCGTGAGCATCCGTCTCGACCACGGCGAGAGCACGCTCGGCGAAATCCACGAGATCAACGTGACGCCGTTCATCGACGTCATCCTGGTGCTGCTGATCATCTTCATGATCGCCGCGCCGCTGGCCACCGTCGATGTCGCGGTCGACCTGCCGACCTCCAATGTGGAGCGCCAGCCGCGGCCGGACAAGCCGATCTTCCTGACCATCAAGTCCGACCTGTCGCTGGCGATCGGCGATGATGCGGTGTCGCGCGACGCCCTGCAATCGACCCTCGACCAGCTCAGCAATTCCGACCGCTCGATGCGGATTTTCCTGCGCGCCGACAAGACGGTGCCCTATGGCGATCTGATGGAGGTCATGAATGCGCTGCGCACGGCGGGCTATCTCAAGGTCGCCCTGGTCGGCCTGGAGACGGATGTGCCGCGATGACCGCTGTGGCCGCAAACCCCGGGATGGATCGCGCCGAGACGGCGCGGTGGGCGGTGTGCTTTGCGGCGGTGGTGGCCGCCCATGCCGTGGCGGCGCTGTCGCTGTTTTCATCGCCGCAAGCGTCGGATTTCGATGCCGGGGCGCCGGTGGTGCTGCTGGAGCTTCCCGAGGCGCCGGCTTCGGCCGCGACGCCGCCGAGCGATCTCACGCCGGGTCCGCCCGAGGCTGAGAGCGAGCCGACGCCGCCCAAGGAGCAGGAGACCAAGCCGCCCGAGCAGGAGGCCGAGGTGGCCTTGCCGTTGCCCGAGCCGCCCAAGCCGAAGCCGCCGACCGAGGAGCGGCCGCCGACGGCGATGCCGTCGGTCGCGATGCCCGCCGCGCCGGCGCCGCCGACGCCGGGCGCCGCAGTGGTCACGTCGGCCGCGGTCAGGCGATGGGAAAGCCTGCTGACCGCCCATATCGAGCGCTTCAAGCGCTATCCCGCCGAAGCGCGCGCCCGCGACGAGCGCGGCGTCGCCCGCGTCGCCTTCACCATCGACCGCGAGGGCTGGGTGCGGGCGAGCCATATCGTGCAAAGCTCCGGCTCCCCGACGCTGGATGCCGAGACCCTCGCTATGCTCAACCGCGCCCAGCCGGTGCCGCCGCCGCCGGCACAGCTTCCGGGCAGCGAATTGTCTTTCGTGGTGCCGGTGCGATTCAATATCAAGTGATCCCCTGGCCATTCCTGGCGGGCCCATCGCCCAACGGTCTCGAGGAGACCGCGAGCGGCGAATTCCGACAGGGGAACCGCGTTGCCCTGCCGCGGTCGCGGCCGCAAAGCAATCAGGTCCACCCGGTAACTTCCACACCCGATCGCCGCGTCGGCGGCGCGGATCGATCAGATGGATGCGGATGAAATTCGGCCGGGCGATCGCGTGAGTGGCAGGACCGATAGTGGCAGGACCGTTAGTGCCAGGACATCGGCGGAGCCGACTTTACGAGCTACTTGAGGTAGGACCGCACCACTTCGATCAACTCAGTGGCAGCGTCCGCCGCTTCGCCCTCGGGATGGGCCGGATCGATCAGATGCATGCGGATGTGATCTTCGATCACTTCGCCCATCAGTCCATTGATCGCACCCCGGGCCGCGGCGATCAGCTGCAGGACATCGGAGCAGCCGATTTCCTGTTCCAGCGCACGCTCGACCGCCTCGACCTGGCCGCGGATGCGCCGCACGCGGTTCAGGAGCTTGGTTTTTTCTCGGATGGTGTGGGACACAGGCAACTCCGGCTTTGCACGCACTCTAGCAGAAGCGTCGAACGAGCAACCATAAAATTTGCATAAATGCGCGCTGCCGCCTCGGGGAAGTTCCCCTGCATTCGCAAAAGCTTGCGAGAGCTGTCCGGGGTGCCAGGACCGCTCGCGCGAGGCTTCTTGATAGTGTAGTGGAGTATGGGTTTAAGCCAGATCATTATAGTCCCGTTACCGGCCAGTTCTACTCGACACATTCGGGAGTAAAATCGCTACAATGCTTCTGAACTCAACATAGATTTCTGTTTTTCATTGCATGCCGGCGGTTCGTCTGCATACTGTTAAAAGTTCATTAATGCCGGGCCGGGGGGTCGAAGCGGTGCGCAGAGGAGTGGGCGAGCGGCGGCGTGTCCTGCTCGGTGCCGCGGCGATTTCGCTGTGCTGCGTCAGCGCCGAGCTGGCTTCCCAGCCCGCGCCCCCACCGGATGTCCGACCGTCGCCTCAGCCTGCTCCCCCCGCAAGCGAGGCGCCGCCTGCGGCGCCCGCTCCGGCCGCCGCGACACCTGCTGAGGCCCCTGCGGGCGCTGCGGACATTGGAAAGCCCCTTCCGACCATCGCGGTGACCTCGGAGCGGCCTAAACAGCGGGCGGCGACCGCCAATCGGACTGTCAAAAGAGGCGGTCCGGCTGGAACACCTTCACCCGCTGCACCGGCGGCGCCGGCACCACCCCCCCAGGGCGCGCCCAATGTCGGCTCGGGTCCCGCGGTGCCGGCGGCCGCGGCGAGCCAGATGCGAGTAACCGGCGACGAACTCCTGGCACGCCCGATCACCCGCCCGGGCGAAATCCTGGAAGCGGCGCCCGGCCTCATGGTCGTCGCCCATGCGAGCGACGGCAAGGCCAACCAGTACTACCTGCGCGGCTACAATCTCGACCACGGTACCGATCTTGCGACCTATGTGGACGACATGCCCATCAATCTGCGCACCAACGTCCATGGGCAGGGCTACACCGATCTCAATTTCCTGATGCCGGAAGCCGTCAATGCGCTCGACATCCAAAAAGGCCCGTATTTCGCCAGCGAGGGCGATTTCGCCAATGCCGGGTCCCTGCATATCAGCCTGAGGGACACCGTCGAGCACCGCACTGCGGGACTGACCCTCGGCAGTTTCGGCTATGAGCGGCTGTTCGAGATCGGCTCGACCAGGGTCGGCGACGGCAACCTGCTGGTCGCCGGCGAAGCGGTCCGCTCCAACGGCCCGTGGGTCAATCCCGACAATATTCGCAAGTTCGACGGCATGATGCGCTACAGCCAGGGCACTGCCACCGACGGCTTTTCCGCCACCGCGATGGCCTATTCCAACCAGTGGAATTCCACCGACCAGGTGCCGTTCCGGGCGATCGCCTCCGGCGTGATCCCGCTCTATGGCGAACTCGATCCCACCGACGGCGGCGATGCTAGCCGCTTCTCGCTGTCGGCGCGCATGGCGCACACCGACGACGCCGGATCGTGGAAGGCCAATGCCTATGTGATCAAATACACGATGGATCTCTACAATAACTTCGAATGGTTCACGCCCAATGTGGAGCCGACCGTGCCCCAGGTTCCCTGCGGCAACATCGGCAATCTCGGACAGCAGGCCACGTGTCCGCCAGTCTTTGGCGACCAGTTCCATCAGCGCGACGATCGCATTTACGCGGGCGGCAGCGCCTCGCGCACCTACAAATTCACCTATGTCGGCCTCCCCACCGAAGCCACCTTCGGCGTTCAGACCCGCTACGACGCCATCAGTCTCGGTCTCACCGACACCTATCAGCGCATCTTCATGGCCAACATCCGCACCGACCGGGTGGGCGAGGGCAGCGTCGGCATCTATGCCGAAAACACGGTCCACTGGACCAGCTGGTTCCGCACCACCCTGGGCTGGCGCGGCGACTACTTTGAGGGCACCGACAACTCGATCTACGATCCCTTCAATTCCGGACACAGCCAGGCCGCGATCGGCAGCCCCAAGGCGAGCCTGGTGGTCGGTCCGTTCAGCAAGACCGAGTTCTTCCTGAGCAGCGGCATGGGCTATCACAGCAACGACGTGCGCGGCACCGACATTACCGAGTACCCCATTGACCGCCTGCTGACGCCGGGAGCGCCTTCGACGCCATTGGGCGCAGACCCCCTGCTGGTGCGCACCCGCGGTGCCGAGGTCGGGGTCCGCGCCAAGGCCATTGAAGGGCTGGATTCGCCTCCGTCAGCGTGTATTTCCTGGATCAGGCCTCCGAGCTGGTGTTCGACGGCGACATCGGCCAGACCTCTGCCGGCCGGCCTTCGGAACGTTACGGCGTGGAGTTCACCAACGACTACCGGCCGGCCTCCTGGGTGCATTTCGACGCCAATCTCGCGCTCTCACACGCCCGGTTCCTCGGCTACGACTATGAGCAGGCGAAGCTCTATCAGTCGCTGGCCGGATATCCGGAGGCGGAGGTGGGCAATCTGCCCGGCAATTACGTGTTTAACGCCCCGTGGATCATCGCATCCGCCGGCGTCACCCTCGGCGAAAAGCTCGGTTGGTACGGCGCGTTGCGCTGGCGCTTCGTCGGGCCGCGGCCGCTGACCGAGGACAACTACTTCAGAGTCGCCCCCGCTCAATCTCGTCAATGCCCAGCTCGGATATCATTTCGACAACGGATGGCGCGTCCAGCTCGATCTCCTCAATCTGCTCAACTCGCACACCGACCTCGCGACCTATGCCTACGGGTCGCTGATCAAGTCCGATCAGCTCTACGCCCAGTGCGCTTCGCCGACCCCGCCACCCGTCGCGGTGTGCCAGACCGGCGTGATGGATCGGGTCCTGCACCCGGTCGAGCCGCTGGCGGCGCGGATGTCGGTGGTGGGAACGTTCTAAAAAACGCCGACCGAGAGATGCATGTGGCACGCCATGGGTTCGCTGGGAAACGAGGGGAGGGCGGAATGTCTCGCCCACGGAATGTTGAAGTGCCTCGCGGCAGCGATCGCTGCGATGGCTTTGAGCGCGCCGGCCGGCGCAGCCGACCTGCCCCAGGCTCCGCCATTCCCGGCGCCGGCGTCGATCTGGACGGGCTTTCATGTCGGCGCGGAGATCGGCGGCACCGGCGCGCACGAGGATGGAACGACGACTTTGGCGCGCGGCCGCGTTCTCCACCACTCCGAGCGGCACCATCGGCGGCCTCGCATTCGGCTATGATTATCAATTCTCGGTCAATTGGCTGGTCGGCGCCGACCTCGCATCGTCGTGGTCGGCTTGCCGCGCCAGCTTCAACTCGATCACGGCGACGGCGCCGGCCGCGTTCTCCGCCGGCATGCTCACCACCAACCATAATTGGTACGATATTTTCACCGGCCGGGTCGGATACGTGCTCGGCAATTGGGTGTTCTACGGAAAGGGCGGCGTCGCGTGGATCAACGCGACCTATGGGCTGGCATTTGCCCAACCGTTTCCCGGCGGCTCGGTCACCGGCACCCGCGCCGGATACGATCTCGGGTTGGGCGCCCAATGGATGTTCATGCCGGGTTGGTCGACCAGCATCGAATACGACTACCTCGGCTTCGGCAGCCATTCCTACCACTTTGCCGGGGTCGGGACGACGGTCGACACAAAGGTCCAGCTGATCAAGGTGGGCCTGATTATCAGCTTCATCCCGGCGGATTTTTCGGCTGGTTCTGACGGCTCGAGAAAAAATATCATGTGATCCAAACGCCAAAATTGCCGGCCTAGTCGGCTGTGAAGTGCGACCTCGGGGGTCTGCCCGTCCGCGGTGTCGATCAGCCGCTTGGGCACCAGCAGCAGGACCGGAAGGATCAAGGCATAGACCACCGTGATCGCGATCACGCACACGGTGAAGCCGCCGAAGTAATCGTAGAGGTTCGTACCCAGCACATTGCCCAGGCCCCCGACGATCGCGTAGAGCGCGGCGGACATCATCATCAGCGTGCCCTGCAGGCCGCTCGGACAGGAGCGGATCATCAGGTCGAGGTAGGCGGCCGAAGCGATGCCACCCATGAGGCCGTCGGTACCGCCGCGATCAGGGCGCCGGTTACGAAGTGGATGAACAGCAGCGGCACCATCTGCGGGATCGCGACGACGGTGCCCCAGAACAGCAGGGTCTTCAGCGGGAACTTCCGGCACAGCGCTCCGAACACCAGGAAGGTGGGAATGAAGGATGCGGAGAAGATCGCGTTCCACTGACCCCACTGGGCATCC